>JAZNOF010000001.1:0-140993 GCA_045580665.1 Congzhengia sp.
GGCTTTGCAACCCCTAAGAACCCCCGCGTACATTGTGCCGTATCGCACAGTCTTTCGTCGCTTTGGAAAACATTTTTCAAATTTTCTCTGCAAGAGTGAAAAAATTTTATCGTAAATTGGCTATGTGCAAAAGTTCCCTTAATAGCACAGCCAATTTAGCAGACCTGAGCAAATTATTTTGCGAATGTCTGCGTGCGTTAAAATTTTGAGAGCGAGCAGTTAGAAAATTAAAAATTTTTCCCGCGACAAATGTTTTTGGTGACTTTTGGCGAAACAAAAGTCACTCCTGCGGAAGGCAAACATATTAAAGTTGTTGTAAAAAGAAAATCTATACAGTGATTCTGCCGTCATAGACAAAAAATACAAAAAAGAAGGTAAGGAAGAAATTCTTCCTTACCTTGCGCGAGTCTTAATTACATTTTATCTACAGGATACAAAAGTTTAAGCTGATTGATTTTGCTTGTAACAGCTTTTTGGCGTTTTTCGTTTAAAACCACATTTTTAATCTGGTCTTTAACCTCTTCAAAGGCAATTTCGCCTGCGGGATTTTTTGCGGTTAATTTGATTAAGTGGTAGCCAAACTGTGTTTTAACGGGACCACGAAGCTCGCCAACTTCCATTGAAAATGCTGCTTCGTCAAATTCGGGAACCATCTGTCCTTTTGTGAATTCTCCCAAAGCACCGCCGTTTTGTGATGAGGGGCATGAGCTGTTTGCTCTTGCTGCATCTTCAAAGCTTGTCTTTCCGCTTTCAATTTCTGCTTTAATTTCGTTAGCTTTTTCTTCTGAATCAACTAAGATGTGGCTTGCTGAAACTGATTCACCTTTTGTAAACTGTGCTTTATTTTCTTCGTAATATGTTTTAGCATCCTCATCTGTAACTGTGATTTTTTCGATTGCCTTCTGAACATTGAAGTTTGCAAGCATTTCTTCTTTAACAGCTTTAAGCTGTGCCGCAAATTCTGCGTTATGCTCCATTAAGTTTTTCTGGGCATCTAAAAGTAAAAGCTTTTTGCCTATAATCTGCTCTAAAACCATTTCTCTTCCCTGAGGGTTATCAAAGTTTTGGCCACGCTGAGCGTATGCTGCAACCATTTCGTCAACCTCAGACTGATAAACGGGATTTCCCGCAACTGATGCAATAATTTTGTTATCCATTTTTATACTCCTTATTATTTACCCTGACTTTCGCAGTAAATACAACGATAAATCTTCTTTTCGGGATTTGTTAACTTGAAAATGTGGGGAAGCTCCTGCTCAATTGTGGTTATACATCTTGGGTTTTTGCATTTTATAATGTTAACCACTTTTTCGGGAACAGCTAAGTGTTCGCGTTTTGCAAGCTTTCCATCTTTAATAATATTTACGGTGATGTTTGAATCAATATAACCTAAGGCATCCAGATCAAAATCAATAACTTCATCAATTTTGATAATATCCTTTTTGCCCATTTTAACACTGTCGGCATTTTTTATAATTGCCACCTGACAGTTGAGCTTATCAAGACCTAAAATATTATAAAGCTCCATACCCATTCCTGCGGTTATATGGTCTAAAACGATACCGTTTTTAATCTGTCCGATAATCATTTACTTTCCCTCCTACAGTCCTAAAAGCTTTAGAATAAGTGCCATTCTGACAAATTTTCCGTTTAAAACCTGCTTAAAGTAGCAAGCTCTGGGGTCAGAGTCAACATCAACCGAGATTTCGTTAACTCTCGGAAGAGGATGCAGAATTTTCATATCGGGTTTTGCAGGAGCGAGTTTTTCTTTTGTTAAAATATAGCTGTCGCGAAGACGGATATAGTCCTGCTCGTTAAAGAATCTTTCCTGCTGAACACGTGTCATATAAAGAATGTCAAGCTCGGGCATATATTCTTCTAAAGACGCAGTTTCAATATATTCTATATTGTTTTTTTCAAGAAAATCTTCGATTATGTATTCGGGGAGCTTAAGTTCATCAGGAGAAATCAGAATAAATCTGACATTTTTATATCTTGACATTGCAGATATAAGTGAATGGACTGTCCTTCCGAATTTTAAGTCACCGCAAAGACCGATTGTGAGTCCGTCAAATGTTCCTTTTTCGCGGTGGATTGTTAAAAGGTCGGTCAAGGTCTGCGTGGGGTGGTTATGACCTCCGTCACCTGCGTTGATTATAGGAACTCCTGCCGTTCTTGTGGCAACTACGGGTGCGCCCTCTTTGGGGTGGCGCATTGCGATAATGTCAGCGTAACAGCTTACAACTGAAATTGTATCTGCCACAGATTCGCCCTTTGATGCAGAGGAACTCTGAGCCTCGGAAAAACCTAAAACATTTCCGCCAAGCTCCATCATTGCCGCCTCAAAGCTAAGCCTTGTTCTTGTGGATGGCTCAAAAAAGAGGGTAGCAAGCTTTTTGCCGTGGCATTTCTCTGCGTATTTTTCAGGGTTTTCAATTATATCTTCTGCAGTTTTTATAAGCTCTGAGATTTCGTCAGTTGAAAGCTCTAAAATATCAATTAAGTGTCGCATAAAAACACGCCTTTCTTTATTTTATCCAGGATTCGTCAGAAGGGTTATTGCGGAAAGCAATAAGTCTTTCTATGTCTTCTTCCTTTATGTAGCCTGTTTTTGCAGCAACCTTACAAACTGTGTCAAAATCTGTTAAGCTGATGTTTTTAACATTCGCCTCTTTTAAGCGGTCTAAGCCTTTCTGCATACCATAAGTGAAGATACTTACAACGCCTAAAACGTCTGCGCCTGCCTCGCGGAGAGCCTCAACTACCTCTATAACACTTCCACCGGTTGAAATCAAGTCTTCAACAACAACAACTTTCTGACCGGGGAGAAGTTTTCCTTCGATTCTGTTTTGTCTTCCGTGGTCTTTGTTGCCTGAGCGAACATAACCCATAGGAAGATCCATTAAATGACCGCAGATTGCAGCGTGGGCAATACCTGCAGTTGATGTACCCATTAAAACTTCTGCCTCAGGAAAGTTTTCTTTAATGAGGGCAGATAAACCGTTTTCAACATCGTTTCTTACTTTGGGAGCGGTGAGTGTCAGTCTGTTATCACAGTAAACGGGGCTTTTAATTCCGCTTGCCCATGTAAAAGGCTCTTCAGGTCTTAAGAAAACAGCCTGAATCTCAAGTAATCCTTGTGCAATTTTTTCTTTCATTTGTATCTATCCTTTCGTAAATTAGTCAACAAATTCAGCTATGCATCTTTCATAAGCTGCAACGGGGTCAGCCGCTGCAGTAATTGGTCTTCCCACAACGATATAGTCAGAGCCAATCTTTTTAGCCTGCTCAGGTGTCATAACACGAACCTGATCGCCAATTTCACCGTCTGCAAAGCGAACGCCGGGAGTTACGGTTACGAACTCTTTTCCGCAGGTTGTGTGTACCTTTTCAGCCTCCAACGGTGAGCAAACAACACCATCAAGTCCTGCTTCTTTTGCACATTTAGCGTAGTGCATAACAACCTCGTCAATGGGTTTTTCTATAAGTAAATCCTCAGTCATTCTTTCTTGACTTGTTGAGGTAAGCTGGGTTACCGCGATAAGCATGGGACGTGTGCCGTCAGGACGTGTAAGTCCTTCAATCGCCGCCTCCATCATAGCTTTTGTTCCGCCTGCGTGAAGGTTTGTCATATCAACATCAAGTCTTGATAAAACCGCCATAGACTTTTTAACAGTATTTGGGATATCGTGAAGCTTTAAGTCTAAGAAAATCTTGTGACCTCGAGCCTTTATTTCTCTTACAATTTCGGGGCCTTCTGCATAGAAAAGCACCATACCGATTTTTACAAAAGGTTTTTTACCTGTAAACTTGTCTAAAAATGACATTACCTCGTTTTTGCCTGAAAAGTCGCAGGCAATAATTACGTCCTTACCCATTAGTGAGCGCCTCCTATAATATCTTTTAAGTTATCTATACCGTATTTTTTCATTACACGGGGTAAATCTTCAATAATATTCTTTGATGCAAGAGGGTCAATTAAGTTTGCGCATCCGATTTCAACAGCGGTCGCGCCTGCAAGCATCATTTCAATTACATCTTCTGCTGTGGTAATACCGCCCATACCAATGATGGGGATATTAACAGCATCATAAACCTGATAGACCATACGAACAGCTACGGGGAAAATTGCAGTTCCAGAAAAACCGCCCATTTTGTTAGCTATAACAGGCTTTTTTGTTTTTAAATCTATTCTCATACCTAAAAGGGTATTGATTAAGCTTAAGCCATCTGCACCTGCATCTTCACAAGCTTTTGCGATTGAAACTATGTCTGTAACATTGGGTGAAAGCTTCATATAAACAGGTTTTTTTGTAACGCTTTTAACTGCCTTAACAACTTCTGAAACAGCCTCAGGAGATGTTCCGAAACTCATTCCGCCGTTATGAACATTGGGGCAGGAAACATTAACCTCAAGCCAGCCTACAATATCTTCTTTATCAAGCTTTTCGCAGGTGTAGGCATATTCATCTATTGAAAAACCGCTGACATTTGCCATAACTTTTTTGTTAAAGCATTTTGAAAGCTTAGGAAGTTCTTCTGATATAACCTTGTCAACGCCGGGATTCTGAAGCCCTACTGCGTTTATCATACCTTGGGTACATTCAGCAATTCTCGGGGTTGGATTTCCAAAACGGGCATCCTTTGTTGTTCCCTTAAATGAAAATGTTCCTAAAACGTTTATATCATAAATTTCTGCAAATTCATAGCCAAATCCAAAAGTTCCGCTTGCAGGGATTATGGGGTTATCTAAAGTTATTCCGCTTAAATCAACTTTTGTGTTTACCATAGGATTTCCTCCCTTTCCAAGACGGGACCGTCTTTGCAGATTCGTTTGTATCCGTATTTTGTTTTGCATGAGCAACCCATACAAGCGCCAAAGCCACAGCCCATACGCTCTTCAAAACTGTACTGACCTGAAGTTTTTACGACATTTTCTATTGCGCGAAACATAGGTTCAGGTCCGCAGGTGTAAAAATATGTATAATCCAAATCAGCCATAGCATCGGTTACAAAACCTTTTGCTCCGTAACTTCCGTCAGCCGTCGCAACTATAACATTTGCGCCTAAAGCTTTAAAATCTTCCTCTAAGAAAATTTCGTCTTTTGTGTTAAAGCCTAAAACAACGGTAGGAGTTTTACCCTCTGCTATAAGTTTTTTGCAAAGAGCGTAAAGAGGAGGAACTCCAACACCACCGCCGATAAGCAGGGGTTTATTTCCGCTTTTATCTAAAGAGTAGCCATTGCCTAAAGATGCTAAGCAATCAAGCTTTTCGCCTGCTTTCATTTTCGAAAGAGCCTCAGTTCCACCGCCTACAACCTTGTATACGATAGTCATTTTCCCGTCTTCATAGTCGCAGATTGAAATGGGGCGTCTTAAATAAAATCCTGAGATTTTAATGTTTATAAACTGACCGGGGGCAGTAACGCAATTTGTATCCCCTGAAAGAACCATTTTGAAAACTGTTTCAGTTAAAGGCTCGTTTGATATTATTTCATATATTTCATTTATCACTTTTTGTACCTCCATACAAGTTTTCCTTTTGAGAATGTTGCAACGCATCTTCCAAAAACTTGCATTCCTTCAAAAGGTGTTGCTTTACCCATACTCTGAAACTCCGACGGGTCAATTTTGTATTCTTCGTTTAAATCAAAAACGCAAAGGTCGTTATCGCGAATGGGGAGAGAAAATCTTTTTCTCGGGTTAATACTCATAAGCTCAATGAGCTTTTCTAAGGTTATAACACCTTTTTTTACAAGGTGAGTATAAAGCACAGAGAACGCTGTTTCTAATCCCACAACCCCCATAGCGCTTTTTTCTAAGCCCTTTGATTTTTCCTCTGCACTGTGAGGTGCGTGGTCTGTTGCAATCATATCTATGCTTCCGTCTTTTATGCCCTCAATAAGTGCATTTTTATCATCTATACTTCTTATGGGCGGATTCATTTTAAATCTTCCGTCTTCGATTAAATCCATATCTGTAAACACTAAGTAGTGGGGCGCAGTTTCACAGGTTACATCAAGCCCCTCTTTTTTTGCGTTTCTAATCAATTCAACGCTTTCTTTGGTTGAGATGTGACAAACGTGATACTTTACGCCTGTTTTTTTAACAAGCTCTAAGTCACGTGCTATCTGCTTATATTCGCTTTCTGAGCTTATGCCACGGTGGTTGTGAGCTTTTGCGTACTCACCATCGTGGATATATCCTCCGAAAAGCAGGGAATTATCTTCGCAATGTGCGCAGATGATTTTTTCTAAGCTTTTCGCTTTTTCCATAGCTGAAAACATAACGTCATCACTCTGAACACCGCTTCCGTCGTCAGTAAATGCAACACATTTTTTGCACATACCATCCATATCGGAAAGTGTAACGCCTTCGCGGTTCTTGGTTATCGCACCGTAGGGATAAACATCTATCAAAGGCTTTTCACCTATGTATTTTAACTGCTTGTTTAAATTTTCAATGCTGTCGGGGCAGGGATTAAGATTTGGCATAGTACAAACTGCGGTATATCCGCCGGCGATTGATGAAGAAATGCCTGAGTCAATAGTTTCTTTATACTCAAAACCGGGTTCTCTGAAGTGAACGTGAACATCTGCAAATGATGGAAAAACCACACAACCGTCTAAATTTAAAATTTTAACGTCGATACTTTTTTTGTCCGACACAACGGGGTTTTTATTTTCGTCAATGTATGTTTTTGCACCTTTCAGTAAGTAGTTCATACTATTCCTGCCTTTCTTTTTCTTTAAGCAGTAAAAAACTCAAAATAAAAAGCCTTATCGGGACCGACAAGGCTTGAACGCACTGCAAAATACAGATACACCACGCTTTTGTTGTATCCGAAATATTAACCTTGCCGGCATCTCTGTACCGCTTAAAGATTTTATCATTGAAATTATATCACAAATGGTTTTGCGTGTCAACCGATTTGAAAAATAAACTAGGGGATAATTTGACAAAAATTTGCAATGATAACGTAGATGTGTTATAATATTTGGGTATGCAGTATAATAAAAAGAACATATAAGAGGTGGCTTTCGATGAAAAACGTAAAAATTCAGATTTTAAGGGCAATATCAATCTTTTGCGTTGTGATAATTCACACATATCCGTATAACCAATTAGGTATCTTTTTGCGTCCTTTTGTTAATTTCGCAGTTCCTGTATTTGTTTTTTTGTCGGGATTTCTGACAAAAATTGAAATTGACGATGTTAAAAAGTTTTACAAAAAAAGAATTTTAAGAATTACTATTCCATATATAATATGGTCGATTATATACACTATTTTCCATAAAAGTTACAGTTCATTTTTTTATAATCTGATTATGGGAAGCGCAACAGGACCATTCTATTACATAATAACATATTTACAGTTGGTTTTAATTACGCCTCTTTTAAGCAAAATAGCTAATTCAAAGTATAAATATCTGGGTTTTTTAGTTACACCACTCGCACTTATATTAAAGATATTTGTTACTATATTCAACATTAGGTCAGGACTGTTTTACGAAGTGTATAATTTTCTTGGAATAATACGTTGGTTTACATATTACTACATGGGTATTATGTTATCAAACGGAAAAATTAAGATTAAATTATCTAATATTAAACTATATATTTTGGGTGTGTTCTCTGTAGTTTTTCAAATTCTTGTCGGTGAAGTGTGGTATTTTGCAGGAAATTACAGTATGGCGACAAGTGCAGGTAAGCTTTCAGCAATGTTTACCTCAATAGTTGTGCTATGTATAATATATAGATGGCTTACAAATAGTAAAGAAATTTCTGCGAAGAACAAGAAAATATGTGAGTTTTTGGTGACGATCGGAGATTATTCTTTTGGAATTTACTTGTCGCATATCTTCGTGATGGAAACATTTATGAGGTATGCACCTTTTGGAATCCCTTTCCCGTTAAATACGATTTTCTATTTTTCTTTGACGCTCATATGTGCGATCTTGGGAAGGAAAATTGTGGGGGATAAATTCTCACGATGGTTAGGGTTAATTTAATAGTAAAAAAATAAAATTGGCTGTGGTTTTGACCGCAGCCAATTTTTTAAGTCTTGCGTAAATATTCTAAAAGTGCTTTTTTTCCGCTTTCAGTAACAGGTTTTATCCATTTTTTTGATAAGTAATGCCTGATGCAGAGTATGCATTTTAAAGAGTCCTCAAAGACGTAACTGCAGGCAAAAACCCATACGAAAGGAAGCTTTAAGATAAACGCCGCAATAAATGTTACGGGAAGGGATATTCCCCAAAGGCATAAAAGGTCATATTTTACGCCGGTTTTCGTGTCACCGCCTGAGCGGAATATACCTACTATTGTAACATAGGGAATATTTCGTGCCGCAATCTCTAAGGCATAGACAAGCATTATTCCCATAGCTGCATTCAGTGTTTTTTCTGTTATTTTTTCGCCCATATTGAATATGTTTATAAGTTCTTGGCGAAACAGAATTATTAAAAGACCGATAAAAAGGCTTATTGCGGGAATCAGTATGATAAACCTTTTTGATTTCTTTAAAGCATCTTTTATGTTTCCCGCGCCGATGTCTGAGCCTATCATAACACAGCCTGCGTTATTAAAGCCGATAAAGAACGCAAAGGCAATGTTTTCAAAGGTTCTGAGTATTGTAACGGCGGCATAGTATTCGTAGCCAAGATTTGAAAATATGATGTTATACAAAAGAGTTCCCATGCCCCACATTGTTTCATTGATGATAACGGGCAGGGCCTTTTTGTAAAAACCTTTGAACATATCCTTTGTAAAACCGAAAATATCAGACATTTTTGCAAAGAAAATATCGTCTTTTATAAAAGCCATAATTACATAAATTGCAACGGGACCTGACCATGCAGAGATAACTGTGGCTATTGCTGCGCCCTCTATACCTAAAGCAGGAAGACCGAATGCGCCAAATATAAGTCCATAGTCTAAAACTGCATTTAAAATGGTTGTAACGAAGGCAACATACATAGGAAGTTTAACGCGTTGTGTTGAACGCAGCACCGTACAAGCAAGCATATTAAGCATAATTGCAGGGTATGAAAAAACTGCAATTTTTAAGTATTTTACGCCCGAATCTAAAACCTCGGGATTACGGTTGAAAATACTTATAACGCCGTTTGGCAGAAAAAATCCTACAAGCATAAACAAAAAAGCAATTACAAGCCCTGAGGAAATGGCTATACCATAGGTTTTCACAATGCCGTCATGGTTTTTATCACCAAAGTACTGAGCAAAGAAAACAGATGCGCCCGAGCATATCCCGAATAAAACCATATTCAAAAGCCAACTCCACTGACCCGCCATACCAACGGCAGCAAGCGATACGTCTCCCAATTGACCCACCATAAGTGTATCAACTAAGGTAAATGAGCTTGTGAGTAAATTTTGTATTGCGATGGGGACAGCTAGTGAAAAAACCTGTCCCCAGAATTTTTTATTGTTTGTCACAAAAAGACCTCCATAGTACATAAGCAACGGCGTGCAAACAGCACGCCGTATAAATTATTTTACTCCGAATAAAAGCTTGTCGTATGTGGGGTATGGCCAATATTTTGCGCCAACCATAGACTCAAGCTTGTCCGCATCTAATCTTGCAGATTCCATATCGGGAAGAATTGTATCGCGATAGTATTCTGCCAGTTTCTTTGCATCTTTTAAGGAAGATGCAGTTTCTATGTCTGCTTCAAGCTTTTCAGCTTTTTTGTAAAGCGATGAAGAGCAATCTGACAGGGCTACAAGAAGAGAAGTTTCAAGCTCTGAATTTATACCTCTAATCCCTTTCTTCATTGTAACAATTTCACTTAAATCCTTGATATATGCACAAGTTGCAGGAATAATTTCCTTCTTTATCATATCAAGGGCTGTCAGCGCTTCTATATTTAATGTCTTGTTGTAGTTTTCTAAAAGTATTTCAAGACGGGAATGCATTTCAACTTCTGTAAAAATATGATGCTTTGCAAAAAGTTTTATATTCTTTTCTGATACGAAGTGGGGAAGTGCATCAGCGGTGGTTCTTAAGTTGAAAAGACCACGCTTTTCTGCTTCTTTAGTCCACTCATCACTGTAACTGTTACCGTTAAATATAATTCTTTTATGTTTTTCTAAAGTTGCTTTTATGATAGAGTGTAAGTCCTCCTCAACGGTGGGGCTTTGCTCTAAAGCGTCTGCAAACTGGCAGAGAGCCTCAGCAACAATGGTATTCAAAACAACGTTAACATCTGAAATTGATGCTGAAGAGCCAAGCATACGGAACTCAAACTTATTTCCCGTAAAGGCAAAGGGCGATGTACGGTTTCTGTCTGTTGTGTCCTTTGCAATTTTAGGAAGAACAGAAACGCCAACCTCGAATTCCTCTTTTCCGTGGTGAACGTAGTTTTCGTCTTCGTTTACTATTGCTCGGATAACATCTTCAAGCTCTTCACCTAAAAACATTGAAACAATGGCAGGGGGAGCTTCGGCAGCCCCAAGACGTCTATCATTTCCTGCAGTTGCAACTGAAATTCTGAGTAAATCCTGATATTCGTCAACTGCTTTCATAACTGCAGATAAGAAAAGTAGGAACTGAGCGTTATCCATAGGAGAGTCGCCAGGGGCTAAAAGATTTATGCCCGTATCTGTTGAGATAGACCAGTTATTGTGCTTACCGCTACCGTTAACACCTGCAAAGGGTTTTTCATGAAGAATGCAGGCAAGACCGTGACGGTGAGCAATCTTTTGCATAAGCTCCATTGTGAGCTGGTTGTGGTCAGCTGCAATGTTTGTTGTTGTAAAAATAGGTGCAAGCTCGTGCTGTGCAGGAGCTGCCTCGTTATGCTCGGTTTTTGCTAAAACGCCTAATTTCCAGAGCTCTTCGTCAAGCTCCTTCATAAAGGCGCTTACTCTCGGCTTAATAGTACCGAAATAGTGGTCGTCCATTTCCTGACCCTTGGGCGGTTTTGCTCCAAAAAGAGTTCTTCCGGTAAAAATCAAGTCTTTTCTTTTATCAAACATTTCACGTTCAACTAAAAAATATTCCTGCTCAGCGCCCACAGTCGTGTTAACACGCTTAACATCGGTTTTTCCGAAAAGCTTAAGAATTCTTAACGCCTGAACATTTATTGCCTCCATTGAACGCAAAAGGGGTGTTTTCTTATCTAAAGCCTCACCGCCGTAAGAATAAAAAGCGGTGGGTATGCATAAAACGCCGTCTTTAATAAACGCATAGGATGTGGGGTCCCAGGCAGTGTAACCGCGAGCCTCAAAGGTTGCGCGAAGTCCGCCTGACGGAAAGCTTGATGCATCAGGTTCGCCCTGAACAAGCTCTTTTCCCGAAAACTCTAAAACCGCTTCACCGTCGCCTGAGGGCGCAATGAAGCTATCGTGTTTTTCGGCGGTTATTTCAGTCATAGGCTGGAACCAATGGGTGTAATGGGTGGCACCATGCTCTAAAGCCCAGTCTTTCATAGCACATGCAACAACATCGGCAATGCTTTTATCGATAGGCTTACCAATATTCATTGTTTTTTTAAGAGCTTTGTAAGTATCTTCAGGAAGACGCTCTTTCATAACTGCATCACTGAAAACCTTTGATGCGAACATTTCAGGTATGTTTGCCATTACCAATTCCTCCCCATAATATCTATATTTACCCTTGATATTATATACTTTTATGCATTTTAGGTCAATACTTTTTTGAAAAATGTGTTAAAAAACTTGTCCGTTGTTGACAAAATTTTATCCTGATGTTATAATATGATATGATGGATAAATTTTAGAAAGGTTAAAGTTTATGCCGAAATTTTTTGTCGAAAAAGAAGATATTTTAAATGACAGCGTAACTGTTTCAGGTGGCGATGCGGTACATATTTTAAAGGTTTTAAGGCTTTCAGAGGGTGATTGCGTTACCCTTTGCGACGGTCAGGGAACTGATTATGATGCAGAAATTTTAAAGGCATCTAAAGAAAACGTAGTTTTTTCTTTAAAGAGAAGCTATCCTTGTGAGGCTGAGCCGAAAGTTTCTGTAACGCTTTTTCAGGGTCTTCCCAAGCAGGGGAAGATGGATTTTATCATTGAAAAATGTACAGAACTCGGAATATCACGGATTGTTCCAGTTGCGGCAAAACGCTCCGTTGTTAATATCCGTGATGAAAAGTCGGAGGATAAAAAGCTTTTAAGATGGCGCAAAATCGCATCAGAGTCCGTTAAGCAGTGCGGAAGAGGTATAATTCCCGAAGTTTGTGATGTTTTAACATTCAAAGAAGCGGTTGAATTTTCAAAGGGTTTGGATTTGGTTATTGCCCCTTATGAAAACGAACGTTCAACCTCGATTAAAGAGGCTTTGAAAGGTAAAACTCCCAAAAACGTAGGCATCTTTATAGGTCCTGAGGGCGGGATTGCTGATGAAGAAATTGAAATGTTAGAAAAAGCAGAAATCAAAACCGTAACTTTAGGCAAAAGGATACTGCGAACTGAAACTGCAGGTTTAGCAACCCTCACCGCCGTTATGTATGAGTACGATGAACTTAATTAGTTAAAAATTGCTTCGGTGGCTTGCCCCGCCTTGCGAAGAAAAATAAATTTTTGGGCAGAAAGGTTAAGAAAATGAAAAATTATATTACAAAGGAACAGCGTGATAAGCTGTCAAACAGAGTTGTTTTGAATTTCGGAGCATTGCTCTGCGGAGCACTCGTTATGCTCTATGTTTATAACTTCCTTATTGCAGGCTATTCAGTTTCAACAGTTAATTTTGTCGGTATTGTTGGTATAGTTTCTGCAGTTTTGGCAATCGTAATGTTTGTTTTGGGGCTTAAAAAATTCCCCAAAATCAAAAACTACAGCGCAATTTTCCTTGGTATGTTTATCGCAGCGTTAATTGTTTATGCATCAAAATTTGGTTTTGTAACAAACCTCATTCCTGCATATACTGCTAAAAACGCTGTTATTGCTGTATTTATACTTATGGCCGTATACTTTGTTGTTTATGCAGTTGCTACAGCAATTTACTTAAAGCTTCACCCTGAAATGCCTTCAGAAAAGAAAAAAATTCAGCACAAAAAGAAAAAAAGAAAATAATTTAATTTAATACGGAGGAAAGTCATGTTTCAGTTTGACCACATAAAAAACACAGACCCTGCTATAGCATCAGTTATAGCTGAGGAACTTGAAAGACAGAACAGAAATATTGAGTTAATCGCTTCTGAAAACTGCGTATCAGAGGCAGTTATGGCGGCTATGGGCTCACCACTTACAAACAAATACGCAGAAGGATACCCCGGCAAGCGCTACTACGGCGGTTGTGAGGTTGTAGATAAGGCAGAAACTCTGGCTATTGAGCGCGCAAAAGAGCTTTTTGGCGCAGAACACGCAAATGTTCAGCCCCATTCCGGTGCAAGCGCAAACCTTGCTGTTTTCTTTGCGGTATTAAAGCCAGGTGATACAGTTTTGTCAATGAACCTTTCTCACGGCGGACACCTTTCACACGGAAGCCCCGTTAACATTTCAGGAACATACTTTAACATTGTTCCCTATGGTGTTAGCGAAAAAGACGAAAAGATTGACTATGATGAAATTTTGAAGCTTGCAAAAGAATGTAAGCCTAAAATGATTATTGCAGGTGCGAGCGCATACCCAAGAGTTATTGACTTTGAAAAATTCAGTCAGATTGCAAAAGAGGTTGGCGCATATCTCTTAGTTGATATGGCACACATTGCAGGCTTGGTTGCAGCAGGGCTTCATCCTAACCCTGTTCCTTACGCTGACTTTGTTACAACAACAACTCATAAGACATTAAGAGGTCCTCGCGGCGGTTTAATCCTTTGCCGTGAAGAATATGCTAAAATGATTGATAAGGCTATTTTCCCCGGAATTCAGGGCGGACCTTTGATGCACGTTATCGCATCAAAAGCGGTTTGCTTCAAAGAAGCTTTAACTGATGAGTTCAAAGAATATCAGAAACAGATAGTTGAAAACGCTAAAGTTTTAGCAGATACACTTACAGACTGCGGTTTCAGACTTGTTTCAGGCGGAACAGAAAACCATCTTATGCTTGTTGACCTTTCTAACTTTGATGTTACAGGTAAAGAGGCTGAAAAACGCTTAGACGAAGTTCGTATCACAGTTAACAAAAACACAATTCCTTTTGAAACAAAGAGTCCTTTCGTTACAAGTGGTATCAGAATAGGAACACCTGCTGTTACATCACGCGGTATGAAAGAAGACGATATGGTTGAAATCGGCAAACTCATTCACCTCTTGATTTCTGATTTTGAGGGCTCAAAAGAAGAAGTTGCAAAGAGAGTTGAGGCACTTTGCTCAAAGTATCCTTTATACAAAGGTAGCGAACTTTAATATTAAGGATATAAATTTCAGATAAATAAAAACAAAAAATTGACTGTCAATGTATGACAGTCTTTTTTTTTACCATAATAAGTATATGTACATTTGAAAGGAGAAAGTTATGCAAACAATAAAATATAAAATTAAGGACGAAAACGGAATTCACGCTCGTCCTGCGGGGATGATGGTAAAAGCGGCAACAGGCTTTGTTTCAGATTTCAAAATTTCAAAGGGTGAAAAAAGTGCTGATGCTAAAAAACTTTTCGGACTTATGGGTTTAGGTGTTAAGCAGGGTGATGAGATAACTATTGAAATTACGGGAGAAGACGAAGAAGCGGCAAAGAAACATTTGGAAGAATTTTTAAATTCAAATTTATAGACTTGAAAGGCTTGGGTAAAGATGATTACAATAGAGGGCAAAGGCGTTTACGACGCAATCGCAATAGGAAAGCTTAAGTTTTTTGAGCGTGGGGAAATAAGCGTTAAACGCGAGCGTGTAGAGGACACAGAAAAGGAAATTGAAAGGTATGAAAAAGCAAGGGAGTCGGCAATCCTACAGCTTGAAGACCTTTATGACAAGGCACTTTTAGAAATTGGTGAAACAAACGCTCAGATTTTTGAAATTCATCAAATGATGCTATCTGACGATGACTATAATGACTCCATAAAAAATATAATTGAAAGTCAGGAAATAAACGCAGAGTTTGCAGTTGCCACGACGTCTGATAATTTTGCTGAGATGTTTTCCCAGATGGATGATGACTATATGAAGGAGCGCGCCGCAGATGTTCGTGATATTTCAAACAGAGTTTTGGAATGTTTAGCTGGAAAATGCCGAAAGGAAGAAACAAGCGATGATGGGCAGATTATCTGTGCCGATGATTTGGCACCAAGCGAAACGGTGCAGCTTGATAAAACAAAGGTTTTGGCGTTTGTAACACAGAACGGCTCGCTAAATTCCCATACGGCAATACTCGCCCGAACAATGAATATTCCTGCAGTAATCGGTGTGGGTGAGGCGTTAAAGGCAGAGTATGAGGGAATGCAGGCTATAGTTGACGGAACAAACGGAACAATCTATATTGACCCTGATGAAAAAACTATGACGGAAATGCTTGAAAAGCAGGAAGAGGAGCTAAAGAAAAAAGAGCTTTTGTCAGAACTTAAAGGAAAAGACAATATCACAAAAAGTGGACAAAAAATAAATATTTACGCTAACATCGGCGGAATATCAGACATAGGTGCTGTGCTTTTAAATGATGCAGGGGGCATAGGTCTTTTCAGGAGCGAGTTTTTATATCTTGAAAGCCCTGACTTTCCTACCGAGGAGGTACAGTTTACGACCTATAAAAAGGTGTTGGAGAGTATGGCAGGGAAAAAGGTTATTATCCGCACACTCGACATTGGTGCCGACAAAAAAATAGATTACTTTAATCTTGCTGTGGAGGAAAATCCCGCTTTGGGATATCGGGCCATAAGAATTTGCCTTACACAAAAGGATATTTTTAAAACCCAGCTTCGTGCACTTTTTCGCGCATCTGTTTTTGGAAATTTGAGCATAATGTTTCCAATGATTATCTCAAAAAAAGAGATTCTGGAGATAAAAAAAGTAATTGAAGAAGTTAAAAATGAACTAAAAGGTGAGAATATCCCTTATAGTGAAAGTGTTGAAATCGGTATAATGATTGAAACTCCTGCGGCGGCGATGATAAGCGATGTCTTAGCGCCTGAGGTAGACTTTTTCAGCGTTGGCACAAACGATTTAACGCAGTATACTCTGGCGATAGACCGCCAAAATCCGAAGTTAGACGATTTTTACGATTCCCACCACGAAAGCGTTTTAAGACTTATACAGTTTTCTGCTGAAAATGCCCACAGATGCGGAAAGTGGATAGGAATTTGCGGAGAACTTGCCGCAGACCTTGCGCTTACCGAAACATTCTTAAAGATGGGAATAGATGAGCTTTCTGTTTCACCGTCTTATGTTTTGGCGCTGAGGGATAAGGTAAGAAATTGTGAATAAAAAACACTCAGTTTTATACCGCATTTTTGGGGGATAGGAAAAATTGTTCAGAATTGTCAAACCGAACCGAAGGGTTACCCGAAACTGTACTTGTGTACAGCGAGAGGTGAGGTTTGGCAATAACAAAAATGCATAAAAAAGAGAGAACCATTGTTAGTAAACTATGGTTCTCAACATTTATCTGATAATTTTAATGTTTAGATTGTTGCTGATTTTTTATTGCCTTATAGTTGCATTTTTGTGTTCTGGACTATTTTTACAGCCCCTTTTTATTTAAATTTTATAAACCCATAACTATGAACGATTTGAAAGAATTTTGCCAAGCGTTCGTACAGGGGTTCTGCTTTTTCACCGAACTTTTCTTTGACATTATTCCCAATAGCTAAAATATCCTTTTCACCGTCTGTCATCTGCCATGAAAAGCTTCCTAATTCATCTAAATGAATATAGGTTATTTTCGGCTTTTTTAAAAACTTCTGGGCAAGGCGGTTAAACATGCCTTTGTTTTCAATTTCCAGAGTTACAATACCTTTTTCATCTACTGTCCAACTAATTTTATCGTTTCTAAAAGGTATTTTTTCTAAATAGTTTTCTGATTCTTTTTTCATACGTTTTTATTCTTTTTCCAAACAGAAAATTTCAAAAGGCTTAAGATAATTAAACCAAACATTACAATTGAGCCGAGATTGTAAACGGGTGCAGGGATAAAGCTTGATAAATCTAAAGCTTTGTCAACACCGAATACGGCAAGGAGTGCAAGTAAAATACCAACCAAGCCTTCACCGGCAATCATACCTGAACAGAATAAAATACCGTCGCTTGTAATTCTTTCTTTTTCTTCTTTTTCGCGTTTTAACTTATCAATAGCCAAGCGAACAAGTCCGCCTACCATAATACAAGCATTGAGCTGAACGGGGAGGTAAACGCCGATTGCAAAAGGTAAAACGGGAATGCCAACAACCTCAACAACAACTGCTATAAATGCGCCAATGAATACTAAAGCCCAGGGAAGATTTCCTTCCATAACGCCCTCAATAATCATTTTCATAAGTGTTGCCTGAGGAGCTGCAAGCTGATCTGAACCAAAGCCCCATGCAGAGTCTAAAAGATAAAGAGTTCCGCCGATAGCAAAGGCTGCGGCAACAACACCGATGATTTCACCGAACTGTTGCTTTTTAGGTGTTGCGCCTAAAAGGAAGCCTGTTTTTAAGTCCTGAGAAGTATCACCTGCGATAGCGGATACAATACAGATAATTGAGCCGATTGCAATAGCACTGTGCATACCGAAAGCACCTGTACTTCCTGTAAGCTTTAAGATAAGGGTTGCAATTAGAAGTGTTGCAATCGCCATACCTGAAACAGGGTTGTTGCTGCTTCCTACCAAGCCTACCATACGTGATGAAACTGTGGCAAAGAAGAAACCGAACACAACAACAATTACCGCGCCTAAAAGTGATACGGGAACAGCGGGAACGAGCCATACCAAAAGTGTTAAAACAATAATTGAAATGATAACGGTTTTAAGGCTCATATCCTGAGAGGTACGGTCCATAGAAATATTTCCTGAGCCAGCCACGCTCTTTATTGCACCTGCAAAGGTTTTAACAATTAAGGGGAGGGATTTAACTAAACTTATAATACCGCCGGCAGCTAAAGCACCTGCGCCGATATATCGAACGTAGGAGCCCCAGATTGCACTTGCACCGCCCTCGGCAAATATTTCTCCGATGGGAGCAGTTCCGGGGTAAAGAACGATGTTTTCGCCGAAAAGGACAATAATCGGGATTAAAACAAGCCAGCTAAGCATACCACCAGCAAACATATAAGATGAAATCCTCGGTCCACAGATATAACCAACGCTCATTACGGCAGGGTAAATCTGTGTTCCGATTGTTCCTGCAAAGCCTTTGAATGTGTGAGAAATTTCACCTGTAACAACCTTTAATCCGTCGATAATAAACTTAAACACGGCAGCAAAGCCCATACCTGCAAAAACAGTAGATGCATTCGCACCGCCCTTTTCGCCTGCCAATAAAACTTCAGCACAAGCTGTTCCCTCGGGATAGGGAAGAACGCCGTGCTCTTTAACAATTAAGGCGTTGCGAAGAGGTACCATAAAGAATACGCCGAGTAAGCCGCCCAAAAGTGCGATGATAGTTATTTCTGCGATACCGGGCTTGTCCATCTTGCCCTCTGCTGCCCATAAAAAGAGAGCAGGAAGTGTGAAGATTGCGCCTGCAGCTAAAGATTCGCCTGCAGAGCCGGTTGTCTGAACAATGTTACTTTCTAAAATTGAATTTTTGCGCATTATTACACGAATAACGCCCATTGCTATAACTGCGGCAGGGATAGATGCTGAAACTGTCATACCAACCCTTAAGCCGAGATAAGCATTTGCTGCTCCGAATATTACGGCTAAAAGCACGCCCATAACGATAGATGCAACCGTTATTTCGGGAGTTACTTTTTCAGCCGGAACATAAGGCTTAAAGTTTTCCTGTGAATTCATAAATACTCCATTCCGTCGCACAAAACGACTATTTTATTATAACCATTATATCATAGCATATTTTTTTTGAAAAATCAATCACTAAAAAATATGAAAAAAATTTACATTTTCCGTTGCAAATTTTCAAAAAGTATGATATTATATATAAAATTGATATTATTGTGTGAAAATGTGAGTTTAACATACGGGAGAAGAATATGAAAAACAAATGGTTAATACCCGTTTTGGTGTTTGTTATCCTCGTAATTGTATATATAGTCCGCGGCTTTTTGCAAACCCGTATAACCGTGGAAATGCTGAAAGAGGACAAAATTGAGGAAAGTGTTAAAACCTCAGGCGTTTTAATAAAAGACGAAAGTATACATTCATTCAGCCTTTCAGGAATCGCAGAGGTTTTGCCGAAAAACGGCGACAGAGTTGCAAACGGTGAGCTTATAGCTACTGTTTACAGCGGAACCGAAGAGGGTGTAAGCGAGAATGTAAAAACCAGACTTGCTGATATTAACAAAAGGATTGAAGCAATAAATGCAAGTCACTCGGGTGATGCAGTTTTCATGGGTGACGCAACCAAGATAGAAAGTGAAATGGCCGATTGTGTTGACGAAATTATCGCAGATATTTCCGAGCGCGATACCCAGTCAATATCAGAATATAAATACCGCTTGAGTACACTTGCTGACCAGAAGGCTGTGGCAAAAGGCGAAAAAGAAAGCTTTGCTGATGAGCTTGCGAGCCTTCGGGCTGAAAAATCAGTTCTTGAAGCAAAACTCGGAAAACTTGAAAATGCAGTTATGGCAAGTGCTCCGGGAATTTTTGTTGAGGGTAACGACGGCTTCGAGGAAAAGCTTAGCCTTGCATCAGTTGAAAAGCTGAACACAGGCGTTATAAATGAGGTTGTAAACCGCGAAAAAAACGGTGAAATTACTGCTGCAGAGGAGGGAACTTTTGTTTACAAGATTGTAGACAATTACTCTTACTGTGTAGCTGTGAATATTGATGACTTCATGACAAAGGATCTTGAAGTTGGCAACAGCGTTAAAATCCGCTTTACAGACTTTACCAAAAACGACTGCTCTGCAGTTATAAAATACATCTCAGACAAAGACGAAAAAGGACAAAGATGCGTTGTGTGTGAGTGTAACACATACGTTGACGGTCTTTTGGAAAAACGTGTTGTGAATGTAGATTTTGTTAAAAAGAGTATGTCGGGCTACAAGGTTAAAATTGAGAATCTTCATACCGTTGACAATGCCGTTGGAATTTTTGTAAAACGCGGCGCGGTGATGAAATTCATACCTGTAAATATTGTGTATAACAATGAAGACGAGGCGATAGTTTCAGCATCAGAAAACAATAGGCCCATAAGGTCATACGATGAGCTTGTTACCGCAGCGCCTTCCTATGCTGACGGAAAAGCTATTGTTTTTCAGTAAAGTAAAGGAGCGTTTTTCTTGATTTCAGATAATGTAAAACGTGTTTTTGAAAAAATGGAAAAAGCAGCAAGCCTTTCAGGCAGAAGCTTAGATGATATAACCTTAGTCGGTGTTACAAAAACAGTTACTGCAAAAGAAGCAAAAGAGCTTATGGATGCAGGGGTTAAAAACCTTGGTGAAAACCGCGTTCAAAGTCTTTTAGATAAATATGATGTTTTAAAGGATGAGCCTGTATGGCACTTAATTGGACATCTTCAGACGAACAAGGTAAAGTATATTGCCGATAAAGTATCTATGATACATTCTGTTGACAGTCTTCGATTAGCAGAAGAAATCGACAGACGTTTTGCTGAAAACGGAAGATGTGCTGATATTTTAATTCAGGTTAACGTGTCGGGTGAGGAAAGTAAATACGGCATAACCCCAGATGAAGCTTACAGATTTTCTGAAAGTCTTTCGCAGTTTCGAAATCTTTCTGTAAAAGGTCTTATGACTATGGCACCTTTATCAGCAAGTTCTGACGAATGCAGGAAAATTTTTTATGATTTACATAAATTAGCAGTTGACATTGAAGGAAAAAAATATGATAATATAAATATGGGACATCTGTCTATGGGTATGAGCGGAGATTTTTACGAAGCCATTTTAGAGGGTGCTACCATAATTCGCGTAGGAAGCGCGTTGTTTCAATAGTTTTTAAAAATATTTTACATAAAGAAGTTACATAGGAGGAAATTTTAATGAGCACAGTTAACAAAATGCTTAAATGGATTGGTATAGCAGAGGAAGAAGACGAAGAAATGTATGAAGAAGTTGCTGTAGAAGAAACAGCAGAACCTATAATTCCTTTTGGCAGAAAAGCTAAGGTTTCACAGGTTCCCGGCGGTGCTCCTTCAAAGGTTGTTGTAATTCAGTTCATGAATTTTGACGATGCTAAAGATGCTGCTGACCATCTTAAAAACAAAAAACCCGTTGTTGCTAACTTAGAAAAGCTTGATAACGACACAACACGCAGAGTTGTTGACTTTTTATCAGGTGCAGTATATGGTGTTTCAGGAAGAATTCAGAATGTTTCCAACAGAATTTTCTTAATCACACCCAGCAATGTAGAGGTTACAGGAAATTATCAGGAAGACATTAAAGCATCATTTCCTTTTGTAAACTAAGGTGATAAACAAAACAATAGCGGCAGCTGACGATGAGTGGCTGTCAAGATGTGAGGATTTCGAGCAGTCTGTACTTCGGTATAAGAATGTTCGTTTTTCTCGTTTTGTGAGTCCTCACGATTTAATGATTTTTAAAACGCGTTTTAAGCCATCGCCTTTCGTTTCAGTCAAAGAATTCGGCGGAGCGGACGGGTGCGAACGCGTTATGCTGGGGTTCTTTCCCGACTATCGGGAGCCTTTAGAGAGCCTTTTTCCCATAACTCGTATTTTGATTTCAGGAGTTTCGGGAATGTCCCACCGCGATATTTTAGGCTCGGTTTTAGGTCTTGGTATAAAACGGGAAATGACGGGGGATATTTTCATAAATGATGACAAGGCTGTGCTGATGTGTGATGATGCTATTGCAGACTTTTTGCTATACAACTTAAAGACAGTGGGGAGACGGAAAGTCAGCGTTTCGGTTTATAGAGAAGATGGGGAGATTTCCTTAATCCGTGAATTTAAACTTGAACGAAAGGTTGTAGCGTCTTTAAGGCTTGACGCAGTTGTATCAGCTGTTTGCGGACTTTCAAGAAACGATGCAGCATCCTTGATATCATCAGAGTATGTAAGTGTAAATTTTGCCGTTTTGGCTGACATTTCCAAAAAGCTTTCTGAGGGTGACACAGTTTCTGTGAGACACCATGGGCGATTTGTTTTGGAAAGCGTTGGCGGACTTACGAAAAAAGGCAGAATTTCCATAGAAATTAAAAAGTTTATTTAAAGGGCACTTATTTGCCCGAATAAGTGCGGAAAGTTAATTTTACGGGCAGAAAGGGTTGGGCGGTTATGATTACACCTGTAGATTTAGAGAACAAGGAGTTTAAAAAGGGTTTTCGCGGATATGACGTTGAAGAGGTTGAAAGCTTTTTAGAAGAGCTTATTAAAGACTACAGCAGGATTTACCGTGAAAATGCGGGATTAAAAGATAAAAACGCTATTTTAAACGAAACTGTTGAAAGCTATAAAGGAATGGAAGAAACAATGCGTAGCGCCATTGTTTCAGCTCAGAGAACAAGTGAGGAAATTATAAAAAGCGCCCACGAACAAGCTGACAATATTGTTAATGAGGCAAAGCTTCGTGCTCAGGAAATTTTAAACGATGCAGATAGAAGAATTCAGGAATTAAACCGTGAGTGTGCTGAAATCGAAGGTCGTTCAAGCCTGCTCCGCGCAAAGCTCAGGTCAGTTTTGACTACATATCTCGGAATGCTTGATGAGCTTCCCGAGGAAAAACAGGAAACAAAAAGAATTGAAAAAATAGCTGAAGAAGACAATAACTAAGACAATTAGTATTTTATCTTTAAATACTGAATAAATTATTTAGGAAACATTTAAGTTAGGAGATAAGAAAATGGCAGAAGATTACGGAAAAACACTTAACTTGCCTGAAACCGAGTTCCCGATGCGCGCAAACCTTCCTCAGAGAGAACCGGAAATTTTAGCAAAATGGCAAGATGAAAATATGTATGAAAAGCTTATGGAAAACAATGAGGGTAAACCTCTTTTCATACTACATGACGGTCCTCCTTATGCAAACGGAAATATGCATATGGGTCATGCTTTGAACAAAACATTAAAGGACGTTATTACAAGATTTAAAAACATGGACGGCTTTAAGGCTCCTTATATTCATGGTTGGGATACTCACGGTCTTCCTATTGAAAGACAGGCAATTAAGCTTTTAGGTGTTAACCGCCACGAGGCAGGAGTTGTTAAATTCCGTAATATGTGCCGTGACTTTGCGCTTTCTCAGGTTGAAAACCAGAAAAGTCAGATTAAGCGTTTGGGAACTTTAGGTGATTGGGACAATTCCTATATCACATTGGCTCCCGAATTTGAAGCAAAGCAGATTGAAATTTTCGGCGAAATGGCAAAACGCGGATACATCTATAAGGGCTTAAAGCCTATTTACTGGTGTACTGACTGTGAAACTGCATTAGCTGAAGCTGAAATTGAATATGAAGAAGATAAGACAAATTCGATATACGTTAAATTCAGAGTGTCTGATGATAACGGCGTTTTTGCAAGCACTGGTGTTGACATAAAGGATATCTATTTCGTTATCTGGACAACAACAACATGGACACTTCCCGGAAACGTTGCAATAGCATTAAATCCTGACTTTACCTATTCATTGGTTAAAGCAAACGGCGAATACTACGTTATTGCAAGAGAGTTAATTGAAAATGTAATGAATGCGGGAAAAATTGAAGATTATGAAATTGTGTCTGAATACACAGGGGCCGAGCTTGAACTCATTAAATGTGCGCATCCTTTTATCGACCGCGACTCATTAGTTATCGTTGGTGACCATGTAACACTCGATGCCGGCACAGGCTGCGTTCATACAGCTCCCGGTCACGGTGCAGAAGACTATGTTGCCTGCAGAAATTATAAAGATATTCCGATTATTGTTCCCGTTGATGGTAAGGGTTACTTAAACGAGCTTGCAGGTGAATTTGCAGGACTTTATTATGAAAAGTCAAATGCTAAAATCATTGAAAAGCTTAAAGAATTAAACGCTTTATATGCCATAGAAGAAATCATCCACCAGTATCCCCATTGCTGGAGATGTCACGAGCCTATCGTATTCCGTGCAACAGAGCAGTGGTTTGCGTCGGTTGACGATATTAAGGCTGATGCAGTTGAGGCAATCAAAAAGGTAAACTGGATTCCCAAATGGGGCGAAGACAGAATTACAGGCATGGTTCAGGACAGAAGCGACTGGTGTATTTCAAGACAGAGAACATGGGGTGTTCCCATTCCGATTTTCTACTGTAAGGATTGCGGAAAAGAAGTTATTACAGAAGAATCAATTAAAGCTGTTGCTAAATTATTTGGCGAAAAAGGCTCAACAGCATGGTATGAAACAGACGCAAAAGACATTTTACCCGAGGGTACAAAATGTTCTGAATGCGGATGCACAGAATTTACAAAAGAAAACGACATTATGGACGTTTGGTTTGACTCAGGTTCATCTCACGCAGGCGTTTTAGATGTTAAAGAGGGTCTTCGTTTCCCTGCTGACCTCTATTTAGAGGGTAACGACCAGTACAGAGGTTGGTTCCAGTCATCACTTTTAACATCAATCGCTGCCCGTGGGGAAGCTCCTTATAAAACAGTTATCACCCACGGTATGATTGTTGACGAATCAGGTGACAAAATGTCAAAATCCAAGGGTAACGGTATAAGCCCTCAGGATATCATTGATAAATACGGCGCAGACCTTTTAAGACTCTGGGTTGTATCTGCTGACTATAAAACAGATATGAGAATTTCTGACGGTATTTTAAAACAGCTTTCAGAATCTTACCGTAAAATCAGAAATACAGCAAGATATATTTTAGGTAATATTCATGACTTTGACCCTAACACAGATATGGTTAATGTTGACGAGCTTACCGAAATTGATAAGTGGGCACTCATTCGCTTGTCAAAGCTTACAGAAAAAGTGCTTGCAGCTTACAGAGCATATGAATTCCATATTGTTCAGCACGCAATACACAATTTCTGTATTGTTGAAATGAGTAACTTCTATTTAGATGTTATAAAAGATAGACTTTATACACAGAAAGCTGACAGCAAAGAGCGTCGCGCAGCTCAGACTGTTATGTATAAAATCTTAAATTCATTGGTAAGACTCTTAGCTCCCGTTTTAGCATACACGTCAGAGGAAATCTGGTCATTTATGCCTCACACAGATGCTGACAAAAAAGAGTTTGTATTGATGAACGATATGCCTAAACCCACACCTGAACTTTATGACGAAGCTTTCGAAGCTAAGTGGGATAAGATATTAGCTGTTAAAGCTGATGTTTCAAAGGCTTTGGAAACTGCAAGAGCAGCAAAGGTTATAGGTCACTCTTTAGGTGCTCAGGTTACAATTTTTGCTGACGGCGAGCTTTTAGACCTTCTTTCCGGTTTAGAAAGCGACTTAATCACATACTTCATCGTTTCAGGTGTTTCTGTTAAAGCAATGGCTGAGGCAAACGGGGAGTGCCACGAGGGAGAAACAGGTATTAAAGTTTTAGTTTCTCAGGCATCAGGTGAAAAGTGTGAGCGTTGCTGGATGATAAGCGAAACAGTTGGTGAAAACAGCGAACATCCTACACTTTGTGCGCGCTGTGCTCAAGTGTTAAAGGAGGACTAATCAGGTGCTGATACTGTTTTTTGCAGGTATAGCGTTGATTACGGTGCTTGACCAGTTTACAAAATTTTTAGCAGTTGCAAAGCTTATGCCAATGGGAACATTTCCTATTATAAAAGAAGTGTTTCACCTGACCTACCTTGAAAACAAGGGCGCAGGCTTTGGTGTTTTTGCAAACCATACGCATCTTTTGTCCATTGCATCGATAGTGATTGTGGCGGCGGTTTTAGCGTATGTTTTTGTTAAGCGCCCCAAGGATAAGCTTTTAAACCTTTCGCTTATGTTTATGATAGGCGGTGCGGTTGGTAACTTAATTGACCGTGTAACACTTGGCTATGTTGTGGACTTTTTAGACTTTCGTTTAATAAATTTTCCGATTTTCAACGTGGCTGACTGCTTTATCACGGTAGGTGCTGTAATGCTGGCAGTATACATTATATTTTTCAGTGAAAAAAAGGAGCAGGCAGATGGAGATTATAAAAGCTCTCAGAGAAGATGAAGGCACACGACTTGATGTTTTTCTCTCGGAAAAAACAGAGCTTACCCGTTCAGCAATTCAAAAGCTCTGTGAAGACGGGCATATTTTGCTTAACGGAAAAACTGCTTCAAAAAAAGACAGAATAAAGGAATCAGACGAGGTCCGGGTAGAAATGCCCGAACCTCGTGTTATTAGCGCAGAACCTCAGAATATACCTTTAGATATAGTTTATGAAGATAAAGACATCATTGTAGTAAACAAGCCTCAGGGTATGGTGGTTCATCCTGCTGCAGGAAACTACGACGGAACGTTAGTTAACGCCTTAATGTATCACACAGACGGAAACCTTTCCGCCATAAATGGTGTTATTCGCCCGGGTATTGTTCACAGAATTGATAAGGATACAAGCGGAATTTTGGTTGTTGCCAAAAATAACGAATCCCACCTTAGCTTAGCTGAACAAATAAAGGAGCACAGTGTTAACCGCGAGTATGTATGTCTTATTCACGGCGGTGTGAATTGGGATGAGGTGACCGTTGATAAAACTATAGGCCGTGACCCCCGTGATCGCAAAAAAATGCTTGCAGGTGTGAAAGATGGGCGAGAGGCTATAACTCATTTTTACGTAGAAAAGCGGTTTTCAGGGTATACTCTTTTAAGATGTGTTCTGGAAACAGGAAGAACCCACCAGATTCGTGTTCATTTGAAATCTTTAGGAAAAGCTATTGTAGGCGATACTGTTTACGGTCTAAAAGAGGACAAATTAGCAAAGCAAAATGGTATAAAGGGACAACTCCTACACGCAAGAAAGTTAGGTTTTATTCATCCGACTTTAGGTGAATATGTAGAATTTAATAGCGAAATACCCCCTTTATTTATGTGCACTTTAGACAAATTAGACCCTTTATAATGGTAAATTCTGCTAAAAATTGTAAAAAAGCAAAATATTTCTTGATTAAAGCAAAAAAATGGAATATAATTACAGTAAGTGCATCCAGCACTAACTGTCGGTGAGGGTAGGAATGAAGCGTTTGACTAAAATAACAAAATATTCACAGCTTACTGATGAACAGGTTGTTTCCCTTGCGCAGTCAGGTGACAGAGGTGCAATGGAATATATTCTTGTTAAGTATATGAGCTTTGTGAAAATGCGTTCGGGGCCGTATTTTATTGCAGGTGCCGAAAAGGATGATTTGATTCAGGAGGGGTTAATCGGTCTTTTTAATGCGGTTAAGTCCTTTGATTCGGAAAGGCGTGCAAACTTCAAAACTTTTGCCGAAGTGTGTGTTGTAAGGCAGATGATAACGGCTGTTAAAACCTCAACCCGAAAGAAAAACAGTCCTCTTAATCACTATGTTTCAATCCACGCGTCTGATGACGGTGAAAAAGATGAGTTGTTACTCAGCTCTTTTGAGGATTTGAAAAATATAAATCCCGAAAGTATTATGATTGAAAAGGAAAACCTTGAGGGGTTTGAATTTGAAATCGGAAAGCTCTTAAGTGAGTTTGAAAACAAGGTGCTTTCTTTGTATCTCGGCGGTGAAACTTATCGCGAAATTGCTGAGCATTTAGAGAAAGAGCCAAAGGCTGTTGACAATGCACTCTGCCGCATAAAGAAAAAGATTGAAAAATATCTTTCAGAATAGTTTGTTGTGGTTGAAAGCCTTCGGGCTTCAATATATTATTATTTTTTTTAAAAGAGAGGGATTTTCATGTACGAAGACAAAACATTAGTATGCAAAGATTGCGGTGCTGAATTCGTGTTCACAGCAGGCGAACAGGAATTCTATGCAGAAAAAGGTTTCGAAAACGAACCCGGACGCTGCAAAGAATGCAGAATTGCAAGAAAGAACAGCATCAGACAGAACAGAGAAATGCACACAGCAATCTGTGCAGAATGCGGCAAAGAGGCTCAGGTTCCTTTTGAGCCCAAAGAAGACCGCCCGGTTTACTGCAGCGAATGCTTCGCAAAGCAGAAAGAAGAAGCGTAAACCAGCAAGGAAACCGAATGTTTTGAGTACATTTTTATACATAGCAGACAGGTAACAAACAATCGGGATACATATTATTTTATTTTAAGGAAAAAATAAGGAAAAATATTATCAAAAGTACTTGCATTTTTTATCTTCATTTGGTATAATGAGGATGTGGATATTGGATTTTAGAAAGAGTGGGCGTAAGTTCCCACTCTTTCGCATTGTATTACAAAATTTTTATTCAATCAAGAGGTGGAAAATGGCTTATAACAAAGTCGAAAAACAGGTGTTGGAAATCTTAGAGCCTATTTGCGTTGATGCGGGCGTTTCAATCTGGGATGTTGAGTTTAAAAAAGAAGGCCCCGACTACTTTTTAAGAGTTTTTTTAGATAAAGACGAGGGAATCGGGCTTGATGACTGTGAAAAGGTAAGCAGAAGCTTGGATGTCATTTTGGACGAAAAGGATTTTATTGAGCCTAAATATATCTTAGAGGTTAGTTCTGCAGGGCTCGACAGAGTGATTAAATACGATTTTCACTTTGAAAAATGTATGGGAAAAAATGTTGATGTTAAGCTTTTTGCGCCAATTGATGGAGAAAAGGAATTTACGGCAGAGCTATCAGGCTTCGACGGAAAAAACGTGAAACTTATTAAAGACAATAAGGCAATGGAATTGCCATCAGATAAAATATCACAAATAAGACTTACAGTAGAGTTTTAAATAGTTTGGAGGAATTTAAAAAAATGAATCAGGAATTTATTACAGCTTTAGCTGAAATTGCAGAGGACAAAAATATAAGCAAAGAATCACTTTTGGAAACTATCGAGTTTGCCTTGATTACTGCTTATAAAAAGAACTATGGTCACGCCCAGAATGTTGTTGTAAACATTGATAAAGAAAACGGCGAAATCAAGGTTTATCAGCAGAAAACTGTTGTCAACGAGGTAGAGGATGCAGATCTTGAACTCACACTTGACGAAGCAAAAGCAATTTCTGCAAAATACAGTGTGGGCGATATTGTGAACTTTGAAGTAACACCCAAAACATTTGGCAGAATTGCAGCACAAACTGCAAAACAGGTTGTTGTTCAGAGAATTAAAGAAGCTGAACGTGATAAGGTAATTACAATTTACCGTGACCGCGAAAATTCGGTTGTTACAGGGTTGATTACAAGAAACGACGGAAAGTTTGTATCAGTTGAAATCGGCGGAGATACAGAAGCAATACTTCCTATAAATGAGCAGATTGCTGGCGAAACTTATACCGCAGGCGCAAGAATGAAATTCTATGTTGCAGAAGTTAAGCTTTCAGGAAACAATCCTCAGATTATCCTTTCAAGAACCCATCCGGGTTTAGTTAAAAGACTTTTTGAGCAGGAAGTTCCCGAATGTGAAAGCGGCGTTGTTGAAATCAAGTCAATTTCAAGAGAAGCAGGCTCAAGATCAAAAATCTCAGTTTATTCAGCAGATGAAAACGTTGACCCTGTTGGTGCTTGCGTAGGACCGAGAGGCTCACGAGTTCAGGTTGTTTGTGACGAGCTCGGCGGCGAAAAAATTGATATTATAAAATATAGCGACGACCCTGTTGAGTTTATTTCAGCATCATTGAGTCCGTCAGATGTTGTAAGCTGTGAGGTTAACGAAGAAGAACATAGCGCAAGAGTTTTAGTTCCTGCAGGTCAGCTCTCTTTGGCTATTGGCAAAGAGGGACAGAATGCACGTTTGGCTGCAAAACTTACAAGCTGGAAAATCGATATTAAACCGGAGGAATAAAAATGGGGACTCACATACCCATAAGAGAATGCATATTGTGCCGTGGGAAGAAAATGAAGCAGGAGCTTTTAAGAATTTCAAAAGGCGCAGACGGCGTATTCATTGATAAAACACAAAAAGCCATGGGCAGAGGCGCATATATTTGCAAAGCCTGTTTGAAAGATCCAAATCTTTTAAAAAAACGTGCACTTGACAGAGCCTTCAGGCAAAGGGTGAACGAAGAAGTTTACAATAAGCTTATGTCGGAAAATCTTTAAGCGGAGGTTACTATGGATAAAGCACTTAATCTTATAAGCCTTGCGCAAAAAGCAGGCAAAATAAAAGCAGGCGAGTATCTTACAACAAAGGCGGTAAAGGAAGGCACAGCGTATCTTGTGATTATCGCAGGTGACACATCGGAGAAATCTACCGAGAGGATAGAAAGCCTTTGTGATGTGTTTGAAACAGAGCATTGTGTTTACGGTGATAAAGAAAAATTAGGACACTTTACGGGAAACCGTGATAAAAGTGTTATTTGTATAACAGATGAAGGATTTTCAAAGGCCTTATTAAAGCTTTTGAAAACAGAATGACAAATTTTCGGAGGTGGCGTTTATGTCAAAAGTAAGAGTGCATGAATTAGCAAAAGAACTTGATTCAAACTCTAAAGAAATAATAAGCTTAATGTCGGGATTTGATTTCCCCACAAGAAACCATATGAGCGCATTGGAGCAAAAGGAGCTTGACGTTTTATTTGAAAGACTTACCCAGGCTTACGACGGGAAAAATCCTGTTCCTGTGTTTGGTAAGGTTGAAGAGCCTAAGCCTGCAAAACCCAAGAAAGAAAAGAAAACCGCAGAAAAAAAAGAAGACGAGCAGGCAGCTCAGTCAAAGCTTGATGAGCCTATCGGAAGAAAGGTCCGTCACGTTGATACACGTCAGACAGTTGTTGATTTAAACAAGGTTGATGATGAGGTTATTGAAGAACTCGTTCCACAGAATGTTTCTGACGACGGCGTTAAAAAACAGAAACTTAAAAAAGGCTCAGGCAAATTCCACGATAACAATCAGGTTAAAAATAAAGCAAAGGCTCAAAAACAGGAAAAGGTTAAAAAAGGCCCGATTACTGTTAAAATCCCTGACGAAATCGCAGTTGGCGAGCTTGCAGAGCGTTTAGAAGTTCCTGCAACTGAAGTTATTAAAAAGCTTATGCTTTTAGGCGTTATGGCATCAATCAGCCAGTCGGTTGATTTCGATACAGCATCTTTAATCGCTGAAGATTTTGGCGCAATCGTTGAAAAAGAAATCATTTTAACTGATGAAGATATTTTGTTTGACGATTTTGAAGACGCTGAAGATCAGCTCGAACCCCGTTCACCTGTCGTTGTTGTTATGGGTCACGTTGACCATGGTAAAACATCACTTTTGGATGCTATCAGAAGTACAAATGTGATAGACACCGAGGCAGGCGGTATTACCCAGCATATCGGTGCATACCGTGTTCGTGTTAATGACAGAAAAATCACATTTTTAGATACTCCCGGTCACGAAGCATTTACAGCTATGCGTGCCCGCGGTGCTCAGGTAACAGATATTGCAATTATCGTTGTTGCAGCTGATGACGGTATTATGCCCCAGACAATCGAGGCTATTAACCATGCTAAAGCTGCAAATGTTGGTATTGTTGTTGCAATTAACAAAATCGACAGAGAAGGTGCAAACCCCGACAGAATCAAGCAGGAATTAACAGAGCACGGTTTAGTTCCTGAAGACTGGGGCGGCGACACAATCTGTGTTGAAATTTCAGCTAAAAAGAGAATAAATATAGAAGATTTACTCGAAATGGTTATTTTGGTTGCGGATATGCGTGACCTAAAGGCTAACCCTAACAGAAAAGCAAAGGGTACCGTTATCGAGGCAAAACTTGATAAAGGACGCGGTCCTGTTGCGTCAATTCTCGTTCAGAATGGTACACTTCGTATCGGAGATACCGTTGTTGCAGGTACTGCAGTTGGTCATATCCGCGCAATGCTTGATGACAAGGGCAGACAGGTTAAAAAAGCAGGTCCTTCTGTTCCCGTTGAAATCTTAGGCTTAGACGAAGTTCCCGAAGGCGGCGACCTTTTCTACGCTGTTGAAAACGAGCGTATGGCAAAGAGCGTTGTTGAAAAGAGAAAGCAGAAAGCTAAAGAAGAAAGAATCGGCTTAAAGAGTGTTGTTACACTTGATGACTTCTTTGATAAGGTTAAAGAAGGTCAGGTTAAGGACTTAAATATCGTAATTAAGGCTGACGTTAATGGTTCAGTTGAGGCTGTTAAACAGTCACTTGTTAAGCTTTCAAATGACGAAGTTCGTGTAAATGTTATCCACAGCGGTGTTGGCGCAATCAGAGAATCTGATGTTATGCTTGCATACGCATCAAACGCTATTATTGTCGGATTTAACGTACGTCCCGATGCAGGTGCCGCATCTTCTGCTGAGGCTCAGGGTGTCGACATAAGAACTTATCGCGTAATCTATAACGCTATTGAAGAAATTGAAGCAGCTATGAAGGGTATGCTTGAGCCTACCTACAAAGAGCAGGTTACAGGCCATGCTGAAATCCGTCAGACCTTTAAAGTTTCAGGCGTTGGCACAATTGCAGGCTGTTATGTAACAGACGGAAGCATTATGAGGAACTCTCAGGTTCGTATCGTTCGTGACGGTATTGTTGTACACGAAGGTATGCTCGCATCATTAAAACGTTTTAAAGACGATGCTAAAGAAGTTGCATCAGGATACGAATGTGGTCTTTCAATCGAAAAATTCAACGACATCAAAGAAGGCGACGTTGTTGAAGGGTTTAATATGGTTGAAGTTGAGAGATAATAAGAAAAACTGTAAAAGGAGTAGTATATGGCTACAAACCGAATTAACAGAATAAATGAAGAAGTAAGGCGTGAGCTTGCGGATATTTTGAGGGATTTAAAAGACCCCAGAATTCCTTTAATGACAAGCGTTGTGTCGGTTTCCGTAACACCTGATTTGCGTTATGCTACGGTTTATGTAAGCATTTTCGGAAACGATGAGGTTAAGGAAAATGCACTAAAAGGTCTTAAAAGCTCGGCAGGGTATGTTAGACGCGAGTTAGGTCACAGACTTAATTTAAGATACACGCCTGAAATAATTTACAAAAATGACGACTCCATTGAGCATGGCGCAAGAATTAACGAGCTTTTGCACAAGGAGGCAAAAAACGATGCTTAAAAAAATAGCTGAAAGCTTGAAAAATACAGAAAAAATTGCGATTTTCACCCACATAAACCCTGATGGTGACGCTTTAGGTTCATCATTTGGTATGAAAAGAGTTTTAGACTCTTTAGGAAAGCGCGCCGAGGTTTATCTGGGAGAAAAGATGCCTCACAAGTTTTCGTTTTTGGGTGATGATTACATCGTAGCGGAGAAAAATACCAGAATAGATGCCGACACGGCACTGGTTGTGGATTGTGCAACCTTTGACCGTGTTGGTATAGATAAATCTATGGTTGAAAAAATTCCTTGCATTTTATGTGTTGACCACCATTTTTCAGGTGAAAATTATGGTGACCTCTGCTATAAAGATGCAGAAAGTCCCGCGGCGGCGCAGATTTGCTACGAACTTTCAGAAATTTTGACCGAAGAAATACCTATTTCTGCCTGCGAGGCTTTTTATACGGGGATTTCTACTGATACGGGTCACTTTAAATTTTCAAGTGTTACACCGAAAACGTTTTTGGTTGCATCAAAAATTTTGGAAAGCGGACTAAATCACAGAAAAATAACAGAAATTTTATACGACACCCAAAGGTTTGAAAAACTCAAATTTATGGGTAAAGTGGCAGAAAAAATAGAACTTTTTGCAGATGGTAAAATTGCGCTTTTAAAATGCCCTGAAAGCTTTTTGGCAGGGTATGGTTTAACCTATGATGATGTTGAGGAGCTTCCCAATATCCCCTTAAGTATCGAGGGGGTTAAGGCGGCGGTTTTGGTTAAAGACAAAGACGAAACTAAAAAGCGCGTAAGCCTTCGCGGAAAAGATATTTTAGATTTATCCGAGGTTGCAGAAAAATTTGGTGGCGGCGGACATAAAAATGCCGCGGCTTTTGTTGCAGAAGGCGATGTTGACAAGGTTTTAGACGAACTTATTTTGACTATAAAAAAGAATTTAGAGGAAAGAAATGTTTGAAGCAGGACTTAAAAATATAGAGCTTTATACTGACGGCGCCTGCAGCGGAAATCCCGGAAAGGGTGGCTACGGCGTGGTTTTAAAGTATAAAGGGCATACAAAAGAGCTTTCCCGCGGGTTTTTACTAACCACCAACAACCGCATGGAAATCATGGCGGTTATTGCGGGGCTTGAGGCGTTAAACGAAACTTGTAATGTCAGTGTTTACAGCGACTCAAAGTATGTTGTTGATGCAATATGCGAAGGCTGGGTTTACAAGTGGGAAATGAATGGCTGGATGCGAAATAAAAAAGACCCTGCCGTTAATGTTGACCTTTGGGAGCGCCTCTTAGTACTTTTGGATGAGCATAATGTTGAATTTCATTGGGTAAAGGGTCATGCAGGCCACCCGGAGAATGAAAGATGCGACAGGCTCGCAGTTTCAGCAAGCTCACAAGAAGATTTAGAAGAAGACGAAGGTTATATGCCGGAGGAATAAAATGTTTTTTGATACTCATACACATTTAGATGATAAAAAATTTGACGAAGACCGCGAAGAAGTTATAGAAAGAATACAAAAGTCAGGCGTGTCATTGGCTGTTAATATCGGTGCAGATATGGAGTCTTCAAAAAGAAGTGTTGAGCTTTCCGAAAAATATGTCTTTTTATATGCCGCAGTTGGTGTGCACCCTTGCGATACAGCCAATATGACAGATCGTGATTTAGAGGAACTCGAAGAACTTACAAAACACGAAAAAGTTGTTGCAATCGGTGAAATAGGTCTTGACTATTATTGGGATGATGTGGACCGCGAAACACAGAAAAAGTGGTTTAGAAAACAACTTCTCTTGGCAAAAAAACTTGATATGCCTTATATAATTCACGACCGCGAAGCACACGCCGACACTATTGAGATTATAAAAGAAATCGGCTATACAAATGGCGTTATGCACTGCTTTTCAGGAAGCGTTGAAATGGCTGAGATTATGGTTAAAATGGGACTTTATATTTCTATTGCAGGGCAGGTAACATTTAAAAATGCGCAGAAAGTTAAAGAGGTTGCAAAGGCCGTGCCACAAGACAGGCTTTTAATCGAAACTGACAGTCCCTACCTTACCCCCGAGCCATACAGGGGAAAACGAAATGATTCAGAAAATGTTCGTTTTACTTGCGAAAAAATAGCTGAACTACGGGGTATGAGCACAGAAGAGCTTGCAAAAATTACTCTTTCAAACGGAAAGAAATTTTATAGAATTGGTGATTAACTTGACTATTTGTTATGTTTTAGAAAATACACTTTATATAAATTTAACCAACAGATGTACAAACAGATGCACGTTTTGCGTTCGTGATAAAGACTGTGGAATAGGTGACGTTAATCTGTGGCTTGAACGTGAGCCTACGATAGACGAAATAAAAGAGGATATAAAAAAGTTTAATCCTGAAAGGTTTACCGAAACTGTTTTTTGCGGATATGGTGAGCCTACAATGAGGCTTGATGTTTTGCTTGATGTGGCAAGCTTTATAAAGGATAATTACAAAGTAAAGCTTCGCATAAATACAAACGGTCAGGCAAATCTTTATTATAAGGAAAATATAGCACCTAAGCTTTCAGGTCTTATCGACTGCGTGTCAATAAGCTTAAATGCTAAAAATGAAGATGAATATGATGAGCTTTGCCAAAGTATCTACGGAAAAGAAAGTTTTAACGCTCTAATTGATTTTGCGAGGGAATGTACAAAATATGTTCCCGAGGTTATTATGAGTGTTGTAGATATTTTGCCAAAAGAGGATATAGAAGAGTGCAGAAAGATTGCAGAAAGTGCAGGTGCACGGTTGAGAGTCAGAGAACTCATAGAATAGAAAGGTGAAGAAAATGGAAAATGCTAAAAAAAGAATTTTTTCAGGCGTTCAGCCCTCAGGGGATTTAACGCTTGGAAATTACATAGGAGCAATAAAAAACTGGACAAAGCTTCAGGATGATTACGAGTGCTTATACTGTATCGTTGACCTGCACTCAATAACAGTAAGGCAAAATCCTGCAGACCTGAGAAAACGAACCTTAGAGGTTTTAATGCAGTACTTGGCGGCAGGAATTGACCCTGAGAAATCCTGCGTGTTTATTCAGTCACATGTTAGTGCACACGCAGAGCTTGCGTGGGTTTTAAACTGTAATGCACAGATGGGCGAGCTTTCCCGTATGACACAGTTTAAAGAAAAGTCAAAGTCCCATGCTGACAACATAAATGCAGGTCTTTTTACATATCCCGTTTTAATGGCGGCAGATATCCTTTTATATCAGACAGACTTAGTGCCTGTTGGTCACGACCAGCTCCAGCACATTGAAATTGCAAGAGATATTGCAACCCGCTTTAACCACTATTACAGCGACACATTTACAATTCCTGAACCCTACATTCCAAAGGTTGGACAGAGAATTATGAGTCTTCAGTCACCTGAAAACAAAATGTCAAAATCTGACCCCAACCCTAACGGTTGCATAAGGCTTTTAGACGATACAGATACAATTATAAGAAAGTTTAAACGTGCAGTTACAGATTCAGGAAGTGAAATTAAGGCATCTGCCGACAAGCCTGGTGTTACAAACCTTTTATCTATCTATTCTGCAGTTACTGAAAAAACTGTAGAAGAGTGCGAAAAAGAGTTTGAAGGCAAGGGTTACGGTGACTTCAAAATTGCAGTGGGCGAGGCTGTTGCAGATAAACTAAAACCGCTTCAGGAAGAATTTGACCGCTTGTCAAAGGACAAGGCGTATGTTGAATCTGTTTACAAGAAAGGTGCAGAAACTGCAAACTACTTAGCAAACAAAACCTTAAGAAAGGTTTATAAAAAGGTTGGTTTTATACCAAGATAGGTGAAACAATGAGAGTTGATAAATTTTTAAAGGTTTCAAGAATTATAAAAAGAAGAACGCTTGCAAATGAGGCTTGCGACGCAGGCAGAGTTTTTGCAAACGGAAAAGCTATTAAAGCATCGTATGACGTGAAAGTCGGTGATGTTTTGGAGCTTCACTTCGGAGAAAAAGTTACAAAGTTTGAAGTCTTAAAAGTGGCAGAACATGTGACAAAAGACGGTGCTGCTGAAATGTACCGCGTGTTGCCGTAAGTTAAGAAAGGAAAACGGATATGCTTAATATTTTAATTATACTTGCAGGAATTTATCTTGTTTATCAGGCGTTTTTATACAATGTGATTGTGGGAGTAATTGCCTTTGTTGCTTTGGTTTTATATATTTATGTGCTGTGGTATTCAGAGTTTTGCATTGCCCGTGCAAAAGCTCTTTACGCAAAAGACGCAAAAGCCGCTCTTCGCTGGTTTGAACGTGCATATAAACGCGGAATGAAATCAAAACAGCTTGAAACCTATGCATATTATCTTCTGCGTGAGGGCGAAACAGAAAAGGCTGAAAAAATATATGAAGGCCTTTTAAGACAGAGATTAACCCCTGAAAACAGACTCAAAGTTCGTGCTGACTACGCTGTGTTTCTTTTGAAAACGGGAAGAATTGATGAGGCTATTGAAGAACTTGAAGAAGTTACTGTAAACTATAATAACACAACAACATACGGCTCTTTAGGTTATCTTTATCTTTTAAAGAACAACCGCCGCCGCGCTGAAAGCTATAACTTGGAGGCTTATGACTATAACTCATCAGACCCCGTTATTTTAGATAATTTAGTTCAGTTATACATTAAGCTTGAAGACTTTGAAAAAGCTAAGAAATATGCAGATGAGCTTATTGAAAGAAAGCCTTATTTTGTTGAGGGTTATTACGATTCAGCTTATGTTTATTTAAAGCTTGAAGACTTTGAAAAGGCAGAAGAACTTTTAGAAACGGCTAAAGGTTGCCGTAGAACATTTATGTCTACTGTAACCGAGGAGGATCTAAATGCGCTTTGTGCTGCAATAAGTGAAAAACGCACAGATATTCAGCACAAATTAGGCGTTTTCGGCGATGAAGAGGAAGAAATAGAAATTCCTAAAAAGCTGACTTATGTTGAAGACAAAGAAGAAACCTTTGACTATGAAGAGGCAGATACAGCAGAAATTGATGAAAATGACCCCTTTATTTAAGGTGTAAAATATGAACAAAAAAACTTTTAACACTTTAGAATTTAATAAAATTTTGCAAAAGCTTTCTTCCTTTACGGAAAATGAAAAGGTGCAGGAAAGAATTTTAGAGCTTGTGCCCGAAACGGATATCGAAAAGGTGAAGCTTTTGCAAAAAGAAACGACCGAAGCACAAGGGATAATTCTGCGCCGCGGAACACCGCCGGGTTTTAAAATGACAGATGTTACGGCAGGCGTCTTAAAAACTGAGCGCGGCGGAACTATGACTATGGCAGAGCTTTTAAGCTTAAGCCGTGCGATGAATCTTGCAAGAAGGCTCAAAGGCTATATTCAAGATGACAAAATAAGTGAAAATTCATATTTATCGTCCGTTGCTCAGTCAATTGAAAATTTGAAAAATGTTGAAGATGAAATAAACGAAAAAATTGTAAGCGAGGACGAGATGGCAGATAGTGCCAGCCCCGCTCTTTTTGCTATACGGAAAAAAATAAAAACACAAACGGCGAAAATTCGTGATACATTGAATTCCATAATTTCTGGAGGCTCATATCAGAAATTTTTGCAGGACGGAATTATTACCATGCGCGGCGACAGATACGTTGTTCCTGTTAAGGCTGAATATAAAAATGAAATCAAAGGTATAGTCCACGATGTGTCATCATCAGGCTCAACCGTTTTTATAGAGCCGTCATCAGTTGTTGAGCTGACAAATGAGATAGCAGAGTTAAAATCGAAAGAAAAAGAAGAAGTTGAAAGAATTTTATATGAAATATCGGGCTTTGTTTCCGAGTTTAAAGACGGAATTTTATCAAACATAAATATAGTTTACGAGCTTGATTTTATTTTCTGTAAAGCAAAGCTTTCAATTTCACAAGATGCCTTTGAGCCTGAATTAAATGATAAAGGCGTTATAATAATTAAAAAGGGAAGACACCCTCTTTTAGATAAAAACAAGGTTGTTCCTATAGATATTTCTTTGGGTGAGAATTATGATACCTTAGTTATTACAGGTCCAAACACAGGCGGTAAAACCGTATCTTTAAAGACTTTGGGACTTTTTACATTAATGGCTCAGTCAGGGCTTCATATAAGCTGTGGGCAGGGAAGCTCAATTTCTGTTTTTGACAATGTTTTTGCAGATATTGGTGACGAGCAGAGTATTGAACAGAATTTGTCGACCTTCAGCTCACATATAGTAAATTTGGTAAGTATTCTAAACGAAGTAACTCCAAATTCTTTAGTTTTGGCAGACGAGCTTGGTGCAGGAACAGACCCAACGGAAGGTGCGGCTTTAGCGATTTCTATAATCGAATATTTAAGAGGATTTGGGGCAAAAGTTGCTGCAACCACCCATTATAGTGAGCTTAAAATGTATGCTCTCTCGGCTAAGGGTGTTGAAAATGCATCTTGCGAATTTGATGTTACAACGCTTTCGCCTACGTATAAGCTTTTAATCGGCGTTCCGGGAAAAAGTAACGCGTTTGCGATTTCCAAAAAACTTGGTATCAGCGATATTATAATTGAGAATGCAAAAAACAGAATAAACGACGATAACGTTAAGCTTGAAGATGTTATTGTAAAGCTTGAGGAAAACAGAAAAAAAGCAGAAATTGAGCGTGACCGTGCCGAAAACGCTTCCCGTGATGCAAGAATTTTCAAAGAAAATATGAAAAGGGAATTAGAAAAGCTTGAGGAGAAAAAAGCAAAGCTTATGCAAAATGCACGCGCCGAGGCAATGGCAATTGTAGAAAGTGCAAAGCGTGAATCTCAGGTGGCTTTAAAGGAGCTTCGCGATATTAAAAATTCAGATATTTTCCGCGAGGCTATGGAAAAAGCTGAAAGAGCAAAAGAAACCCTAAAGGCAGAAAGTGATAAAATAACGAAAAATGCCGAAAAGGAAAGACCTAAATACAAAACACTAAAATCGGTAAAGCTTGGAGAGACAGTTCACATTATTTCAATGGATACCGATGCAAGCGTTGTGACGCTTCCTGACAAAAAGGGAACACTTTTTGTTCAGGCAGGCATCATGAAGATAAAGACTAACCTTACCGACTTGACAAAATCAAAGGATGAAGAAGCGACCAAAAAACAAAGCCGTGTTATTGCCGCAAGCTTTAAAACCGCGAAAAAGACAGAAGCGGCTATGGAAACTGATGTTAGAGGCAAAACCTTGGACGAGGCGATAATGATAGTTGATAAATTTTTGGATGACTGTTACCTTTTTTCGCTTCACGAAGTGACTATAATTCACGGAAAAGGTACGGGTGTTTTAAGGGCGGGAATTTCTGACTTTTTAAGAACCCACCCAATCGTTAAATCATACCGCGCAGGTCGCTATGGTGAGGGTGAAACCGGTGTAACCGTAGTAACATTAAAGGATAAGTAATATGGAAAAAATAGAAACTGGAAAATACAGGCACTTTAAAGGAAATGAATATGAAGTTTTAGGTGTTGCAAAACACTCTGAAACATTAGAAGAAATGGTTGTTTATCGTGCACTTTACGGTGAGGGAGGCATCTGGGTTCGACCAAAAAATATGTGGAACGAAACCGTGATTCATAACGGTGAAACCGTAAAAAGATTTACAAAAATTGACTGAGGGTGATAAAATGGAAAAACCTGTTGCCGCAATTTTATATGATTTTGATAAAACTCTTTGCACCAAAGATATGCAGGAATATGCTTTTATTCCCGGCATAGGAATGACGGCAGATGAGTTCTGGGGAAGATGTAACGAGCTTACAAAAAATCATAATATGGACCAGATTTTGTCTTATATGTATGTTATGCTGTCTGAGGGCAGAGGTAAAAAACTTTTAAACCGAAGCGAGTTTACAAAGCTTGGCGAAAGTGTTGAACTTATGAAAGGTGTTACCACATGGTTTGACCGTGTGAATGAATATGCTGAAAAAATAGGTGTTAATTTAGAACATTACGTTATTTCATCGGGTTTAAAGGAGATTATTGAGGGAACGCCTATTGCCAAATTCTTTAAGGAAATTTATGCGGCTGAATTTTTCTATGATGAACAGAATGTTCCCGTGTGGCCTGCTATGGCAGTTAACTATACAAGTAAAACACAGTTTTTGTTCCGTATAAATAAAGGCGTTTTAGACGCAACTGACCATAAATCATTAAATATTTATACCCCTGAAGAAGAAAGGAGAATTCCTTTCGGTAATATGATTTACATAGGCGACGGATTTACTGATGTTCCATGTATGAAGCTTGTGAAGGTGAACGGCGGACACTCAATCGCGGTTTACAGCGAAAACCAACAAACTGCGGAAGATATTTTAAATCAGGGAAGAGTAGATTTTACTGCACCGGCTGATTACAGCGAGGGGGAAAAACTTGAAAAGACAGTGTTTGCTGTTTTAGATTTGATAAAAGCAAATGATAATGTTAAGAGTATATAATAAAGAAGTTGCAGCAATCTTTATGTTTGTTGCAACTTTTTTATTTTTTATATATGAGCCTGCGGCGGGCGTACCTTTTGTTTCGCCAAAAGGTACCAAAAGCATTTCAGCCTGAAATTTCGAATGAAAATGTAACTGCTCTTTTTTCGAAATTTTCAATGCCGCATCGGATTCGCAAAATATTTTGCTCAGCCTCGCTAAATCGGTGAGCAAATAACGGAACTTAAGCTACACCGATTTACAATTAAAAATTTCTCAATGTCGCAGACATTTTACAATCCAAAATTTCAAAGGCTGGCTGACGAAAATCACACATATTCTGCGTATCGCACAACCCCTCGTCGCTTAGAGAAGGTTTTTAAATTTTCTCTGCGATAACGAAAAAATTTTAATGTGAATTGGCTTTGTGCAAAAGTTCCCGATATTGCACAGCCAATTCAGCAGACCTGAGCGAAAAATTTCGCGAATGTCTGCGTGCAATAAAATTTTGAGGGTGAGCTGTTAGAAAATTAAAAGCTTCGACCGTGACAAATGGTTTTGGTAGCTTTTGCCGAAACAAAAGCTACCCGTCGGAGACAAATTATTTAAAAAAGCAAAAAGAAGGTAGGGGAGAAATTCTCCCTTACCTTCTGACAATCTATATGGAGTTTTTTTATTACCAATACTTGCGGTCTAAACTCCTATAGAAAATAGCCTGCGCGATGTGTTCTTTCTTTATTGTTTCACTTGCTTTAAGGTCTGCAATTGTTCTTGAAACCTTTAAAATCCTGTCGTGGGCGCGGGCAGAAAGTCCAAGACTTTCGTAGGCATTTTTAAGAAGAACTTTTGCATCATCTTCCAAGTTACAGAACTCGGAAACCATTTTAGGTGTCATCTGAGAGTTACAGTAAATTCCTTTTACGCCTGAAAAACGTTTTTCCTGAATTTTTCTTGCAGCAATAACTCTTTTTCTTATTTCGGCAGAGCTTTCCGATTGTGATTTATCGGTCAAATCGTCATATTTAACTGACGGAACTTCAATATGTAAGTCAATTCTGTCTAAAAGCGGACCGCTGATTTTGCCTAAATAGCTTTTAATCTGTTGGTCTGTGCAGGTACATTGTCTTGTGGAGTCGCCGTAATATCCGCATTTGCAAGGGTTCATAGCGGCAACGAGCATTACAGAGCTTGGGTATGTCAGGGTCGCGTTAACCCTTGAAATCGTGATTTTTCCGTCCTCTAAGGGCTGACGGAGAACCTCTAAGGCATCTTTTTTAAATTCAGGAAATTCATCTAAAAATAGAACTCCATTATGGGCAAGACTTATTTCACCGGGGCGTGGATTTGTGCCGCCACCTGAAAGACCGATTGATGAAATCGTATGATGAGGATTTCTAAAAGGTCTTTCCGTTATTAAAGGTGTATCGCTTGGAAGAATTCCCGCGATGGAATGAATTTTTGTTACCTCTAAAGCCTCTTCAAATGAAAGGGGTGGAAGTATTGAGGGAATGCGCTGTGAAACCATACTTTTCCCGGCTCCGGGCGCCCCCAGGAGCAGACAGTTGTGGCTGCCAGCAGCTGCGATCTCTAACGCGTATACAACATTTTTTTGCCCCTTTACCTCTGCAAAGTCTAAAGCGGTTTCTGATTGCTTATTAAAAATTGCCTCTAAGTCAATTTCAGTTTTTGAAAGTTTTTCATCGGTCAAAAAGTGGCTTACAATCTGGGGCAGTGATTCTGCACCGTAAACATTCAGTCCCTTTACAACTGCTGCTTCCTTAGCATTTTCAATCGGAAGAATAATATTTTTTATTCCGCTTTCAAATGCGGCAATCGCCATGGGCAGAGCACCCTCTACTGCTCGCAGTTCGCCTGAAAGGGCAATTTCGCCGATGAACGCATAGTCTGACACATCGGCCTTCAACTGCTCGGATGATGTTAAAAGTCCGATGCATATAGGAAGGTCATATATAGGGCCTGCTTTTTTTATGTTCGCAGGAGCTAAATTCACCGTTATTCTTTTTGTGGGAAATTTAAGTCCACAGTTTTTTAATGCCGCGCGAACACGCTCCCTTGATTCTTTAACTGCGGTGTCGGGAAGTCCAACAACGTCGAATGCAGGAAGCCCGCTTCCTGTGTCGACTTCAACATTTACAGTATATCCGTTAATTCCCGACAATCCAATACTGTTTATTTTTGAAAACAATTAAAGTCCCCCTTAAAGCTCTAAAAGCTCTTTTGTCGATTTTGTAAGGTTTATAAATCCTTCGTTTTTTACAACCACCAAATCCTCAATTCTTACACCGCCAAAATCTTCAATATATATTCCCGGCTCAACCGTCATAAGCATATTTTCGGTTAGAATATCCTCAGATTTTGGCGAGCAGGAGGGCTTTTCGTGAACGTCAAGCCCTAAGCTATGACCAAGACCGTGGCCAAAATATTTTCCGTAGCCTTTATCCTTTATATAGTTTCTTGCGGCGGAGTCTACCACTTTTGCCAAAGCGCCTGCAGAAATCTCTGAAAGTGCACACTTTTGCGCGCCTAAAACTGTGTTATAAATTTCTTTTTGTTTATCTGTGGCTTTTCCGATAACCACAGTTCTTGTCATATCACTACAGTAACCTTTATATTTACAACCGAAATCCAAAGTCAGAAAGTCGCCTTTTTCAATTACTTTATCTGTTGCTACCCCGTGAGGCATAGCTGAACGCACGCCTGATGCTGAGATGGTTTCAAAGGAAAGCCCGTTTGCACCCTCTTTAAACATAAAGTATTCTAAATCAAGAGATATTTCACGCTCGGTTTTTCCGGGTTTTATTTTATCTAAAATATAGGAGAAGGCTCTGTCTGCAATGGATGCGGCGGTGGATATGAGCTTTATCTCATTTTTGTCTTTTAACATTCTTATCGCCGATATTTTGTCTGATACGGGAATCAATGCGTGTTCCTCTGCAGCTTTTTTTAAGCCGAGAAATTCTTTAAAGGTTACAAAACCGTCTTCAAAGCCGATTATCTTTTTAGGAAATCTTTTCAAAAAATCAGACAATGGGGTTTCTGCCGTATCTAAAATATCAAAATCTTTTGCTTCCTCTTTTGCCTGAACGGTGTATCTTGAGTCGGTAAGCAGCACCTTGTTTTCTTTATCAATAAAAAGCGCACCCTCACCACCTGTAAAACCTGAAAAATAGTATAAATTCTGTGGCGAAGTAATCAGGTGTGCACCAAATTCATCGTAGTTTAAAAGTTTTTTTATACGGTTTGTGTACATATCGCATCCTCCGTAAATCATTTTACCATCTTTTACATATATTTTCAATAAAAATCATATATATTGCCAAAGGGGTTTTTATATGAAGTCATTTTTGAAAGAAAATCTTATACATATTTTAATTTTAATCTTGGCAGGACTTGTATTTATACTATGGGGCAGAGTGATTTATGCACAGTTTTCAAAGGGAGCTATCTGCGAAAATCTTAATACAACCGAGGCAAGAATAAAATGTATTGAAAGCTATGGCTGGGAAGCAGATGAAACATCAGAAACTTCCGAGAATGTTTTTATTCCTAAAGAGTTTGATGATGTTTACATGCGCTACAACAAAATACAAAAGCTTTCAGGCTTTGATATCGAAAAATACCGAGGAAAAGCTGTTACGCGGTACACTTTTCGCGTCTTAAATTTTCCTGACCGCTCTGAAGCTGAGGTTTTTGTAAACATTTTAGTTTACGAGGGAAAACTAATTGGCGGTGATTGCATGACCGTGGCATTAGATGGGTTTATGTTGCCTTTGGATAGGCGGTTTATTGATTAAAGGATATTGATATATCCCCCGAGCCTAAAGTGGCTTTTTCGCCGTTTTTGAGTAAAACCACCAGTTCTGCGTTTTCGTTAATATCTATGGCGATTGCTTTTCCTTTGTGTTCACCCGATAAAATTTCAATTTCCTTTCCTATAACGCAGGATGAGTTTTTGTATTCGTTTATAAATTCTTTTTCTTCGATTTTTTTATAGAATAAATTGAATTCTTTTATAATTTCCGAAATTAAAAGCTCTTTGTGATTTTTGGGCATCTCTTTTGCAAACTCTGATATTGCGGTGGTTTTAAAGTTAAATTCCTCGGGGTACTGGTTTTCTGGAATTTTCAGGTTAATGCCAATACCTAAAACTGCAAATTCAAGCTTTTTGTCTTTTGGTGAAACTGAGCTTTCTGTTAAGATTCCGCAGAATTTCTTTCCGCCAAAATAAATATCATTAACCCATTTTATCTGCGTTTCTGTTTTAAAAACTGTGAGAACTGCCCGTTTAACCGCAACTGCTGCAGCAACAGTAATTAAAGGTGCAAAATCTGCTGAAAAATCAGGTCGTAAAAGTATGCTAAAATAAAGCCCGCAGCCTTTTGGCGAATAAAAACTTTTGCCAAGTCTTCCTTTTCCGCCCGTCTGATGCTCGGACATTATAACTGTTCCCTCACAGGCTCCGTTTTTTGCAAGCTCCTTTAAGTCGGAATTTGTGGACTCTGTTGTTTCTTTATATATTATATTGTTATCACTTAAACCGTTTAAAATACCGCAAAGCATAATTTCACCTCTATTACAGTATACAATATTTTCCTCTTTAAAACAATCATATTTTTTTGTACAGGCTAATAAAATATAGAGATAACTAACGAAAGGGGAATAAAAATGCGCAAAAGAAAAAAATACTATCACAAAACTATTGTTTTAAAAGATGTTTTTTCAAATATGACGGTTTTCACTGTTGCAATTATTTTTGCAGTAGGTATTTTGGTAAGCTTTGTTGCAAAGCTCAACATTTCTCCGAGCAATTCTTTTATAATTTCGCGGTTTGACAGAATGTTTTCAGTAGTGAGTAAGTCTTATGTGGATTTTCCAAACGTGTATGACTGTTTTCTGAAAGCAATTCCGTCGATAAAATCAAGCGAAGAAATGACAAAAAAATATTCTGCAATGTATGGCGGAATAAAAAAGGAAAATTTAAAAAAAGAAACAAAACAGGTAGTTCCTGAAAATATAAAAGAGATAGATATGTCGGCAAAAGGCATTACTTTCAGGAATGAAACTGCGTATACACCTGATGCGAATGAGTTGACAAATAAAACGCTTTCATTTAGTGAAAACCCAACAGTTCTAATTGTACATACCCATACCTCAGAGGCTTATGCCGAAAGCAAGGGTGCAAGGTCAACAGATAATTCTATGAATGTGGTAAGAGTTGGTGAGGTAATAGCGGAAACTTTAAAAGAGCAAGGCATAAATGTAATTCACGACACTACCCGAAACGACTATCCGTCATATAACGGCTCATACAATAAGGCGCTTGGTGTTATTGAAAGCAACATTTCTAAAGATCCGTCAATAGAAGTTGTTTTGGATGTTCACCGTGATTATGCAGAACAAAAAAAAGACGGAAAATCGGTACAGTTAAAACCGATAACAAACATAAATGGAGAAAGTGTTGCTCAGGTTATGTTTGTTGTGGGAACTGATGCTAACGGGCTTATACACCCCGACTGGAAACACAATTTATCTTTTGCAGTTAAAATCCAGAGTGAGCTTGAAAAAATCGCTCCAAAGGTTGCAAGGCCTGTGAATTTGCGAAGAGAGCGTTTTAATCAGCACAAAACAAAAGGAAGTTTGATTTTAGAAATGGGAACTGCGGGAAATACGGTAAAGGAATGCGAACGTGCCGGGATTTTTGTAGCAAAAGCTCTGGCAAGCGTTTTAAATAAAGGATAAAAAATTTTTTTTTGTAAACAATAACCTCAAAACTAACTTTATGAGGTTATGAAGATGCAAGTTTCAAGTAAAATAGAAGAAAATAAAAAGATAATGTATGAAATTTTTCCATTTTCACAAAGTTTCGACCTTTTAGAGCGAAACATAATAATCGGCGGAAAAAAGACGGTAATGTATTTTATCGACGGATTTGTTAAAGATGCAGTTATTTCAAAAATGATGAATTTCTTTTTGTCACTTACTCCTGACAAGCTTTCGGGAATAAATACTGCCAAAGATTTTTCTGAGCATTTTGTAAACTATGTTGAGGTGACAACGGAAAGTGATTTTGAAAAAATAAAAACCTTCTACCTTTCAGGTCAGGCGGTTATGATAATTGACGGATACAACGAAGCAATTATCATTGACGCAAGAACATACCCTGCAAGAAGTACGGAAGAGCCTGAAAAAGAAAAGGTTTTAAGAGGTTCGCGAGATGGTTTCGTTGAAACCGTGGTTTTTAACACAGCGCTTTTAAGGCGAAGAATAAGAGATCCGAAATTTGTGGCTGAAATTGTAAATGTCGGGGCACGCTCCCAAACAGACGTGGCAATATGTTATATAGGCGATGTGGTTGACAAAAAAACATTAGAGCTTGTAAGAGAGAGAATTAAAAGTGTCGATGTGCGCTCTTTAACTATGTGTCAGGAAAGCTTAGCCGAATGTTTAATCAAGAAAAAGTGGTATAACCCTTTTCCAAAGATACGCTACACGGAACGGCCTGACATCGCTGCTGCGAATATTTTAGAGGGAAGTGTGGTAATTTTAGTTGACAACGACCCGTCGGCTATGATTTTGCCAAGCTCTATTTTTGATTTTGTACAAGAGGCAGACGATTTTTATTATCCTCCCGTAATAGGCGGGTATATGCGCCTTATGAGAAATCTTATATTCTTTTCGACCTTGATTTTAACGCCCTTGTGGCTTTTGGCAATTCAAAATCTGGATGTTTTGCCGTCGTGGTTGCAATTTTTAAGGATAGCTGAGCCTAATGATGTAAGCCCTTTTGTGCAACTTCTTATTTTAGAGGTTGCCATTGATGTGTTAAAGCTTGCCTCGGTTAATACACCGAGTATGCTGGGAAGCTCGCTAAGTATTATAGGTGCGCTGATTTTAGGCGACTTTGCAATTCAGTCAGGATGGTTCGTTCCCGACACAATACTTTATATGTCCATTATGGCAATCAGCAGTTTTGTTCAGCCGAGTGTTGAGCTTAACTATGCCTTTAAGTTTATGAGAATTGTAATACTGATTTTAACGCGCTTCTTTAATCTTATCGGTTTTATAGCGGGGGGTGCGCTTGCTGTTATCTTTATAGCGACAAACAAAACTGTTACAGGCAAGGGATATCTCTATCCTGTTATTCCGTTTAATGCTCACGATTTCAAGTATAAATTTATAAGAAAACAAATTCGTTCAAGGGAAAAATAACCAAAAATAGTGTAATAAAAAAGTAAAAATATAACGATTGACTAAATACCTCCGTTTTGCTATAATATATAATAGCATTAAATATAAATGGAGGTATTTTATTATGCTAAAGAAAAGTAAATTGATGTCAATGGTATTGGCACTGGCGTTTATCCTCAGTGCAATACTTCCCATTTCGGCATCAGCAGCAATCAGTTTTTCTGATTTGCCGTCTGACCATACATACTACAAGGCTATAACGAATCTAGCGGCCGAGGGTATAATTAACGGTTTCGAAGATGGCTCGTACAAACCCGAGGAGGCAGTAACACGTGCGCAGTTTACAAAGATTATTTGTTACGCACTTTATGTGGGCGATATGACTCACAGTGAAGATGCAAGAAATGTATTTTCAGATGTTGCTCCTGACCATTGGGCAATCAACAACATCATTACCGCTAAAAATATGAAGATTATTAACGGTTTTGATGACGGTACATTCAAGCCAGACCAGACCGTTTTATACGAACAGGCAGTTAAAATGGCAGCTTGTGCTATTGGTTATCCCGAAAGCCGTGCCAAAAGTGAAGGCGGATATCCTAATGCGTACTTGAATTTTGCAAAGAAACAGGGTATGATTAAAAACGTTGCAGGCGTTGAAGGTGAACCCTTAACCCGTGCAAAAGTTGCTCAGCTTATCGACAATATGAGAAATACAAAACGTATTGATTCCGAAACAGGCGAGCAGGGTGAATCTTTAAGAGAAGAAACTACAACAAGTTCTTCCGTAGAGGGCAGAATTATTGCGATCAATGGAGTTAATTTATATCATGATGATACAGTAGCTTGCAGAAAAAATGAAATTAGAGTTGAAATTCCGGGCGAAGCTACAAAATCATTCTGGATTGATAACATCAATATAGAAAATGCTTATGATTACTTGGGTAGAAGTGTTACTATTCATTACGAAGTTGATGCAAGTTCTGATGTAGACCAGGCAACAAACATTATATTCCAAAGCAGAAGAAATGCTGAGTTCACAGTTGATTTAGATGATGTTGCATCTTATTCAGGCACATTACTTGAGTATTACGATGAAAATGATAACGAAAAGAAATACAGCATAGATTCAGGTGCTGTAATCATTCATAACGGACAGGCTATTCCTGCTACATTCTCTGATATTATGGCAGTTATAGAAACAGGAACCTATACTGTAGATTCAGGAAATACTTATAATATAGATGCAGGAAACATAAAGCTTGTTTGCACAAATAGCGCAGATACAGCAGATGTTATTTTTGTAAATACATACACCACGTATTACGCAACATCAGTTACAAAAAGAACTTATACAATAACGGATGGTCAGCGTGGCGGTTCTGTTGTTTTAGATGAAACTGACAGATCAAAGAAAATGGCGTTTACAAAGAACGGATCTTCCGCAACTTTCTCAAATATAGCTACATACAATATGGTTTCTGTTGCAGAAAGCCAGAACGGAAAAATTGTTGATGTCAGGATTTCCGATAAAACAGCATCAGGCACAATAGAATCTATTGTTGGCGGAAAGATTAAACTTAAAAATTCAGATAAGTTGTACGAAAAAATCAGTCATTCAAGCGGTGACACAGGCATTGTAGTTGGAAACAATGTTTTATTCAGACTTGATGCTTTTGGTAAAATTGTTGTAACTACAGTAACTTCTTCTACAACCTTGAATTACGGTTACCTTTCAAGCGTTGAGGATAACGGTACGATGGGCTCAAGTCTTGTTCAGGTAATGATTTATAAAGCAAGTGCTTCAAACTCTAAGATAAATGGAAATATTTATACTTTGGCTGAAAAAGTTAAAATTGACGGTCAGGTTTACACAATGTCAAGAGACGGTTCGTTAATTATGAGTGCACTTGAAATCAGCACTGGCAACTATGCTCAGCCTATCAGATATGCAATGGTTGGTTCAACAATCAGTGAAATTGCAACATCTACATACAATGGTACATATGAAACAGCTATGAACTTAAAAGACCATACAGGTGACAGCGGAGATACTCAATACCTTGCTTGTACAACTGACAGAACAGTGCTCGGAAGATACTCAGTTTCAGGTTCTACACCGATTATTGTTATTCCTTCTGACCCTGCAACCGGAACGTACTACACAAAGAGCAATTCATACTTTGAAAAGGGTAAATCCTATTACGTTCAGATTGCTAACCCATATAACTCTGCACCAAGTGCAATTTATGTGTATGGTATAGTTGGTGGCTCAGGCGCAATGTCAACACTTTCAGAAGACAATGTACCTATGATTGTTAAAGCTTCTGATCCTGCGCTTAAAGATGGTATCACAACAACCAAACTTACCTTGGTATCACCTGATGGAACAAACGAGGTTATAGGTTATAAAGGCGACTTTGAAGGAACAAGCGGTATTGATTCAGCAGTTGTTGGTGATATCGTAAGAGTTGCAGTTGATGATGCAGAATATATCACAGCATTTGAAAGTGTTATAACAAAGGCTGATATGATTGCGGCAAACGCTGCGGGCGGATTCTCCAAAGATGAAGACGGAGTGGCAACTACTGACCAGGCTGAAGAATTCCGTGTATTTGCCGGACGTGTTCATTCAAAAGAAGGAAATGCTGTAATTGTAGCTCCTTCATTTGATATGAGTGCAACAAACACAGAGAGAATTGATGTTGCAAACACCAAGATCTATGTTGTTGACGATACAATTACAAACAATGTTGTATCAGAATCTGATGTAAGTGAACTTATGAATGGTTCTAAGATATTTATGTTCTCAGTAAGAGGAACAATCAAGATGATAGTAATTTATCAGTAACTAACTGAAGAACTAAACCCCCGAGAGAATTTCTCGGGGGTTTTTCGTTGACATTAACGTCTTTTGGTATTATACTAAAGTTAGTAAATTTTTGGAGGACAAAATGGACTATACAGAAGTTACAAATTTTATAAATAAAGCAAAAAAATTTGGTTCGAGGCTTGATTTGACAAGAATTAAAAAGCTTTGTGAGCTGTTAGGAAATCCTGAGGATAAGTGTAAGTTTGTTCACATTGCAGGAACTAACGGAAAAGGCTCAGTATCATGCTTTTTAGCAAATATTATAAAAGACGCAGGCTATAAAACGGGACTTTTCACATCGCCGTTCATCTACGATTTTAACGAGCGGATACAGATAGATAATGAGCCTATATCCGATGAAAGTCTTATGGAAGTAATGGAAAAAGTAGTTTTGGCAACGGAAGAAATGCTTTCTGAGGGATTTGAACATCCCACAGAATTTGAACTCATAACTGCTTGCGCATTTTTGTATTTTGCAGAAGAAAAATGCGATATTGCTGTTTTAGAGGTTGGCTTAGGCGGAATTTTAGATTCGACAAACGTTATAAAAAAGCCTTTGGTTTCGGTTATAACATCAATCAGCACAGACCATACAGAGTATTTGGGAGAAACAATTACAGAAATTGCAAAAAACAAGTGCGGAATTATAAAGAAAGAGTGTCCTGTTGTGTCATACCCCTACCAGCACGAAGATGCAATGCAGGTTATAAGAGAAACTGCAGATGCTAAAAAATCAGAACTTACGGTTTGCAATTTAAGTGGGCTTGATGTAATAAAGGTTGATATTTCAGGAAATGAATTTAAATATAATGGTAACCTATATAAAACATCGCTAATCGGTGAGTATCAGGTGTATAACGCAACAACCGCAATAGATGTCATAGAAAAGCTGAACGGCTATGGATATGTAATTTCTTGCGAAAATATCCAAAACGGCTTAAAAAGCGCAAAATGGCCTGCGAGATTTGAAATTTTAAACGATGCTCCCATTGTAATTGCAGACGGTTCTCACAATGAAGACGGAATGAGGGTTTTTACTGAAAACGCAAAGAATATTTTAAAGGGCAAAAAGTGCATTTGTGTCTTTGGTATGCTAAAAGATAAAGAATACGAAAAATGCCTTAGCATGCTTTCGGATATTTCTGATACGATAATTGTTACAGAGGTTGACAGCCCCAGAAAAGAAAGTGCGGAAAACCTGAAGCTTTGCGCTTTAAAATATTTTAAGACGGTATATGCTGAAGAAAAAAATGAAGATGCAGTAAGAAAAGCAAAGGAAATTGCCAAAGACGATGATGTTATAATTGCATTGGGTTCACTTTATATGATGAAAAATATAAAAGATGCGGTATGTGATATTTTTTGACGAAAACTGTTGACAAATGTAAAATAATGTGATATAAAAGTACTGAGCGCGTTCGAAAAAATTTTTAGCAGGGGAGCTTGTGTTACAGGCTGAGAGGAAGATGCAATCTTCGACCCTTATACCTGATTTGGATAATGCCAACGAAGGAAGAATCTTGTGTTTTTGTATCTTTTGGTATATCCATATTTGGGTATACCATTATTTTTTGAAAGGATACTTAAATATGAAAATTGAAACAAAAAAATTAACGCTTAGTGCTGTTATGATAGCTTTAAGCGCTGTATTAAGTTTAGTGAGGGTTTATCAGATGCCATTAGGTGGCTCAATTACGCTTCTTAGTATGTTGCCCGTGTGTGCAGTTGCGATTTGCTACGGAACGAAGTGGGGCTTATTCACATCGATATTGTACTCGTGTGTACAGATTGGTCTTGATTTGGGAAGTCTTATGGGATATGGTATGACAGCAGGAACGTGGATTGGATGTCTGGCTTTTGATTATATCCTGGCCTTTGGTGCTTTAGGTTTAGCAGGGCTGTGGAGAAAAAGAGGAACGCTTGGAATGAGTCTGGGTGTTGCCCTTGCCTGCGTTATAAGGTTTATTTCACACTTTATTTCAGGAGCTATTGTATTCGCCGTATTTTGTCCTGAAGGGTGGAATGTATATCTTTACTCCATTGCGTATAACGGAAGTTATATGTTGCCTGAACTTATTATAACTGTGGTTGGGGCGATTTTGTTATTCAGACTTCCGCAGGTAAGAAAACTAATAAACGAAAAACAATAAATAATGGCTTTGGCCACATCCACATAGGGGAGTATTATTCTAAAAATCAAATTTCTACCACAATTTTTTTATAAAATTGGGAAAACTAACTTATATAGACTGAAACTTCATAACAAACGGCGTATTTCTTACATTCTGGATATTTTTTGAGGTTAAAAAAGCAGTATGGATAAGCCACCATCAAAAATTTAGATAAGGAGAAGTTTTATGCTTGATTTTATATATAACACGCCTACAAAGGTGTTTTTTGGAAAAGACACAGAGAAAAAGGTAGGCGAAATAATTAAAGATTACGGATACAAGAAAATAATGATGCAATACGGAAAGGAAAGCATAAAAAAAAACGGGCTTTACGATGTTGTTATGAAATCCTTGGCTGAAAATGGTGTTGATGTTGTCGAAATTGGCGGAGTTGAGCCTAATCCAAAAGTTTCATTTGTTCGCGAGGCGGCAAGGATTGCCCGCGAAAATAATGTTGAAATGATTTTAGCAGTTGGCGGTGGAAGTGTTATTGATTCTTCGAAATGTACCGCAGTAGCTGCGTTGGAGAACTGCGATATATGGGACTTTTCGTCTGGTAAAAGAACGCCTGAAAAAGCTTTGCCTGTTGGCTGTGTTTTAACAATTGCTGCGGCAGGAAGTGAGATGAGTTCCTCTGCGGTTTTAACAAATTCTGAGCTTAATATGAAACGCGGTTTTAACAGCGAGCTTAACAGATGTAAGTTTGCGATATGTAACCCTGAGCTCACATATACCGTAAGTGACTACCAGACAGCCTGCGGCGTTGTCGACATAATGGCGCACACAATGGAAAGGTATTTTTCTGTATGTGAGCCTACGGATTTAACAGACAGAATTTCTGAAGGTATTTTAAAATCAGTTATATCAGCAGGCAGAGTATTAAAGGAAAATCCCCGCAATTATGATGCAAGAGCCACAATGATGTGGGCATCAAGCCTTTCCCATAACGGGCTTACAGGGTGCGGAAGAATAAATGCTTTAGCTGTTCATCAGCTTGAACATGCTTTAAGCGGTGAATTTGACCATATAGCCCATGGCGCAGGCTTGGCTGTTTTATTTCCTGCGTGGGCAAGGTATGTATATAAATATAACATAGAAAGATTTGCCCAGTTTGCAAGGCGTGTGTGGGATATTTCAGAAGAAAATGACGAAAAGGCGGCTTTTTTAGGAATAGAAGAAATGGAAAAATTCTTCTTAAGCATTGATATGCCTTTAAAGCTCAGGGAGTTTGATATTCCTGAGTGTTCGGAAAGACTTTCTGAGCTTTGCACCTTTGGAAAAACAAGGGAAGTTAAAAGCTACGTGAGTTTAGATTTTGAAAAGATAAAAGAAATATTTGAAAATTGTTATTAGGGAACTATAGCAAAATGATTTTATTTTTGCTACAGTATGAAAGTCATCAATCATTTTATTGATTGATGACTTTGTTTGTTTTTACTTCCTGCACTTTGACTGGATGATTCCCAAACTTTTACTAAATTAGTAGTTTTAGGATAGATGTGTAAATACTGTGGTTTGTTTCAAAAACAAATGTTTTTTATTTAAATCCTTTGCTATGTATTTTTCTGTATTCCTGAGGTGTTAGACCTGTTTTTTCTTTAAAAATTTTTCCAAAGTAGCTTGGGCTTTCAAAACCGCAGAAGATACTGACCTGTGTGGCGGAAAGTGAAGTTGTTTCCAAAACATTTTTTGCGTTTTGAATTCTTACCTCCTTTAACTGATTTACAAAGGTATCTTCATTTTTGCTTTTTAAATATCTGCAAAGAGAAAATTTTGTAATTCCGATTTCACTGGCAACCTCTTCTAAAGTTATGTTTCTGGCAAAGTTTTGTGAAATATAGTATTTAACCAAATCAGAAATATCTCTGTCCTGAAGATACATAGCTTCAAGTACTTCAGCCAAAAAGTTATAACAGGCAACAGAACGTCTGGATTCGGAAGTTTTGTTTTTACATGCTTCAATAACCTTGCTTTGAAATATATCAATATTTTGAGGAGATTTAAAAATTTTATATTCATGAAGATTATAAAAGTTTAAAAGTTCATCTCCTCCAAGAAAACCAACCCATGATGTAGAAAATGGCTCATCCTCGTTTGCTGGTTCGTAGTGGCAATCAAAGCCCGAACGCATAAATATACACATACCCTTGGAAACTTTAATATCCTCATTTCCAATGTGATATATACCTGAGCCTTTTGTAATCCAATGAAACTCGTGATATTCTTTGTCGCTGCGAGTTTCGTTGGGCTGACTGTTGAAATGTCCCACAGATACGAGATAAATGGGATATGGAGCTGAAAAACTTTTGGGTAGATCTGAATAAAATATTGTTGGACGTACCTCTGCCATTTTTGTTACCTCCTATGGAAAACACATCAATATATTTATATCATAAAAAAATATAAAAGTAAAGGAAAATCTGGAAGAATTTATAAAATGATAAAAAATAAGGCAATATCGTTATATGTTTTATGTGTTGATTTGTATTTTTTTGTGTGCTAAACTTTAATTATCGGATAAATTATCAAGGAGGAAAAGAAAATGAAAAAACTATTATCAATTTGTCTTTCTGTTTTCTTATTGCTTAGCTCTCTGCCTTTTGTGGTACAGGCAGCGGAGTGGACAGGAACAGGAGCGGAAAATGTTACATTTTCATTTGGTCTTGTTGGTGACACCCATACAGGAAGCAATGAAAATACAGTAGCCCAGTCGGTTCAGGCAGCTGTCGATTTAGGTGCAGACTTTATTGCCTTCAGCGGAGACTTGACTGCAGCGCCCAGCACAACCGGTGATGGTGGAAATGAAAGCTTTTACGACGCATACTACGAAGCGTTTAAGCCCACATTGACCACGCTTACGGAAAGTGGTATAGAATATTCTTCTGCAATGGGTAACCATGAGTTTGCAGGTACAATGGCAACAGACAGTATAGCTATTGCAGCATGGGAAAGATATATGGGTCCAGGAAATACGCATATCGTGTCAGATCAGGGATTTCACTTTATTTCAGCCAGACCTGAAAACTATGAACTTGAATATTCAGATGAAACTGTTAACTATATGATAACTGAGATAGAAAAAGCTATCGCAGAGGACAGTACAAATGACGTTGACGGCGCATTTGCCGAAGGCGTTGTTCCCGACAGTATAAAACCCGTGTTTGCGGTTGTGCATTACATATCGCCAACACTTGAGGCACTCTACGATTATCTTAAAACAAGACCTCAGGTTATTCTTTTAAGCGGTCATACTCATCCATTGGCTGAGCACCCCTTAAGTATTACTCAAGAAGGATACACAAGCTATGTAGGACCTGTAGGATACGGTAATGCCAACGCATACGATACTGAATCATATAAATCTCCAAAACAGTCAACCTTTATTCAGGTTGAAAACGATTCGGTAGTTAAAATTTATAAGCTCGACTTAGCGGGCAAAACCTTTATCGGCGATCCATGGACAATCGATGTTGGCGCAATCGTTTCCGATTTATCTGATGACGACGCAACCAACGATTTAGATAATTTCTTATATTCAGCAGATAAACGTGCAAATCCCTCGGTTCCTTATTTTGAAGAAGATGCAACCTTTAAGGCTGAACCTGTATTTACAGCTGCAAAGCTTATTTTCCCCAATGCTTTAAATGACGGAACACCAAATCAGCAGGACGATTATGTAGTTTCATATGATGTTTACGTTTACGATGCTCAGGGAACTGAAGTTTACACAACGAGAATAATGCCTGATTTTGTAAACAATAAAACTGTGCCATCGTCTTATTCTGCAACTGCAACGGGACTTGCTCCGGGCGCAACATATACAGCCGAGGTATATCCTGTTTCGCCATTGAATCCTTATAAAGCAAACGGACTCAAAGGCGAGCCTTTAACAGTTACATTTACAACCGCAACAGAAGGCTGCCCGTCAAACGGAACACGCTACGAGTTTGAAGACTATTTTGATTCAACAATAAATGGAACGACAGTAAAAGGAACATCAAATTCTTCTGCAAGTAACAAAAAACTAATAGATGCTGATATAAAAGGCACAAGCGATTTAACTGTTAAATATACAGATGAATTTGAGATAACAGTTGACCAAGATGCTGATTATGAAATTCAGTACGCAATCGGCCGTGCCGAAACAACCCTTGCAAGTACGGTTAACATTTATTTAGACGATACACTCTTAGGAACAAATGACAATTCCTATGCTACCGACCTTTCAGCAGGAACATATCCAGGTAATGCTAACCTTATGTCGGTTTATAAACCTGATGCAGTTACTCTTACCTCAGGTACTCACACTGTTAAAGTTGAGGTAACAGCAGCTCCCGGATATACTGCCTTTGCCCGTTATCGCTTTAGCTTAGACTACTTCCAGATTGCAGCTGTAAAAACTCAGGAAGTAATTGCGAAAGACAAAAAAACCGTAATTGAGCTCGATCAGTGGGGAAGCCACTTAAAAGGCTCTGAAATCAGAGAACTTTACGGCGCAAGCGAGAGCAAGCTTCTTTTAGAAACCTACGGATATGGCCCCTTTGAGTTTACAATACCCGTAACGATAGAAGAAGCAGGCACATACAATATTGAATATGTTGTGAATGGCAAAAAAACATATTACGGAAGTCAGGTTGACTTTGCTTTTGAAACCAACGGAACTATTGGTAATAACTCATCAGGTGGTACAAGTATCGGATACACAGCGTATTCTAATCAGAGCTTAAATAAATATACAAAAACAGTAGACTTAACCGCAGGTACAGATACACTTACCGTAAGTATTGCTCTTGCACCGTCTTCTGCAACGCTTTCACTCTATCAGCTTGACTACATAAGCTTTACACCTCAGGGCTTGCCCAGCGAGGTTTCAGCAACAGAAACAACAAGACTGGAATTAGAAAACTATGTAGGTTACGGTACATTAACAAAAACCGACGGAACAACTTCAGCAATTACCTTACAAAAACAAACCCACGCAAACTTTGCAACAGGTACCGGTATGCTTGCGTACTATACCAATGCAAAAGCCGATGGATATAATTATATAGATGTTGATTTTGAGATTAATGCAGAAAAGGCGGGATACTATAATTTAGACTTCAACGCATCTCCCGGCGGAACATATTCATCTTATACAAAATTATATATTAACGGAACAAATATTTTAACAACCAGCGGTGCAAAGCTTATGGTTACCAACAGTAATATTGTTGAAAAACAATACCTTAATGAAGGTACGAATACTGTTAAAATAAGAATAAATAAACCGGGAACATACGGAACATTCCAGGCTCGACTTGACTATTTAGAGTTTGTACCGATTTCGTCCGCAATTGAAGTTCCTGAAAACGGCACAAAAATTGAAATGGAACAGTTTAAAGAAGGAACGCTTACAAAAACTGACGGAACTTCTTCTGCAATTACCTTAAAAACAGAAACAAAGTCCTATTTTGAAAACAATGGTACAGGTATTGTAATGTACTATACAAGTGCAAAAGCAGATGGATATAACTATATTGACTTTGAATTTGAAATTGATGTTGAAAAGGCAGGCTATTACAGCTTAAATCTTAAAGCATCTAAAGGTTCAACATATCAGTGCTACACAAGAATGTATATTGATGGCAGCCAGGTATTAACAACTGGTTCAGGAAGCGGACTTACCACACAAGACAATATCTTAGCAAAACAATATTTGGATGAAGGTATAGTTCCTGTTAAAATAAGAGTATTAAGACCCGGCACATACGGAACATTCCAGGCAGCTTTAGATTATTTGAAAATTGAGCCTTATTCAGCAACAATTGATATTCCTGCAGAGGGCAAAACTATTGAAATGGAAGGCTTTACCGAGGGTACTATAACCTATACCCACGGCGGAACTGCTCCCTTTACCTTAAAATCAGAAACAAATACAAGCTTTGCAACGGGTAAGGGTTTGATTTTCTATTACAGTAAAACCCAGGCGGCAGGATATGATTGCATAGATGTTGATATAGAACTAAACATCGAAAAAGCCGGCTACTATGATTTAGATTTAAACGCATCTCCCGGTGGAACATATCAACCCTACACAAGAATGTATATTGACGGTCAGCGTGTGTTGATAACAAGTTCAGGAAGCGGACTTTCAACAAAAAGTAATGTTGTTGAAAAATACTATTTTGATGAAGGCAAAACCAACATTAAAATAAGAGTGTCCCAGCCTGAAACATACGGTTACTTCCAGGCGGCGCTGGACTACTTAAAGATTACACCCACAGAGCTTGTTTATGATGCAGATGCCGAAAAAGCAATAGCAAACATCACTATTGATACTTTGGGTGAAGCGATTATCGCTTTATATGATGCAGACGATAAGGTTTGCGGAGTATATACAGAAACAATAACAGAAGCAAAAATGATTTCAGAAGAAATTGCCTGCTCAAAAGTTCCTGTAACCTGCAAAGTATTTGTTTGGGAAAGCTTTGAAACAGTTAAACCATTGACTGATTTACGCATTATAACCATAGAATAGCTTCTTCCTTGAAAACATAGATTTATTTTAAATCTATTCCGCGACGAAACCCGTTCATTTAAGGGCGGGTTTTGCCTGTCGGAATTTTTGTGTTAGAGGAAAAATAACATAAAACCATTAATATTTAATCAGGAGGAAAAGAGAATGAAAAAGTTATTGTCAATTTGTCTTTCAGTTGTTATGCTTTTGGGAATTTTATCAGTTCCTGCTTTTGCAACTGAAACGGAAACAACAGAAAGCTCATCTGTCGTAATCTCAGCAACAGAAGCAACAAGACTTGAATTAGAAGATTATGTAAGCTATGGTACATTGTACTATACCGACGGAACATCTACAGCATTTACCTTAAAAACACAAACCCACGCAAACTTTGCAACAGGTAAGGGTATGCTTGCGTACTATACCAATGCTAAAACCGATAAATATAATTATATAGATGTTGATTTTGAGATTAATGCAGAGCAGGCAGGATATTATAATATCGATTTTAATGTATCTCCTGGTGGAACATACTCATCTCATACAAGATTATATATTAACGGAACAAATATTTTAACAGCCAGCGGTGCAACAACAATGGTTACCAATAGTAATATTGTTGAAAAACAATATCTTAACGAAGGTACGAATACTGTTAAAATAAGAATAAACAAACCTGGTACATACGGAACATTTCAGGCAAGACTTGACTATTTAGAATTTGAGCCGTGGTCATCGGCAATCGATGTTCCTGCAAGCGGCACAACAATTGAAATGGAACAGTTTACAGAAGGTACGCTGACAAAAACCGACGGAACAACCTCTGCAATCACATTAAAATCAGAAACAAAGTCCTACTTTGAAAACAATGGTACAGGTATTGTAATGTACTATACAAGTGCAAAAACAGATGGATATAACTATATTGAATATGAATTTGAACTTGATGTTGAAAAAGCAGGGTATTACAGCTTAAACCTTAAAGCGTCCAAAGGTTCAACATATCAGTGCTACACAAGAATGTATATTGATGGCAGTCATGTGTTAACAACAGGCTCCGGAAGCGGACTTACCACACAAGACAATATCTTAGCAAAACAATATTTGAATGAAGGTATAGTTCCCATAAAAATAAGAGTATCAAAGCCTACCACATACGGAACATTCCAGGCAGCTTTAGATTATTTGAAAATTGAACCTTATTCTCCGGTAATTGAAATTCCTGCCGAGGGTGCAACCATCGAAATGGAAAATTACAGAGAGGGTTTATTAACTTATACAGACGGAACTTCTTCTGCAATTACCTTAAAAGATGAAAGCGGCAAGGCTACTGCATATTATACCAATGCTAAAACTGATGGCTATAATTACATAGATATTAGTATGCAGTTTGATATTGCAGTAGCAGGCTACTATGATATAGACTTAAATGCATCTCCCGGTTCAACATATTCTTCTTTTATAAGGTTGTTTGTTAACGGAACAAGTGTTTTACAAACAAGAAAAGCAGACGCTGCAACACTTGCGTTAGAAAGCAAAATTTTAGAGGATTTCTACTTTGATGCAGGCAAAGCAACAATCAGATTAAGAATATATAATCCTGAAGTTTACGGTGTGTTCCAGGCAAAGATTGACTACTTAAAGCTTACCTCTGTTTTCCACGACTTTAAATCAAAGTCAACAGATGCAGCTGCTTTAGGAACAGAAATTACAGGCATTTCAAATCACCTTGACGAAACAGCTTGGGATATATACGGAAAACTTAATAACCAGGCAAGCGTTAATGCTTCGCTTTACGCAGCATTGGCAGAATGTGAAACATTAGAGGCATTCAGCGCACAGTTTACAAGCTTGGTAAAAGAGGCATACTTTGAGGGCTATGATTTGGGTATCAACATAACCTATGACCTTGGCGGAAAGCGCGGCAAGATAAATGTTGAAGGCGAAACCGTTCCCACAAATGCTTACGCTTTGGTTGAAGCTTTAGATGAAAGTGAAAATATTGTAAAGAAATTCATTGTTAATGTTAAAGAGGGAACAGGATATTATAATGTTTACGAAACTGCAGAGGGTGCTTCCAAAATCAATATCACACTTTGCAGCGACAAAAACGGAACAAACGCATTATCTGCAACCAGAACGGTTACACTTAAATCCTTAAACATTCCCGAAATCTTCATAACTGAGCTTAACAACTATTCAAGATTTCATTATATTACATCAGGAGAATTTACAGAGGTTGCAGTAAACGACAGCTTTCAGTATATAGAGCTTTATAACTACGGTGAAACCACTGTTGATTTATCAGAATATAACTTTGTTTATAACGACGGAACAGAGCACACATTCAACTGGATTAAAGAAACAGACGGAAGCTTAATCGTAGAGCCCGGTGAATTTTATATAATCGGTGTTTATTCATCAGTTACTGCTCAGAACGGACTTGCCTATAATAGCGACGAGGCTTTAGCAGAATTTTGGAATGCATTTAATGCCCACTACGCTATTGATGTTCCTGTAACTAACCGTGTTATGATTGCTTGTATGGAATCGGGCAGCACAGAAAATACTTTAGACGGAATGAAAAAACTTACAAGAACTGTAGATGCAGGAGTTTTATGTACTGCAGAGCTTCGCAAGAACGGCGAAACCATAACAAAAGTTTCACTTCCCGGCGAAAAAGTAAGAACAACTTATACCTATCAGTTTATACCATCAGAAATCGGAAGTACGGAAGAAACTCTGCTTTTCTGCACAGGAACATTCCCCTATAAGCTTTTAGACGAGCAAAAATTTGACTACTGCGAAAAAGCTTACTTTGGCGAAAACGAAAAAACAAAGGTTATGTCATATAATGTCTGCGTAACAAATAGTGTTGCAGGCGCTACTGTTGCAGACAGAGTACCTTTAATGAAACAAGCAATCGAAGAAGTTGACCCCGATGTTTTTGGAACCAATGAAACACCCAACGGATTTATAAATGCAGTAAAGGGTGGCTTGATGCCTGATTATTCTTTCGTATACGGATATTCTCAAATGGGTAAAACTGATAATTTAGATGAAATGGTTGTCGGTGATTCTATTAATATGATAGGTTATAAAACCGATAAGTTCAATCTTTTGGACAGCGGCTGTGATTATCTTACAGAAGACGGAACATTCGGCGGACCGATTTGGGGAGGCACAGACCAATATTCAACAGGCTCAAACTGCAGAACTATGACATGGGCAGTTTTAGAAAATAAGGAAACCAAAGAGGTAATGTCCTTTATCTGCAGTCATTTGACATTAGATGTAGAATTAGCTAAGGTTAAGCAGTTAGAAATGCTCTACACTAAAGGAGCTAAGCTTAAAGAAACCTATGGCGGCGGAATTGCTATAGTTGGTGACCTTAATTTACACGAAGGTCTATATCAGTATATAGAAGTTGTAAACAGCGGTGTTGTGGTCGACTCAAAATATATGACAACCAACCACGATTCTATTTGTACTCACACAGGGACTATGATTAATACAGATCTTAGTTCATCACCCTATGGTGTTGCAATTGACTTCTGCTTGGTAAGCCCTGAGGATTATCTTGTTCAGAGCTACAAGATAGAAGATGGTATGTACGGAGCTTATTCGGCAAGTGACCATTTGGCTGTATGCGTTGAGCTTTTAAGCAAAAACCTTGTTGAAGAGCATAAAAAAGAAATTGTAACATACGATGCTGATACAAATAGCGTTTTAGCAGAGTTTGACGCAAGAAAAGAATATAAAATTGTTTTTGCTGATTACGAAGGCGGAAAACTTATGAACACAGACACTGTTTCATATACCGCAGACTGCGACGGCTACGCATGGATAAATCAGACAAATGTAAACTTTACACTTGGCGAAAGTGATAAAGTATTTATCTGGGAAAATGGCAATAGCTTAAATCCGGAATGTCGTGAATTCCAGATTGTTATACAGTAAAAACTGACAATATCGACCTTATGGTAACGCTCGTAACAAAATGTTAAATTGATGTACATAACTATAACTTAAAAACACACAAAATATTTTTTGTGTGTTTTTGAGTTATAATGTAACAAATGTACATTGCTGTATACTATGTGTTTGGCATTTTTTTTTGCTGTTGACATATGATAATGATTATGATAAAATATAGAAAAATGACAGGAGGTTATACAAATGGTGAATATGGAAAAATGGGCAAGGATTAAGTATCAACCGTGCCTGCCATTAGGAGATAACAATTCGAAAATTACAGGTTGTGAAAAGCACATACAGCTATCACGAGAGGCTGCATGTGAGGGAACTGTTCTTTTAAAAAACAATAATAATTTATTACCGCTCAAGAAAGGTACGAAAATTGCGATATTCGGAAAAGCTCAAATTGACTATGTTAAGGGCGGAGGCGGCTCTGGTGATGTGCATTGTGAGTATGTCCGTAATATTTACGATGGATTAAAGCAGAAAAGCAGTATAGAGGTCATTGATTCTTTGTCGTTTTATTACAAAGATTATGTTGAGAAGGAATATAAGAATAAAAAAACTGTGGGTCTGGTTGATGAAACCGTAATTCCTGATAATTTGCTTGAAGAAGCTAAAGATTTTACAGATACAGCAATAATTACAATAAGCCGTTTTTCAGGCGAGGGATGGGACAGGCGTAACGACGGTACAGATACATATTTTGAGCTCAGCGAGTCGGAAAAAAATATGGTAAACACTGTTTGCAAAAATTTTGACAAGGTTATAGTTCTTTTAAATGCGGGCTCTATGATAGATACATCCTGGTTTTCTGACAATAATAAAATAGATGCTGCTCTTATGATTTGGCAGGGCGGTATGGAAGGCGGACTTGCTGCTGCTGACATTTTGGTCGGTGATGCAACCCCGTCAGGAAAGCTTGTGGATACTTGTGCCAAAAATTTTGACGATTATCCTTCGTCGGCAGGTTTTCACGAATCTGATGACTATGTAAAATATACAGAAGATATTTTTGTAGGGTACAGATATTTCGAAACAATTCCGGGAATGAAGGAACGAGTTGTATATCCGTTTGGATACGGGCTTTCATACACGGAGTTTGAAATTAAAAACATATCAGCTCACAAAACCTGCGACAAGATTATTATAAGTGCAGATGTTAAAAATATTGGAAAATATTGCGGCAAAGAGGTCGTTCAGGTTTATTATAGCGCTCCTGAGGGAAAAATTACAAAGCCTGCCCGTGAACTGTGTGCATTTTCAAAAACAAAACAGCTTGCTCCTGGTGAGAGCGAAACCTTGATAATGAGCTTTAATATAAACGATATGGCATCTTATGATGATATTGGCAATATAGAAAAATCTGCTTATGTAATGGAAGCCGGAGAGTACAAAATATATGTAGGTACTAACGTTCGCAATGCAAAAGAGATTGAATTTAAATATGTGCTTAAGGAAAATAAAATTTGTCAAAAGCTTACAGAATACTGTAAACCGACAAAGCTTTCTGAAAGATTAACGGCAACAGGTGAATATATTAATGTGCCTGATGAAGAATATACACCAAAAACTTTTGAATGCACATATGAATGTGATACTAAAATCCCGAATGAGGGAGAGGGAAAAAAACAGCTTATAGATGTAGCAAATGGCAAAGTATCCCTTGATGATTTTATTGCACAGCTTAGCGATTATGAACTTTTGAGCTTGCTTGTTGGGCAGAAGAATACGGGCGTTGCTAATACTGACGGTATGGGAAATTTGCCTGAATACGGTGTTCCTGCTCCTATGACAGTAGATGGTCCTGCAGGTGTGCGTATTAACCCCTGTACCGGAATAAGAACAACTGCATTCCCCATAGCAACAATGCTTGCCTGCACATGGAATATTGATATCCTTGAAAGAGTAGGTGTTGCAGGCGCTCTTGAAACAAAGGAAAATAATCTTTCTATGTGGCTGACGCCTGCCCTTAATATTCACAGAAGTCCGCTTTGCGGAAGAAACTTTGAATACTATTCTGAGGATCCCTTTGTATCAGGTAAAATGGCTGCTGCAATGGTAAGAGGTATTCAGTCTCAAAGAATTGTTGCAACACCAAAACATTTTGCCTGCAATAACAAGGAAAGCAATCGTAAAGAATCAAATTCAATTTTATCTGAAAGAGCGCTTCGTGAGATTTATCTTAAAGGATTTGAGATTTGTGTTAAGGAAAGTAATCCTAAGCTTATTATGACGGCATATAACATTATAAACAATGTGCGTGCGTCTGAAAACGCGGAATTGATTACGGGAATTTTAAGAGGTGAATGGGGATACAAAGGACTTGTAACAACAGATTGGTGGAATACCGCAGAAAAAAGTGCCGAAGTTTTAGCCGGAAATGATATTCGTATGCCCTCCACGGCAAATGGCACGAATCAAAAATACATTGACACAATTTCTGTAAAAAATACAAGAAACGACCTTGCAATATGCGCAAAAAGACTGCTTGAGATGATTTTGTGGTTAGATTAAAAATTATGTTTAAAACACAAAACGCAGTGGACGGTCCTTTGTGTAATGCTTAAATAAATGATTAAACTGAACAGGTAAAGGAAAAAGACCGCATCGGCAAATTACCGATGCGGTCTTTGTGTTATTTACTTTCTGCACTTTGACTGAATGATGCCTAATGCTTCACCGAAATTAGTAATTTAAGGAAAAGAGTGAAAAGCCACATTTTACAAGGGCTTGTGGCACTTTTATATTACAGTAATTTTAGATATTCATCTAACTGTTTTTCTTCTAAATCGCCAACAAAATCGGTAAAAGGTTTTAAGTCGCCGTTGACTGCGAATTGTTCCAACGCATTGTAATAATCGAGCCTTCTTTATTTGTATATACATTTGATATCTTATTTGTAACGGTAGTCCTTGGGGGTGCATCCCGTCAGATTTTTAAAAACTCTGTTAAATGTGCGTTGATTTGAAAAACCCGACTCAAGTAAAACCTCATAAATTGAAAGGTCAGTGTTTTTAAGCAGGTCTTTAGCTTTCTCTATGCGAAGTTCCTGGAGATATCCGTAGAATCCGTTAGGAATTTTTTTTGAAAATTCACGTGATAAATGGCAGGGATCAACGCCCAGATGCTTTGCAACCGATTTTAGAGATAGGGGAGTTGTGTAATTTTGGGAAATATACTTAAGTGCTCTTGTAAATAAATCGGATTCGATTTTTTCGTTCTTTTCAGAAAACGTAAGGTTTTTCAAAAGCATACCGATTGCGGTATGCAGATATCCATACATGATGCTGAATTTTCCCTCGTTGTTAAACTCCTCGCACAGTGCGTCTAATACAGGAATAGCTTCTTCAGATGAGCCAAAATTTTCGTAGGCGTGCTTCGTGAGTATGCTTTTCATAATTTCGGAGATATCGGGATTAAAAAACAGCATTATGTATCCGGCGTTTTCGGATATGCCATAAGAATGAGCATCGTTGTGAAATGTAATTAAAAAATCGCCGCGATGCAAAGTTTTTGATTTTCCGTTACAGGTAGCATGAATTTCACCGCTTAAGCACATTGTAACCTCTATATTATGATGAAGATGCACAGGATAACTGAAGGTTTTCTTGTTTTTTAATATATAGATATACTCGGTTCTGTCTTCAAAAAACATAAAATCTCACCTCTTATTAAAAACCATTATATCAATTTTTGACTAAGATTTCAAGAATTATATAGTTGTTTTTTGATGTTTTAGTATTATATAATTTTCTTATCTTGAAAAAAGGAGAAGTTTTTATGAGTAACATAATAGGATATGATAATACAGAAAAACAGGAACATATCTTTTCCTGTGATTTTGATGGTAACTTAAGCCTCTTTCTTTATGTTGACAACGCTAAGGGCGATACTGTTGTTTATATGAATGGTGTGGAATATTGCCATGCTGATGCAGGTGACGGAAAAACGCCTTTTAACTGTGGCATTTTGTCGTTTCCCCGAGGAGACTTCGTTATAAAGGTTGAAAGCGAATGTGAAGTTAAAAAGATAATTCTTTCAGAGAATGCTGATATTGAAACAGCAGAGGACTTTGAAATTAAATACGCTAATCGTACCGGACAGTATATGTTTTCAAGACCGAAACCTGAATATACGCCGGAAATGCTTGAAAAACTTAAACGCCATGGATTTTTATTTGAAGAAACTGAAGACTGTGCTTACGGAAAGATGCCCTCAGGCGTGCCTTTAGGCGGTATTGGCTGCGGAAAGCTTGATATATGTAAAGACGGATTGTTTACCGCATTTACGGGAAATAACAATCAGGACTGTCCTATTTACAGACTCCCCGGTTCATTCTTTGCAGTGAGTGCAAACAGAAAGGTAAAGATGCTGAGCAAAAACACGCTTGACACGCCTTTTGAGCCGATTGAAAATGTAAGTGCTGATTTGGAATTTCCTTTTGCAAATCTTAAATTTTCAGATAAAGAGCTTCCTGTATCAGTAAAACTTAATGCTTTTTCATCTCATATTCCTGGAAATCCCGCAGATTCTGCTTTGCCATGTGTTTTCTTTGATGCCACATTGAAAAACGAAACGGATGAAGAAACAGATGCAACGCTTTGTTTTTCATGGGAAAACATCATAAATGTTGGTGGCAGTATGATGGTCACGAACAAGGGTGAAAGAGTGTTCCCAATGTGCTTCCATACATGGAATGGTTCATTTATTTGGTCAGATCGCAGAGGAAACTTCTGTGAGGATAAAGGAAACAGGATTATTTTCAGAGCAAAGGATAACAGAAACAACCCTAACGCATTTGGCGAACACGCAATTTATTGTGCGGATGAAGATGCTGAGGCTGTTTGTGAGCGTTCTATTCTTTTCGAAGACGAGAAAAAATTTATAGATTACCTTGCAGGAAATAAAGAAAAACCTGAAACAAAAGACAATTCTGAATTTGGTGCAGGGGCATATGTCGTAAGAAAAACCTTAAAGCCAAGGGAAGAAAAAACAGTAAGCTTTATGCTCGCGTGGTTTATGCCTACGCTTTTGGATGAAGATGGTATTGACTACGGTGTGGAATACACAAACCGCTTTAAGAATGTATGCGAAGTAGTAGACTATGCAGCAAAAAATAAAGAACGCTTATATAAAGAAACAAAAGAGATTAACGATGTTGTAAAGCGCTCAACATTGCCTGAGTGGTTTAAACTAAGAATTTTAGATGACCGCTTTGTAACCAACACATGCTCATGGTATGATAAGGAGGGAAACTTCTCAATAAATGAAGCCCCAACAGGTATGGGCGGATGTTTGGGTACTCTTGACCAGAGATGCGCATCTCAAGGATACTATACCTCGTTTTTTCCAACGCTTGATGAGCGTGAACTTGAGCTTTTCAGAAGAGAGCAGACAGAAGACGGTATGTGTATGCATGAGCTTGGCTTTAGTGCAATTAAACAGATAAGAAAGGCGACACTCTGGCCTGACCTTTGCGAAGTTTATCTTGTTCAGGTATATCACCATTTTCAGCGTACAGGGGATTTGGAAATGCTTAAAAAGCATTGGCCTCACATGAAAAAGGCTATTGACTGGACAATTTACGCTGACGACTTAAACTGCGGTATTCCGTATATGAGTGTAGGCCGCCGCTGTACTTATGATTGCTATTTCTGGGAGGGCATAAATGCATTTATTGCAACATTCCAGATTGCGGCTTTGGAAATCGGTGCAAAAGCAGCACTTGTTTTAGGTGAGGAAGAAACTGCAAAGAAATGGACAGAACTTTCGGAGAAAGCAAAGGAATCAAGAAAGAAATACCTTTGGAATGATGAAATGGGCTCTTATATGAATGCCTATAATCCGAAAACTGATGAACGTGATGCCCGCTACTTTATAAGCACGTTAGCAGGTGAGTGGGCAAGACTGCGTGCAGGAATCGAACTTGAGTATAGGGATGAAGAAATAAAAGATATTTGCGTAAAAATTGCAGATGAATGTTTGCTTGATATAGGAATGACAGATCTTGGCGGTGGAGTATATAAAAAGGACGAAACAGCAGATACAAATGCAAAAGTTACAGATGCAAGCCGTGCATTTATTCAGTATCCCCTGGCTTATCACGTATCACCTGCATTTTATGTAAGGAACGAAGAAACCGGCTGGAAGATGGCGGAAAAAACAGAAACACTCATCACTCAGCCCGGTGTTTCAGACCATTTTAATCAGCCATTAACATTTAACTTTGATGGAACACGCTTTGGTCTTCCTTACTATATGACTGCGCCTGCATCGTGGAATGCTTTAGAGGCGTATGTGGGCCTCGTTGCAGATGTTTATGAGGGAACGTTAAAGCTTTCTCCAAACGGCAAAGGAAAACTTACAGTTCCTGTATTTTTGCCTTACGCGTGGTTTGAAGTTCAAAGAACGGAAAATGAAAATAAAATAAAGTTAGTTCCTGTAAAATCAATAAAGCCCTGCGGATTTAAGAAACTTGTTGTTTCAGACGACTGGAATCTTGAGGGTGCAAAGAAAACATTCGAAAATGGAAATTCAGTTTTTGAAATTCTGTTCGACGCAGGAAAAGATGAAATAGTATTAACTAAATAAAAGAAAGGGAAAGCAATTGCTTTCCCTTTCTTTTATTTTATTACTTGAACAGTTTCTTTTGTAAAGTCAATTGTTATGTTTTTAAGCGTTCCGTTTTCTGCAATAGTAAATTCTGCGGTATCTGTGCCCTGAACTTTAATTTCGTCGTTTGAAACAGATAAAACATCACCGTTTTCTGTATTGCACCATACGGTTTTTTCGCCGTTTGATACGCATTTTAACATTACGCCAAAAGGAATTTCAACATTATATTCAAATCCGTTTGAAATAAGTTTTGCATTGCGCATTTTGTTGGGGTCGTTATACCAGTCAACAGCCAAAAGATAAATGTGGCGGTTGGTTTCGGTATCGTAAACCGTGAATTCAACTTTTTCATCAGCCTTTACCCATATTTTTTCTGCGCCAACTGCGTAATCCATTAAGTCTTTGAGTTCTTTTTCATAAAGCTTGCAAATAGCCTTGTGAGCAGGGTATGCGCTTGTGTTAAACATAATAACAGTACCCTTTCCAAGATTGTATTCACACACTAATGGAAGCCCGTCGTCTGTTTGTTGTAAAACTTTGTCGGGAGTGATAGCGTTTGTACAAACCTTTAGACTAACGCCATTAACAGAAGAATCACAAAATTCGGGTTTTCCCTTTGTGAAGCAAAGAGGTGTTTCGCCAAAAGTGAGATTTCCGTCTTTTATATCATAAAGATTGGTTGTATCGGTCAGATGAGCACGGGTTAAAAGTAGCTTTCCGCCGTTTTTAACGTAACTTTCAAGAGTTTTTAAATCGCTGTCTTCTGCTAAGTTATAGCCCATAAACGCCATTGCACGGTAGTCTTTATAAACGTCTTTTCCATATTCAATGGGAATAATATCAATGTTACCCTGAGGCGTTCCTGAATAGAAACCTAAAGGCTCGTTGTCAGGGCAGGGCATTAAAAGGAAATATTCGCTTACTTTAGCGCTCGGATAAAATACTTTTAAAATATCCCAACTTTCCTCGGAGTCCATACTATCCATATCGTAGCAACCCCAGGTACACCCTTTTATGAAACCTGTTGCCCCGTCTAAACGACCGTGAAGAACTGCCAAAGGAGTATGGAATTTTCCTTCTCTTGAGTGGGTGAGTATGTATTTAAATAAATCCTGATGCTGCTTTGTGTACTCAATACAGGGCTCAGAGAATCTATGGAACTTACTGAAAAACTCCTCTAAACGCCATAAGCCTTCTTCTGTGTTTATATCCGTTGCGCCAAGCATATATGCAAGGTATAGTGCTAAGCGGAAACGACTGTATTTTGCAGGGTCATCGTGAGGTGCAGAGGACCACTGAAGTGCGTGGTGAACACCGAAAGACTTCATATCAACACATTTTGCAAGACCGCGCAAAAAGGCCAACTGAATTTCTATATTGGAATACATAGTTTCAGCACCAAGCCACTCAAAACCTGCCTCAAGTATGTATTTATACATATTTGAAGGGCCTGTGTGTCTGTTGGTTTTCTTCCAGGTTTTAAACCTTTCAATTGTCTGCTTTGAAACTTCCTTAACATCACGGGAATAGTAAGGGTGAACAGCAGGATAAACCTCGTTTCCGAAGTAAGCACAGTCCGTAGGAGGAAGCTGACAGTTTTCAGGGTATTCCTTTCTCATCTGTGTCAGCATATCGTTGTACTGTTTCTGAGTATCTGTTAAAGAACCGTCGCGAATACCCCAGTAGTATGCCTTTCCGTCACGCTCGTGTTCCTGACGGCCTAAGTAGTTTTCACCCTCAAGCATATCGTCGCTTGGGTTGCAGTTAAGGCCAGGAAGCTCTCTGCCGTCTGCCATTATAACATACTTTATGTCAAGCTCATTTAAAACTCTCGACACAAGCTCCCAGACTTCAGGGTTTATAACCCTTGTTCCGCACCAACGGTATGTGGGTCTTATGGTTAAAAAGTTTCCAACGTATTCAGATAAATACCAGCATAAGTATTCTTCGGTATCGGCAAGATTTTGGTTTATGTATACCATATCGCCTGTGCCTAAAAGAACGTTATCTTCTTTTCTTTCTACGATAACGGGGATAACACAATCTTTTTTAATCCCGTTGCAGGTAAGAGTGAATTTTGCATTAGCGCAAGGGCTTTTACAGGAAAGCTTTATTCCGTGAAGACCGCATTTTTCAAAGGAATAGCTATCTTTACCAGATATATTCTCGTTTTCGTATGTAACATCAATTTTTGCGTTGTCAACCCCTGTGCGAACTAAAACATAAGCGCTTCCGCCTGCAACGCCTGCGTAAGACGTTGAAATAACGGAGAACACACCGCCTTTTTGCTCAGTTATTCCAACCGAATATATGTTATATGGTAGAGGATCGTGATAATCAGAAATAAGTTCATAGGATAAAGTGTTTTTGTCCTTTAAAAGATCTTTTGGAAGGTCAAGCGCCCATTCGGAGTGTCTGTGGCAACGCTCAAAAACTTCACCCTCAAATATTGTTTCACCGTTTAATTTAACGCGGAACTCAGGCCATTCCCTGCGGCTTATATTCTGACCTGTCCAGTTAAAGTTCTCTTTGTTAGGAACAGGAGAAGTAAAATCGGGAATTAACTGGTATCCTGCATTCATTACAAACGGTCTTTCAATGTATACTTTACCGCTATAGTTTATCCCCTCAATCCATATTCCCATTGAAGAAATCTTGTCATTGGGGGGAGTTATAGTTTTTGATAAACGAGTGGAGTCAAATGTGCCCCGGGGGAAATCAATTATATGGGTTTCGTCAGGGGCTAAAACTGTTTCTAAGGGACTTACCCCTTCTTTTTTGTATCTTACGTCAACACGCATACGAAGGTATCCGTCTTTTTCAACTTTAACATCCTCGCCTTTTACAAATATACCGAAATCCCACTCTATAGAGGGGTTAACAAGCGGGCGATATGCCAAAATTACAGGGTCACACATTAACTTTTTATATATTCTGCGGACAAATTTTTCAGGTTTTCTTGATGAAAGATCAACGCAAAAGCGGGATTTTTCAGCGTGGATACTATCAAAGGCATCGGAAATATCCTGATAGTTTGCAGGATAATGAGGCTCGTTTTTCCACTGATAAAACATTTCGGATTCGCCGGTTGTGAACAGACGGTAATTTTTATTTTCTTTTACATCAAAATCAAATTTCGCAACAAAAGCTTTACCCATAGGGCGAAGATTAACGCCTTCGTCGCCACCGTCATAAACGGGAATATATTTTTCAAAACCCATCTTAGCACCCTCTTTGACCAAAAATTTAAGTTCATTATAGCATAAGATATGCAAAAGTCAACGTCAAAAACGAAACTAAATGTGGAAAAAAAGAAACTGTTTTATAGCAAATTAAATTTTCCGTCATATAATCATTCTGTGAGGGCAATATGTATGGTCATCCCCATAATCAGGTTTTAAACAGACTTGAGTGATTTGGTGCTGAAATTTATAGAACGGATATAAAGCAAAAGTAGCCTTGATTATTAAGATTTCAAGGTTACTTTTTTTTAACCTTTTGTTGTGTTTTGTGGGTTGTTAATAAAAAAATACTGTGGTATATTATTTATATAATTATGGTGTTTTGGAGGGGACTATGAGTAGCATTTTAAAAGATAAAGTAATATTTTGGTCGAGGCTTGGTTTTGGATATGACCCGCCAATGTTCGGTGATGACGGACAGCCCGTTTTATTTGATGAAAACCTTCCTGAGCTTAAGTTTCACAAGGATTTCTATGAAAAGGGAGTAAAAATTCATAGCTTTATTGTTAACTCAGGTTGGGTTGGTGTTGATAAATACGACTATACAGTTACAGATAAAGTAATGGACGCGGCGGCATCTATCGGTGACGACGTTTTGCTTATTCCACGTGTTAAGCTTAATCCCCCTATTGAATGGTGCGAAAAATATCCTGAGGAGCTTTTTGTTTACGACGGAGGACCTACGGATGTTGATGAAATAAAAAGTATGGTTGGAACTGAAAAACAGGACTACTTGGGCTATGAAGCCCCTAACGGATACTATATGGGAAACCCCAAGTACAATCGTCCTAATGTTAACGGAATGGTGGCAAGACAGAGCTTTTCCTCTGACGTTTGGCTAAAAGACGCAAAAGAGGCTATGAAACGCTTTGTTCTTCACGTTGAGGAAAAGTATCCCGGTAAAATTTTAGGTTATCATATAGCCTACGGTGTAAGCGGTGAAACAATTCTATGGGGAAGAGACAGTCACCGCTATGGTGATTATGGAATTAATCATACAAAGAAATTTAAAGAGTATTTAAAAGAAAACTATGGTGCTGATGCAGAAATTCCAAGTGCTTATGAAAGATACGAAAAACAGGACTCGCTATCAGAATTTTTAAGAGTTGATAACGAGGTTTCCGTGCGCTATGATGAATATACGTCAAAAATCAATGCACACGCTGCCATAGAGATTTGTAAAACTGTTAAAGAGGTTTCTCCAAACAGCTTAACCGGTGTTTTCTACGGCTATCTTATGGTACATAACGTGGTTTATACAGGACATACAGAGATGGACAGACTCTTAAAATCACCTTATATTGACTTTTTTGCATCGCCCAAGTCGTACTACAGATGTGCACCCGGTGACTCCGGCGGTGAGCTTTCAGTTCCTCAGTCCGTTAACCTTTATAAAACCTGGGTTGATGAGTGTGATGTCAGAACACACCTTGCCCAGAGAACAGATACAGCTGACTGGTTATCAAACAGCTTTATTCAGACCAAAAACGCCTTGGTACGCGAGCTTTCCAAGAACTTATCCCACGACTCGGGTCTTTGGTTTATGGATTTAGGCGGCGGCTGGTATGACGACGAGGAAATGATGAATTTAGTCGGAGAGCTTAACGAAATCAATGAAACTGTTCGAAAAAAGCCCTCAAAAAGCGTAAGTGAGGTTTTGGTTTTATTTGATGAAAAGTCTGTTCTGCAGGCAGGTGTCAGCAGAAATTGTTTCAGAGCTTACTGTAAAGACTTTATCTGGAACACCAAAAAAGCAGGTGTTTTAGTTGACATCTTCAGGCTTTCTGACGTTAAGAGTATTGATTTATCGCAGTATAAGGCGATTGTTTTTGCATATACCTATGAGCTTTGTGACGAACTGATGAATTATATCAGGGAAAAAACAGATGCTGCGTTTATATTTAACTATGCGGCAGGTTGTTTAGATAAGGGTAAGTTTTCTCTTTTAAACACGGAAAAAATAACGGACTTTAAGCTTTTTGAGAAGAAAATTTCAAAATACGATTTTCCGGGCGTTGAGCTTAATGAAAATGAAAATATTATTTATGAAAATGAAGACGGCAAGGCGGCTGTTAAGAACGTTAACGGAAGAGTTCACATAATGAACACAGTACCTTATCTTGATGTTCACACAATAAGGGAATTTTATAAGCTTTCGGGCTGTCATATTTACACCCCCGAAAACACGATTATTTACGGTGATAACCGTTTTTTAACCATTTTGTCGGATGGAAAAAGCTATGATGATTTTATAAAACTTCCCGAAAAGAAAAAATGGAAAGAGATTTTTACGGGTGAAACAGGCGAGGGGGATAAAATAAAGCTGAAGCTTAAGCCTTTTGAAGTTAAAATGTTTGTGTTTCAAACGCCGGAACAGTAATAGGTAAGAACACAACGGTTTATTCTCAAACAGTGCTTTGCGGAGTTTATCCTGAAGATTCGATTGTAAAGAATAATAATATAGTAAAAAGGCGAAGCGTTTAGCTTCGCCTTTTGAATTATAATTTAACGGGTTTTCCTGTTGCAATACTCTCGTAGCACGCATTCATTGCTTCGATTGTTCTTCTGTGCCACTTTAAGTTGATTAAAGGTGTCTTTTTGTTTCTTATGTTGTCAACGAATTCGTCGATTAAGCCAATCCATTCGTCAAAGTATGTATACTGAACTGTGTAGCGGTCGTTGGGAAGACCATTGTGGTAAACATTAGGACCGAAGCAGTCAGACATAATTGAGCCTTTTTCGCCGTTGATTGTGATGTTAACTTCCATTCTCTTGGGGAATACTTCCCAGCCGGGACCGGGAACCTTTAAGCGTTCTTCCATTTTTGACCATGAGGGGTCAAGGGAGAAGATAACGCCGTTTTTCATTCTGCCGATAACGGAGAGCATATCCTCTTCGATAATGTCGGGACGGATGTTGGGAGCAACCTCAGCATAAATTGTGTCGAAATCACTTCCTGTCATGTGACGAATCATATCAAAGATGTGGGGGTGGTCACATAAAGCACCGCCACGGAAACGGCTGTCGCCCTCTTTGATGTTTACTCTTTTTCCGTAGCTCTTTTCGGGAACACCCTGCCAGGGGAATGCCCAAACGGGAGAAAGTGTGATATTTGTTGCGTTGAATGACTTGATTTCACTAATTTCCTTAGATTTAACAAGCTCTTTAAGTCTTGCAATAACAGGATTGTAGTGCATTTCAAGCTCGATCTGGCAAACTAAGTCGTTTTCTTCAACAACTTTTATCATTTCGTCAAATTCGTCCATATCAAATGTTGGGATTTTCATAGAAAGAATGTGAATTCCGCGCTCTGCGCAAAGCTTCATCTGACGGAGATGCTCGCTGTTTTCGCTGGCTAAAACTACAGCCTCGATTTCAGGATGAGCGTCTAACATTTCGATTTCGCTGTCGTAGCAGGGAATGCCTTGGACGCTGTTTAAGAAGATTTCTTTAACTTCGTCGTTAGCGGTAGAAACTGCAACCCAGTCAAGCTTCGGGTTGTCTTTTAATGTCTGGTAGTATTTTCTTGTATGACCGTGTGTCATACTCATCATAGCAATTTTCAAAGGTTTCATTGATTATAACACCACCCTTTCGCAAGTATCCGCGGAAATATTAACTGCTTTAACTAAGCCACGGATTTCTTTGTCGGCAGAAATCATTTCGTCCGCATTTTTGTTCTGTGCAACAGAGAAAGCTGCGCGAACAACGGCGATTTCGTCGATTGAAAGACCGTAAAGCTCAAAGTCAATGTCTGTGAATTTCTTTTCGTCTTTACCGATAAGGTAGATAGAATCCTGCTTTAACTGTGCATCAACAACAACGTCGCAGGCAATACCGCGCTGAGAAATAATTTCGTGCTTGTCGATAGGTTTAACACCTTTTCCTAAGGTAGCCGAAATTTCAATTGTGCAAACAATGTCGTCTTCGCATTTTGCGATAACGTTTAAAACGTTTCCGTTCTTCATTCCCATAACTGACTTGATTTTCTTGCCTAAAATCCACTGGCATAAGTCAAGCTCGCGGTAAAGAGCTTCATTTAAGTCTGCTTTTTTGCCAACAATTCTTGCAACTCTCATAACGCTTATGCCAAAGAGGGTTCCGTTCTGGGCAATGTTTTTAAGCTCGATAAAACGTCTTTCGCTTCTGTGGGAAAGTGTAGGAATTTCTTTTCCGTCAATAATAACGGTTTTTGTGTCTTTTAAAACTGCGGTTTCCTCGACAGAGTATTTGTCGAGCAAAAATTCGAGTTTTTTCTGAAGATTTTTCAATTTTATAACCTCCTTATGTTAATTAAAATTTTACTGTTACATTACATTCTTTTTTATCTGTTTTTACAATGTTTCCGCTTGCTCTTACGCCGTCAATCCATATTCCTTTTTCTTCCTCTGTTTTTTCAAAAGAAATATTGTATTTTGAACCACGCCAGATTTTAGAAACTTTATATTCATTCCAGTCAACCGGAACGTGGGGTGTGATTTTAAGTCCGTTAAAATCTGCCTTAACACCTAAAATCTCTTCAAACCCGCCGTGGATAAGCCAGGAGGGCGTTGCGGTAAACCAAGTGAAAAGGTTCATACCGAATCTTGGGTGATTTGGACCATAGTAAACGTTACCTATTGCGTAAGGCTCGCTTGTTCGGCACGAGTCTGAGTTGTCGGTGTGGTTGGGTATTGCACGGCTGAACGTGTCTAAAGCATCATCGTAATCGCCTCTTGCAACGTCTGCAAAAACTTTGAAGCCTGCAGCGTGGTTATAAACTGCGCCGTTACCGAACGTTCCGGGGCGCTGCCTTTGAACTCTTCCGCAACGACCGCCGTATAAAGCGTATGGCGGATAGTTTAAGAGAGGTCCGAAAGGTGTTTGCAAGTAGCGGTTTATGGCTTTTTCCATTCTGCGAATTTTGTCTTCACTATCAACAATTCCGCTAAAGATTGCCCAGGTCTGAGGATTAATATAAATCTTACCCTCGTAGTTTTTCGATGAGCCTATTGGCTCTCCGTCTTCAAAGTAGCCGTAGGCATACCAGTTTCCGTCCCAGCCTACTTCGTTTACTACTTTTTTATACTCGGCTGAACGTGAGCGTAAAAGCTTGGCTTTTTCCGTTTCGCCTATGTTATCATAGAGCTCTGCCATTACGTTCTGGGCATAGAATGTTGCGATTGTGTTCCAGACAGATGTTGCGTCATCACCGTACTTATTAATTCCGCCAAGTCCGTCAAACCAGTCGCCGTCGCGCATTTTTATAAGTCCGTTTTTACCACGGCGCAAATATAAGCTTTCTAAGCCACGGAAAACGTGTTCTTCAACAGAGGTGATTTCATCGCCGTTTAAAAATGGAATTTTAATATCTAAAACATCATAATCCCCTGTTTCCTTGATGTATCCCACCAAGGCGTCAGCTACCCAGATTATAGAGTCGGAAAAATCACGCATATCGTGATGCTCGTCGCCAAACTTATAATACTGTCTTGGGCATCTTCCGTCGGGCAACATATAAGAAAGAGTTTTTACAATTTTATCTTTTGCCTTTTCGGGCTCAACCAAAAGATAGCCCCAGGAATCCTGAAAACCGTCGCGGTATCCCACCCAAAGATTACCTCTGTCGTATCTGTAGGTAAGATAAACCTGATTTTTAAGCCAGAAATTCAAGAAATATTCTGCGTTTTTATCAGGAAGTGAGCAATAGTTTCTTTCAAAGATTTTATTCCACTTAAGGTCAATGTTAAGGAACTCAGATGAGCGCCTTTCTTCATCAAGGCATTTTAATATTTCAGTATCTTCCTCATCCTCGGGGTATGCACCGAGAACAACGTTTAACTGAGCCTCGCTTGAAATATCAAGGCATCCTGTAAGCGTGGCTTTTGAAAGAGTTACCTCTAAGCCGTCTTTGCGGGTTTCTGTATGCTCCTTGCAGGAGCCTGAAAATTTTGCGCTTGTGGCAAAAATGCCTTTCATACCGCATTTTGATGCGCTTATTATGTTGCCGTTAATTTGGGTAACAATAGGGTCTTGGCTGTGACCCTCTAAGAACGAGAAGTACCAGTCTTGCTGAAGTTTAACCTTAATTTCACGGGGCAAACCCTGGTTTTCTATTTTTATATTCCAGCATTCACACTGAATATTTTCGGGGACAAAAATTGTAACCGTAACCTTTAGAGTCCCAAGCTCGCCATAAAATTTTATTGAGCCGGGGCGGACTGTTGCGGTGAAATTTTCAGAGTCATCAAAAAAGCTCTTTTCAACGCCGTTATCACAAATTACAATTTTTCTTTCTCCGGGGGGAGTGTGGGTGTGGTAGTAAATGTGCTCCCACTGCTTTGTAATATTGTAGCCCTTAGAATGACGGAAAAAACCGCGACCTGTGTTTGAAACACAGCTGAAAACCTTATCGTTAGGCAAAAATAATAGCCAGGGACGGGGAGTGTTTCTGTCTTCAATCAGGTATGCTTTTCCATCTTCTATGAATCTTCCGAATTTCTTTTCTTTATCGCAGTAAATATCCAAAGGGAGATTACTCTGCGAACATTCAGGGAAATATTCTCTTTCTTCTAAAATAGGCATAATTTTTCCTCCGATTAGAGCATTTTTACCCTTGGTTTATATTTTTCTAAGTATTTAGCGTTCTTTTCATCACCGCCGGGGGTGTTTGCGCTTGACCAAACGGGAGGTGTTATACCGCGGTCGATACACTGCTTAACTGTTTCGATTTCCAAAAGGTGAGCAATGTAGAAGTCGATGATGTTTGATACGGGGGCAATAGGTGTATCTAAACCGGGAACATTTACTACTGCGTCGCCAACAGGGTTAAAGTCTTCGATGCAAACATCAGCGTAGTCATTAAGGTTTGTTTTATTGGGGTGGCGGATAAAGTGGTCCTCAGGCATTTCTTTCTGCCAAGCTTCACTTGAGATTGCGATAATTTTAACGCCGTTCTTTTTAGCTTCCATAGCCGCGTCAATTGTTGCGGGGTTAATACCGATATTGTGGAAGATGATTAAAACGTCATCTTTCTTTAAGTCGTAGTATTTAATAATTGCGCTTCCGTAGTTAACTGTTCTTTCAAGCTCTAAGTATTTTAAAGCCTGGTTGAAAACTGAAAGACCTGTTTCCATAATAGGATTAATACAGGAAAGACCGCCTGCGCGGAAGAACATTTCGCCCATACAAAGTGTTGTGTGGCCGCCTCCGCCGTAAACGTTAATAAGTCTGTCGTTTTCTATTGCGTCAGCCATTAAAGAAGCTGCTTTTTTAATATTCTCAGACTGAGTATCATTAACTTTTTTGAAATTTTCCATTAAGCTTTCAAAATATCCGAAATCATTCATGGTTTTTTCTCCTTTCTATTTCTTCCCTATAGGGGATAGAATCAATTACGTGTTTTTTTGTTACGCTTATTCCTGATGCACAAACTGCATACTCCGATGCTTTTTCAAGATCCATACCTTCAGCGATACAAACTGCTAAAACACCGTTAAAAGTATCGCCTGCACCTGTTGTGTCGACGGGGACAACTTTTTCAGCCGGAATTTTAGTTTTCCCGTTTATTAAACAGCCATCACCGCCTAAGGTGGTAATAGAGTTTCTAAACCTTTCGGGGTTTATAAATTCTGCCTCCTGTTCGTTGGGGGTTACAAGAAAAATTTTGGACATTAAATCTTCCTCAATTTCTCTTGCGGGGGCAGGGTTAAAAATAACCTTTACATCATTTTCATAAGCGATTTCTATAGCTTTTTTGTTTACATCTTTGGGAACTTCGTTCTGGATAAGCAAAATATCAGAAGATATTATCTCTTCGCGAAATAAATCAACGTCTTCGGTGGTAAGCTCTGCAGATTTAAAAACAGTAACCTGATTTTCGCCGTTTTTATCCGTTAAAATAAATGCAAGAGGAGTTTTTTTGCTCTTTTTCTCTATAAGACACGGCTTTATTCCAAAATCGTCTAAAAGGTTTTTACATTCTTTTGCCGCGCTATCCTCGCCAACAGCCGCCAAAAACGAAACTTCTGCTCCCATTTTTCTTGAGGCTATTGCCTGATTTATACCTTTTCCGCCCATTTCTTCAAAAACGCTTTCGGCGGACAAGGTTTCACCTTTTTCGTGAAAGTGGTCAACGGTCATAAAAACGGAACGACCGCATATTCCGATGACAGAAATTTTCGCCATAAGGAAACCCCTTTCTTAAAGATGCTTTATTTTAGGCAGGAACTCGTCTATAATTTTTGCGTTTTTCTCTTTTCCGCCCTCAACGTTTCCGCTTGCATATACGGGAAGATTTACTCCCTCTTTTGCGCAAATTTCCGATGCTTCCAAAATTACGGACTGCAGAATAAATGAGCTGGAGCAAGTTGATGTGCTTCCCATTTTTGTGTCTATTCCCGGAATTTCCATAACAGCATCGCCGTGGGGAACGCAGTTGTCGATATAAATATCAACACATTCATATAAAAGCTTGTCAACCACGGGATTATCGTTAAAGTAAGCTGAAGAAACAATGCCCACAGTTTTTATGCCTTTTTCACGGGCGTATTTTGCAGCCTCAACAGGAACACCGTTCTTGCCTGAGGTTGAAATTACAATCAAAAGGTCTTTTTCTGTAAGACAATAGCGTTTTATAATCTCAGGGGCGATTCCCGACATTCTCTCTAAATGACTGCTTTTTGAAGCGCCGTTGTGGAGCATAAGGTCGGTGTCTAAAATTGGGCAAACGTTAGCCAAGCCTCCTGCACGGTAAAAACTGTCTAAGGCGATTAGGTGGGAGTGCCCACAGCCAAAAACGTAAATAATACCGCCCTTTTTTATGGTTTCGGAGGCGACAAGCGCCACCTCCTTTATTTTATCTTTTTGAGTTTCGTTTACTTTCTGCAAAATATCAACTATTTTGCCAAGATATGTATCGGTAATCATTTCTTTAAAATCCTGTTATAGTTTCTGCCGATGTTATCCCAAAGCTCGATGGGGTCTTTTGCAGCAACGCTTGTGCCGTAACCGCCACGGTATGTCCATGTAGCTAAGCGGTCAACGCCTAATTCTTCGTACATATCAACAACTTTGTCAATCTGTGCAAAGTCAGCAGGACGTTTGTTGTAGCCCATGAGCCAACGCTCTGATTCTTTTCCGTATTTCTTAGCCATTTTAACTGTTCTTTCTGTGATGTCACGGAAGAAGCTTTCGGGCAATTCCCAGTTAATGATTGTTGTTGAGAATACGTCAAAGTAGGGGCAAGCTGCAACCATTTCCCAGTTGTCGTAACCACGAAGCTCTGTTACGTAGTATGTGTTTAATGTTGCGTGAACACAGCAGGTGATTTCGAGGTCAGGGTTGTATTCTTTTAATGCCTTTGATGTGTCAGAAAGTGTAAAGAGAGCTTCTCTCCATCTGAACTGCTTAACGTCGTCGTTCATGAATTTAGGCATTTCGTAGCCGTAGTATTCTTGGAATTTTTTCATACATTCAGGACATCTGCAAGCCCAGTCGTCGCCAGCGCCGCCTGTGATTGATGCGTATGATTTGGGGTAAGCATAATGTGGCTCGTCCCAGAAAAAGCCGTCAACTTCTGTTTCGCGTGCAAGCTTTAAGCAGATGTTCTTAAAGTAGTCGCGGAATGAATTTGTGTTAAAGCAAGCTGCGTTTAAAACTTCGCCTGTGTAAGCTGAAACCTGACGGTGATGAATGTTGTTCTGTAAGAATAAAGAAACCTGTTCACCTCCAAAGTATTTACCAATACCCCAGGGGTCAGCTATAACACGAAGTCCTATTTCGTGTGCCTTTTTTACAATGTTGTTAATGTTGGGGAACCAGAAGTCCATATCAAACTCTGTGATTGCGAGTATTACGGTATCACAACCGTGCTCTTTCATTTCGATGAAATCTTTTTCTGCGTGCTCTACGTAGTTTAAGCCGTAGTAACTGATCGCTGTGTGTTTAATTGCCATTTTTTTTACCTCCGTTTTTTTATATTTTATGATTATGGTTTCATTATAAAACGGGGGATAGGATATGTAAACTGAGATTTCAAAACAAAGAGTGGATTTTTCGCAACTTGACATAAGGTTTTTTGTATGGTATATTTTAAGAAAAGGAAATTGAGGTGATTTGGTTGTTATTCAGTGCTCCGCCTAAAATGTTCAGAATTTTATCTGTGCTTGAGCTTTCCTGGTCAGATGCCGAGCGTAAAGCAGATTCACGCCCTTTTCACGCCCTTTCTTTTCGTGTTCAGGGTGGCGCGGATTTTACATTTCGCGGAAAAACGGTAAATGTTCCGAAGAACGGTGTTGCTTTCGTTCCGAAGGGAATGCCCTATGAAATGAAGCATAAATCCGAAAGGCTCTATGTTGTACATTTTAAAACCGATAAAGAGCTTTCTGAGGAACAGTTTTTCTCCTTTGTTCCCCATACACCTCAAAAATACCAAACCCTTTTTAAAACAATGTATGATATCTGGAATGACAAAAAGCCAGGCTACTATTACGGCGCAACTGCCGTTTTCTACTCGATTTTAGAGGAGATGGAAAAGGATATGCTTTCTGTTCGTGCCTCTCAGAACTCTGAAAAGCTTGAGTTTGTTATAAAATATATTCATCAAAATTTTGCCTCGGGGGCTTGCTCTGTTTCTCAGCTTGCAGAGCTTTTCGGTAGCAGTGAAACTTATTTCAGAAAAGTGTTTAAAAGTGTTTATAATATGACACCCTTAAAATATATAAACAAATTGAAAGAGGACTATGCCCTGGAGCTTTTGCGCTCAGGCTACTTCTCAGTGGGACAGGCTTCCGAAAAGGCAGGCTTTACAGACCCTAAGTATTTTTCAAGAGTTATTAAAAAACGGATGGACAAGCCACCGTCAAAAATTTAAGGAGGAGAAAAATGCTTGATTTTATATACAACACACCAACAAAGGTGTTCTTTGGTAAAAACACAGAGAAAAATGTCGGCGAAATAGTTAAAGGCTATGGCTACAAAACAATAATGATGCAATACGGAAAGGAAAGCATCAAAAAAACAGGGCTTTTAGATGTTGTTATGAAGTCTTTAAATGAAAACGGAATTAAGGTTATTGAAATGGGCGGTGTTGAGCCTAATCCTAAGGTTTCCTTTGTGCGCGAGGCGGTAGAAATTGCGCGAAAAGAAAAAGTTGAAATGATTTTAGCAGTTGGTGGTGGAAGCGTTATTGATTCTTCTAAATGCACTGCAATAGGCGCTGTGGCAGACTGCGATATATGGGACTTTTCGTCAGGAAAGAAAACTCCTGATAATGCGCTCCCCGTAGGGTGCATCTTAACAATTTCTGCGGCGGGCAGTGAAATGAGCTCGTCGGCCGTTTTAACCAACACCGAGCTAAATATGAAGCGTGGATTTAACAGCGAGTTTAACAGGTGCCAGTTTGCAATTTTAAACCCTGAGCTTACTTATACAGTAAGCGACTACCAGACTGCCTGCGGTATTGTTGACATAATGGCCCATACTATGGAAAGATATTTTACGGTTTGCGAGCCTACGGATTTGACCGACAGAATTTCAGAAAGTATTTTAAAGTCAGTTATTGGTGCGGGAAAGGTGCTTATAGAAAATCCCCATGACTACGAGGCAAGAGCAACAATGATGTGGGCATCAAGCCTTTCCCATAACGGGCTTACGGCATGTGGAAGAATAAACGCTTTAGCTGTTCATCAGCTCGAGCACGCCTTAAGCGGTGAGTTTGACAATATTTCCCACGGTGCAGGTCTTGCAGTTTTATTTCCTGCCTGGGCAAAGTACGTTTATAAGCACAACATACCGAGGTTTGCACAGTTTGCAAGGCGTGTGTGGGACGTAACGGAAGAAAACGAAGAAAGAGCCGCGCTTTTGGGAATTTTGGAAATGGAAAAATTCTTTGAAAGCATTAAAATGCCCCTTAAACTCCGCGAATTTGGTATTCCCGAATGCGCCGGAAAGCTTTCTGAGCTTTGCACATTTGGGAAGACAAGAGAAATTAAGAGTTATATAAGTTTGGATTACGAAAAAATAAAAGAAATATTTGAAAGCTGTTATTAAAAAATGCTTGGGCTTTAGCCCAAGCATTTTTTATTTACTTTCTGCACTTTGACTGGATGATTCCCAGGGCTTCAGCAAAATTAGTAATTTAAGGAAAGGGGTGAAAAGGCAGGTGAATACTGGGGTTTTGGGATTTGTTGTTTTAGGTTTATTTTGTTCGAATTTTATTTTTTTGCCTCTATTTTTTTGAGAATCTATTTTTACTTTAACACTTTGAAGTCCATTATACAACAATTAAGAAAACATTTCAACGATTTTTTGTTAGTTTGTGGGGAAGCGTGCAAAGTCAGTTGATGCAGGTTCTGGTTTTGGAATTGTTGAATTTATTTTTACAATATGATATACTTCAATTATACACTGTCCGTTTTAACACCCTCTCAATTTGATAGAATATGTATTAAAGATAGGGAGAGTGATACAATGAAAGTATACTTAGAGTCTTTTCGTTTGCCAACTACAGACGAAGAAACAAATAAAATATTATTTGGTTCACCAGAGTTTAAAAGAACTTGCTATAATAATTTTTATCCATTTAAAACATTGCCCGAACATATACGCAGGTTTGAATTTAATCCAATAACAATACTATATGGCGCAAACGGATCAGGAAAAACTACAGTTTTGAATTTAATTGCCGAATCATTGGGCATAAAACGCACCACAAAAATAAATAAGAGCAGCTTTATGGACGATTATTTGGAATTGTGTAGTTATACAATGAAGGAAGAGCCTTTAATATCAAAAATAATAACTAGTGATGATGTGTTTTCAAATTTGTTTTTAACGCGTGAAAAAAATGAAATTATTGATAAGAAAAGAGAAGAAATGATAGAGTTTCGCAACAGGTGCAACACTCCCGGGGTTTATATAAAGGATATTATGAGAGAACAAATAGGTGACGGGAAATGGTTTGACAATTTGGATGTTTTGCAATCAGTACTTGATGCAAGAGGAAAAAGTGGTTCCCAGGTTGCTAAAAGAGCAGGTAATAATATCATTGGAAAATCAAATGGCGAAACAGCAGTAGAGTTTTTCTATACAAATATAAATGAGCCCGGATTATACTTGCTTGACGAGCCGGAAAATAGCCTGTCTTCTTCGTATCAGCGAGAATTATCGGAATTTTTGTTTGAATCAGCAAGATTTTTTGGTGCACAGCTTATCATTTCTACACATTCACCATTTATGTTAAGTATTCCAGGTGCAAAGATTTATAATTTGGATGCCGAAAATTCGGTTGTTACAGAAGATTGGACAAAACTTGAAAATATGAAAGAATACTTTGAATTATTTAATAGATATAGAGAGGATTTTGAAAAATAATTTTTTGGTATTTACTTGACACGAGCCTATGAAAGATTGTCGAATTTTGTTGAAAGGAGATAATGATTCTTGAAATACTTTGTTTTTGATAAAGATAGAGAAGGTACATGTTATCACGAATTTTATAAAGGTAAATGGGATGAAAAAACATTTTGGAAATCAGATTCATTATGTCTATATGATGATATTTTATACGATAATATCGGCTTCGTAGAAGCAATAAGAGAAGTGGTTCCCAATTATGATCCATATGGTGTTACAGAGATATCTGCTAAACAGTGGAAAGAAATAGGTAGTTTCATTATTAACAAAGATATTAGTTCCATAGCTTTGTATCAAGAGGCAGATGGGTGGTTAAAGAAAGTTTTTCAAGAATATGACTGTTTCACTATTTTAGGAATATGATTTTTTGTCCTAATTTAACACGAACTTGCCACCTATAATGTTGGCATCTAGATTATACAGTCTTTATAGTAAGATTGTCGAATTTTGGCGAAAACCTAAAGAGGAGGAAATAAATTGAGATATTTAAAAAATATTAATACATTCTGGAAATGCAAAACTATTACTTCTTTTACTAAATTAAATGAATGGTTTAACCAAAGCAGATTCTATGGTAAAAGGATAAAAAGTATTTATACAAGTTCAGATATTCTCTTTTTGGATAGAGGTCATTTTATAGATATATATAACAATTCAAGTGAGCGTAAGCTGTTATTACAACAGCATATAAGCTATAATGACGATTTTGATTTTTCATTCATTCCACCTGACAGAATGATATCGAGATATATCCCAAATGGAGGACCAATGATTTTTCTATTTGACGATGATAGTACTTTTGAATTCTTTTCGTCTGATTATGGAGTGTATCATTTGTCTGAAAATGCATTAAATGATAGATTGGAAGATTTTCCAAAAGTAAATTTAGATGTAGAAAAAATGTTTTACAAAGTATTGGGGACAAGCATCGTCGGTGTCGAGTTGAAAAGGTATAATAAAAATGATTATGAATATAGGTATGTCAATAAGTTCAAAGCGCCCAAAGATCAAGTTTTTGTTGTTGAATTATTGCTGGATAATGGCTCGAAGTTGTTTATGAAACACCAGACTTTTGCTTACGAAAGAGAAGACGGCACTATAGATGCTATTAGATTTGATGAGTATCTTGACTGTATATATGAAAAAGAAAGATGCCTGGATAAATAATTTTTATTCATAACTTAATATGAATCACTACAGAAAGAACACTGGCATCCAGATTATACAGTCTTTATATAAAGATTGTCGAGTTTTGGTGAAAGGAAGAGATGAAAATAGAAAAAGAACTTGTTTTTTATAATCGAGAATTTGAATTAGAAATACGAAAGGTACTTTCGATAACGGATCGTCATATTTATACATCAGATGCGCTAAAGGTTTCTAAGTTGGATCTTTCCGAATTATGCTTTGATGTTAGGGATTGTGATGCTTTGTGTCAATTTGGAAATTTGGAATGCTTATATATTAATTTTAGCTTTGAAGATATATCTTTTCTATCGACTCTAAAAAAATTGAGTGTGTTAAATATAGAGTCATATTGTTCAATATTTGATTTTAAGCATCTTTCGGAAATCAAAGGACTAAAAGAACTATTTGTGTCCGGTGGAGATTATTCAGACATGCGAATGGTTAATCTTGAAGAAATATCGTGCATTAGTGGATTAGAGTATCTTGGATTGCATGAATTTGGATATGTAGATTTGCGACCGCTAAAGAAAATGCCACAGTTGAAAGATTTTCTCTGTGGATGGGCAGATAAAGTGGATAATTATGATTCGATTAGTGCCCTGAAAAATTTGAAAAATTTAATGCTAATAGATTTAAAAATGGACGATATTGATTTTTTTTGGAATTTGCCCGCTGATATGAGACTTGAATTATGTGGTATAAATTTTACAAAAGAAATTGATATTAGTATCTTCGATAGATTTGCCGAAAAAGATTTAAGTGAAATTATAATCAACAATGAAAGAGTATTTTTTGAAGGAGATTATATTTGAAAACAAGATTTTTTTTGTTCTAACTTAACGTGAATTACGTCGAATTTTGAAACAAGAAGTGTACTGTTTATAGTACTTGAATTTATATATAATTAAATGTGAAGGAATGATATCGTGCAATTATATGTAATGGGAACAACATTCACTATCAAACTGAAGCAGACTGAGTATATTGCGTACACAGGTGACGAATACCCATCCTGCAAAGTTGATATTTACACAAATGATAGTCGTAGTAAATTTGAATTTAATGGATTGCACCTTTGCAAATTTCATTTAGAGAGAATCATTGAATACATTGATAAAACATTAAATAATGAATTTGAAAAGAAGGTTCATTTACAGTTTGAAGATCCTCACATCTTAGGCGGTCTTTGCTATTCACCCTTAAGTTTTGAAATATATGGGTACAAAAACCATGAGTTAGACTATTGGAAATTTATATATAACGGAGCAGGTGGATGGCATAATAGTGGCAAGAACATTTTTTAAATGTGCCTGAATAGAGAAGACATAGAAGGCCTAAAGGCAATGCTTTTGGAAGAAATGGGTAAAATTAACTGGGATGCCTGCGGAAAAACTAATTATTACAAAATTGAATTTCCTGATATGCCGTATATTGAATCTTATTCTGCAAGTAAATTAAAAGACGAAATTCTTTCACTTTGCGATGGATTAAGGCTTGAAAATGTCATGATAGAAACAGAGTCATTGACTGAGTTATATGATAACAGAGAAAATCATTGTTATTTTTCTATCGGGAGTACGGTGCTATTGTATTTTCAAGAATTCATCATAGATTTTAAAATATATGCATCGGGATTGTTTAGATACAGAGTTATTCCAAAAGAAAAAATCATTAGTGTTGAAAAAGTTTTTGACAAATTGCCTTCGTATGATTCTCCATGTTACAGTGAGATAGAATTTTTGTTTACAAAGAAGTTTGTTGGTGAAACCATAAAAAACTGCGACGCAACATCAACTGAATATGCACCATTTGGAAACCCTGATGAAAGTTTATGTGGTGACCTTCCTGAAGATTTGATATTTGAGTTGTCAAACGGGAATAGACTTATTTTATCTGGTGATGAAATAGAATATTTTGCAATAACAATAGATTGATTTTGAGTTTATACAGAACACAAACTTTCTTTAAAAAATTGGCTGCATCTAAACCTTATGTGTCGCAATCACCGGACAAGGTTTGTATCTAAACCATCTGTCCCGTATAAAGTTGGAAATGTCAAAATAAAAAGAAAGGATATTGGTAGTCCGAGGAGCCAAAAGACTCGAACCCATCTACAATGGCTCGGCACACCGCTGATATCCTTTCTGTAAATAATTATACTTGATTATAACTAAAAATGTCAAGCTTTTAGTCCGGTCTTGACACAAGTTATCGCTAAAAAGGTTGGCATCTAAAATGTACAGTCTTTATAAATGCGAAAATATTGAAACGTATCCCAAAATGAGGTGATTTGATGAAATGGTACGAACCTTTAATATGGAATGAATTTATAGATTACTTTTCCGACGGCTCAACAACATATTTTCAAATTGATAACGGAAAAAGAGTATGTGATGAGATGTTATTAAATTATTATGATGTTGTTAATGGATTAACATTGGCACATATTTGCAAAGATCTTAAACGTAGATTCGATCCGATTTCCGCCAGAAATGTATCCGAATATACATATAAAGCATACTGCCATTTTTTAAATGAAGCTGATAACGCAAATATCTGTTTCAACGATATATGGGATGTAAGATTTTGTTCTTTTTTTCGTGACTCAAAGATAAAAATGAAGGAACTAACGGCAGAACAGTTGGCGTTATGTATTATGTATCCCTTTTGGGAACGGTGGGGAAGCAATTTTATAGATAATGCAAATCCTAAGAATGGCAGGCTGAAAGATGCCGTTTTAACGCTTGCAGAAAAGCACACAAATGAGAGCCTGGTGAAGTGATGTTATGGATAAAACAGAATACATTTTGTCAATGCTTATGGAAATGCCGCCTGATTTTGAAAAAATAGAGCAAGAACTGAAAAAGCAAGATTATACAACAGAAGAGATTACGCTTGCAGCGTGCAAATTTGCTGAAGAATGTCAGTTTGAAGGAGAATATTGCAGAGAAAAAAACACCAAAATCCGACGAAAAATGAAGCGACACAGCCCCTATCTGTATAAAGCTTGCGAATTGCTTCTGAAGTATGGATTAGACCCTAATCTTGTGCTGGGAGAACGATTGTCGGAAACAAATATAATGCATGAATTGTTATGGATAGATAACGGAAGCGTTGCGGCAGAAACACTAAAGCTTCTGTTGGACAATGGCGGAGACTTAAAGCTTAAGGTTGATGACGAGACCTTATTCGAGTTTGTTGATTTTGATATTATTTATTATGTTTCTGAATGTGTCGACAAAGAAAAGTATGACTCGAGATTTAAAATGTGGATTTTGATGATAGGCTACGGTGCATTAGCAGGGAAAGGCGTGTGTCCGGTTAAGTTAATTAACCAGTACCCCGTTGAAAATTTCAAAGATTTTGAGAAATTTACATATAAAATAGTGACCTCAAATAATGATTGGATAATGTATATTTATGATAAAGAAAAAAATGACTTGGTCGCTTGGCTTTGATTTTTTTTATGACTTGACACGAGTATAGAACATAATTTAAAAACGGAGGGTAAATGATGGGTGTAATTTATGACTTTGAAAAAATGGACGAGTATATCAAACAATATAATTACAGGTTATGCGAAACAATCGACATTGATGAAGCGGAAGCTTTTCTTTTGGAGCTTGCTGACAAAGCAGAAAAGGAGGAATATATTGCTCTTAAATCAGAAACAGAAAAAACAGGTAATGCGGAAGAGTTATATAAATTGTCTGAGTTATCAAGTAAAATAGGCCGAAAAAGAAAAGAACATATGAAAGTTGAATTATTGTGTCAGGCGATGTTTGGTGAAAGATATGAAAAGATTGCACTCTATTGGGCAGCAAAAGCGGTGAACAAGGGGTATTTGCCAGCATATGACAAAGAATCATGGATTCTGATGTGGGGAGCATCAGATGTAAAGTCAGACACAAAAATGGCAGGTATACTAGTTTTATCTGCGGCTGACAAAGGCGATCCGTCGGCTCGCGATAAGGCAATAAGAGAATTTGAAGAGGAAATACCCTCTATGAACTGGCCGAAAATTCTGCCATATAGTCTTGAAAATGCTGAATATTGGTATAGTAGAGCCGAGGAGGATCAAAACCCTGAAAATTTTAATTTGCTGCTTGAATGGCATAACAAAAAAGGAAATGTTGAAAGGGCAGCGTTTTATGCGCGTGAATTACTGAAAATGCAAGTATACAAAGATGATATATCACCGGGATATACTCTTGGCAAGATTATAAAGGCTCTTGTAGATGCGGGCGACTATGAAATAGCAAATACGGCTCTTTATGAAGTTTTAGAGTGGGAAAAAGGGAAATCGGTATATGATGTTTACAGGAGCATAGATGAAGAGTATTGGTTAAAGCTTAAAAATGTACCATTGGAAAGAAAAATTTTAAAACACGCAATAAATTTGGGGGAAAATAACGCAAAAAGCAGTCTTATATGGGATTACAGAATCACTATACTTGGCTGGAGAAGGTATACCAAAAAACAGAAAATGTGGGTAGCCAGAATACTTCTTATCGGTGCAGGGTTGCTCATCATTTCAGGTATCTTATGGGGATTGTGGTCAATAATTAAAGCTATATTCTGGTGAAAATGAGTGGTACTATCTGCAAATAGAAAAGACAATATGGAAATTTGTTGACATAACGAAACGACAAAGAATTGAACTGTCCTGTTTATCGGACACAGAGTGTTGAATAATAAGGTTAAAGTTATTTGGAAGTGAGGTTGCTTGTCGCCATGAAAAACACACAGAAGCAATTTGATGTTTTTACCAATTATACCTTTTCAGGCAAGGAATGGTCGGCGCCAATGTTAAAATCTGCTGAAATGATTAAAAAAGAACTTGATAAAATGCAGTTGGTTGGCAAGCAAATCAGGCGTATGAAAATGATTGGGCTGAGTTACTATCTGACAAGAGACTGGATAGAAGACGTTGCGTACAGCAGGCTTTCGCACTTGCCTAAAGATGAACGGCAATATCAATCTAATTATAAAAATATTCCGCCTGATATGGAGTTTTTAAGATATTCAGATATTGACGAGCCGTTTTTAATAGAATTTGAAGACGGAGATGTTTTTGAAATTGATACTCCTCAAGATCCTTATTATCGTTTTTCGATGAATCGCATTCCTTGGGGTATAGGTTCCGGTGCAAATTCTCCGAACGTGGATGCAAACGGGCTTTTTTCTGTATGCATAGGCAAAAGAATTAAAGAAGTTGAGGTGACCACATATAAAACCGATAAAGATCCCATGTCTGGCGAGCCCTTTGATGATAAAAACACAGAATATGAATTTGTGTCAAGAATTGTTTTGTGGCTTGAAAATGATGTGGGAATACGCATACATCCTGTATTTGATTATTGCAGAATCTCTTGTATTGATAAAAACAATGAATGCATTTCAATTTATTTTAAGAAGCTGAAAGAGACTTTGTTTAATTACGAAGACCTCCACACAGACGAAACACTTGATTTTGAAGGAAGTCGCACATTATATTTCGGGAAAAAAGGTTCTGAATATGCAGATGCACCATATATGTCGTTCGTGCCTTCGGGTAAAGAAACTGAGCTTCATATTCCTGTTGATGACTTTGATTTATTTGCATGGAGTATGTCAATTGTCCTTAAAGAACAATTTGACGAGTATAGTGACTATAGTTTATCCTATGATGAATGGAACAATATCTTAAACGAGGCGCAGAAAATTCTCGACTTTAAAACCTTTGATGACTTATTTGATTATATAGTCGCACAATTCGAGAATGGTTTGCGACATATTAATATTCGCGGTGCAGCCTTCTGGAAAAACAAAGACGAGTACAAAACACAATTTTCTGATGTTTCAAGATGGTCTAAATTGGTATTAAGTAAAGGCGACACTTTAAATATCTACGGATTTTAGGAGGTTGTTATGAAACAGTATAACTTAATTGAAATACTTGGAAACGCGTTTGCACAGGGAGAGGCTGACTCGCTTGCTCCGTATCTGTCAGATAACTGCCAATATTTATCCGAATATGCAAATAAAAGATTTTCTTATGCCAATGAAATCATCGAAAGAATGAATTCTGTATATTCACAATTAAACGAAACTAATTCATACTCCTTTAAAATAGTACAACTTAATAGTATTGCTGACAAGAAAAATGTGAATAAACAGTATGCTGTTAAGAAAAAAACGTCATTGTGTAAATATGCACTTCTTTTATATCAGTATAGCAAGATTTATCCTGTTAGTGTGGTTATTGTGGCTCTCAATTTTAGAAAAAAGATATGTAATATTATATTATCAAGAAATAAAAAAATATTTGATATAGAGTTTTATGGTGAAGAGATTGAAAAGGATTCTCCATACGACACACCTGCCACTGTAAAGCCGTTAACTCGTCACGATCGTCAGGTCAAAGAACTGCAAAGAGCCTTTTCGGGTCAGAATCTCGAAGAAAAATTATATGCTGATGACGAAGTATATATATGGCGAAAATCCGATGAATTTGCAAAGGAATGGCTCAGAAATAATGGCTACTATGTGCAGGAATCAGATATTCTGGACGATTGTATCGGTTATCTGTGTAATCGAAATGGATATGAATACGCTGTATATATGTACGCATACGGAAAAGAAAGAACTACACAGCTTGATGGAGAATATTGCAGTAAGCTAAAAAAACATTCCTACGCAAAAAACAGAACTATTTTGATGGTGTACCTTAGGGTAAAACGCTTTATGAACGGCGACGAAGTGGCGTATGATGTTTATAGCTATGGTGACAATGAAAATAAGAATATAGAATTGTGGCGTTTAGGTGAAGTGAACGGAAAACCAATCATTGAATACTATCCGAGAAAAGAAATGGTTGACCGTACTTATGAGCTTATGTATGCATTTAACCGTGCTTCACTGGATGTGTACGACAACATAATTTGCAAAAACAACCCATCATTTGATGGTTATGATTCACAAGGTATTAATTATAACAGCGCTTTTTACTACAACTTGCAATGTTTACATAAAGAATATGGCAATATGAAAATAGGGTATGTCCGTTACAATGATGTGGTATATAGCGAGGTACCATATCTTGATAATTATGGATTCTTTGGATTTATTGTGGATAACAATAATCGGATTTCTCAAGTTTACACCTGTCCGTTTGATGGTGGAGAAAGACCTGTTGCAGAATTTATAAAAACAAATATCTGCGAAAATGAAAATATGTATTCTCATATTCCAAAGCTTGTCAAAGCAGAGCTTTTGCTACCGGTTGCATACGAACGCTTTGCACTAAAGCTTCTGTTTGATAACGGTGAATGTAAAAAATATGTTCTTCCGATTGAAACCGAAAACGAAAATGATGAGGTAATTAAATATCTTAGCTATGTATTTACAGATAAAATATGGAATTCTGCTGAAATTGTATCTTCTGTTGAAAGTGAATACAGAGATTATCCTATGCGGGGACAAACAATTAAGTTTAAAAACGGTTTTTTTCTGTCAACGCACTTCTGCTATCAAAACAGCAAAGGCTATCAAGAACCTATAGTTTGTAATGACGTAGTTTATGAAGATGACGATATAAAAATAAACAGATTGTGGAAATGGAAAGTAAACTCAATATATCAAGATGAGGAAACGGGTATTATCAAGGCATTAATTGCTGGTGCAGCATTTAATTTCGACGGCACCTCTACCATCGCAACTTTAGACGGCAATCGTTTAACCAGCCTTGATTTTGACTATATGGAAAGCTTTAAAGAAGGTCTTGCTGTAGTTGGAATCCAAGGACAAGGATACGGCTATGTAGATGATGCCGGCAAATTAGTTATTCCTGCAAAGTATGAAATTGCCAGTGAATTTAGTAATGGAAAAGCAAAAGTCAAGCGAGATGATAAGTGGTATTTCATAGATAAGTCGGGCAACGAAATCCCGATAGGATCAACTTTAAAAAAAGAATATGAGGAAATTGGCAATTTCTATGAAGGCTTGTGCAAGGTTTCAACATTACAACTTCGATTTATGGATTTGGCATACCATTCCGATTACGAATCTATTGCAGGGATATGGGGATATGTTGACGAAAATGGCACTGAGGTTATTCCGCCCCAATACATTTACGCAAATGATTTTAATGATGGTATAGCAATTGTATGTAAGGGAAAATGGACACGTGATGAAAAATGGAATAACGAGTACAATTCAGGTCGTTACTGGACAGAGGAAGAACTTTGGGGGGCTATTGACAAAACAGGTAAAGAGGTGATTCCTTGTGTCTTTGACGAAATTAAAGAGTTTTGGGATGTGACCGGGGTATATATGGCACATTTCGGCGGATGGGATAACGGCAAATGGGGCGTCGTAGATAAAAATGGGAATTGGGTTACAGAACCGATTTTTGCGGACATAGATTATGAATATAAAGACGGTTTGTTTGCGTTTAGTGCTGATGATAAATGGAGCGACGATTTGATGTTGGGTATTTATGATGTCAAACAGAAAAAAGTTTTGTTTGAGCCTCAATTTTTAGATGTGGACTTTATGGAAGATGGTAATATTAAAGTTGAGGTACGCGATGACACACTTAATCGAAATATAGAAAAGATCATAAACCGAAACGGCGAAGAACTGTTCCCATCTGTCTATTCTTCCATTTATACTTGGAGAGAGCCGTACGAGGTGGTAATAAGAGATGAAAATGGGGCAAAACACGGACTGATTGATAAAGAAGGAAATGTAATTCTTCCGTGTAAATATGATTTATCGTGGAATGGAATTCACTACGATAAAAAACTCATGATGTTCGAATGTAATAAGAAACAAGGACTCATTGATTTTGATGATAATATTGTTGTTCCGGCCATATATCTTGAAATACATGGGGTAAATAATCCGCTCTTAACAGTTCGTGACGGTGATAAGAACAATTATTCGGAAGGTCTTATAAAATATGATGGGACAAAAGTAATTGAGCCGAAATACGAACGCATCTGTTGGTGCAAAGATAATTATATTTTGTGTTCTTCTAACGGAGAATGTGAAGTTTTTCAGTATGTGAAAAAGAATTAACTGAATTTGTTCTAAAAAGATGCAAAAACCAGTCTGAAAGTTCTTCTTTTGGACTGGTTTTCAATTTACATTGATTCGATAAACAATGTGTGTTATACTTTAATTAACCACTGTCCGTTTTAACATCCACTCGATTTGGTACAATGAGTACAAAGGAAAAAAGATTTACTTTTTGGGAGGTTAAAACGTTATGAAGAAAAATCCGATTGGTTTCAACACTAAAATTTTTGAAGAGCCTGAAAAAGAGGCTTCTGTGGCATATAAGACAGCGCCTGTGGTTCCCAGAAAATCTGTGGTTCAGGTTTATTTTCCGCACAGAGGTATGGGATGGGCATACTACAACGACAGCTTTGATTTAAAGGTTGGCGATTTTGTTTATGTGGAAGGCAAACTTGAAGGTTATCGCGGTCAGGTTACCGAAGTTAACTATTCCTTTAAAATCAAGCTTTCTGACTATAAGCGAGTTATAACTGTGGTTGATACAAACGTTGTGGGCGATTTTTATCTTGCAGGCTCACACCTGGTTACATTTGATGAAAATGCAATTCCCTTTAAGAAAGCACTTACATGGTTCAAAGCTCCTGAAGAAGATGCAGAATTCATAAGCAGTGATGACGATACAAATGCCTTTTCCATCGATGATTTATCAGGTATGAACATACAAAAATATGACGCAGACCGAGGCTATGATTATTATATGGATAGCAGAGTAGTTTTTATAGAAATAGACGGTCTGTGTGGTCGTGCTATCATTGAAGGCAGCAAATTCTATGAGGTTGAGTTTGACTACATAGATGGCGAAATAGGAAATCTTAAATGCTCTTGCTACTGCAGTGGTGCCTGCAGGCACGAATTTGCAGCAATACTTCAGCTTAAGGAAACTCTCAAATTTATAACAGATAACTATGATGATTATTATGAAGGCTACTTTGCAGCAATCAGCAAATGTGTGTTTATGAATACCGTAATGAGCAAAAAAGTATCGGGAAAGATTAGCCTGGGGGTGTAATTATGGCAGGTAATAGTAATGGTGGCTGTGGTTGCAGTAGCTGTTCAGGTTGTTTTTCGAATTTTTTGCTGGTAGTGATTATATTGTTATCTGTTATTGTGATTTTAGCGAGGTGTCCAAATTAGATGAGAATTGAAATTACGAAAGATGAATATGAAATTCTACAGGAATTTTTTGAGTTGCACTCTATCAAAGTCAATGTTCGTTCGGTTGTAATGGATGAAATGCTTGTTAAACTTGGTTTTGCAGAAAAAATTCCATGTGTTGTTGAAATGGATATCTCAAAAGATGAGTTAGACAGAATTTGGGAAATATGTGATAATTATGATGTTGCGGCTTGTAATAGTGAGGATTCATACGTTACGCGATGGGATCCTGTATCTCGCAGATTAGTTACTGAGCCTTCGGAAGCAGAGAAACTATATGAACGGTATGGATGGGTATATTGGTGCCTTGCGTATTATAGGGAGTAATATCTAAACATAGACTTGTTGCGAAAAATATTGAGGTGACGAATTTTGAAAAAAATAATATACATAGTTGTTGTTCTGTTGGTAATAGGGGCAATGATTTTTGGTGGAATTTATCTGAACCAAAAATCAATTGACGATTCGTATAACAATGCAATTACTTTAATACAGAATGGCACTTATGAGGGTGCATTGGATGAGCTTGAAAAAGCAAATCCTGACGTAATTGACCGGGATGATTTTGAATGGGATTTGAAGCGAGATAATTTAGGTGAATGCTATAAAAACACAGTTCCGCTTTATGCTTATGCTATGGCGCAAATGGAGTATAATTTAGAGAATGGGTATATGCATACGGTTAATGATTGTTTAGAACTGATACCGGAAGATTATAATGGCGAATTAAGTGATGAAATCAAAACTTTTAAAGGAAACTTCAAGCCACAATATGACGAGTTTTTAAAAGAACAGGAGCGTCTTGCCGAAGAAGCAAGAATTGCGACGGAAAAAGCTTATCAGGAAATGTATGCCTCATTGAAAAAGAAAATTCCTTACGAAGGTATGCCAGAAGCATATATCAATGATACAATCATGGGAAAGTATCATGAAAAAGATACTAGTTCAAAATATGGATTCACTAAATATTATTGGAGAACAAATTACGGTGACATTATGTTGATTGTATCTTGCTATGAAGGTGAGGTTTCGTCTGTAAGTCGATATGGGTGGGGATATTTCTGGACAGATGATATCAAGCCTATATGGAATGGTAAAAACCCCTATACTTCTTCAAGTTATAAAAGTGAAAGCAAGTCAAAGAAATCCGACCCATATAATGTAAATGATTACAGTGATCCAGAGGATTTCTATTATGACAATTACGATGATTTTTGGGAATATGAAGAAGCAGAGGATTATTTTAATGAACATCACGATTAAAATGGAGAGATTTATATGAAACTATCACATCAAAAACTTAAAATGATGTATCTGGCAAAGATACTGATGGAGAAGACCGACGAGGAGCACACAATTACTGTGCCTGAAATGATTGCCGAGCTTTCTAAGCTTGGCATTTCTGCCGAGCGGAAAAGCATTTATGATGACCTTGAATATCTGCAGCTTTTCGGGCTTGATATCTGCTCAAATAAGACTCGTACAACGAACTACTACATAGCAAGCCGTGACTTTGAACTTCCTGAGCTGAAACTTTTGGTGGACAGCGTTCAGTCGTCAAAGTTTATTACACGCAAAAAGAGTATGGAGCTTATTTCGAAAATTGAAAAGCTGACAAGCCACGAGAATGCAAAAAAGCTTCAGAGGCAGGTTTTTATAACCAATCGTGTTAAGACTCTCAATGAGCAGATTTACTATAATGTGGATAAAATTCACGAGGCTATTGCGGAGAATAAGCAAATAACCTTTAAATATTTTGATATTGATGTGGATAAGAAAAAGGTGTATCGAAAAGACGGCGATTTATACGCAGAATCCCCCGTTTCTCTTACCTGGGATGATGAAAATTATTATCTCATAACATACAAAGAAAAGTATGATAACTACACTCATTACCGTGTTGACAAAATGGAGAAAATTGAGCTGACGGAAGAGGACAGAGTACTGTCTGACAAACCCTTTGACTTGTCTACTTACTCAAAATCAATGTTTCAGATGTTCGGCGGTGAGGAAGCAGATGTTTCAATAGAGTTTGAAAACAAGCTTGTAGGTGTTGTTTTTGACAGATTCGGAGCAGATGTTCCCATTGTGAAAAAGGATGAAAACCACTTTATATGCCATGCTAAAGTTTCAGTCAGCCCACACTTCTTATCATGGATAATGAGTTTTGGAAAACGTGCAAAGATAATTTCTCCTGATTATGTTGTTGAGGAAATGTATCAGCTTGCCAGAGAAGTAACAGAAATATATGAAAAATAACTGATAAGTGTCCGTTTTTACGGACACTTATTTTTATATAATATACCTATCAAAAGAAAGTAGGTGTGTTTATGTTTTATTACAGCGTTAATTCTAAGAAAAAGATTGTTCATTTTAAAGGTTGCCATCATCTGAAAAATATCAAAGCAAAAAATTTAAAAAGCTTTGAAAATGTTTACGATGTGCGCAAAAGCGAATACAGAATTTGCTCTTGCTGTTCCCCTGTTTTGAAACAACTCAGAAAAGAAAAGTCCGAACTTTTAAAATACTCTATGGAAAACGGTTTGTCATTTTTTGTGCAGAAAGGTGATTTACATATATGCACTCACCACAGCAATTGGAAGGTTCTTGTTTCCAACAATGAGAGCATTTTGGAATTACACCATAAGAACAATTATGAAAAAGAATACAGAGATTCTGTTCGGGGCTATCATAAACAAAACTACATATCGGACTCAATCCTTGGGTATTTAGAATATATAAATAATCACGAAAACTACAGAATGTTCTGTCCTTTGCCTGTTTTTATCAAGAAAGAACCGCCGGTTAAAGGAACAAAACGCTGGAACAGGCAACAAAAGGCTATGAAGAAAAAAGAGCGTAAAAGACAAATCTGGAATGTTTATAACCTGATAGATAGTCTGTCGGTTAGCAGTTGCGCTGCTCAGGCGTAGGAGGGGTTAGTTGTGAAACTTGCAATTTGTTCGTTGGTGATTTCTATTATCACACTTATAATAACCATAACAACATTTATCTTATCACTAATAAAATAATTTTTGGAGGAATTAAAAATGGGACAAATCAAAATTAAAGGTAGTTCAAAAAAGGGAGTTTAAAGCAGATGTTATGAGAGTAGATATTTCAATATCAACCGATTGTCAAACATCTGCGGTGGCAATTAACAAGGGCAAAAAGGAAACTAAAAAAATGCTAAAGTTGTTGTTAGACTTAGGATTTAATCTTTCTGATGTTTCGATGGAAAGCGATAAGGTATCCAAACCAAGCCGCTACGACGATGACAAATTCTATCGTTTTGAAAAAGAATTATCATTTGTAGCCGATGCAAATCTTGTTATATTGGAATTGCTTTCTGACGGGATTGTAAAAAATGGAATCAATGCCACATATGACGAAACCTTCTATTTATCAGATATTGAGGCTGCTAAAAAGTCTGTTTTACAAGAGGCTTTATTAGATGCTAAGAAAAAAGCAGAAGCGATAGCAGAAACGCTGGGACAAAAGGTGGTTGGTATAGAAAGTGCAAAGTGTGATGAATATGAAGAGGAAGAATTTGAGGAAAAAGTGCATTGTATACGCGAAATGCACCCTGGCTCTGAATTAGCGACGATGCTTTCGCCAAATACTATAACTGTAGATAAGAGTATAAATGTTACATGGATTATTGAATGATTGTAAACATACCTCCGGTGTAGTAAGCGTGCCGGAGGTTATTGCTTTTTACACAGTCCGTTTTAACGGACACTTAGAAATGCGTTACAGCGGTAATGGTAAAGGTGTCATAGCTGATTGCCATTACTATGACAGAAAATACAAAACGCGAAGCGGGGTCATACCTGAAACGCTATCAACTGTATTTTTTAATTACAACAGACAGGCCATATTAGACATATGCAACAATGAACTGAATACAGCATTTACGCATATTATTTTTGTTACTGATGGAAGTCTAAATATTGATAACAAAGCCGCTATATGCGGGCATTTATAAGCTGAACTTCGAGTGTCAGCAAACGTAATATAGCTTCACTCGTGAGCATATTATTTGACTAAGCGAGAAAAACGAATCGGAGGTCGATATTATGCTACAAGCAAAAACAATTGACACAGAAAACTATACAGTATACACAGATACATCTAATAAAGTGAAAAAAGTTAAGCATAGCGTTATTTTTAACAGTGAAGAAAAAAGAGAGTTAGAAGAAAGGATTGTAGAAGACTTATACAGGATTTTTACGCATAAGGCAGGCTGAAAAATGTGCGGAGCGGATATGTCCGCTCCGCATACAGAAAAGGGGTGTGGTTTATGGCAATCGCCCTTTATGCAAGAAAATCTATAGAAAAAGAGGGAAGTATATCTTGCGAAACTCAAGTAGAATACTGCAAGGCTATGATAAAGCCTGATGAACGAGGTGAAAAGGTATTAACCTTTATCGATAACGGTTTTTCAGGTGGTAATGTAAATCGTGACGGATTTCAAAAAATGATGCGAATGATTGAGCAGGGAAAGATTTCAAAAGTTCTTGTTTACAGGCTTGACCGTATTTCAAGAAGCCTATCTGACTTCGTAAACATCCTTGCTATTTTCAAAAAAAATGGCGTTGAGTTTGTTTCGACCCAAGAGGCTTTTGACACAGGAAGTCCCTATGGTGAGCTTATCGTCAAAATTTTGGCTGTATTTGCCGAGTTTGAAAGGCAGAGTATCATTCAGCGAGTAACCCAAGCTTATGAACACAGAAGCGAAATGGGATTTTATATGGGAGGAAGAAAACCCTATGGCTTTGAGCTTGAGCCTACAGTTATAAATAATATTAAAACGAAGCGGCTGAAACCTATTCCTGATGAAATCGAACAAGTTAAATATATTTATGATACATACGCAGTTGAGCAAGTATCGTTAGGTAGGCTTTTAAAGAATCTCGTAGAGAATGATATTAAAACCTTATCAGGTGGTGGATGGACTACCGCTAAGCTCTCAACAATCATTAAGAACCCTATATATGTAAGAGCAGACAGCAGAGTGTATGAATTTTTTCAAATGCACAATGCACAAATCATAAGTCCTCCATCCGCTTTTGACGGTATTCACGGAATACAAATTTATGGTAAGACCAAGCACGAGGCCGGTAGCAGCGATTGGTCTGACATCAAGGTAGTGGTGATGACACACGAGGGGGTTATAGATAGCGACACTTGGCTTAAATGTCAGCAGAAGCTATCGAAAAACAAGCAGATACGAAATGCTGTATCTAATAAAACATCCTGGCTCGGTGGTAAAATCATCTGTGGTAGATGTGGCAGGACTATGACAACTATCAAGGGTAAGACAGGAAGTGGAGAAATCCGCAGATACTTTTCTTGCACAGGAAAAAGTCATTTCAAGGATTGCAAGGGAACTAAATCGACTATCTATGCAGAGAGCTTAGAAGATATGGTCTATACCGAAATCGCCAATAAGCTTGAAACCCTGAAGAACATAAGGACAAGCGAACGAAAAAATGTGCATCCTGAAATCAATGAACTCAGGAACAAGGTTAAAACCATAGAACTATCTCAGAACAAAATAGCTGATATGTTATTAAGTCCTGATGCAAATACGGACTTGCTTGAAATAATGAGCCAGAGAGCCACAAAACTTAAGGCAGAGAGAACAGAGCTTCTCTTAAATATAGACGAGCTTGAGAGTGCCAAAATAAATGTTAAAACCGCTGTTAACCTCTCAAAGAAGTGGAAAACCGCAACCTTTGAAGAAAGGCGTGGCGTTTGCAGTATTCTCATAAACCGTATTATTATAGACGAAGACGGCGATGCTGAAATTGTGTGGAATATATGAGCAGAACAATCTGCCTTTAATTACTTGATTTTAGGCAGATTGTTTGTTATAATTAGATTATCAATCAGCTAAAAAAGGAGGTGTCGGTATGGATTTTTATATAATGAGCAAGGACACGATTTGCGCCAAATGGCAATCGGGAAAGCTTGAGGTAAAAAATGAGGCGTTGCTCCCTTTGTATCTCAAAAGGGTGGGCGATGTAGAAAAATGGCTTGAAACCAGAGCAATTGACAGTCACAGAGCAAATTCAAGACTTTTAAAGAAAGCCTTAAGACTTACAGAAAAAGATGATGTTTCTACAGTCATTTCGGTAAACGCAGTAACCATAACCGACACTTATTGGATAAAACCCCTTGACGCTGAGCTTAAATATTCCGATGTTAAATTTGACAACGATTATTTTTCAAATCTTGCCCTTAACGGAAGCTACGATAGCTTTAATAGGGCATCAAACAGCAAGACCACTAAAACCCCTGAGCTTACCAATATTGGTAGCTTTGAAAAGTGCTGGAAGGTAAAAAACGGTGAGTGGTGGATGTATAAAAAAGCTAACCACGACGAAATGTTTTCAGAGCTTTTTATATACCGTTTAGGGCTAAAATTAGGATTTAATATGGCAGAGTACGAGCGTGGTAGAGGGGTTATCAAAACAAAGGATTTTACTGATAACGCGAGTGTGAATTTTGAACCTGCCAACTCTTTTATGGGTGATAACGAAGATTATATTGATACACTTAATGCCTTAAAAGAGCTTTGTCCCAAGGCAGTTGGCGATTATGTTAAGATGCTCTTTTTAGATACAATTTGCGCAAACCCTGATAGGCATACATTTAATTTTGGTATTTTAAGGAACGAGAATAGCGGAAAGGTTTTGGGATTAGCGCCAAACTTTGACAACAATATGGCGCTTATTTCAAGAGGGTATCCGAAGAACAAGGCACGAAAAAACGATGTTCTTGTAAGGCTATTTAACGAGCTGATAGATTACGATGTAAAGCTTAAAAAATATATCCCGAACCTGACTGAAGAAATGGTTAAAAGTACAATCGAATCTGTTGGTATGCGTGTTAAAGCAAAAGAAATAACTGAGTTCATAATGAATGGATACGGGCAGATAAATAAATAATTAACGCCCCTGTAAGGACATACTTACAGAGGCGTTTGATATTTTACCAACTTGTATTTTACTTTACATATCCCCAATGGCTTTCAATTCGTATTCTTCTTAGTTTGCCTGACTTAGCAAATGACGATAATATTCTTGTTGCGGTTGCAGAGGATACATCGAGAATTTTGCGGACATCGCTGTTTGTTATAAATTCGTGAGTGTCGAGATAATCGTAGATTTTACTTAGCCTCATATCTGTTTTGTTGTTTATAGCGGTGTGCGGAATACTTGACTCATTTACTTCTTGTAGAGCCTTTTTTATAGCCGACAGCATAAACTCTATAAATACTGTTGATTCACCTCTTGAGTTAGATGTATTTATGGCATTGTAATATTCCTGTTGATTATCGTGTATAATAGATTCTATTGGTAGCCAGGCAAATATCGGATTCCATTTTGAAAGTAACAACGTTTGCCACAATCTGCCTATTCGACCGTTGCCGTCTGCAAAGGGATGAATAAGCTCAAATTCATAGTGGAACACACAGCTTTTTATAAGCATATGAATATTGCTGTTTTTTACCCAATCCATTAGTTCGTGGACAAGGTCAGGGACGTACTGTGGCAAAGTTCCGAAATGGAGAACATTTCCACTTCTGTCAACCACGCCAACAGGACGGGAACGAAATTCTCCTGCTTCGCTAACAAGACCTTTTACCATAACACTGTGGGCTTTTAAAAGGTCATCTGTATCATAGGGATTTAAAGTGTCCATACACTCATAAATTTCGTAGGCGTTTTTGACTTCTTCAATATCTTTTGGCGGGGCAATGACGCGTTTTCCTGAGAGCAGGGCAGTAACCTGTTCTATATCAAGAGTGTTTTGTTCTATTGCCAAAGATGAATAGATTGTACGGATTCTGTTTGTTCTGCGCAGAGTGGGATTTGCTGATATCCGGCTTCCTATACTTACTCGTCCTACGAGTTCGGCAATTTCTATAACATCTTTCATAATTTTTTCGGTTATTTCAAATGGTGGTTTTTTATTTTTCAAGCATATCGCCTCCAATGCTTATTATACACATCCATCAATCAGAAATCAAGTCATCAATCAAAAAATGATTGATGGAATATTTTTTTTTTGCCTAAAAATCTCCTTAAATTAGCATGGATTGCTTCACCGAAATTAGTAATTTAAGGAAAGGGGTGAAAGGGTAGGTGAATACTAGGGCTTGCTCCAAAATCAAATGCTTTTTTATTGCATTCCTTTGCTATGTATTTTTCTGAATTCCTGAGGTGAAATATTTGCATGTTTTCTGAAAACCCTTAAAAAATGCTTATAGTCATTAAAACCAATCTTACAAACAATAGCTGAAATCGGTACGGTTGAATTAGCAAGAAGTGAGCATGCTTTTTCAATCCTTTTTCTTTGGAGATATGCATTGAATCCTTCGCCGGTTTCGGCTTTGAATTTACGGCTTATGTAAGAAACTGAGTAATTGAATTTTTCTGATATCGCTTCAAGGGAAATATCAGAGGAAAAGTTTTTGTCAACATAATCAGCAACTTCGGTTATAACACTGCTGTAGTTTGCTGTTTCAGCATCATAAATATTTCGCATCATTGTGATTAAAAGCTCTATTAAATAACATCTTTCAAGCTCGTAGTGGCCAATGTTTTTATTTTCAACCTCGTAGTCAATAGCTTTGATAATCGAAAGAATTTTTCCGTCATGATCATGAAAAACACTCTCTGTGGGTACTTCCAAAAACTTAAAACGGTTAAATCTGATAAGGTAAGAAGAAATCATCTCATTAAAGCTTTTGCATAAAGACAGAGAATCATCAATAAGCTTTGCACGGAATATGCAGTTTATAATGTGAACGGGCTCGTCGTCTAAATTTTCATACTGGTGAGGCGTATTTAAGTCAATGATATAGTAATCTCCCTCGCGTATAACGATTTCCTTATCTGCAACACGGTGAATTGCCGAGCCTTTTACTACGTATCCAAGTTCAAAATGAGTATGGTTGTGGAAGAGGGTTTTTGGCCCTGTTGCATAGTGAACAATAATATCGGTTTTCTTCATGTTGAAGTCTGTTAAGGATTGATACATGACAAAAATACCCCCTAAAATAGAAAAAATACCGGTTGTTTTGATTGTATCATAGTGTTAATCTAAAGTCAAGAGATATAGATTGCGGGGAATATTATGTATTTTAAAAAGACAGACGAAAAAATATTAAGCAAAGATTTATTTAAAAACCCGACATCTGAATATCGCGGAGCACCTTTCTGGGCATGGAATAATGTTCTCGATAAAGATACATTGTATGAGCAGATGAAAATTTTTAGAAAAATGGGCTTCGGCGGATTTCACATGCACGGAAGAGCAGGGCTTATGACCGAGTTTTTCTCAGACGAATATAATGAGGCTTTAAAATTCTGTGCAAAAAAGGCAGAAGAAATGGATATGTATGCCTTTATGATGGACGAGGAATGTACTCTTGTTGGACTTGAACCCGAAAACTGTGCAAAAAACATAAGATTTACAAATAAAAAATTAGAAACTTTTCCGAAAAATGAAGCAATCAGCGTAGGAAAAACATATTTCTTTTGCGCATACGACTTAAAGTTTAACGAAAAAATGGAGCTAGTGTCATATAAACAGGTGGGCGAGGATGAATGCTGTGAAAACAAGTTCTATGCCTATGTTGAAACCTATATAACCGACCAGGTTCCTGTTCAGGGTGATAGATTAAATGAAAAAGCAGTTCGGAAAATCATAGAAAGAACATACGGAAAGATTAAAGAAACTATAGGCGAAAATTTTGGGAAAACCGTTCCTGCCATCTTTAACGACGAGCCGGTTTACGGCAGCAACGACAATATGATTCTTTCCGACGGAAGCTCTTCGGGAACTGTTCCATGGACAACAGACTTAGATGTTGATTTACTGAATGAAACGGGACTTGACATAAAGGAAAAACTCCCCGAAATGTTTTTTGCAAAAGAAAACAACGAACCTTCAACTGTGAAATATGAATTTTATAAATACATAACTGACAGATACTCAAAATGCTACTTTCAGCAGTTAAGCGATTGGTGCAAAGAAAACGGTGTTCTATTAACAGGTCATATTATGCAGGAAGACTCTATGTTTCAACAGGTGCACCGTGAAGGCTCTGTTATGCGCCATTACCCGAAATACGATATTCCCGGAATGGACCTTTTAATGAATGCAGACTGGAAATTAACTGCAAAACAGGCACAGTCAGTTGTTCATCAGTACGGAAAAGAAGCTATGATTTCAGAGCTTTACGGCGTAACAAACTGGGATTTTGATTTCCGCGGTCATAAATTTCAGGGGGACTGGCAGGCGGCATTAGGTGTAACGGTGCGAGTTCCTCACCTTGCCTGGTACAGTATGGAAAGCGTGGGTAAAAGGGATTGTCCTGCAAGTATTTTTTATCAATCTCCCTGGCATACAGAGTATAAGCTTATAGAGGATCACTTTGCAAGGCTTAATACTGCTTTAACACGCGGAAAGCCTGTTGTAGATGTGGGCGTTATCCATCCTATTGAGAGTATGTGGATGTGCTATGGTGCAAACGATACCTGTGGTGAAACTGAAAAAAGTATGGATAAACACCTGAGAGATTTAACAGATACTCTTTTAACTGCATTAATTGACTTTGATTTTATAGATGAAGCAAATATGGAGGATATTTGCAAAATCGGCGCAAATCCTTTAAAAGTCGGAGAAATGGAGTATAAAACAATCATTGTTCCTGATTGCATAACTTTAAGAAGAAACACGCTCGAACGCTTAAAAGAGTTTAAAAATGAGGGCGGAAACCTTATATTTATTGGAAGATGCCTTGAGTTTATTGACGGCGTAAAGTGTGATGATGCAAAAGAGCTTTACGAAAACTCAAAGCACGTTATTTTAGATAAAACAGCGCTTTTAAAAGAAGTGGGCGAGCCTGATTTAAGCGTACAAATGGAAAATGGTTGCCTGTCCGACAACTTTATCCACCAGATGAGATGTGACACCGACGGCAAATGGCTGTTCTTAGCAAATGTTGAAACAGCAATATACAAAAGAGGTTTTGACGAATACTGGTGCTGGGATAACAGAGAGCGCGCATCACACCTTTCTGTTACAGGCGGATCTTCTGCCAAGTTTACATCGGAAGACATAAAAATTATTTTAAACGGTGAATTTACACCACAGATTTACGATACAATGACAGGTGAGATAAAAGAGCCTGAATTTGAAATAGTAAATGGCAAAACCATAATAAAAGTGCACTATTCCTGGGGCAACAGCTTTCTGTTTAAGCTTTGCGAAAAAACAAAAGCGAAATCGGATGAAAAGGCAGTTGACCGCAAACAGACTGGTGAAATAGTTTTCCGCGATTTAGTAGATTATTCTCTTGACGAGCCTAATGTGATGCTTTTAGACTATGCAGAATTTGCAATAGACGGCGGAAAGTGGAATGAAAGGGAAGAAATATTTAAAATAAATGATATAGTGGCAGAAAAATCAGGGTGGTACACCCTTATGGAACGTCCCCAATTATGTCTGCCTGACAAAACCCTGAAAGGCCATACAGTGAATCTTAAATACCGCATAAATTCAAATGTTAAGGTTTCGGGGTGCAATCTTGCATTAGAGCGTCCCGAGGCAACCAAAATTAAATTTAACGGCAGGAAAGTTGCGTCAAATGTAAACGGCTGGTATATCGATAAGTTTATAAAAACGGTTAATTTACCAACGGTTAAAAAGGGCGAAAATATTTTAGAGCTTGAAATTTATATGGAAAGACACAACACCTTAGAGCATTGTTACCTGTTAGGCGATTTCGGCGTAAGTGTTATGGGCTCATTTGCTATCATAGAGCCTAAGAAGAAAAAAATTGGTTTTGGTTCTTTAGACAAACAGGAAATGTTTTTCTACAGCGGAAATATTACATATAAAACAGAAATCAAAGTTCCTGATTGCGATTTGTTGATTAAAACATCATCATTCCGCGGTGGACTTGTTAAGGTTATCTTAGACGGAGAAGAAAAATACTCAGCATTTCCGCCCTATGAAGCAGAATTTAAAAATGTTTCAAAGGGAAAGCACACAGTAGAATTCAAGCTTTTCGGCAACCGCTACAATACTTTAGGACCTCTTCATTTTGCCGATGATACGGAAACCTGGGCAGGTCGGGAATGTTATCTTCGTCGTGATGATTTGTGGTGCGATGAATACAGAACAAGACCTTTTGGTATATTCAAAAGCCCGATTATTAAAATATTTAAAAAGTAGGGGAGAATGAAAAATGGGTTATATTGATGCAAGCATAAACAGAATTTCTGCCTGGACAATGGGCTTCAGAAACTGGCAGAAGGCACTTTTAAACGCTCTTTGCACACCAAATGATTTGCTCACAAAGCTTCAGAATAATAACGAACTTGCAGAATTACAGGTTATTCAGGATGAAATGAAAACAATGCCCTTCGGCGATATATGGGACGAATACTGTAAACAATGCAATGTTAAGTGCGACAGAGAATGGTTTGAAGACGTAAAACTATATGAAAAAGAAGTTTTGAGTAAAAGATAAATCTATATTGATAGTATCGGCGTCAAGTCGCTACATAATATTACTTAGTTGCGTACGTATGACTTCCTCTTTGGATATATCCCTGTAGTAAAAAACAAAATAAAAATCCAACATACGTGCGTAACGTCTTGATGTTTGTATTGAAACTATAGGCAAAGAAGAGCTGACTTCCGTTATGGAAGTCAGCTCTTTAAATTTACTTTCTACACTTTGACTGGATAGCCTTGCGCTTCACCAAATTAGTAATTTAAGGAAAGGGGTGAAAAGTTAGGTGAATACTGGGGTTTAAGGTACTATCATTTTAGATTGTTTTTGTTCTAATTTATTTATTTTGCCTATTTTTCTTCGTATGGCACATTAAAGTATTCTAAATGCTTTTTAAACTTATCTTGTGCCGAGAGACAGGTATCAATCAAATATCCTCTCTCGTTGTTCCACTCGGACAGACCCCTGTAATAGAACATTTTTAAGCTATCGTCAATAATGAACGGAACAATATTATTCTTTAAGCATTCCTTGAACATTATCAGTCTTCCTACACGACCATTGCCATCTTGGAAAGGGTGTAGTGATTCACATTGATAATGAAAATCAATAATTTCTTCTAAAGTATGCTCGCTCTTTTGATTATAGGTCTTTAATAAATCCTTGATTTTTTGTGCTACAGTTTCGGGGCTTGCGGTTTCTTTTCCGCCAACCTCATTAGGAAGTTTTTTATATTCACCAACATTATACCAATCTTTTCTTGAATCTGACGTGCCTGACTTTAATGTGAAATGTAATTCCTTTATAAACTTTTCTGTGAGCTTATACGCAGCACTATCAATTATCATATCAATACACTTGAAATGATTTGCGGTTTCTATAATATCATCAACATTCAAAGTATCATTTTCTACACCAATGGTATTAGTTTCGAAAATATATCTTGTCTGGTCGTGGGTTAATTTACTACCTTCGATGTGATTTGAATTATAGGTAAGCTCTATTTGTATTTTATGGTAAATTCCACCTTTGAGCAAAGACTTTTTTTCTTCTTTTAATCTTTCGAGAAGGTTTCGCGGCTCGTTGTTTTTTTTATTTATTCTTTCAGGTTTTACAGCGTTTTCAGGGATGTTCCAGGTTTTGCCGGTTAAAAATGCACCCGGTATTTTATTTTCTGCGCAGTATTTCCTGACACCGCGCTCTGACATATTCCATTTTTTTGCCATTTGAGAAACAGATAAATAGTTCATACAATCCCTCCTATAATCTGTTTATATTATACCACATTACAGGAATAAAATCAATATAATTAAAATATATTTTAAAAGATTTGTGCCGATAACGGCATTTACATACAGAAATATGTGGCGTAGGGAATAGGAGAAGTTCCAAACAAGTTATAAAAATCACTTTGGCTCTTTTAATATTGAATTATAATGTTCGGTGATATTTTTGCCGAACATTTTTTTATATAATGAGCTTACATAGTTTGCATCATTGTAGCCGTACATTTCTGCCGCCTTGTAAAGCTTAATTTTTTCTTTTTCCATTATTTTCTCAATATTTTTTAGCTTTAAAGTGTTTACATATTTCATCAGTGTTGTACCCTCAGACTGTCTGAATACATGGCAAAGGTACCCTGTAGAAATTCCAAGATGCTCTGCTACTTCTGTTTGAGTTACTGCCTTGTATATATTCTTCTGGATATATTTTTTTGCTCTTTCCACAAGTACGGAATATTCTGAGGTTTGGTTTCTTCTGTTTATCTCATCAATTTTGCAAAGAATTTTTAAGATGTGGTTTGCCGTTTTTGTGGGCGAATTTTCAAATTTGTACGGAGCATATATAGCGTCGTCAATCAACTTTTGTATTTCCTCGGTTTCTTTGCAACTTTTTGTAAGGATGGGCAAATATAACCCGTGACTACTCTCTGAAAAAATCCATTCTGTTGAAATTCCGATAGTATGATGGCGATGACGTTCGTTAGCCTCCACCGTTGTTGGCTCATCGTGTATAAGACACTGAATATCGCCTTTTTGTACTACATAAGATTCGCTCCCTTTTTTTACGGTAAGCTGACCATCATAAATATAGCAAATCTCTATAAAATCTCGTCTTTGTCCAAAACTATTTGTAAACTTACGATCGGTTTCAAAGCTATGGGCAAAATTTATTTCTGGCATTTTTAAAATTTCAACTGTGTTCATATTAATCACTTCCTGATATATATTTTATAATTTTATGTCAATTTTGTCAAGATTTATTAAATATGTATATTGAACAAAAATATATAAGGTCATATAATCAAATCACAGGGAGGTTGGTTTATATGAAACTACACGAAAAATTACGTGAAGAATTAGACTTTGCACCCATAGGTACTTATGCTCCTCAATATTATAAATATTTGGGCTATAGAAAAGCTCTAACAGAATCAATTTCTGTAATGCGTGCAGAAGGCATAAAATCTATTTTTGAAAATACTGCACCTGTGATTTTTAAACACGACCTTATAGTCGGAAATGTAAGAGGCGCGTATTTAACCGATATCGACACGATTGCTTTACAATACGCAACAGATTTTACTAACAAAATTGGAAGAAGGTTTTTCCTCACCAATAACGACCACTTTGTACCTGATTACAAAAAACTTGTTACAATAGGCATAGGTGGCATGATAGATGAAATAGAAAAATCTATTGAAAATCATAAAGACGATGCTAAAAAGTGCGACACCCTAAAAGCTATGAAAATCACTATGGAGGGTTTTCGTCAGCTGATAAAAAACTACGTCGACAAAGCAAAATCATTAAAATCAAATTCTGACTATGATAAAGAACGACTTGATTTTATCATAAAGACCTGCGAGCCTCTTGTATTTCGAGCACCTAATACCTTTGCCGAGGCACTTCAGCTTACATGGTTCTGTCATCAGGCGTTTTTACTTCAGGATATGTTTAACGGTCTAGGCAGAATGGACCAATACCTTTATCCTTTCTATGAAAACGATATTGAAAACGGAATACTTACCGATGAAAGTGTTACAGAGCTTTTAGAAAATGTATTCGAAAAGGTGGCTTCAATTGAGACTTTTGCAGACTTTACGGCGGTTATCAACATCTGCATAGGCGGAATGAATATCAAAGGCGAATGTGAAGTTAACGATTTGAGTTACTGTGTTTTACACGCCGTTAAAAATGTCGGTCGCCCAGGCCCTAACCTTTCCGCAAGAATAACACCCAACACCCCCGATAAATTCTTAGATGAGGCTTTGAAAAGTATTGGAACAGGTCTTGGTTACCCGGCTTTGATGAATGACTCGATTAATATTGAGGCGTTAAAAAAATATGGCTACGAAGAAGAGGACATTTATGACTATTGTATGGTTGGCTGTATAGAAAATGTTCTGGCGGGCAAACAGCCTCCTTGGTCTGACGGGCGATTCGATGTTCCAAAATATTTAGACTATGTATTAAATAACGGTAAAAGTGAATACAACAAGTCTGTAGGGCTTGATTTAGGTGATGTTGAAAATATTAAGACTATGGATGAGTTTATGAAAAACTATGAGGAACAGTTAAAGTTTGGTGCGGCAGAGTACTGTGCAAAATTCCACGCAGAAAACAACTCCATAAATCAGGAATATTTCCCTGAGCCATTTACTTCAGTCTTCTGTCAGAAATGCGTGAGTCGTGGTCTTGATGTAAACAATGGTGGCAGTAAATACCCCTCGGTGCATGGTGTTTCGCTTATGGGTGTAGGCACAGTTGCCGACTCGTTAGCTGCAATTGAAAAGGTTGTATTTGTGGATAAAGAGGCTAACTTAGTCGACATTAAAAATGCCCTGAACAACAATTTTAAAGGATATGAAGAACTCCATAAAAAACTCCTTGCAGCACCAAAATACGGAAATGACAATGATTTTGTTGATAAATATGCAGTGTGGTTTGTAGAATTTTTGGGTTCTGTTTTTATGCAACACAAAACCCACGATGGCGGAGGCATATATATAGGAATTGCATCAAATACAAGCAACATTCCCGCTGGTAAAATTGTTGCAGCTACCCCCGATGGTAGAAAGCAGGGCGAACCATTATCTGACGCGGCATCACCAACCTACGGAAAAGACATTGAAGGTGCAACGGCGACGTTTAATAGTCTGTCAAAACCCGATTACACAATGGTAGGCTCAGGCTCAGTTATTAATCAAAAATATTCTCCATCAATGTTTGATGACGAAAAACGCAAAAAACTCCTGGCTCTCATAAAAGTCTACTTTAAAAAAGGCGGGCAGGAGGTTCAGATAAACTCAACCTCCCGTGAGGTTTTGGAAGATGCCATGAAAAATCCCGAAAACTACCGAGACCTTGTTGTAAGAGTATCTGGTTTTTCAGAATACTACACCAAACTGAAAAAAGAAGTTCAGGAAGATGTCTTAAACCGCACACAGAAAAGTTAGGAGGAAAGCCGTGCTTAACATTACAGACATTCAGCGTTTTTCTATAGGTGATGGTGACGGAATACGCACTACGGTGTTTTTTAAAGGATGTAATCTTCATTGTCCATGGTGCCACAATCCTGAAAGTATTTCAAAAGAACCCGTCACTATGTATTACCCCGACGAAATGAAAATATGCGGAAAATTAATGACTGAAGAGGATATTTTAAAAGAAATTCTAAAAGATAAGGATTACTATATTGAAAGCGGTGGCGGCGTCACTTTCTCAGGCGGAGAGTGTATGCTTCAGGCAAAAGAGGCAACGGAGCTTGCAAGGCTTATAAAGCAAGAGAACATCTCGCTTTTTGCAGACACAGCAGGTTGCGTACAATATTCAGCCTTTGAGGCTTTAAACCCTTTTGTTGATGAGTATCTGTTCGATGTAAAAACAGCATCGGAGAAAAAATACAAAGATATCGTTGGGGCAGACAGAGGGCTTATTTTTGAGAACCTTACACGGCTTTTAAAAGAGGGTAAAAAAGTAAGAATACGAATTCCTTTAGTTCCTGGATTTAATACCGATGATGCTTCAATAAAAAATATATGCTCAAAGCTCAAATTTTGGGGTATCAGTTCTGCAGATTTACTCCCTTTTCACCGACTTGGTGTTGGAAAATACGAAGCAATGCATCTTTTATACCCCTACAAAGATACAGAGCCTTTAACGCATAATGATTTAGAGCGCATAAAACAAGAGTTTTTAAAATACATAAACATAAAAATAGAAAAATAAGGAGGCTTTTTAATGAAAGCAAAAGCAGCAGTTTTTATGGGACCAGACAATGATTTTGAAGTTCGTGAATTTGAAGTAACCGAAACGCCGAAGGGCTATGCAAGAATGGATTTAATCGCAAGCGGTGTTTGCGGTACTGACCTTCATTTTCACAATGGTAAGCTCTTAACAAACTATCCATCAATTATAGGTCACGAATTTGTTGGAAGAATTGCTGATGTCAACGAAAAAGATGCGGAAGAATATGGTCTTAAGGTTGGCGATGCAGTAATTGCAGATATTGCGGTGCCTTGTGGCGAGTGTATCTTATGCAAAAACGGTGATGATGCAAACTGTGTAAATATGCAGGTTACAAACGGTGGGAGCATTGAAGTTGCGCCATACCTTTACGGTGGATACACAGAGGTTAACTACACGCCTCTCACCAACCTTATAAAAATTCCCAAAACCGTTGATTCAATAGTTGCAGCAACATTTGCTTGCCCCGGTCCTACCGCAATACATGGTATTTGTTTGGCCGAAAAAGCAGGTGTTGATTTTAGTAAAGTCAATGTGGCAGTTGTGCAGGGTTTAGGACCTGTTGGCGTTTTTGCACTTATGTACCTCAAAAAATGTGGTATTGAAAAAGTATACGCAATCACAGCCGGTGATAATATAAAACGCGAAGAACTTGCAATTGAGCTCGGTGCAACAAAAGTATTTAACTTAACCCGCGAAGGAGAAAGCACAATCACAAATGCTTTAAAGTCTGAAAACGGCGGGCTTGGTGTTGACCTTTGCTTTGAAGCATCCGGCTCACCTAAAGCTGTTCCTCAGGGTATGGAAGTTCTCCGCAACCGTGGTGTGTATATTGTTCCCGGACAATACAGCAATTCAGGCGGAGTTGAAATTCAGCCTCAGATGATTACATTTAAGGCACTTCACATAATCGGTTCATCCCAATACTCTTTCTGTGATGTTCAAAAATATCTTGAGTTTTTGGATGCAAACCACGACCTTTTTGAAACTGTTGAAAAACTCGGTTCAAAATACAGTATTTCCGAAGTAAACGAAGCCTTTGCCGATGCAAAAAAAGGAAACAATGTTAAAACTCTTTTGGTAAAGTAGGAGGCTCAGTTATGAAAAAAGCTGACATAATTATTTTTGGTGGCCAAAGCAATATGCAGGGACAGACAGAATGTCTTTCTGAAACAGAAATTGTGGAAAATGCTTCAGAATACAGATGGCTTACCGATAGTCTCATACCTTTAAAAAATCCCGTTGGTGAAAACATAACCTTTAACAGAACAGAAGGAGTTGACATAGACAAATGCGAAACTCAGGACGAGTGGCTTGCAATGCACGCTATTGGTCGTTCGTGTAAAGGTAGAACAAATATGGTACCTGAATTTTGCAGAGCTTACACTTCCCGTACAAAAGAGAGTGTTGTGGCTATTCATATAGCAAAGGGCGCAACAGAAATTGCATACTGGCTTCCCGGAACAAAAGCCTATGAAATCTTTGTAGAAAAAGCCAATGCAGGAATAAAAAAAGCAAAAGAGAAATTTCAAATTTCAAATATATTCTTTGTGTGGCTTCAGGGCGAAAGCGACGCTATTTTAAAAACAGGAAGGGAAAAATACGAAGAAAGGATGCATAAATTAAACAATGCCATAAAAAAGGATGTTGGTATTGATAAATTTTGTGTAATCCGCGTGGGAAGATACACAGAAGACGAGTATGACATTTCCATAATCGAGGCTCAGGACAAGGTTTGTTTAGAAAACGACGACTTTTTAATGCTCACCCAGGCGGCAACAGAGTTAAACAAAATACCTGAATATATGAGCCCGGAAATTGGCGGACATTACAGTGCAAAAGGACAGGAAAAGCTTGGAAGACTTGCAGGAGACAGACTTGGACTTTTTGCTACGGGTAAAATATAATTTCAATCTATACATTTTCATCAATCAGAAGGAGCTGTAGCAAAATAAAATCATTTTGCTACAGCTCCTTGTTTTACTTTCTGCACTTTGACTGGATGATTCCTAAGCTTTTCCGAAATTAGTAATTTAAGGAAAACAAATTCAAAATTTTTGTTGCGGTTGCAGAAAATACGTCGATCTGACGTAAATTCCAGTGTCTAAAAGATTTAAAAAAGGTAATAAATTGAAAAAATCTTGATATTTTTTGTCAAAACAAGTATAATGTATTTATACAAATATAAGGAAGGCTGGATAAAAACAAGTTCACAAACAACATATCACACTGATGATGTTCTTATTAAAGGTGGCAGGTATGAAAAAAGAGTGGTTTGTTATCCGACGGGTAATTATATGGGTAAAAAAGATATTAAAATAAATAAAATTGATATAATCAATAAAAGCTTTGGAGTATATTCGAGTGAGGTAAATCCGCCTGATTCTTATGTATGCAATAAGGGTGATAAGGAGTTTGCCAGATTTTTTTATGTAAGTGAAGGAACAATTATTTTTGAAAAGAATACAGAAAAAGAGATTAGGGTCACCAAAGGTGAGGTTGTGTTCCTACCCTATGACGTTACATATAAGTCTGAATGGGATGTTGAACAAAAAGGTAAATATATATCTGTCAATTTTGCCTTTGATATCCAATATATCAGCTTGCCGGAAGAGATATGCATAGTTGCGCGGGACAAACATTATGTTATACTTGAAATGTTTGAAGAGCTTTTTGAAATATGGTCCAAAGGAGAACTGGGATATGAAATTGAAATCCTTTCGGGAATATATAAAATAGTTCATTATGTTTTTAAAGATATGGCGTATAGAACGATTAAAAGCAAGAATAACATTATTTACAAAGGAATTTTGTATATCGAAAATCACTATGTAGAGGATATAACGGTTGAACAGCTGGCGAAAATGTGCCACACCAGCGAGGGAAATTTTAGGAGATTGTTCAAAAAGTATAAAAATATGTCTCCTATAACATACAGAAATTATCTTAGAATGAAGAAAGCATTAATGCTGATAAACACTAAAGAATATACTATCACAGAAGTTGCTGAAGCGGTAAATATGCCAAATATTTCATATTTTTACAAGTGCTTTAAGAAAACTTTTGGGAAAACTCCTAAAGAATTGCTGGATTTCATAGAAGAATAATTGAGAAAGAGCTGTAGCAAAATAAAATTATTTTGCTACAGCTCTTTCTTTTTTTTACTTAAAAAATGCACGTATTGTACAATAAAATGCATATATTGAAAATTGTTTGACGGCGATTTGTATAGTATAATGTAAATGAATAACTATATTTTGGAGGTAAATGGTATGAAATTAGGACTTGTAGGAGTAGGAAAATTTTCTGATGACTTTGTACGTTTGTTTAACATTCATCCGGATATTGATGAGGTGGTGTTAGCGGACCTTGATGAAAATAGAGTGAGGACTTCAATGGAGAAACATGGAATAAAAAGAGCATTCGGCTCCTATGAAGAAATGCTTGATAAGGTGCCGGAATTGGATGCAGTAGCTATTTTTACGCAGAGACATCTTCATGGTCCTATGATTATTGAAGCGTTAAAGAGAGGAAAGCATGTATACAGTGCTGTTCCGATAGGATGCACGGTTGAGGAAATTAAAGAAATAGTAAAGCTTGTAAAAGAAACAAGACTTATATATATGATGGGTGAAACTTGTTACTATTACCCCTGTGCTATTTACTGCCGTGAAAAGTACAGAACAGGTGATATGGGTAAATTTGTTTATGGTGAATCCCAGTACTATCACGATATATGTGAGATGTATGATGACTTTGCTCGCTCAGGTGGTGAAAACTGGCAAAGAGTGGCAGGTATTCCGCCAATGTATTACCCGACTCATTCAATTTCAATGATTTTCTCGGCTATTGATGAGTATGCGACAAAAGTTTCCTGTATGGGACTTCGTGATAATTACCCTGATAATATCTACGGAGAAGACAAGAATAACTGGAGCAATCCGTTCTCAAATGAAACAGCGCTTTTCCAGATGTCAGGTGGCGGAGTTGCAAGAATCAATGAATTCAGACGTGTTGGTATCAATAAGCCGTCATCATATATCACCTGTTTCTATGGTGACAAGGGAGCTTATGAGTGTTCAGTAACAAAACAGACATTCCAGAAAGGTGTTGCAAGCGGAGAGGAACCGTATATCGAAGATTTGGGACACCTTATAAATACCGAAGAATATAACGAGGATCTGAAAGCCGGCAAGATTGATATGGCACATGATCCGATTTCTGTTAAGTATATTGAGGGTTTTGCTGCAATTCAGGACAGAAGCAGACTTCCCAAGACAATGAGAAACACGCCGAAATTCTCTCACTACAATTCACATCCGTTCCTGGTTGATGACTTTGTTCGTGCGGTAATGAGCGGAAAACTTCCGCCATGTAATGCGTGGGACAGTGCAAGATGGATGATTCCCGGACTTATGGCTCACGAATCAGCTCTTCGTGGTGGAGAACTTTTGGATATTCCTGATATGGGAGAAGCCCCAAGTGATTGGGAAAGACTTACATACGAAATGAAAGACAATTACGAAGATATGAGCAGATACTATGAGGTTGAGTGCTTTAAATAATATCAACCGGTTTCACAAGTAAAAAAATAAGTACAAGGATATAAGGTTATGAAGATAAGTGTTTGCATTGATATGATGTTTTCATACTGTGATTTTTACGAAAGGTTTAAAGAGGTAAAAAATTGCGGTATTAACACAATAGAGTTCTGGAAATGGACAAACAAGGATATTGATAGGGTTAAAAGAAGCGGAATGGACGTTTCGATTTTTAATATTGACTCTTGCGATGAAAAACTTTCATATGATTTGTCGAGAGGAATTTTAAACGACGGAAGAGTCGATGATTTTCTTGCGGCGCTTTTTGAAAGTATTCCTGTGTATAAAAAACTTTGCGCAAAAGCCATGATAGTTTTAATTGGTGAGCTGAAGGAATACAGCGAGGAGAATGTTTTGAAATGCCTTTTGTCAGCAAAACCTTTAGTTGAAAAAGAGGGTGTAACCTTAATTGTTGAGCCTTTAAACAATATCGACAGAGTAGGCTATTCAATGCCTTATGCAAAACCGGTATTTGAGCTTTTGAAAAAGGTCGACAGCCCCAATATCAAAATGCTTTATGATATTTATCATCAGAATATGATGGGCGATTTTGATATGGAAGAGATTAAGGAGAATATCGATTTGATTGGACACTTCCATGTGGCTGATAGCCCGGGAAGACACGAGCCGGGAACAGGAAATGTTGATTATGTTTCGATTTTGAAAGAAATATCGGAGCTTCCGTACAATGGATACATAGGTCTTGAGTACAGAGCAACAAAAAAAGACGGCGAAACACTTGATTTTTTAAAGGAGGCAGGTTTACTTGTTTAAAGTATGCATAATAAGCTGCGGAATGATTGCAAATTCGGCGCATATTCCGGCATTTAAAGAGTTTAGCGGGGATTATGAAATAGTCGGCGTTTGCGATGTAAATGAAACTGCAGCAAGAGAAACTGCCGAAAGACACAAAATTAAACATTTCTACACAGATGCAAAGGAAATGCTTTTAAAAGAAAAGCCTGACGTTGTTTCTGTATGTGTTCCGAACTGCTTCCATAAGGAATATACAATTATGGCACTTGAAATGGGAGCAAATGTTCTTTGTGAAAAACCGCTTGCGTTTAGTTACAGTGATGCTCTTGAGATGTTTGAATGTGCAAAGAAAAACGGCAAAGTTCTGATGGCTTGTCAGAGTATGAGATTTACCCCCGACAGACTTGCTGCAAAAGAATACATAGAAGAAAACGGCGTTGATGATATTTACTATGGCGAACTTTCAAGAATAAGAAGACGTGGGATACCATTCTGGGGAACGTTCCATATGAAAAAAATAAGCTGCGGCGGTGCATTTGTTGACATTGGAGTACATATGCTGGATGCTTTAGTGTGGCTTATGGGAAATCCAAAGGTAAAAAGCGTATATGCTGAAATTATGCAGAATCATAAGGACGAAATCGGATCCTTAAAAGGCAGCGGTGCATTAACAGGGAAGGTTGATATTGCAAGAAAGTTTAATCCTGATGAAATGGATGTTGAGGACTTCTCTTGCGGTATGATTACCTTTGAAAATGGAGCTAAAATTTCCTTTAAGGTTGCATGGGCGGCAAATATGCCCGAAAGCTCGGATATAAGGCTTATTGGAAAGAAAAAGGGAATATATCTTCCTGAATGCAAAGTTTATTCGGGTGAGGATTGTGAGGAAAGCCTTTCAGGTAAAACGATTCCTTATGACACACCATTTGCAGGACACATTTATCTTGTAGACAACTTAAGAAAAGTTTTAAAAGGTGAAGCTGAAGTGATTGTTAAGCCTGATGAAACTTTAAATGTTTCAAAAATAATAGAATTGTTCTATAAATCAGCAGAACTTGGAAGAGAGGTTTTTGCTAATGAAAATTAAAGCGGTAATAATCGGATTTTCACATATGCATGTAAACGAAGTTGCACTTTACATAAGCGAAAGAGAGGATATGGAACTTTTAGCGGTTTCAGATGTTGTGTCAAAAGGTGCGGAGGAAATTCCTGCTCTTCGTTATACTCCCAAGTGGAACTTACAGAATGTAAAGGATAACTATTGCGAAAAAGTATATGATGACTATAAAGAAATGCTTGATACAGAAAAGCCTGACATAGCATTTATATTAACAGAAAATTGCCAGAAACCTGAAGTGGTTGAAGAATGCGCAAAACGCAGAATTAATGTTTCTATCGAAAAGCCTATTGCGGTAAGTTTAAAAGAAGCAAAGAAAATAGAAAAAAGCGTTAAGAGATATGGCATCGAAGCAGTTGTAAACTGGCCGGTTGTTTGGCGTGAATATGTGATGAAAATGAAAGCGGCCCTTGATAGTAAGCTTGTCGGGGAGCCGATAAAATTAAGATATATAAACGGGCACACAGGACCTTTGGGAAAAGGTGCAAAGCACAGAGGTGTTAGTGATAACGCAGAGGAAATGACCGATAACCAAAGAGGTAAAACCTGGTGGCACAAAGATGAGCTTGGCGGCGGAGTATTTTTAGATATTGCCTGCTATGGGTGCTTCTTTTCCCGTTGGTTTATGGGCAGTAGTGCTAAAAGTGTTGTAAGTATGGGTGCTAACCTGAATACACCTTTTGGTAATACGGATGATAACTTCGCGGCAGCAATTAAGTATGACGGCAAAATGTCTGTTATTGAGGGAACCTGGTCAACACCGAGAGCGGTTATTCCGTCAGGACCTATGGTGCTTTGTACAGACGGTGTGATTATGTGTACGGGCGGAGCTGAAAATGCCCCTGATGTAAAGGCGTTTGACATTTACGGAAATGAAGTTGAAATCCCCGGCATTGACTTTGGGGAAGAATTTAAAAATATGCCTTGTCAGTACGCAAATCATATTGTAAACGGTGACGATATTTATCCAATGCTTACGCTGGATGTAAATATGGAGGTAATGGCACTTTTAGATGCGGCAATAAAAGCTGCTAAAAGTGGAAAAGAGGAGAAAATCCGTGGTTAAAGGAATAATAACCGATATACAAAGAGCGTCATTTCACGATGGCGATGGGATAAGGACAACAGTATTTTTAAAGGGGTGCCCGCTTTCCTGTCTTTGGTGTCATAATCCGGAGTGCATTTCATTTAAAAAGGAAATTCTCGCATATCCGGAAAAATGTATTGGTTGCGGTCTTTGTGATGAGGGCTGTTTTTCCGGTGCAAAAGTGGTTTGCGGAAAGGAAATGACAGCTGAAGAAGTTTTTTCTGAAATTGCTCTTGATATACCTTACTTTGAAGGCAACGGCGGAGTTACAATTTCAGGCGGGGAGCCTATGGCACAAAAGGATTTTACAAAAGAGTTGATTGAAATCTCTAAGAAAAATGGCTTAAATTGTGCTATAGAAACATCGCTCATAATATATGACGAAGAAATCTTAAAAGGCCTTGACTTTATTATGGCAGATTTTAAGATTTGGGATGATGAAGAACATAAAAAATATGTGGGCGTATCAAATAAAGAGATTATAGAAAATTTTAAAAGGCTTGATAGTTTAGGAATTCCAATAATCGCAAGAACTCCCGTTATTCCCGGAATTGAGCAGGGAATTGACAAAATTTCAGAGTTCTTAAAAAGCCTGGACAATGTTATAAAATATGAGCTTTTGCCGTATCACCCGTTGGGAATAGGAAAGGCAAGGGCATTAGGAAGAGAAATCACAGAATTTGAAGTTCCAACGGCGGAATATATGAAGGAGCTGGAAAAATATGCTTTCATACGAAGATAGATTAAGATTGATGCGGGAGCAGAAGGTAAAACATACCATTGAAAAGAGAGCGCAGAACGGCTATACTGATCTTGATGATTTTGGTACCGTTCCTATACCGGAAAACTACGAGGTAGAGCCATGGTATAACAGCTCAAATGGTAGTTTCTACGGCTATGACGGTATGTGTGAAAACTTTTGCCGCGTAATTGACGCACACCCTGCATATGTTGACCCGATGGAAATGCTTTGCGGCAGATGGCGCGATATGCTGGTGAACTATCGTGGAGATGTTCACTATCTCCCAGATTGGCTTAAAAAGAAACCGAAAATTATGGAGCTTATGGCAAGTGCTACCGACCAATGGAGCAAACGTTGGGATGAACAGAGATTCCCCTATGATGAGTTAAAACCCCTTCAGGAGAAGTACAATATCCAGACAGGCATAGACGGTGATGCACATCTTGCCTGTGATTACCGAATCGGTTTTGAACTTGGCTTTGGGGGACTGCTTGAGAAAATTGAAATATACAGAAAAATTAACCCTGATAAAGCTGATTTTTATGATGCAGAAGAAAAGACTGTTCATGCAATAATCAGATTTATTGACAGACATATTGAAAAAATTACAGAGCTTTTAGAAACAGAAGAAAGACCTGAAATTAAAGAAAGCCTTTTGGATATGAAAAAAGCTTGTGAAAACATACGGTTAGAGCCACCGAAGACGTTCCATGAGGTATGCCAATGGACAGCGTTCTTTAACTGTGCATCAAGAATTTACACTCGTGATGGTGCCGGTTTTCAGCTTGATTTACTTTTGTATCCTTATTATGAAAGGGATATTGCAAAAGGAATTTTAACTGATGAAAAAGCAAAATTCTTAATTGCAAACCTTCTTCTTATCGACCCACACTATTACCAGATTTCAGGTGTGGATGAAAATGATAAGGACATAACAAATCACCTTTCCTACCTTATTTTAGAAGCGGCAGACAGTATCAATATTGCCTGCAATCTGACTGTAAGAGTGCACGAAAACTGCGACAAGAATTTTTTCAGGAAAGCGGTTTATTACTTACTTAAAAATAAAAACGGATGGCCGAGATTTTGTAATGACAAGGCACTTTGTGAAGGCTATATGAGAAATGGTGTAGATAAAAAAACGGCTCGCGAGCGAATTGCAGTAGGCTGTAACTGGATGTGCGTTCCTGGTAAGGAATTTCCTATGAATGACACGGTAAAAATAAATATAGCAAAAGTTATGGAAGAAGCTTTAAAGGATATGAGAAGAGAGTCAGAAAAAAGCACAGAAAGACTTCTTGAAATCTTTGAAGAGCACTTGAAAATTGCAATAGATACAACGGCAAAGGGTATAAACCTACATATTGACCACCAGGCAGAGGTTACGCCTGAATTGGTTATGAATCTTTTAATGGAAAACACAATAGAGCAGGGCGAGGATATTTCACGCTGCGCCTCTCTTTACACAGTTGGTGTTGACGGAGCGGGACTTGCAGTTGTTGCCGACTCGTTTGGTGCGTTAGAGACAAGAGTTGAAAAAGAAAAAGTACTTTCATGGGATGAGGTTTTCGAGGCTCTTGACAATAATTTTGAAAATGAAAGAACAAGGCTAATATTAAACAGTTCGCCTAAATACTGTCACGGAAACACAGTTTCTGATAAATGGGCAGAACGCTTGACGGAGTGTTGGGTGAAAAATATCAAGGGGTATAAAATGCCTGATGGCAGATGCTTGGTACCTGGATGGTTTTCCTGGGCAAGAACTATTGAATATGGTTCAAAGGTAGGTGCAACTCCAAACGGAAGACGTGCCTATGAACCAATTTCTCACGGAGCAAATCCTAATCCGCATTTCAGAAACGACGGCGCGCCCACTGCTCAGTCAAACGGAATTGCGTCTGTTCAATGCGGATACGGTAACACAGCACCGCTTCAGATTGAATTTGACCCAAAACTTTCACTTGATGACAAGGGCATCGAGATAATAGAAAAGTTCATAAAGGGGCATTTTGCTCAAGGTGGAACTTTAATTAATATAAACATTCTGGATACAGAAAGAATTCTGGAGGCAAACGAAAATCCTGATCTCCACGCTGATTTGGTGGTAAGAGTTACGGGATTTACAGCATACTTTGCGAGTCTGTCGCCGAAATTCAGACAGCTTGTTGTAGACAGATTTTTAGAAGGCGTATAATGTATGGAAATAATCAGTGAAATAAAAAACGGAGATTATACAGCAAAAATTAATCTCTCAAGAGGTGCAAATTGCATCAGCTTACGAAACAGTAAATATAAAGCAAAAATTCTTCGGGAACCGGATTATACCAAAGAACTTGACAACCCGTATTTATACGGTATGCCAATTCTTTACCCTGTAAACAGAATTTCAAATGGGAAATTTACATTTGAAGGAAGAGAATATAAATTCCCCATAAATGAGCCTGATACCGGATGTTATATACACGGTGAACTTCACAATACTGAATTTGAGCTTATTGAAAAAGGCGAGGATTTTATAATTTGTGAATATGAATCAAAAGGTGAATACCTTGAATTTCCTCACAAGTTCAGAATTCGCATAACGTACCTGCTTAAAGAGGATGGACTTTACCAGGAGACTAAAATTGAAAATATGTCAAAGGAAAATATGCCGAACTTTTTAGGCTATCATACAACTTTCAATATTCCTTTTTCAAAAGGGGCAGATAGTCGCGATATTACTGTTCTTACTGAAGTTGGTGACGAAATTGAGCGCAATATGAGCGTATATCTTCCGACAGGAAATATCTTGCCGGCTGATGATATTACAAAAAAGCTGAATAAGGGAACATTTAACCCCTTTGAGAAAGTGATTAGTCGTCACTATAAGATAAAAGAAGGAAGACGGATTGAAATTTCAGATAACGTAAAAAAAATCAAGATAGTATATGAAAATGATGAAAAATTCAATTTTCGCCTCATATACAACGGCAATGCCGATGAGTACATCTGTCTTGAGCCAATGAATTGTATGGCTAATTGTCAGAATTCACCATTTGACAGAAGTTATGCCGGATTCGATTATATAGAACCTGGCAAATGGAAAATCTATGCTTCGAAAATTTGTATTGCGGAGGAATTACAATGAAGATAACATGGCTTGGTCAGGCAGGATTACTTTTTGAGACAGGCAATGTAAAAATTATTATCGACCCGTACTTGTCGGACAGCGTTGAAAAAATTGAGCCACACAATAAAAGGCGTGTTCCCGTTGATGCAAAATTTCTTGAAATTAAGCCTGATATTATAGTTCTTACACATAATCACCTGGACCATACCGATCCGGACACATTGAGATATTACCTTGGAGAAGAATCCGAAACCTGTGTACTGGCATCTTATAATGCATGGCAGACAGCTCGTAAATTCGGCGGTCTTAAAAATAATTATGTAATGTTCAACCGAGGTACAGTCTGGACAGAAAAAGGCATTAAGTTTGAAGCAGTAAATGCCGAACATTCAGATGATTATGCAATAGGCGTTATCATATACGCCGAGGGAAAAACTTACTACATAACCGGAGATACGCTATACAATAAGAAGATATTTGATGATTTGCCTGAAAACATAGACTATGTGTTTGTTCCAGCAAACGGCAGAGGCAACAATATGAATATGTGTGAAGCATCAGATTTTTGCAGACGAACAGGCGGAAAAGCAATACCTATTCATTGCGGATTGTTCGATGAAATCGATATGAACTGCTTCGAGTATCAAAATAAAGTTATACCGGAATTTTATAAAGAGATTACTTTGTAGGAGGAGTGCTGATATGAAGATTACAAGACTTGAGGTTATAAAGGTTAAACCAAGATGGATGTTCCTTAAAATGTATACTGATGCAGATATTGTAGGTTTGGGAGAACCTGTATTGGAGGGACACTGTAACGCCGTTGAGGCAGTTATCAAAGAATTTGAAGAATATTTGATTGGAAAAGACCCAATGCAGATAGAACATCATGTTCAGGCACTTTACAGAGGGGGATTTTACAGAGGCGGCCCGTTAATGCTTTCTGCAATAAGCGGCATTGAACAGGCAATGTGGGATATAAAAGGTAAACATTATAACTGTCCTGTATATGAAATGCTTGGCGGAAAATGCAGAGACAAAATAAGAATGTATACTCACATAAAGAGAGCCGGCGTAGCAGGAGAATTTCCTATTGAGGAAATGCTTGAAATTGCAGACGAAAGATTAAAAGACGGATACACAGCTTTAAAGTATTCTATTATTCCGCCTATTAAAGCGGTAGAAAATCCGGAAAACACATTAAAGCACATAGAACGCTTTGCAAAGGTGCGTGAGCGTATAGGAAACGGTGTTGACCTTGCAATAGATTTTCACGGCAGAGTATCTCCTGCAATGGCAAATATACTTATCGAAAAATTAAAACCATATAATCCGATGTTTATCGAAGAGCCGTGTTTACCTGAAAATGTTGATTGTATGGTTAATATAGCACATAAAACAACTGTTCCCATAGCGGCAGGTGAAAGACTTTTTGGCAAATGGCAGTATCGTGAACTTATAGAAAAACAGGCAGTCAGCATAATTCAGCCTGATATATGCCATGTGGGCGGTATTTATGAAGGAAGAAAGCTTGCGGCAATGATTGAGATGTATTACGGGACTGTGGCACCTCACAATCCTCTTGGCCCAATTTCTCTGGCTTCGTGTATACAGCTTGATGCGTGCATACCAAACTTTCTGGTTCAGGAGCATCCCGGAAATCCTGACAAATCAGACCTTGGTGTTGGATACATCAAAGACCCGTTTGTTATTAAAGACGGATATATTGATGTACCTACAAAACCGGGACTTGGAATTGAACTTGATGAAGAGGCTATTAAGGATAAAATATATGATGGTAAATGGACAACTCCGCGTCAGTATTATGAAGACGGCAGTAACGCAGACTGGTAATCGGGAGGTAGCATTCTATGAAAGAAAGATGGAGTAAAGAACAGGCATGGGCATGGTATGACAACAGACCGTGGATGCGCGGATGTAATTATATGAGTGCAGATTGCGCAAACAGAGTTGATCAGTGGCAGTCCCTGGGCTTTGAAGATCGTTTTAAAACCACAGAAGAGGAGTTTAAGCTGCTTCGCGAAACAGGTTTTAATACAATTCGTATCATCCTTGAATTTGTTGTATGGCAACAGGAACATGACGGCTTTATGGAAAGATTTGAAAGATATCTTTCTCTATGCGAAAAGTACGGAATAAGCTGTATGGTTGTTCTTGCAAATGACTGTATGCCTCCAAAAACTGAGTTGTGGAAGCTGCCGTACATAGGAGAGCAGCAATACGATTGGGGATATCACGGAGGAAAAAAACACTCGCAGCATGGTATTCATTCAGGACCTGCGCCCCATTTCTATCTTGACGAGGAAGAGTCAAGAAGTGAATATCTTGAGATGGTGAAGGAAATTGTAACAACTTATAAAGACGACAAAAGAATTTGCGTGTGGGATGTTTATAATGAACCGGGAAACAGCAGACGAGCAGAAATAACTCTTCCGAACGTAAAGAAAGTATTCGAAACGGTAAGAGCCTGTGATCCATCCCAGCCTATTACGGCAGGTGTTTTTGCACCTAAAGGCGATGAAAATATCCCGTGGTCGGATGTGGAAAGATATATCCTCGACAATTCAGATATAATTTCCTATCATAGCTATGCAAAATTTTTAAACCATGTAAGACTTATAAAGCGTCTTAAAAAAGAGGGAAGACCCATTATAAATACAGAATGGCTTGGTAGAACTTTAGGAAACAATGTTTTTGATAACTTTCCTCTGTTCTATATGGAAAAAATAGGATGCTTAAACTGGGGATTTGTGGCAGGTAAATATCAGACATATGAGCCCTGGGAGGCAACCTGGCAACAGTATGAAGACGGTACAAGGACAGATGTAGATTTCACTAAATGGTTTCATGATTTATACAGACCAAATCATCATCCTTATGACCCAAAAGAGATAGAGCTGATAAAAGAAGTCTGCAAAATAGCGGATGAGGATTATGAGCGTAGCAACAGAGGTGATAACAATGAATAAATCTGTTTTTATAACCGGTGCGGCGTATGGTACAGGATTTACAATTGCAGAACGCTTTGCAAAAGAAGGATACAATGTATTTATAAGCGGCAGGGCGAACGAAAAGATTACAACAGCGGCAAAGGCTCTTTCTGATAAGTATGGAATTTATGCAAAAGGGTATCAAACGACGGAATTTGATCAGGAAGAGGTTATTAGAATTTTTGCAGATATAAAAGAAAATGGATATTCAATCGATACAATTGTTTTAAATGCTGCTTGCTTCGGAATTGGTCAGGAAAGCCTGACGGTAGATATTGAGGAATTTATGAGCGTTTATAACATAAATGTCAAATGGAATTTTATGATGGCTCGTGAAGCAGCAAAGCAGATGAAAGAAAAGAAGAAAGGCTCAATTGTTTTTATAAATTCAAATTCAGCTATTCGTGTAACCGAAAACCGTTGTGCTTACTGCTCAAGTAAAAGTGCCATACTTGCTATATCAAAATCATTGGCGGTTGATCTGGGCAAATACGGAATTCGTTCCAACTGCGTTCTTCCGGGAATGATTAAAACTGAACGTTGGGAAAATAACCAGAATAACGCAAAATACTGTCTTGCGAACTACACACCTATTGAAGACATAGCAGATTTTGAAGATATAGCAAATGCGGTGTGGTATTTTGGAACAGATGCATCTAAAAACACTACGGGAGCAGAATTGGTAGTTGACGGAGGTATGCTTGCACAGCTTACACCTAATATTGAGAGGGAGCTGTGGAAAGATGCGTGACAAAATAATTAAATCCATTGAAAATGAAAAAATAATCGTAATAGTCAGAGGAGTGGAAAGCGAGAAGCTAATTCCTTTGGCAGAGGCTATGTATGAAGGCGGAATCAGGCTTTTAGAAATTACATATAGTGCAAACGGTAAAACAAGCGATGAAGAAACCGCCAAAAACATAAAGCGATTAAGCGAACACTTTGACGGCAGAATGTATATTGGTGCAGGAACTGTTTTAACGGAGGAACAGGTTGAACTTACATATAAATCCGGTGGGAAATTCATAATTTCGCCAGATGCCTGTCCTGAAGTTATAAAGAAAACGCGGGAACTTGGTCTTGTTTCCATGCCGGGAGCATTAACCCCCAGCGAGATTCAAATTGCACATAAAAGCGGGGCAGATTTTGTGAAAATGTTTCCTATAACCAATATGGGAATTGACTATGTGAAAGCAGTGCTTGCTCCTTTGTCACACATAAAGCTTCTTGCAGTTGGCGGAATAAATGAAAACAATATAAAGGACTATTTAAAAGCCGGCGTATGCGGATTTGGTATAGGCTCAAACATTATTGATAAGAAAGCTCTTGCGGATAATGACTACAAAGCAATAACAGAGCTTTCAAAAAAATATGTGTCGGAGGTAAAGTAATATGTCAGCTTATATTACAGTGGATGGCGGCACAACAAATACAAGAGTAAGTCTTGTGAAAGATATGAAGGTAGAGGATACTCTGAAGTTTAGCGTAGGGGCAAGACTGGGAATTGACAACAAAACTATACTGCTTGACACAATTAAAAGCGGTATAGCTGAAATTCTGAAAAAGAATAACATTAAAGAGCAGGAAATTTCAAAGATACTTGTTTCAGGAATGCTAACATCAGAATTCGGGATTATGAAGCTTGACCACATTGTAACTCCGGCAGGCATTGATGAACTTCATAATTCGATGGTAGAGGTAACGCTTGACAATATATCATCTGTACCTTTCGTGTTTATAAGAGGAGTAAAAACTCCCTGCAACAGTATTGGTGACGCTGATATGATGCGGGGCGAGGAATGTGAGCTTATCGGGCTTTCTGATGAGATTATGGAAAATGCAGTATATATTCTTCCCGGCTCACATTCTAAACTTTTGAGAACTGATATTGACGGAAAAATAACCGACATTACAACAATGCTGACAGGTGAAATGATTGCAGCAATCTCCCAGGGAACAATATTAAAAGATGCGATAGATTTTGAAAATTCAGAAATTGATGATAAATATTTACTCATGGGTTATGAGTATTGCGAAGAAAACGGCTTTAACAAATCTGTTTTTAAGACAAGGGTGTTAAAAAATATGTTTTCAAAATCAAAATCGGAAGTCTACAGTTTTTTTATGGGGGTACTGCTTTGTGATGAAATCAGAGAAATTATAAAGCTTAATCCGGAAATAATTATAATCGGCGGGAAAAAGCAAATCAAAGAAGCAACATACAAAATTTTACTTGAAAAGTCAAAAAGCAAAATTTCTTGCGTAGATGATAAAATTGCAGATGTAGCAAATTCGCTTGGAATGATAAAGATTTTTGAGCGTTGATTATAAATTTACATAAAATTAAGAAAAGTAATGAATTTTTAGGAGGTAGTGAAATGAAAAGAATCAAAATTATGGCGATAGTCCTTTCAATGGCTATGTTGTTGCCCTGCGTTAATATAGCGGTAGCAGAAGACTATATGTCAAACTTTTCAGCATCAATTGAGAATGCAGACGGACATATCCTTTTTGATATGGACGAAAGTGCAGTTCTTTCTCTTGATGCTACAGGAATAACTTCAGTAAATGAGGTTATGTATGCAAAAGTAAGCATAAAAACCGATTCAGGAGATGTTGTGGCAAACGAACTTGTAGATTTAACATCTGCAAAAAAGGCAAGCTATACAATTAAAGATGTTCCTGAATACGGAATTTACACCCTTGAGGTTGACCTATATGGAAAAGACAGCAATAAATACTATGGTAAACTTTCATCGTCTTTCTCTGTTGTAAACGGACCTGAAAACGGAACAGTAAACCCGGTACACGGTGTATGCGTTCACTACAGGGATGGTCAGGACCAGGCGTCTTTCGGTGATTCGATGATTACTGCTGATCTTGCTGCAAAAGCAGGCTTCAGTTCTGCAAGAAGTGAAGTTACATGGAATAAATATGCATCATACGACAATGCTGGAAATGCAACGTATAAATTAGCCGACAGACAGGCACAGGTTATGGGAAAAATAGCAGATAAAGGAATGAATATTCTTGAAATTTTCTCTTATGACCATACAAAGTATCCAATGTCAAATGGTGGCAGCTACAATAATAACATGACAGCACCTTTTACTGCTTACGCAGAAAAATTAGCCGAAGATGTTCTTGAAATTAATCAGGGTGCAGAGTTTGAAATATGGAACGAGTGGAACAACGAGGGTTCGTGGTTCAACGAAGATTCACTCACGCCTCAGGCGTATGCAAAACTTGCTAAAGCAGTATACGAAAAAATAGGAAACAAAACAACCCTATGGGGTATGTCAACACTTGGTGTTGATACCGAATGGATCGAAGAAGTATTAGAAGAATGGGATTATGACGGATTTTTCTGGCAGAACAAAAATGAAAACCAGAAACTTTATATGGACGGTATTTCACTCCACCCATACGCTAACTGGGCACAGCCTGAAGGTAGTGCTTACATAAACACACCTGACTGGACTTCTGAAAATCCTGTATATAAAGGTCCTGTTGAGGAAACACAGGAGTTAAAGACTATGCTTGAAAGCCGTGGAATCGGATCAACTCCCCTCCGTGCAACAGAGTGGGGTTGGGTAAGCACAGGAGCTAAAGCATACCAGAACAACTCAAGCACAGATTCCACACAGGTTTTTGTGGGTTATTACCCTGACAGAAATATGCAGGCTGCATACTTTGTAAGAATGGCAGCACTTTCTGAAGCAAACGACCTTTACGACAAAATGGATTACTATCAGATAAACTCAAAGAATGGTGCTGATGACAGTGACTATGGTCTTTTAATGTCATCAACAAGCAGCGTTCCTTACGGTGCTAAACCTGCATATCTTGCAGCTGCAAACTATAACAGAATTATGACAGGTGCAACCCCGACTGCTGCGCCTACAGTGCTCGATGATGTTTATATGACAGTATTTGATTTGGAAGATGGCACAGATTGCGCAATCATCTGGTCAGCGGCTTTAGACAGTAGCAGAACAAAGTCTGAAAATGTTGCTAAAAATGTTAAACTTAGCATTGGCGACACAGAAGTTACTGTTTGCGATATGCTTGGCAACGAAATTACTGCAACATCAGCATCAGGAGAATATAACCTTAAAGTAGATGGACAGCCGATTTATGTTATCGGTAACTTCACAACACCGGCTCTTACCAGTGTTGCAGCAGGCTCAATGATTGATGAGTGCTATTATAACAGTGTGAAAGATGAAATCGTTATAAATGCGAAGTCTACAAATGCAGTTGCTGTGTTAAAACAGGCAGGCGAAACAAAACAAACACTTGAGCTTACAAGTTCTGCAGATGTTGTGAAGGCATCAATCGCTATTGATGAAACACTTACAGCAGGTGATTATGTACTTGAAATCACAGCAGATGGAAATACATATACCAAGGATATAACAATTCCTGAAAGAACAACCGAAGGTGGTCAATCAGCAAACGCATCTGAATTTGCACCTGGTATGGTTGCACTTTACACAGCTTCAACAAGAAATGTAAGAGTAATCGGTAAACTTACAGGAAGAAATGAAAACGAGCCTATCATTGTGATGGTAGCAAAGGCTCCTGAAGAGAATGCCGAGATTACAGACGAAGATATTGCATATGTTGAGGTATTCAGTGGCTCAGAAGAGAATTTTGATTTTAACTTTACTCTTCCTGAAGGTGCTTATGGCGAATATGTTGTAAGAGCAGGTGCAATGCACTCAAGCAATGCAATGGAAAATGGATTGGCAAATCCTGAATATGCTGTTGTATGTACATTTACAGCATCAGTAGAGTCTAATACATTATCTGCATCAGCAACTTTTGCAAATTACAGTGAAGATGAAAGCACACCGGCTGTAATGATTATAGCTCAATATGATATAAATGATAAACTGGAATGTGTCAATGTTGAAGAATACGATATTACGAAAGCAGAAGGAGTGACAGGTGTCAAGTCAGTTTCACAGGCTCTTGATTCCGATACAGTAAAGTGTAAGGCATATATATGGGGCTCTGAAGGAAAAGTAGTTCCGCTTGTAGATATTATCACTATTCCGCAATCTGAATGGAAATAGTTTAAATAGCGAAAGGAGAATAGTGAATGAAAAAAATAGTTTCTATTATATTAAGTCTTTCACTTGCTATTTTATCTGTTCCTACTTCATTTGCAACATCTGAAAACGGTGATTTGAGAGAAAAACTTTCGGTACGGAAATTGTTCGAAGGACATCCCTATGTAGAAGAGCTTTTTGCTTACGACTTTGAGGTGTCTGGCCTTGATAAGTATGAAAATATAAAACAATCAGCAAACAGCTATGTGACTGAGTATGGAATGGACCATGGTAAAGTTTGGGCACCGGGGCATACATACTTTAACCTGGACGAAAAAGTGGATAGCGGACTTTTTGTAGTATCTTTTGATATTATGCAGAAAACAGGTGATTCCCCCACGTTCTATTTAAGAACCGGTGATGAGGCTTATAAGAAAGAGGGCGGTGTATCCGGTAAGATGTCCGAAACTCTTGCCGGTGCGGATGGCAGTATGGGATATTATTCCAATGCTGCAGGATGGACCGTTCAGAGTAAGGCTATAGCAAAACCCGGTGAATGGTATGAAATGGTGGCGTTTATTGACCTTGATAATGATATTGTAGGTTATATAATAGACGAAACTTTTTATATCGGTGGCTCGTATATGCGTCAGGATGAAATATCAACAATTTATTTCTCCTGTTCAAAACCGGCATCGGCGATAATTGATAACCTTAACGCTTACAAGGTTGACAGACGAATTTTTGAGGATACTGAAATCACAAAAAAACTCGGATTGACAGCAAAATTCACCGATTCTGTTGATGTTACTTTTAAGGTTGGCGAGATAGGTAATGCAATCTATAAAAAGACACCCTCCATTAAAGGAAATGTTATTATTTCAAACAGAGCCTTTGATGAAAGAGAAATAGATGTAGATGTTTTGGTTTCAACCCGTAGCGGAAAAAAATTAGGCGAACACTCATTTTCTACGAAATTGCCTGCAAGAGGTATTTCAGAAACACCAATTACTGTTTCGGCAAATGATGAGTATGGATATTATGATGTGCACTTAAAGCTTTATGATAAGGGTGTGGAGGAGCCGTTTTATGAAGGAGTGAGAAGTTATTCTTTGGTTCATGCTCCTGATAACTTCGAGCAAAACCCGAAATACGGTATAAACATCCACTACCGTGTTGACTTCCTAAGAAACGAAGCAACGCTTGGTCACCCTAAGGACCATATTGAACTTGCTAAAAAAGCAGGTTTTAGTGCAACAAGAAGTATGATAATGGAGCAACATTATACTGATAATAACGGCGAAATGCCTCCTGAAAACCTGTATCCTGTAATCAAAGAAACAGGAATGGGTATATGTGATGTTATTTTTGGTAATGCAAATGCTCCAAAAAATGACGAAGAAATAAAAACTTTTGTTAATGATTTTGCTGTAAAAGCGGTTGGCGATATTAACGACATTTTCGGAACCAGCGACAACATTGAGTTTGAGTTCTGGAATGAGTGGAACAACCACGGCTCATGGTTCAACAGAAACAGTGAACCCCCAAGCCAATACGCAAAATTTGCAAAGGCAATGTATGAAACATTAAAGCCAATGTACCCTGATACAACATTCTGGGGTATGGCACCTGTAGGTGTGGCAAACTCCTGGATTTATCAGGTTCTGGATGCGATGGAAAATGAAGAATATATGGACGGAATATCAGTTCATCCATATGAAAGAGGTTTAACTCCCGATGCAGGCCCTGTTATTCTTCAATCTCAGCAGATAAAGGATGAACTTGCAAAGCGTGGAATGGACCCGCTTCCGCTTCGTGCAACGGAGTGGGGCTGGCCTACAACTGATATAAAACATCCTTATGAAGATATTGAAAAAATTCAGGCAGGATACTACATCCGATTTTCAGCACTTTGTGAACAGATTGACCTTTATCAGATGAGCGACTACTACGAAATGGTGGACGGTATCAACGGAACGATGGAGGATAGCTTCGGACTTGTTCGATCACCTTTAAACCCTGTACCGTACGAATTGAAACCGTTGTATTTTGCGGTTGCAAACTATAACCGCATTATGAATGGTGCAACTCCTGTAGAGCAGGTTAATCTTGACAAGGATGACACGTCATTGCACTTTAAACTAAAAGACGGACGCGACTGCGCAATCGTTTATAACACAAAAGATAATCAGTCATATAACGCTGTAGAACTTGGTTGTGATATGGTTACCATCTGTGATATGTACGGTAACGAAAAAGAATTATATTCAGTAGATGGCGTTTTCAACCTGTCCTTAGATTCTGCACCGGTTTACCTTATTGGTGATTTCGACAAGGTAGTTGATGCAGAGCCTATGTTTATTGCAAGTGAAGTTGAACTTCAGGCAAAGAAAAACGATATTTCAGTTCTTAAAATTGCTCGTCTTGTTGACAAGGATTTTGGAATTGATATAGAAAAAAACGATATTTTTACAGTTACCGATGAAGCTTTTAACGGTGTAACAAAGAATTTAAAAGTTAAATTTGGTGATGAGGTTTACAATACGGAGCTCAACTACTGTATGACCTACGAAGGTAAACCTGTTATGTATGATAAACTTGTCGTCGAAGAGGGGACAGCGTTTGAGGCAAGCGTATCGGTAAAACCGAAAAGCAGTACAGCTTTGGATAAGTGGGTTGCAAATTTCGACCTGACAAACAAATCAGAGATGAACACTTTAAGCGGAACACTATATATCGAAGAACCGTTTGAACTACGGGCTGAAGAAAAAATTGAAAATCTTGCTCCCGGTGCAACAAAAACATTAACTTTCGATATTCCTGAATCAATTAAGAAGGAACATAGTGTAACGGTAAAGGGAAGATTCGTTGACAATAACGGAAACGAAATTCCGTTTTCCGAAAGTCAGGAAATGGAATTGTGTATAAAGTCAAAAACAGAAAAGACGATTGACGGCGTTTTGAAAAGCGGTGAGTGGAATAAATATTCCGGTGTAACCTTCCGTGACGGCGGACGTTGGATAGGGATTACAGCAAAAGCTCAAAACTATTCAGGTGTTGCAATCGACGGAGGAAATTCTGATATTTCAGGACGGCTTTATGCGGAATGGGACGATAAATATTTCTACCTTGCCGCAGATATTGTTGATGATACCTGGGCTTATGATGAGAAAGAGCCGGAAAGGCTCTATCGTGCAGACAGTATACAGTTTGCTATGGCACCTTACAAGGGTTCAGGTGAATTGGCACAGTTCTGTATAGCAAGAATGGGTGATGGTGATAAATTACAGATTGACCGAAGTCCGGTTGCGAGTATGATTGGTATTCCTGATAAGTCGCTTTATGACCTGGCAATATCCAGAAACGGCAACCACACCTATTACGAACTTAAGCTTCCGTGGGAATTGATTTTCCCAGATGGGTACACGGCCGAAAAGAATGGACAGCTGGCAATTACCCTGCTTATCAACGATAATGACGGGAACGGACGAAAAGCCTACCTTGAGTATGGAACAGGTATGGGTTCAGGCTCGGCAAATTCAGGCGGATATCGTAGCTTCTATATGTGGGGAGAACGATTGATTGACGAATTGTAATCCATATAAAATATAATTTTAAAGGAGAATGACCATGAAATTTAAAAAGTTATTAAGTTACTTTTTAAGCATAGCAATGCTCGTGTCAACATTTACAGCTTTGCCGTTTACGGTATCTGCAGAAACTTTCGATGATACAGTAGTTCAGACTGTATTTGAGCTTTCAGCAGAAGATATAATAAGCGGAAATGTTCCGACGTATGTAAATGTAAACACAAGTGTTTTGGACAAAGCAAATACATCTTCGGCAAACGGCGTGTTAAGTACAGTTGTACAGGCAGAAACAGATTTTATTCAGATTGACCTTGCATCAGCAGGTCAGGCGCTGCCAGGTACGGATTTAGACCAGTATACAATCGAATTTGTGACAAATGCAGTGGATTCTGATGATACAACAAAAAATGGTACTATTTTATATGCAAACGGTACGGAAAATAAACTTTTATTACGAAACAGAGAAGGCTCAGATGTTACAACAAACCAGAACGGCTGGGGTGGAGATCAGTATAAAGGGGCTACAACAATAACAAAAGCCTATTATACAATAACAGACCTTAAGCTTGCAGACGGAACAGCAGCATCGCATAAAGCAACATATGATACAGCAACTGCAACAGGAACAAACCTGTTTTCAGGAGTAGCTAACGGTCAGGCCCTGACTTCCTGGAAAAAAGCACCTATAAAAGGACTTACAATTAAAGCAGCAGCAGGTTATCGTGCAAACATCGCAAAACTAAAGATTACAAGAAAAGCATCATTAACATCTACAGACTTTGTTAAAGATACAAAGACAGTATACAAAATGAATGTTGATGACATTCTTGCAGGAAAATCAACAAGCGGTGTTGTAATCAGCAATCTTGACAAAACAAATTCAAGCGCTGCAAACGGTCTTATAAGTGGGGAAACAACTGCATCAACAGACTTTATGACAATTACATTTGATGATCTTCCTACTGTACCAAATGCAGACAGCAATGATGAATTAACACCAATTTACGATGTTAATATGTCGTTTGCTTTTGTTGACAGTGATGATACAACAAAGAATGGTGCGTGGATTTTCTTCGATGAAGTAAAAGACCCATCAAATATGCTTCTCAGAATAAGAGAAACAAGAGATGGAACAGTGTATAAAGACGGATCAGGCACAGTTAACAATGGAAGTTTAGGAACGCAGAAAATTCCAACGGCATATTACAACTTTAAG
>JAZNOF010000002.1:0-36634 GCA_045580665.1 Congzhengia sp.
CGTTTTTCTTGTCATTTGCGACAGCTTTCTTAGAATAACACATTTTCTGTCCTTTGTCAAGACTTTTTTTCAAAAAATTTAATTTTTTTCTGATTCCCGTTATTCTTTCTTCCCGTCGCTTGCGACAGCTTTCTTAGAATACCACATTTCCCTCCCATTGTCAACACTTTTTTTGAAAAAAAATTCAATTTGAACAAATTGAAGAAAAAACCTATACTTTTTCAGTTATCACTTGTGCAACAAGAACAAAACGCCCGGCACAGTTATCGCCTGAGGTTTTTTATCTTACTTATACTGTTATAGGAATACTTTTTGAAAAGCGTGAAAAAATATTTTCAAAGGAGGAATAAAAATGGATACTGTAAACAAAAAAGAAAATGCAATTTCAGGAATTTCCTGCGATGTAGTAAACTGTGAATATCACGGTGAGGGGCATGAATGCCACGCATCAGAAATCAAAGTATGCTCTTGTGACCCTATTCAGCAGTGCAGTGTAACTTGTGCAACATTTGTTCCTAAAACAGGAAGATAAAAAACGGTGCTGTATAGCACCGTTTTTTTATTCCAGTTCTTTTTTGCCAGTACATAGTTCGTAATATCTTCCGCCCATTTTCAAAAGCTCATCATGGTCGCCTCGTTCTATAATTTCACCATTTTCCAAAACCATAATGGCGTTGGCGTTTCTTACCGTTGAAAGTCTGTGGGCAATAACAAAGGTAGTTCTGTCTGCCATAAGTCTATCCATACCGTGTTCTATGTGACGTTCTGTTCTTGTGTCGACAGAGCTTGTTGCCTCGTCAAGTATCAGTATGGGAGCTTTTGAGATTGCCGCGCGGGCGATATTCAAAAGCTGTCTTTGTCCTTGGGAAAGATTTGCACCGTCTCCTGTTAAAACTGTGTTGTATCCATCTGAAAGGCGCATAATAAAGGAATGGGCACTTGCGGTTTTAGCTGCCTCAATTACCTCTTCATCTGTTGCATCAAGTCTTCCGTAGCGGATATTTTCCATAACTGACCCCGTAAAGAGATGAGTATCCTGAAGCACCATTGCAATATTCTTTCTTAATACATCACGGTTAAAGTCTTTTATATCAATTCCGTCTATTGTAATTTTTCCGTCCTGAATATCGTAAAACCTGTTTAATAGGTTTGTAACCGTAGTTTTACCTGCACCTGTTGAGCCTACAAAAGCAATTTTTTGTCCTGGGTGAGCATAAAGAGAAATATTTTTAAGAATAACTTTATCGGGATTATATCCAAAAGTTACATTCTCCAAAACAACATCACCGCTTATTTTTTCGGGCGCTTCTTTATTTGTATCGTTTATCGTCTCAGGCTCTTCATCCATAACCGAGAACACACGCTCCGCCCCTGCAATCGCAGACATAACGACGTTAATCTGGTTTGAGATTTCGTTAATAGGTCTTGAGAACTGTCTTGAATAGTTTACAAAAACCGTAAGCCCTCCAATATCCAAAGCGGCAAAGCTTGCAGCTCCGATTTTTCCTATGCGTGTAAAAAGGGCAATCGTTGAGCCTATAAATGCTGTTACGGTATAGCTTACCTGAGAAAGTGCGTTCATGGAAGGTCCCATAATACCGCCTAAGAAGTTTGCACGAACCTGAATATTTCTGAGTTCGTTGTTGAGCTTTTCAAATTCAGCTTTAACCTCTTCTTCGTGGTTAAATACCTTTACTACCTTTTGTCCGCTTATAGTTTCTTCAATATAGCCGTTTACCGCACCTAACTGTGCCTGCTGTTTACTGAAATATTTTCTTGTGTGTTTGGCTATTGTGGATGACACAAATACCATAACGGGAGTTACAACCATAGTAACTGTTGCTAAAATCGGATTTGTCACAAACATCAAAACTATGGAGCCAATAAGCGTTAAAATACCCGAAAACATCTGCAGGATTGTTGAGTCGAACATCATACCGATATTATCCACGTCGTTTGTAAATCGGCTCATAATATCGCCTGCACTGTTAGTATCAAAGTATTTTACAGAAAGTGACTGCAACTTTGAAAACAAATCGTTTCTTATGCGGTTAATCGTATCTTGCGAAACTCTTATCATAATACGAGCCTGCGAAAAGGACGCAATTACGCCAACTGCATATATTGCACCCGTTACCAAAAGTCCCACTATAAGATTTCTTATTTTTTCGTCTGCAGGAATTGCGGCACCTAAATTGTCAATTATAGGTCTTAGCATATAAGTTCCGCCAAGCGTTGATGCTGTAGTTAGCAGTACGCAAACGATTGCAACAACAACCTTATATCCGTCTTTACCTATATACGCTAAAAGTCGCTTTATTGATTTTACCAAATCTTTAGGTTTTGCTTTTTTCCCAAATCTTGCGGCATTTTTATTACCCGGTCCCATTTGAGGCGGCATATTACGACACCTCCTTTTCTGTCTGGGAATAATAAATTTCTTTATATTCCTCGCAGGTATCCAAAAGCTCTTCGTGAGTTCCCTCACCAACAATTTTACCGTCATCAAGAACTAAAATTTTATCTGCATCAATTACAGAGCTTATTCTCTGAGCGATAATAATTTTTGTAGTATCGGAAAGCTCGGTTTTGAGCATCGTTTTTATACTTGCCTCTGTTGCCGTATCAACGGCGCTTGTAGAGTCGTCTAAAATCAAAATTTTAGGGTTTTTAAGAAGTGCCCTTGCGATACAGAGTCTTTGTTTTTGTCCACCTGAAACATTTGCTCCGCCACGCTCGAGTTTTGAGCCGTAGCCATCTTTAAATGAGGATACAAAGCCATCTGCCTGAGCATTCTGCGCCGCCGCCCTTACTGTATCATCATCTGCATCTTTATTTCCCCAACGCAGATTTTCCTCGATTGAGCCTGAGAAAAGTACATTTTTCTGGAGCACCATCCCCACGCCGTCACGCAGGTTTTTAAGGCTATACTCCTTAACGTTTACACCATCAACCAAAACTTCTCCCTCTTCGGTATCGTAAAGCCTTGGTATAAGAGAAACAAGCGAGCTTTTGCCCGAGCCTGTAACACCAATTATACCGAGTACAGTTCCGGCTTCTGTTTTAAATGAAATGTCTTTTAAAATATAGTCGGGACTTGATTTATAGTATTTAAATGAAACATTTTTAAATTCTATCTCGCCCTTTTCAACTTTTTTATTCTTCATTTTTGAGTTTTCGTCAGTAAGGTCTGAAGTTGTGGTTAAAACTTCGTTTACTCTTTTAAATGAAGTTATCGCACGCGACGAAGAAATAATCATCATTGACACCATCATTAAAGAGCTTAAAATTTGGGTAATATACTGAATGATGGCGCTCAGCGATCCCACCTGAATACTTCCGTCTACAACGAGATTTCCGCCACGCCATAAAGTTATAATTGTGGCACTGTTTAAAACAAGTGTCATAACAGGCATTGTGCATACAATGATTTTAAGAGCATTAAATGTTGCATCGCACAATTCTTTATTTGACTTTGCAAATTTTTTCTTTTCGAATTCTTCGCGGACAAAGGACTTTATAACTCTTACATTAGTTATATTTTCCTGAGTTTTTTCGTTTAAATTATCTATCTTTTTCTGCATGATACCAAATCTCGGCATAGCAGATCTCATAATAAAAAATACGGCAGTTGCAAGGAGTGGCAGCATTATAATTAGGACTGATGCAAGTTTTACATTTATGGAAAAAGCCATAATTATGCCGCCAATCAGCATGCCCGGCGAGCGCACAGCCATAATTAAACACATTCTTGTTATGTTCATAATCTGCGTTATGTCGTTTGTGAGTCTTGTAATTATCGAGCCCGTTGATATACTGTCAATGTTTTTAAATGAAAATTCCTGAACCTTATCAAACACGGCTTTTCTGAGGTCTGAGCTGAAATTTACAGCCGCTTTTATAGAAAAATAGTGGCCGCCAATTCCGCCGCAAATCATAAGCAGGATAAAGCCAAGCATCAAAAGCGCCTGACGGATAATAAATCCCTCTCCAAGTCCGCCTATAATTCCTTTATCTATCATTTCTCCCATAAGCTTAGGAAGCACAATTTCTCCACCAACCTCAGTAAGCATCAGGAGCGGGCCTAATATAAAGTAAAGCTTATAGGGTTTTATAAATTTTGTCCACCGCTTCATTTTTACCTCCAAAAAAAATAATTAACCTGTCAAATATTAACAGGTTAATTATACTCCATTTGAGCTTTTTGTGTCAACCGGCTTCACAAATTGTTTACAGTTAGATTATGCTGTCTTCCGTTCTGTCACTGCCAAGTGCCGGGCCTTCACCCTCTTTTGCACTTCTGTCTATCACAATAGGGGGACCGAAGTCAACTATATCCATATAGGATTCATATTCTTCCTCTGTCAGCGGTGCGTGTGATATAAGCCCTGTACATTCTGTCTGCGAGCAGGCGTTGGCAAAAGCTGCGTCTAAGTGGTCATACTCTTCGTAGGGTTTTGATTTTTCCCCTTTCATAAAACCACCTCACAAAAATTAAAATGAGCATAACTGCTCTTTTTTAGTTTAACAAAAAAAGTTAAAAATATTCGTTTTAAAAAAACAAAAGCCTGCGCAAAGCGCAGGCCTTCAATCTTAATATTATATTATTTTTTATCTCTTAAGAACCAGGGAATTTCAACTTCACTGGGGTTCTGGGGAGCAGCTTTTACTTCAGGACGAGCATTTGTTACAGGTCTCTGAGAAAAAGCACCCGGTTTGTATGCAGGGTTTGATGTGAAAAGGTTACCTGAGTTACCAATAGCTGCAGCTGTTGAAACACCCTCAAAACCCGTTGCAATAACTGTGATTGCAATTTCGTCTTTCATGTTAGGATCAACTGTTGCACCAAAGATGATGTTTGCATTGGGGTCAGCAGCTTCTGTAACCATCATGGCAGCATTGTTGATTTCGAACAATCCAAGGTCGGGACCGCCTGTTACGTTGATTAACACGCCGCGAGCACCGTCGATTGTTGTTTCAAGAAGGGGACTTGAGATAGCTGCACGAACAGCATCTTCAGCACGTTTTTCGCCTGTTGCTTTACCAACACCCATGTGAGCAACGCCTGTATCCTTCATAATTGTAACAACGTCAGCAAAGTCAAGGTTAACAACTGCGTTGCCTGTGATAAGGTCAGAAATACCTTTAACACCCTTTAATAAAACTTCATCAGCCATTTTGAACGCGTCAATAAATGTTGTATGCTGATTTGAAATCTGTAATAATCTGTCGTTGGGGATTGTTACGATGGCATCAACAGAGCCTTTTAATGCTGCAATACCTTCTTCGGCACGAACCATTCTCTGTCTTCCTTCAAAAGCGAAGGGCTTTGTAACGATACCTAATGTTAAGATGCCCATATCTTTAGCAATCTGAGCAACTACGGGAGCAGCACCTGTACCTGTTCCGCCGCCCATACCTGCGGTAACGAAAACCATATCGCTTCCGCTTATAGCCTGAGCAATCTCATCATAGCTTTCCTCAGCAGCTTTTGCACCCATATCAGGGTTTGCACCTGCGCCAAGACCTTTTGTTAATTTTTCACCAATCTGTATTTTCTGATTTGCCTGAGATGAAAGGAGCGCCTGTTTGTCAGTATTAACTGAAACAAACTCAACACCGCTTAAACCTGCATCAATCATTCGGTTAACAGCGTTATTACCGCCGCCGCCAACACCGATAACTTTAATCTGGGCAAAATTCATTGAACCGTTATCTAAATCAAACACTTCAATATTCCTCCTCTTTCGTATGTAATCTATCGCTTTTATATCTTAATATAAAACTAATTTATGGGGCAAAACCCGCCCCGACCTGAGATATGCACACAAATTTACGCTTATAATTTAAAGTTATTTATATTATAGCACAATAATATATGTAATTACAAGTAGAAATTTTAAATTTCGATAATTTTTTTTAATATTTTTGTAAAATGTGTTGTTTTATGTAAAACTATTCGACTTTTTCCTTTTCATCAGAAGGCTCATCTTCTGATTTTTCCTCATTTTCTTTGCTCTTTTTCTCTTCTTCCTCTTTTTCTCGTTTTATAGACTCTGTGATACTTTCTCCGCTTTCTTCGCGTTCCTTCATCTCGGCAAGCTCTTCTTCTGTGTATTCCCCGAAGTATCCTTTGTCTGTTGTAAGGTCGAGATAGCTGTTTTTGGTCTGTTTAATCTGCGGAAGAATCTGCTCGATCATTTTTATTTTTCTTTGCAGAATTTCGATATTTGAAACATCACCGAAAGTCACCTTCATACCCGATTTCATAGTGAGCATAAAGTTTGATGTGTCGGCAGTGAAAAATTCGTCAATATCCTTCCAAAAATCAGTTTCATAAAAGCATTTCAGATAGCTGATGTTCTGACCAAACTTTTCTTCATTTTCTGCTTTAATTTTCTTAGCTGGTTCTGCCTCTTTAATACCTATTCCGTAAACGATAGGGGCAGTAAGCTTTGTTACATCCTTACTTTTTTCTAAAACTCTTCCATTCATGGTAACTACTATAAACTCTTTTGGAGTATCTATTATAATATCCTGTTTTGCCTCGTCAACTTCAATTACAATTTTTGCAGGAAATTTTCTTTTAATTTTAGCGCCCTCAACATATGCTAAAACAGAAAGCTTTTTTGCCGCCTTTCTGCCACTTATGCGGAATACATTTTCGCCCTTTTCTATTCCTGAGGTTGCAATAATATCCTCAGCCTTAAGATATGAATTTCCCGTTACGGAAATTTCACTTATTCCAAAAAGCGGCGTAAACAGGCATACGCATAAAATTATAATAAGTGCAAACACACAAAGAACAAAAATTCTGCGCCTTTTTATTGTTTTTCTGTATCTGTCTACGCTGTTTTCCTTTTTCCTTTGCATGAGGATTTCCTCCTTATCTTATTCGTATAATATCTGCACCAAGCATTTTCAGGTTTTCTTCAAAATTTTCATAACCGCGGTCGATAAACTCAGGGGTATTTATTTCCGTTGTCCCCTCTGCCGCTAACGCTGCAATAACTAAGGATGCACCGCCCCGAAGGTCTGATGCAAAAACCTTTGTTCCCGAGAGCTTTTCAACTCCGCAAACTACTGCTACTCTTCCGTCAAGACTGATTTTGGCACCCATTCTGCGAAGTTCTGCTGCGGGCTTGAATCTGCTTTCAAAAATCGTTTCGGTTATGATTGATGTTCCTGAGGCTGTGCATAGCATTGCCAAAAACAAAGACTGCGCATCCGTTGGAAATCCGGGATATGGCATCGTCTTTATTCCGTCAGGCGCTGAAAGCCTTGGCGGTGCTTTAAGATGCACGCTTGTTGCATCAACTGAAAGCTTGCACCCGCAATCTTCCAAAACGGAAAGCACGGCTGAAATGTGTTCAGGGCAAACGCCCGTTACAGTTACCTCTCCACCCGTTGCCGCCGCGGCACAGAGATATGTTGCCGCCACAATTCTGTCGGGCATTACAGTATACTCAGCAGGTTTTAAATTTTTTGTTCCCACAATTTCGATAGTTGATGTTCCCGCCCCTGAAACCGAGGCTCCCATATTATTTAAAAACTGCGCCAAATCACATATTTCAGGCTCTCTAGCCGCATTTGAAATCACGGTCTTTCCTAATGCACACGCTGCCGCCAGCATAATATTTTCTGTTGCACCAACGCTGGGGAAATCAAGATGTATAGATTTTCCGGCAAGACCTTTTGTCTTACAGATTAAGTATCCGTTTTTTTCGCATATATCTGCCCCGAGCGAAGACAGTGTTTTAAGGTGCAAATCAATAGGTCTTGGGCCTAATTCGCATCCACCAGGGGTTGATATTTTTGCATAGTTATTCCGCGCCAAAACTGCCCCCATAAAAATAACCGACGACCTTAATTTCCGCATAAGCTCTTCAGGAATCACACTTCCCATTTCGCCACGCGTGTCAATTATAAGAGTACTTCCCTCACGGGTAACCTTTGCTCCTAAGCTTTTCAAAATTTCACTTGTAGTATAAACGTCCGAGAAATTCGGGCAATTATGAATGATATGTACTCCCTCCACCATAACAGTTGCTGCTAAGATGGGAAGGACTGCGTTCTTCGCACCGTGAACATTGACGCATCCACTAAGAGAAGTCCCGCCGTTTACGATGATTTTGCCCATAATGCGCACCTCCCGATAATATATAAAAGATATTATCATAGTATGCGCACAAAGTTTTTTTGTTACTTTCGGGAAAGCTCAGCTACAATATCACATATACGCTTTGTTCCGTCGGTAATTGCAATAGCCTTTGCCTTTCGTGACATATCGCTTAGTTTTTCTTTATTATAAATAAGCTTTTTTACTGTTTCAGAAACCTTGTCGTCAAAAAGGTCGCGCTCACAAATCATCACAGCACCACCGCGGTCTGCAACTGATTTTGCGTTATACTCCTGATGATTGTGTGTAACGTTGGGTGACGGAATTAAAATGGACGGTCTTCCTAAAGCACAAAGCTCGCTTACGGTTATTGCGCCTGAACGGGCGATAACCAAATCTGCCGCCGGAAGCACCGTTTCCATATTATAAATATAAGGAACAATCTCAATGTGTTCTCCAAGTTTTTCTTCATTTATGCTTTCTTTAACCTCATCAAAGAAGCGCTCACCTGTACCGCCTAAAATTCTCACATCGGAATCAAGGTTATTAACTATTTCAACTAAAGCGTTGTTGATTGTTCTTGCACCTAACGAACCACCCACCGTAACAATAAAGGGTTTATCATCAATGCCAAGCTTTTCTCTTGCTTGTTCATAGGACAAATCCATCATATTTTCTCTTAACGGATTTCCTGTAAGAACGCATCTTTTCTTCGCGTTTTCATTAACGTAATTTACGGTATCTTCAAAGCTTATCGCAACGCAATCAGCAAAGCGTGCCGCCATTTTTACCGTCATTCCGGGAAAAACGTTCTGTTCATGGACTAAAACGGGAATATTCAGTTTATTTGCCGCTGTTAGCACAGGTGCACAAACGTACCCGCCCGTTCCTACAACAACATCGGGTTTAAATTCTTTTATGATTTTTTTTGCATCGCTTATTGCTTTTAAATACTTAAAAGCAACAGATATGTTTTTGGGGGTTAAAGATCTTTTCAAGCCCTCAACATCAATATACTTTATATTAAAGCCTTCTTTGGGAACTAAAGTTTTTTCAAGTCCTGTTTCCTTTCCTACGAAAAGAATTTCGGCTTTATGTTCATTTTTCATTCTTTTTGCAATGGCAATCGCAGGATTTATGTGGCCTGCTGTTCCACCGCCGGAAACCAGAATTTTCAAGCAAATCCGCTCCTTTATCCTATATCAACAATCTGGGTTTTGTATTTTGAGACATTTAAAACCATGCCCATAGCCGCCATCAAAATTACCAAGGACGAACCGCCTGCCGAGAAAAACGGGAGGGGAATACCTGTTGTTGGTATCAGCTTTGTTACAACGGCAATGTTTAAAAACGTCTGAACGCCCACAAGCGAAATTATACCTGTAACCAGAAGGCTTCCGAATGTATCGGGAGCGTTCATGGCAATTTTAATCCCACGCCAGATTAAAATTGCAAAAAGCGCAATAATTACAAACGCGCCGATCATACCCAGTTCTTCGCACACAATAGCAAATATAAAGTCGTTCTGAGGCTCAGAAACATACATATACTTCTGTCTTGAATTACCAAACCCCAATCCGAAAAGACCGCCTGAGCATATAGCGTAGAGCGACTGAATTATCTGCCAGCCGTCACCGCGGGGATCAACAAAGGGGTCAAAGAATACTTTTAGTCTGTCGAGCCTGTACTGCTCCCTTGTCATAATTGCTATTGCTGCAGGAATTACGGGTACTGCTGCAAGTAAAAAGTGTTTTATATTTGCGCCGCCTACTAAAAGCATAATTAAAGCAACTAAGCTTATAATTATACATACGCTGAAGTGGGGCTCTAAAATCAAAAGACCAAGCACAATCAAAAGCATAACGCCATATCTTACAAGCTCTTTGAATTCGCGTATTTTCTCTTTTGACACAGATAAAGATGCCGCAAAATAGATTATCACTGAAATTTTTGCTATCTCGGAGGGCTGAATTGTAAATGAACCCACACCAAGCCAGCGGCGAGCACCGTTTAAAGGTCTGCTAAAAAGAACCAAAACCAAAAGTATCAACGTTCCCACAGCAATGTGGAATGCATATTTTTTATAGTTTTTATAGTCAAATTTAATTGTAAAAATCATTGCAATTGCGCCTAAAACTGCCCATATTGCCTGCTTTTCGATAAAGTAAAGACCGTTTCCGTATCGGTAGTTTGCCGAAGGGTAGCTTGCACTGAAAACCATAATAAGACCAAATACAACAAGCAAAATCACAACCGCCAGAAAACCAACGTCAATGGTGGATTTTCTGACCACCATAGGTCCCTGCTTTGACGTGCGCTTCATTTTTAAGTTTTTTCGCGGTTTAGCTACCACTTTTCGCACCTCCCGAAATTAAAATACAATTATATAACCTATCACACACAAAATAAGTGTTACAGAAGAAAATAAAGCAACTATTTTCTTTTCGTTAAGCCCGCACATTTCAAAGTGATGATGAATGGGGCTCATTTTAAACACTCTTTTTCCCGTAGTTTTAAAGGATACTACTTGAATAATCACAGATAATGTTTCTATTAAATATATACCGCCTGCCACAATAAGTATCAAGGGCATTTTAAGTGAAATTGCACCTACTGCAATCACTCCGCCTAAAAAGAGCGAGCCTGTATCTCCCATAAATACTTTTGCAGGGTTTGCATTAAAAAACAAAAATCCCAAGCACGCCGCAGCTGATGTTCCCATAAGTGTTGCAACGCTATAGTTTTCAAGTTTTATCGCACAAATCATAAAAAATAACGATACAATCAATGTAACGCTTGATGCAAGCCCATCTAAACCATCAGTTAGATTTACGCTGTTTACAACGGCAAGCTGAACAAAAATTGCAAGGGGTATTGTTAAAAGTCCAATGCTGACTGTGCCTTTGACAAAAGGAACAAAAATTTCACTTCCCAAAACACCTGCGTAGCTTAAAAACACCGTAACTAAAACAGATACTACGAGCTGCGCTGTGAATTTTTGTTTTGAGGTGAGTCCCAAGTTTCTCTTTTTAACTACCTTTATGTAGTCGTCACAAAAGCCGATAACGCCATAGGCAAGAGTGCCTGCAAGAATTCCTAAATTAACAATATCAACTTTATTTGTGAAGATATATGATATTAAAGCGCCCAGAACGCAAGCGGCAATAATAGCTATTCCGCCCATCGTTGGCGTTCCGCTTTTTTTCTGATGCCATTTCGGTCCTTCGTCACGAATACTCTGGCCGAATTTAAGTCTGGTTAAAACGGGTATTAAAAGCGGTGTTACTATAATACATAAAAAAAGTGAAATTCCGCTTCCTATCAATAGTGTATTCAAAATATCAACCTCTTTTCGTAAGCTAACTTAAAAATTATTTTTCAAAACTTCTGTAACACGCTCAAGCCCCATAACTCTTGAAGCCTTAACTAAAACCGTATCATTTTCTCTGATGCGTTTTAAAAGCTCTGGCTGAATTTCCTCGATACTGTCGGCTGAAACTATGTTTTCACTGTCCATTCCGTTTTCAAAGGCACCCTCTGCTATAAGCCGTGCATTTTCACCGATTGTAAACAAAAGGTCGATGTTGTTTTTCACAACGCTTTCTCCAAGATTCTTGTGAGCCGCATAACTAAAATCGCCCAAAGCTGCAATATCTCCTAAAACCGCAACTTTCCTTTCATTATACTTTGAAAGTACAGAAAGTGCAGCTCTCACCGAGTCAGGTGCTGCGTTATAACAGTCATTTATAATCGTAATTCCATTACATTTTATAATGTCCATACGCATTTTCGTCATAGAAAAATCGCATAGACCCTCTGCAATCTTTTCGCAGGGGATATTGTGGCATAACCCTGCCGCTATAGCTAAAAGTGCGTTTAAAACGTTGTGCTCACCGGGGATTGAAAGCTTTACAGAAAATTTCTGTCCCATTCCCGTAACACTAAAGGACACGCCGTTTTGTTCCGAGACTACATCCGTTGCCACAATGTCTGCATCTTTATTTTCTCTGCCCACGGTTATAACCTTGCGGGAAAGCTCAGCTTTGTGTGACATCAGTATTTTATCGTCGCCGTTTAAAATAATAACTCCGTCGGGCTTTAAATTATTAAACATTTCAGATTTTGCACGATAAATATTTTCCTGAGAACCAAGTCTTTCTATATGCGACATACCAATATTTGTTACAATGCAAACATCGGGAACTGCAATTTTTGAAAGTCTGTCTATTTCACCGAAATTGTCCATTCCCATTTCTATAACTGCCGCCTCGGTGCTTTCATCTGCATTGAATACAGTTAAAGGAACGCCTATTTCGTTATTGAAATTGTTTTCGTTTTTTAATGTGTTGAATTTTTCAGACATAACCGCATAGGTCATATCTCTTGTTGTAGTTTTTCCAACGCTTCCTGTAATGGCTACTGTGGGAACAGATATTTTATCCATTATAAAACGGGCTAAGGCTCCCATTGCCTTTACGCTGTTCTGAACTTTTATAACGTTATTTTCACTTTTTGCTTCAATACCCTTTTCAACTATTGAACAAACTGCACCTTGAGAAAATGCTTTGTCAACATATGAATGTCCGTCAACGTTTTCACCGCAGATTGCAATAAAAAGAGAGCCTCTTTGTGCCTTTCTGCTGTCTGTTGTGGCAGATTCTACGACGCCTTCACCGTTGCCTGAGATTAAAATGCCATCTGTTGCCTTTAATATTTCGGATATTGAAACAGAAATCATATTCACACCTCTTGTTTTTTCATTTCTGCAAGACACTCTGCGATTACTTCACGTTCGTCAAAATGATTTTTGGTTTTACCAATAATCTGATACGTTTCGTGTCCTTTTCCTGCTAAAATCACGCAATCCCCTGCTTTTGCAAAAGAGAGAACGAATTTAATCGCCTCGCGCCTGTTTTCAATTACGATATACTCGCAGTTACTTTCTTTAACGCCGATTAAAATATCATCAATAATTGCTGATGGATTTTCTGTTCTCGGATTATCCGACGTTACTATAAGATAATCAGAAAGCTCTCCTGCAATTTTGCCCATTATGGGGCGCTTTGTTCTGTCGCGGTCACCGCCGCAGCCAAAAAGCGTTATAACACGGTTTTCCGTAAACTCTCTTACAGTATTTATTATATTTTCAAGCCCGTCAGGTGAATGTGCATAATCTATAATAACGCTGAAATCTGTCTTTGTGTAAACAGTTTCACATCTTCCACAAACTCCCTTTGCAAAGGTTAAAGCTTCTATGGCTTTGTCGACAGAAATTCCAAGAATGTTCACGGTGCTAATTGCCGTAAGTGCATTGTAAACCGAAAACCTTCCGGGAATACCTATGCGGACTGTATATTCATTTTCTTTATGTGTTAATTTAAAAATTACACCACGGGCAGACATTTTAATATCGTCGGCTTTAAAATCTGCGTCATTTTCTATTCCGAATGTTACAATGGGGCAAGCTCCGTCACTTATTATGCTTTTTCCTGCCTCATCGTCAGCATTCACCGCAGCGCATTTTGAAACGCCAAACAGTTTCTTTTTAGCATTTAAATAGTTTTCCATTGTTATATGAAAATCAAGGTGGTCCTGAGTTAAGTTTGTGAATGCAGCTGCGGAAAATTCAATTCCATATACTCTTGAAAGCTCTAAAGAATGAGAAGAAACCTCCATTATTACATGGGTTACGTCCTCATCCACCATTTCAGAAAAAAGCTCAAAAAGCTCTAATGATTCAGGGGTTGTTCTCTCTGTTGGAATAACCCTCTCCCCAATCATATTGGCATTTGTTCCGATTAGTCCCGTTTTCTTTCCATCATATTCTAAAATTGACTTAATAAGGGTTGTAACGGTAGTTTTCCCGTTTGTTCCCGTAACACCAATAACGGAAAGCTTTTTTTCAGGGTGGTCATAAAATGCCGCCGCCATGCCCGCTAAAGCAATTCGTGTGTTTTCCACAACCACAAGCGTGACATTTTCAGGAATTTCGGGAAGATTTGCACCTTTTTGTGCAACTATAACGCTTGCACCCCTTGAAATTGCAGAGTCGATATATTTATGACCATCTGTTTCATATCCTACGATGCATACAAAGGCAAAGCCTTCCTGCGTTTTTCGCGAATCGTAGCAGATGCCCTTTATCTCGGGATTTTTGTCACCCGAAACGCTATTTACTTTTATTTCACTCAAAAGCGATGTTAATTTCATTGTCTACTCCTTCTGACCGCAACACACAATCAGTTTGTTCCCTCAACGTCTAAGAATCTGAATTCCACCTGAACGATTGAGCCGCGTTCTACTGAAGCACCTGCCTCGGGGGTTTGTTTTTCAGCCACTGTTCTGTCTGAGGTTGAGCCTGTGGCACCTGCGCCTACTATACTTAAGTTCAGCCCGTTCGCTGAAAGAATTGATTTTACTCTTGCTAAAGATTTTCCTTTAACATCAGGAACAGTTACCTTATCGCCCTCTGCTCTCGGCTCTGTGTAAAGAACAACAACCGAGCCTGAGCCCACAGTTGAGTGGGATGCAGGCATCTGGCGCGAAACCTTTTCACCGCCGCCGATTATGGTGAATTTGAGTCCCATATCACCAAGTTTTTTCTTTGCAACTGCAACGTCCATTCCGCAAACATCAGGAACAGATATGTCGATTGTGGTTTGTTCTTCTGTTGTATACTGAGGCTCAACGCCTATGTATTTTAAAGTATCCTCTAAAATTCTACCAACAACAGGGGCAGCAACCGCACCGCCGTAATATGAACCTAAAGACGGCTCGTCAACTACAACAAGGCAGGCAACCTTCGGGTCGTTGGCAGGAGCGAAGCCTACGAATGACGCAATGTATTTATGCTGACCTCTGGGAATTTTCTCTGATGTTCCCGTTTTACCTGCAACACGGTATCCCTTAATATAAGCATTCTGTCCCGAACCCACGTTAACCGCGTTTTCCAAAAGCTCTCGAACTGTATCTGAGGTTTCCTCAGAAACAATCTGGCGAACAATCGTTGGTTCGCTTTTCTTTACCACAACACCGTCTTCATTGGTAAGCTCTTTTACTAAGTAGGGTTTCATAAGATTTCCGCCATTAGCTACGGCAGAAACTGCAGATATTAACTGCAGGGGTGTGATTTTCGGTCCCTGACCGAAGGATGATGTGGCAAGCTCTACTATTTTGAATTGTTCGTCTGTGTAGAACACACCGTTTGCCTCACCTGGAAGGTCAAATCCCGTTTTATCGTTAAAGCCGAAGGCTTTATAATACTTTTTAAATTTATCTATTCCAACGCGCTGACCAACCTCAATAAATACGGGGTTACACGAGTTTTTAACACCATCTTTAAATGTCTGCGAACCGTGTCCTTCTTCTTCCGCACAGTGAATCTGTCTATCCTCAACAATTTTGTAGCCCGGGCAGAAGAAGGTGTCCTCGGGCGTTACCACGCCTTCTTCAAGCGCCATTGACATTGTCATAATCTTAAAGCAGGAACCCGGCTCGTAAGAGTCAACAACTGCTTTGTTTCGCCACATTTTATTTCTTGCATTTCCCTCTGCCTGATTGTATTCTTCATCAGTTTCGGCGCTTTCCATTTTTTGAAGCAGAGCCTCGTCTATTACCTCATTGGGATTATTAAGGTCAAAGTTAGGACGGGTGGTCATTGCAAGAACCTCGCCTGTTTTAACATCCATAACTATGCAGGCAACGCCCTCCGCCGCTTCGGTTTCCTCATAAACCGTGTCGACGTGTTTTTCAGCAAAGTGCTGAATTGTTTCGTCGATTGTTAAAACGACGTTAAGACCGTTTTCTGAATCTATATGACGTTCCTCCTGAAAAGGCATATCAGTTCCGTGGGCATTTTTCAATGTTACAACTCTTCCCGGAACACCGGAAAGCTCGTCATCGTAAACCATTTCTATTCCGCCAAGACCCTGATTATCTTTTCCTGTAAATCCGATAACGTGGGATGCAAATGTTCCATAAGGATAGTATCTCTTGGTGTCTTCTTTAAAATACACGCCCTTTAAATCAAGCTCGCGGATTTTGTCTGCTACCTCTGTGTCAACCTTAGCTTTAATCTCAACATCCTGAGCGTCTTTCGTTAGTTTCGGAATTAAGTCCTCTGCTTTGAGTTCTAAGATTTCTGCAAGCTTTTCTGCCAATGCGTTTATATCATATTCCGCTTCTGCGATTTCTGTGGGGTTTACGGAAATCGTTTCGGCAGATGAACTTACCGCCAAAGCTTTTCCGTTTCTGTCATAGATTGTACCTCGCGCAGATGATACCTGATAATCTCGGGTCTGCTGCTCGATAGCACCTGTTCTGTATTTTTCACCGTCAAAAATATTGAGCACTAAAATGTATAAAACGAGTATGGTAAACAAAACGCCGAAAAAAATCGCCGTATAAAAAATTCTCTTTCTGAGACTTGTTTTCGGTGTTTCTATAGACATTTTATCACTCCCTTTTTGAAACTTGAAAATATGCTTTTTACGAAAGTTAGTGTGAAAGAAAATCTTTCACACTAACTGATTAATTCTTTATAATGTTATGTTCTGTATTACGAGAAATATTCCACTATTCCGCCAAAAAAATTCTTAACGGAATCAAAGATTGAGTTTCCGCTTTTTACCTTTTTAACTTCGTCGGTCTGGTCTAAGTTTATGTAAATTGTCTGGGACTTCGAAGGAGCTCCCATATTAAATGTGTTCTTGGCAATAGTTTCAATGTTTTTAAGGTCTAACATCTGGTCAATCTTAAACTGAATTTTCTGGTTTTCAGCAACCGTTTCTGACAAAAGTGCATTTCTTTCTTCAAGCTTTTCGTAACCTGATGTTATCATAAGACCGCGGAAGAGAACCAAAAACGCCATTGCTGCAATAACTACAACCGATAAAACCGTTCCCCTGTTTATGTTAGTTTTAGGCGAATGGCTCTTCGTTTTTCCTGTATTCAATTTTGCTTTCTGACTGCCTGCCTTAAACATAACCCCACCTGCTGTACGTTTATTTATGATTTCGTGAATTTCCTCGGGTTCATATTCGTAAGATGAACGTGCTCTATAATCTCTGTCATAGGCTAAATTACTGTTTTTCACGGGCTCTCCCCTCCCTTTAGCTTATTTTTTCAAATATTCTCAAATGCGCACTTCGCGCTCTCGGATTTTCTGTAAGTTCTGCATCCCCCGGTGCAATGGCTTTTCTCGTTATAACCTTGCCCTTGGTCTTTTTCCCGCATACGCAAACTGGAAGCTCCGGCGGGCACACACAGCCCTTTGCCGCCTCGGCAAAAGCGGTTTTAACAATTCTGTCTTCTAAAGAATGAAAAGTTATAATGCAAAGTCTTCCGCCGGGCGCTAAGCTTTCAATAAAATCAAAAACCGCCTGTTTTAATCCTGAAAGCTCACCGTTTACTTCTATTCTTATCGCCTGAAAGGTACGCTTTGCAGGATGGGGTCCATCTTGTCTTGCGCCCTTAGGCACTGCCTTTTTTATAATACTTACAAGCTCACCCGTTGTTTTAAAGGGGGCATTGTTTCTTTCTTTTACAATAAACTCTGCAATTCTTTTTGCCCAGCGTTCCTCACCGTATGCAAAAATAACATCGGCAAGCTTATCTTCTTCATATTCGTTAACCACATTGTATGCAGAAAAAGAAGACGACTTATCCATTCGCATATCTAAGGGTGCGTCGTGGTTATAAGAAAAACCACGCTCTGCACAGTCAAGCTGATATGATGAAACGCCCAAGTCTAAAACTGCACCGTTGATTTTTTCGATGCCGAGTTCATCTAAAACTGATAGTATGTCATTAAAATTTCTATTTACAAATGTTACTTTATCTGAAAATTCTAAAAGCCTTTCACGGCAAACCGCAATCGCATCAGCATCACGGTCAAAACCAATCAGCTTTCCGCTATTCAACCGTTTTAAAATCTCTCTGCTGTGACCGCCGCCGCCCATGGTTCCGTCGGCATAAATACCGTCGGAGTCGATAGCGAGTCCTTCAATTGCTTCGTTAAGGAGAACAGATACGTGATGAAATTCCATATTTTCCTCCTTAAATTAAAATCCTAAAAGCTCCATTTTTTCAGAAAATTCATCGGGACTGAAGTTTTCCAAGCTATGCTCTTTATCCCACTCTTCTGTATTCCAAATTTCAACTCTTCCTGAAACGCCCACAACGGTAACGTCTTTATCAAGCATTGCGTATGTGCGCAGTTTTTGCGGAAGAATTATTCTACCCTGCTTATCAAGCTCGCACTCAGCGGCTCCTGCAAAGAAAAAGCGGGTGAAGTTTCTCGCATCTTTGTTTGCCAAAGAAATCGCGTCTAATTTTTCCTTATATATATTGAAGGTTTCCTCCGGAAATACGAATAAGCATCGGTCAAGCCCGATGGTAACTATGAACTTTTCGCCCAGTTCCTCACGGAACTTTGCAGGCACAAACATTCTGCCTTTTACATCGACAGTATGCTGATATTCACCAATAAACATTTTTCCGGACCTCCTTTCAACCTTTTTCCACCACTTTCATCCACTTTTATTCTATTGTAAACCATTTTTTTGTATTTTGCAAGAGTTTTTTTAAAAAAATTTTAATTTTTTTGAAATCTAACTGTAATATTGGGAATAAATGGATATATTTTCGTAAAAATATAAAAAAAGCATTGCAACAAAGCTTACACAACTCCATTAACAATGCCTTTTCATCTTATTCAGTTACACTTTTTGTATGTAATTTATTGTTAGCCTTCAATCTGTGCCGTAACAAGTTTTTCACCGCAGAATTTATCACGAAGTACGGGTTTTTCAATTTTTCCCGTGGGATTTCTCGGTATATCATCAAAAATGATTTTTCTTGGACGCTTGTATCTGGGAAGGTCTAAACAGAACTCCTCAATATCTTCCTCTGTGCAGGTATACCCTTGCTTAACTTCAATAATTGCCGCTGAGATTTCACCAAGGCGCTTATCAGGAAGACCGATTACCGCAACATCCTTTACTGCTTCGTGCTTTCTTATAAAGTCTTCAATCTGAATGGGGTAAATATTTTCGCCGCCCATAATAATAACATCTTTTTTACGGTCAACAAGGTAGATAAAACCATCTTCATCTTCCCTTGCCATATCGCCGGTCATAAGCCAGCCGTCTTTTATAGACTCATTGGTTGCTTCTTCATTCTTATAGTAGCAAAGCATAACACCGGGGCCTTTAACTGCAAGCTCACCCACATCGCCTTTTTTAACGGGTATTCCGTTTTCATCTACAATTTTAGCTTCCCACTTGTGTCCGGGCTTACCTATTGCGCCAACCTTATGTACATTTTCAACGCCTAAGTGAACGCAACCGGGTCCTAAAGATTCGCTTAAGCCATAGTTTGTATCGTAATCATGCTCGGGGAATTTTTCTTTCCATCTCTGCACCAAACTCGGAGGAACGGGCTGTGCACCGATATGCATAAGTCTCCACTGGTTTAGTCTGTATTCGGAAAGGTCAATATCGCCTCTGTCAATCGCATCTAAAATATCCTGAACCCACGGAACTAATAGCCAAACGATTGTTGCCGCCTCGTCAGATACCGCTTTCATAATCCATTCAGGCTTAACACCGCGAAGCAAAACGGCACGGCCGCCTGCAAGCAGACTTCCGAACCAATGCATTTTCGCACCTGTATGGTAAAGGGGCGGGATGCAGAGGAACACATCATCGCGGGTCTGTGAATGGTGAGCACGCTCTGTTTCGCAAGCCGACATTATAGCAGCATGAGAATGAAGTATTGCCTTGGGGAAACCTGTTGTTCCCGATGAAAAATAAATTGCTGCGTGGTCATTTTCTTTTATTTCTATTTCAGGCTTTTTCTTCGTGCAGTAGCTTACCAGTTTATCGTAGCTGTCTGCAAATGTAGGTGTGTTATCCCCTACATAGAATAAGTGATTAACTTTTTTAATTTTGGTGAAAATTTCCTCAACACGTCCAATAAATTCAGGACCAAACACCAGTACGCTTGAGTCTGATAAATCAAGACAGTATTTTATTTCATCAGCGGTGTAGCGGTAGTTCATAGGAACAGCCAATGCCCCTGCTTTTAAAACGCCAAAATATATAGGAAGCCATTCTAAACAGTTCATTAAAAGAATTGCTACCTTATCGCCTTTTTTAATACCTCTTGTAAGTAAAAGGTTCGCAAAGCGGTTTGCACGCTCATCAAACTCTTTCCATGTCATTTCTCGTCTGTATCCGTCTGATGCAGGAGCCTGAATAAGCTCGTATTCACGCCATGTAACAGGCCTTATGTTATCCCAGCCTGCAGGATTGATTTCAACAAGACTAACTTCATTTCCATAAAGCTCGGCATTTTTTTCCAAAACTTCTGTTATTATCATATTTTACCTTCCTTTTATAACAAACCATATTACACATTTATTTGATATTTTACCATTTGCGACAGGAAAAGTCAACCGATTTTTCGAAAACCCTTTTGTCAACGGGTGTTACAGTAACTATTATCTGCGTAAAACCATGGAAAGAAAAGGTGCAATAAGAAAACGAACTGCTTTGGCAGTCCGTTTTCTTATTTATAATTTGATTTTTTGTTCTCTAAAGGCTTAAACTTATCTTCTTCTTTTAAATCAAGTAAATCTATTACCCAGTTAAACTGTTCTTTTGCATTTTTAAGATTTTTTTCAGAATGTGCGTCACTTCCGAAATAGAACTTACATCCGCAGTCCTTTGCGATAAAATGAGGTCTTAAGATTTTTTCAAGCTGAGTATCATTGTAGAACAATGCCCCGTCTGCATTCTTATAAGGAATATTAAGCTCAACACCAACGCCAACCTCTTTAGCTTTTTTGAAAATATCATAAAAAACGGTATCCGTAACTCTGTCTAAAACATCCAAGTGCCCGTATGAACCTTCTCCTATCCCTGTACAAACAATGTGGGCAATGCCCATTTTATGAAAGGGGAAATCTGCGCTTAAAAACTTTTCAAGCCTTTCTATGTAACGAAGAGAACGCAAAAGCTCCCCACGATCTTCGTGATAAATTGCATATCCATAGTGATGCATATGAGTTGTTGCAACGGGCATAAAATCGAATTTTTCGATATGCTCTTTTGACACACCCACAATCATATCCTTGTCCATTTCAAGCTCAGCACCTAAATAAAACTCAACCTCAGAATCTTCAGGAAGCGGAAGAACACTGCATACCAAATCATAGTCAAGCCCTTTGTAGTCAGGATGAAACAGAGGATATGCGTCTGTGTCCCAGAAATGGTCGGTTATACAAATCTTTTTAATTCCATTTTCTTTTCCATACGCTAAGAGCTTTTCTTTAGTCTGCGTGGGGTCTCCTGAGCAGGGTGATAAATGGGTGTGAATGTGTAAATCGTGGTCAGGAATAAATCTCATAAAAGCACCTTCCTGTATAAATTAAATTCAATTGAATTATACCACAATCATTTTTGTAATACAAGAATAAATTATAAGACTATTTACGTTTTTTGTGAAAATATTTTGCAGGATTTTTCTTTAAATTCCGCCCACAACTCCAAAGCACGAAATGCCGGCTTAAATTCTATTTTTTCATTCGAAATTATTTCATACTCTGCATCACTCATTGTCCTTTTAAGTTTTTGCTCATCACTTTCAGATAACTTGCCTTTCGCATTTTCTGTAAAGCAAAGAGGCGGAAACATAACGCACCACCAGTTTTCGCCACCGCCCTCACCTAAAACAATTTTAACTGCATCATACTCGCCTTTGGGCAAAGTTATATTCTCGTAGGTTTTAGTAGGAAAGTTAAATTTTCCCGTATAGACCTTGCTTTCGTATAAAAATCCGTTTTCCGCTAAAACATTATCGGCTATTTCTTTAATCTCGCTTATATGAGCATTTACAAATTCAACATCTATATTTTCATAATTCTTTGCATACTCTGTGATTTTATCCCGTACCTTAAGCTTTACCATCTGGTCTTTTTCCAAATTACTGTTTGCAATTATGTGAAGTCTTACTATTCCGTCCGAAATATTTTCAGATACCGCCTCACAAATACTCATAAATGCAACAAAAACTAAAATGACTGCTAAGAATAATTTTGAAATAATTTTGCGTTTCATATTGATTTTATCTCCCGTTATGTGATATATTACACATTATAGACAAAATTACCTAAATTAAAACATCAAAATTTTGATAAATATGATATTGTATTTTTATGCAAAAAGATGTATAATAATTCATATCTTGACTAAGGAGTGTTATATTAAGATGATAAAAGTTGGTATACTTGGTGCAACGGGATACGCAGGGGCAGAACTTGTACGGCTTTTGTGCTCTCATAAAGATGCAGAAATTACAATGCTTGCATCTAAATCCTATGCAGGTCAGAAAATGTCTGAGGTTTATCCTTATTTAAAAGGCATTTGTGATATAGTTTTAGAGGAGGCCGACCCAGAGTTAGCAGCTGAAAAATGCGACGTTGTGTTTACCGCACTTCCCCACGGCGTTTCTCACGAGGTTATAAAGGCACTTTATGAAAAAGGCTTAAAGGTTATCGACCTTTCGGGCGATTTCAGATATAACGATATTAAAGTTTACGAAGAATGGTATGGAGTTGAGCATTCCTGCCCCGAGCTTTTGGAAAAATCGGTTTACGGACTTTGCGAGCTTCACAGAGAAGAAATTAAAGGCGCGCAGCTCATCGGTAACCCAGGTTGCTATACAACCTGCTCAATCTTAGGTTTGGCTCCCCTTTTAGCAAATGACGTTATTGATACAAAAAATATCATAATAGATGCAAAATCAGGCGTAACTGGTGCGGGCAGAGGTCTAAATCTTGCCTACCATTTCTGCGAATGTACAGAAACGATGAAAGCATACAAGGTTGCAACCCACAGACATACATCAGAAATTGAGCAGGAATTATCCTTAATTGCAGGAGAAGAAATAAAGCTTTCATTTACTCCCCACTTAGTTCCTATGAAACGCGGAATTTATGCAACGGAATACGCTAACCTTAAAAAATCTTACACAAAAGAAGAGCTTATAAAAATGTATAAAGAGTATTATAAAGACGAAAAGTTCGTTCGTGTTTACGAAAAAGGACTTCCCGAAAACAACCACGTTTCAGGCTCAAACTTTGTTGACATAGGCCTTGAGGTTGACGAGCGCTTGCAGAGAGTTGTTGTTGTTTCAAATATTGATAATCTTATAAAAGGCGCTGCAGGTCAGGCAATTCAAAATATGAATATCTTATTCTCGCTTCCTGAGGACGAAGGCTTGGCGGGCGCAGGATTTTATATGTAATAAGGAGAAAAAATTATGGACACAATGGAAAAACGAATTGCCCATGCAAGTATATTAACTGAGGCACTTCCCTACATACAGAAACTTCACAATAAAACCATCGTTATTAAATATGGCGGAAACGCTATGATTAACGAGGATTTAAAAAAGAGCGTTATGGAAGACATCACCCTTTTGAAATATGTTGGTATGAATCCCGTTATTGTTCACGGCGGCGGTCCTGACATATCAGAGGCTTTAAAAACCTATAATGTAGAAAGTAAATTCGTTTCAGGTCTTCGTGTTACCGATGCCGACACAATGCGTGTTGCACAGATGGTTTTAGTAGGTAAAACAAACAAAGAGGTTGTTTCAAACATAAACATTAACGGCGGTAAAGCCGTTGGTCTTTGCGGTATTGACGGACGCATCATTGAATGCGAACCCTTAACAGAAGACGGTGACGGAAACAAAATTGACGTCGGCTTTGTAGGAAAAATCGTAAAGGTAAACGCAGGTATTATAAGGTCGCTTTGTGAAGATGAATATATCCCCGTTATCGCCCCAATAGGAACAGATAAAAACGGTCAGAGCTACAATATAAACGCCGACACAGTTGCAAGTGCAGTAGCAACGGCAATGGGTGCCGAAAAGCTTATGTTCTTAACCGATGTTGAGGGCGTTAAGGATGCAAATGACGATATAATCTTTGAAATAACAACAGAAAACGCAGAGAATTTAATTCACGACGGAACTATTTCAGGCGGTATGATTCCTAAGGTGCGCGCTTGTATGAAAGCTGTTCACGAGGGCGTTAACCGCGTTCATATTATTGACGGACGAGTTCTCCACTCAATTATCCTTGAAATCTTTACTGATACAGGTATTGGAACAATGTTTAAGAAATAAAAGTGCGTACATAAGGTAAGGAAGAAATTCTTCCTTACCTTCTTTTTTGTCTCCGACGGGGCAGATTTTGAAAAAATCTGCGAAATTCGTTCTTTTAAACTTGCAGAACCAAAAGTTCCGGGGGGTCAGATTCCCCCCGTACCCCCTAAACTGCTTAGGGGCGTTGCACCCCTAAGAACCCCAGCCTACATTGTGCCGTATCGCACAAACTTTCGTCGCTTTGGAAAACATTTTTCAAATTTTCACTGTGAGAACGAAAAAATTTTATCCCAAATCGGCTATGTGCAAAAGTTCCCTATATCGCACAGCCGATTTAGCAGACCTGAGCAAAAATATTTTTGTGAATGTCTGCGTGGGATAAAATTTTTGAGAACGAGCAGAAATGAAAATTAAAAATTTTTCCCGCGACAAATGGTTTTGGTGACTTTTGCCAAAACAAAAGTCACGCCTGCCGCAGGCACACAGTCGGAGACAAAATATTTTATAAAAACGCTTGACTTTCGTGTGAACATAAGTGAGGTGATAAAAGTGTGTGCACGCATGGGTAGACCTACGTCAAACCCAAAAATAACAGAAATAAAAATAAGAGCAACAAAAGACGATAAAGAAAAGCTTTTATATTGTTGCTCTAAAACAGGAAAAACCCAATATCAAATTGTTATGCAAGGTATTGAAAAGGTCTACAATGAAATTAAAAAATGAGCTTGTTGCCCTCACCAAAGGAAACAAACAAGCTCATCACACGACAGAAAAATCCGTCTATGAAATATTTTATCATAGTAAGGTGCTTTCTGTCAAACTAAAAATTTGAAAGGAGTATTTTTATGGAACAGGTTTTACAAAAAATCTTCGATTTGGTCGTTCAGGACGATATTGGCTATGATAAAAATTCAGGGAAAATTTATGAAAAAATTCATAAAAATCTAAATCCCAAAGTTGATGAAGATGAAATCTTCTGTGATATTGCAGAGCTTGTATACTTAGAACAATTAAGCGCCTTTAAATCAGGCGTAAAGCTTGCGTTTAATATGTTTAGCGAAATATTAATATCATAGATGTCAAAAGGCTGTAGCATTTGCTACAGCCTTAATATTTTCTCTATTGCTCTTGCAACTCCTGCATTCTCTGCACTATCCGTTATAAAGGTTGCAATTTCTTTCATTCTTTCGTCGCCGTTTTCCATAACCACCGCAATTCCTGCAGCGCGAAGCATATCCTCATCGTTTATACTGTCACCAACTGCAACACAACGCTCCTTTGGAATTTTCAGGTAGTCCGCGGCAATCATCATTCCTACTGCCTTATTACATCCTTTTCTGGCAAGCTCATAGTAGCCGTCCTGGTCATAAAGAGTAAGTCCGTCTAAAATAGGTTCAAGCAGTGCCTTATCCACAGCTTCGCAGGTGAATTTTGATATTTTGGCATCTTTAAATTTTCCGTCAAAATCTTCTGGGTGCAAAACCCTTACCCCGTTTTCAACATCAAACCACGTTTTAGTGTAGTAAACCTTGTCTTCACCCTCTAAAAGCGCTACTCTTTCAGGCATTTTCAAAAATATTTCAGCATATTTTCGAACCAAATCTTTTTGTATCTGCTGTGAGTATATCTGCTTGCCGCCAACTCTTATATCCGCACCCAGACCGCACACAAAGCCATCAAATTCTACACTTTCTAAAACGTGCTTCGGCAAATACCCATAAGCTCTTCCCGTGTTTATAAAAATATAGTGACCTTCCTTCCGGGCTTTTTCTATTGCTTTTATATTGTTGGGATGAATTTTACCGCCCAAAGAATAAGTTCCGTCAATATCCAAGAAAAATGCGTACTTTTCCATATTTTCACCTGAATTTCTTTAGAATAAAAAAAGATAAAAATATCCCCCTTTTCAGGGGGATATTTATGTCATTGCGTTCTGCGCTTTTTAAAAGCCCATTCCTCCGGGCATACCGCCGCCCATAGGAGATGCAGGTTCAGGAGCAGGTTTATCTGCAACCAAGCTTTCTGTTGTTAATACCATAGCCGCTACGCTTGCAGCATTCTGAAGTGCTGAACGTGTAACCTTTGTGGGGTCAACAATGCCGGTCTTCATCATATCAACATATTCTTCTGTTAATGCGTTAAAGCCGATAGCATCTTTTGCTTCTCGAACCTTTTCAACAATAACAGAGCCTTCAAGACCTGCGTTTTTAGCAATCTGTTTTACAGGCTCATCAAGTGCTTTAAGCACAATCTGAACACCTGTTTTTTCGTCGCCTGAAAGCGTATCTAAAAGCTCAGCAACTGCTTTTGTTGCGTTAATATATGTTGTTCCGCCGCCGGGAACTATTCCCTCTTCAACTGCAGCCTTTGTTGCAGCTAAAGCATCTTCGATTCTGAGCTTCATTTCTTTCATTTCAGTTTCGGTTGCCGCACCAACTTTGATAACCGCAACACCGCCTGCCATTTTAGCTAAGCGCTCCTGAAGCTTTTCTTTGTCAAATTCAGATGTTGTTTCCTCAATCTGAGCTTTAATCTGTGCAACACGGCCTTTGATTTCTTCAGGGTTACCTGCACCGTCAACAATGATTGTGTTTTCTTTCTGAATTTTAACCTGACGCGCACGACCTAATTGCGCAAGCTGTGTTTCTTTAATATCTAAGCCTAATTCTTCTGTGATAACTTCGCCGCCTGTTAAGATAGCGATGTCTTTAAGCATTTCTTTTCTTCTGTCACCAAAGCCGGGAGCTTTAACTGCAACGCAGGTAAATGTTCCGCGGAGTTTGTTAACTAAAAGTGTTGCCAAAGCTTCACCTTCAATATCTTCTGCAATAATAACAAGCTTTTTGCCCTGATTTACAATCTGCTCCAAGATAGGTAAAATATCCTGAATGTTTGAAATTTTCTTGTCTGTGATTAAAATGTAAGCATCATCTAAAACTGCTTCCATTTTATCTGTATCTGTTACCATATAGGGTGAAATGTAACCGCGGTCAAACTGCATACCCTCAACAACCTCTGAATATGTTTCAGCAGTTTTTGATTCTTCAACTGTTATAACACCATCATTTGTAACCTTTTCCATAGCATCTGCAATAAGTGTTCCGATATTTTCGTCAGCAGCAGAAATTGCAGCAACACGGGCAATATCTTCTTTGCCGTTAACTTTTGCACTTGCAGACATAATATATTCTGTAGCCTTATCAACAGCCTTCTGTATACCCTTTCTTACAATCATGGGGTTTGCGCCTGCAGCAATATTCTTTAAGCCTTCATGAACTAATGCCTGTGCAAGAAGTGTTGCGGTTGTTGTTCCGTCACCCGCAACATCGTTTGTTTTTGTTGCAACTTCTTTAACTAACTGTGCACCCATATTTTCAAATGCGTCTTCAAGTTCAATTTCTTTTGCGATTGTAACACCGTCATTTGTGATTAAGGGAGCGCCGAATTTTTTATCTAAAACAACGTTTCTTCCTTTAGGTCCCATTGTTACCTTAACTGTATCTGCAAGCTGGTTTACGCCACGCTCTAAAGCTTTTCTTGCTTCTTCACCGTATAAAATTTCCTTAGCCATTTTTTATTCCTCCAACTACTGAATTTTAGCAAGAACATCGCCCTGCTTTAAAATTGTGTATTCTGTTCCGTCTAATTTAATTTCTGTTCCTGCATATTTGCTGGTGATAACTTTATCACCCACAGAAAGTTCCATTTTAACTTCTTTTCCGTCAACAACGCCGCCGGGACCAACTGCTACAACTTCAGCAATCTGGGGTTTTTCCTTCGCTGAGCCGGGAAGCACGATTCCGCTTTTTGTTGTTTCTTCTGTTTCAACCATTTTGATAACGACTCTGTCGCCTAAGGGTTTGATGTTCATAAGTCTACCTCCTGAAATTATGTAAAATTATTTTTAACTTTGTCATTTTAGCACTCGAACTTATAGAGTGCTAACGCATAGTTATATCTTACTCAAATTAACCGATTTTGTCAAGTGGTTTTTTCTTAATTTGGCGCTTATTTACATTTTCTTAATATATTTCATTTTTGATTGTAAATCTTTCAAATTTCTGTTATACTATTGTATGTAAATATTATCGGAGGTGAAAGCTTTGAAAATTGCTGTAATAGGCGGAGGCCCTGCCGGAATGATGGCAGCAGCGAGTGCAGCATATTTGGGTGCAGACGTTTTAATAATTGAAAAAAACAAATTTTTAGGAAAAAAACTGCGTATCACCGGAAAAGGCCGATGTAACATAACCAACTCTGCCGAAATTTTGGAGTTTATAAATAATATTCCTGTAAATGGAAAATTTATGCATAGCGCTTTTCATGCTTTTGATAATAACGATATTACAGATTTGCTCAGCCGCTATGGCGTTGAAACAAAAATCGAGCGAGGCGGAAGAATTTTTCCCGTATCAGATAACGCAAAAGATGTTGTTGAGGCTTTAAAAAAATACGTTAAAGACTCAGGTGCAAAAGCAATTTCGGGAACTGTTACCGAGGTTTTAAAAACAGAAAACGGATTTAAAGTTAAAGTAAAGGAAAAAGGCACAATTTCCTGCGATAAAGTCATAATTGCCACTGGAGGCGCATCTTACCCGCAAACCGGCTCAACTGGCGACGGCTACCGTTTTGCAAAATCCTTAGGGCATAAGGTTATTAAACCAAAACCCTCCTTAGTTCCTTTAGTTACTGAGGGAAATCTTTCGAATCGCCTAATGGGACTTTCTTTAAAAAATATAGAAATTAAAATTACTGACGAAAATGAAAAAAAAATTTACACAGATTTCGGTGAAATGCTCTTTACGCATTATGGCGTTTCAGGTCCTGTAATACTCAGTGCAAGCTCTCATCTTCGTGATATTGAAACCCAAAAATACACGCTTTCAATAGATTTAAAGCCTGCTTTGGATGCAGAAACTTTAGATAAAAGAATACTTCGTGATTTTGAAAAAGAGCAAAACCGCGATTTTATAAACTCGCTTGATGCACTTCTTCCCCAAAAGTTAATTCCCGTAATCGTTGAGCTTTCAGGTATTCCCGAAAGAAAAAAAGTGCGCGATATAACTAAGGCGGAAAGATTAAAGCTTTCAGAAGCAATAAAAAATGTTACTCTTAGAATAAAAGGCACTCGCCCAATAGCTGAAGCTATTATTACCTCGGGCGGTATAGACGTTAAGGAAATCAACCCAAAAACAATGGAATCAAAGATTGTTTCAGGGCTTTATTTTGCAGGTGAAGTGATTGATGTTGACGCATATACAGGAGGATTTAACCTGCAGATAGCTTACTCTACAGGATATCTTTCAGGCGAAAGCGCAGCAAAGGAATGGTGATTTATCTTGGAAATTAAAGAAACATCAGAAAAAAAGGAACGCGCTATTTTAGTGGGTGTACACACAGGAAGTTTAGACAAGCTGTCCGATACAACTGAAGAAACAATCAAAGAGCTTTCGCGCCTTGCTGACACAGCCGATGCAGTTGTTTTAGCAACTATGATACAGAATAGATCCCAAATTGAAAAGGCAACTTATATCGGTGAGGGAAAAATTGAGGAGCTTAAAAATGCCTGCGAGTCTTTGGATGCTGACCTGGTGATTTTCGACGATGAGCTATCTCCAATACAGATAAGAAACTTAGAAAATATGCTTAATATGCGCGTTATTGACCGCAGTATGCTTATTTTGGATATTTTTGCCCGTCACGCTGAAACCGCCGAGGGTAAAATTCAGGTAGAGCTTGCGCAATTACAGTATCTTCTCCCCCGTCTTACAGGTATCGGGTCACAAATGTCCCGTCTTGGTGCAGGTATAGGAACAAGAGGTCCCGGTGAAACCAAGCTTGAAACTGATAAGCGCCACATAAGAACAAGAATTTCACACTTAAAAGATGAGCTTTCTGAGGTAAGAAAGCACAGAGAACTTATAAGAAACAGAAGAAAAAAAGAAAACAAAATTGTTTTAGCATTAGTTGGCTACACAAACGCGGGAAAATCAACGCTTTTAAACGCCTTGACCGGTGCAGGTGTTTTGGCTCAGGACAAGCTTTTTGCAACACTTGACACCACAATCAGAGCAAAAACCTTATCTGACAAGCGCGAGGTTTTAATTGCCGATACAGTAGGTTTTATAAGGAAGCTTCCTCACCACTTGATAGAAGCTTTTAAATCAACACTTGAAGAAGCTGTTTTTGCAGACGCTCTTTTAATTGTGGCAGACGGAGCTGACCCCGAGGTTGACACTCACATAAAGGTTGTAACAAAGCTGTTAGAAGAAATCGGTGCAGGCGATAAACCCACACTTTTTGCATTCAACAAGGTTGATGAAATTAAAGAAGACGTGAATTTTTCAAATCTTACAGGCGGAGCGCCCTATATTGAGATAAGCGCAAGAAATGGTGTTAATATCGACAGACTTTTATCTGAGATTGAAGATATTCTTCCCGGCAAAAAGAAAAAGGTTACTCTTTTAATTCCATACTCTGAGGGAAATATTCTTTCAGCTCTTCACTCAAATCACACAGTTTTAAGCGAGGATTACACGGATACCGGAACGAAAGTTACCTGTATGCTTGATGCCCCCACTTATGCAAAATTTCGCGAATACATCACAGAGGAATAGATTATGAAAAAAATGACATACAAAACGGTGCACGACTATGCACGCGAAGAAATGATTGAGCGAAAATCCCGTTTTATTGCATCTGTAAAGCCAGTTACAACAGAACAAGAGGCAATAGATTTTGTAAACGAAATCCGTGCAGAATTCAGAACTGCAACCCACAATGTATATGCATATAAAGTAAGCGAAAACAACATCAGCCGATATTCAGATGACGGCGAGCCCAGCGGAACGGCAGGTGTTCCTGTTTTAGAGGTTATTAACAAAGAGGATCTAACTGACATTGCCGTTGTTGTTACAAGATTTTTCGGCGGAACACTCCTTGGTGCAGGCGGATTGGTTCGAGCATACGGAAAAAGTGCTAAACTCGGCATTGACAAAGCTAAAATCACAGAAAAGATATACTGTCACAGATTAGAAATCACTATGCCCTATGATATTTTCGGAAAAATAAAATACATCGTCGAAAACGGTGATTATATTTCGGGCGAGGTATTATATACAGAGGAAGTAAACTATACGGTTTTTGTAAAGTTTAATCTTTTAGAGAAATTTTTAAAAGAGGTTGAGGATGCTACAAACGCATCAATAGTTCCTGAAATTACAGGCGAAATGTATGTTGACAGAATACTATAAAAACAAGGCTTAGCTAAGCTAAGCCTTGTTTTTTAATATCTGTTTAATGTTTTAAATTCATATCCTTCATCTTTAAAATGCTTTATAATTCCCTGCAGGGCATCAGCTGTTGCTTGTTTTCCCGCACTATCGTGCATAAGCAACACAAGCGAGTCTGCACCTGAGGCTTTTGCTGTTTTTTTAGCTTTTGCTAAAAGGTCAGCAGGATTTGGATTCTTAGTTTCTGAATCCCCCGTTAAGCAGTTCCAGTTAACGAATGGAATATTTTCTTCTACAAGAATCTCTTTAAATTCTGCGCGTTCCTCGCGGAAAGCTCCGCCCGGGAAACGCATAATATCAGAAAAGCGTTCTTTTCCCACAATATTTATAAGAATTTCTTTCGTTTTTAAAACTTCTTCCCTGAACTTTTCAGCATCAGCGTATAAATTATCATAATTGTGAGAGTAGGTATGGCTTGCAACAGCGTTACCTTCCTCTGCAATACGGCGAACCATTTCAGGATTTTTTTCTGCATTCTGCCCTATGATGAAAAATGTTGCCTTAACATTATTTTTCTTTAAAACTTCCAATATCTGAGGAGTGATTTTCGTTGACGGACCGTCATCAAAAGTAAGGTATATTACCTTTTCCCCCTCTTTCTGCGGATAAATCTTAAAGTAATCTGCAGTAGGATTTCCTTCTGCGTCTACGCACTTTCTCACCTGAAATTCAGGATATGATACCGGCTCATAAGTGTACTCTGCACCGCGAAGGCTTCTGTCATAACGAGTGCACGCGGAAATTCTTGTAATTATCCATATTAAGAATATAAATAACACTAAAACCAAAGCTGTATTTTTATTGGGTTTAAATTTGTAACGTTTTCTTTTTACTGTCATTTTTCTCACTTCCGCTTCTGTAAACAATCCTTTTCATTTAGTATACACAATAATTGTTACATAACAATTAAATTTAAGTATTTTTTTCAAGTTTTTTTAATATAAATATAAAAAAATATTGGAGTTAAAATAATGAAAAAGATTTTTGTTTTATTTTTACTTTCAGGCATAATTTTTTCAGGCTGTTCATCAAAAGATGTTTTCAAAAATGAAATTTCTGAAAATGTTGTTCCTACTGCAATTTCAGTATCAACTGAGCTCAACCCCGGAAAGTACAGCGAGCTTCCCAACGTTAAATACGGTTGGGGGCTAAAAAAGAACAAAAATGCACCGCCAGAAGTGCCGTCATCTATAACCGACACTCTTTCAAAATACGGCGCAATCTACAAAGACAGTGAACCACGCTCTTTATACCTTACCTTTGACGAAGGGTATGAAAACGGATACACCTCTAAAATCTTAGATGTTTTAAAGGAAAACGAGGTTCCTGCTGCATTCTTCGTAACAGGTCCTTATATTAAGAATGAGCCTGAGCTCATAAAAAGAATGGTAAAAGAAGGTCACACAGTAGGTAATCACACGGTCAATCACCCGAGTATGCCTGAAGTGACTGACATTGAAAAGCTAAAAAGCGAAATTTTGGATTTATCTTCCTCTTTCGAAGAGTTAACGGGTGAAAAAATGAAGTTTTTCCGCCCGCCTATGGGGGAATATTCTGAGCGTACACTCTCCCTTACTCAGGATTTGGGGCTTACATCTGTATTCTGGAGTTTTGCTTACAAAGACTGGGATGTAAAAAACCAGAAAGGCACAGATTATGCGTATTCCGAAATTTCAAACGGTATTCACGATGGTGCAATCTTACTGCTTCACGCAGTATCAGAGGACAACGCAAATGTTTTGGATAAGGTAATAAAAGACTTTAAAGAAAAAGGTTATCGTTTTAAATCTTTGGATGATTTTGGAAAACGTGTAAATAATAATTAGTATTTTAAAAAATCAAAGGAACATAATAAATATGAAAAAAACCTTAAGGAGTGATAGGTTGAAAGAACTTACGAAAAAACGTCTGATTACGTTTTTTATTTCTTTAATAGTTGTTGCAACAGCAATGTTTGTTGAATGTGATGTATACTTCCCCGATAGAATAAAAATTTTTGAAGGTGAAAGTATTGATATAAGGGAAGGCTCTCCCTATTCAGTTGATGTTGCCGCATCGGCTGCACTTGAGGTAAATGGTGAATATAATGCAGAAGTCAAGCTTTTCGGCATTATACCCGTTAAAAAAGTTGAGGTTGACGTTGTTCCCAACAGTACAATAATTCCCGGTGGAAAAACTGTTGGTATAAAAATGTTCACTCGGGGACTTATGTGTGTAGGATGCGAAAAAATCACTGGGGAAAATGGTGAAACTTTAGATGCAGAGGATGTTTTAGAGCTTAAAAATGCTGATATGATAATGAGCGTTGACGGCACAACACTTCACACCATAGAGCAGTTTGCAAAAATTGTAACAGACTCAGGCGGAAAAGAGCTTACTTTAAAAATTTCGCGAAACAAAAAAGAATTTGAAAAAAAGATTACTCCCGTAAAAACAAAAGACGGCTACAAACTGGGCATATGGGTGCGGGACTCAACTGCAGGAATCGGAACGGTCACATTTGTTGACAAAGAAAGCAATACATTCGGTGCTTTAGGACACCCGATTACCGATGTTGATACAGGCGCAATTATGCCAATCGAACAAGGAAGCGTTACAGAAACAGTTATAACAGATGTAAAACGCGGAGAACGGGGAAATCCCGGTGAGCTTCGTGGAATATTTGACCAGAGTGGAACTGACAAGGGTGTGCTTTTTAAAAACACGCAAAGAGGAATTTTCGGTGTTTTAGATGAAAGCTATCGGCAAGAAACCTTTAAAGATACTGTACCAATGGCATCAAAATCGCAGGTGAAAACAGGGAAAGCTGAAATCTATGCAAACATCGAAGATGATAAAATTGAAAAATTTGAAGTTGAAATAGTTAAAATTATGAAATTTGCCGCAGACGACAAAAATATGGTTATCCATATAACAGACTCACGTCTTGTTGAAAAAACGGGAGGTATTGTTCAGGGAATGTCTGGGTCTCCAGTGATTCAGAACGGCAAGCTGGTTGGTGCCGTTACGCATGTTTTCGTGAACGATCCAACCAGAGGATATGGAATTTTTATAGAAAACATGCTGGCTGAGGCAGAAAAAATAAAATAACAGTAAAAGCATCCTGCTATTTGCGGGATGCTTTTAGATATTCTTTTGGTGTTTTTCCTGAATGTTTTTTGAATTCACGGCTGAAATAGCTTTCGTCATGAAAACCTGAGAGTTCTGCCACATCACTAACAGTATATAATTTTGATGTGAGCAATTCCTTTGCACGTTCAATTTTCAGATTGTTAATGTACTTGATAGGTGATATACCATAGTTTTTTAAAAATATTCTTCTGAAATATGATTCACTCATATTACAAAGTTCGGCTAAATAGGATATTTCAATATTATCGTTGGTGTACTCTGTATAAATATAATCAATAGCAGGTCTTATTAAGTTCAATTTATCACTTGGAATATATCCGATTTCATATTCTCTTATTAAATCAAAAAGTATGTTGTAAAGCAGAGATTTACACTTGATTTCAAAGCCCGACGGTTTTTGCCTCCAGACCTGCTCGGCATTTCGAAATAACTCGGTAAAACCTTTGTGGTTTTTTATTTTGAATTTGAAGGGTTCAAATGAAGGGTTGCTGAAAAGTTGAAAGTTAATCGCATAGCATCCGCCGTCCTCTTGTGTTTTAATTGTGTAATTTGAATCCTTGGGTAAATATAATATATCGTTTTCAAATATAGTGATTGTGTTGGTTTCGTCAAATGTAAATTCTCTTACACCACCGGTATAAAATACAATACCATGACTGGGGCGGTTTGTATGAATAGGGGTTCCGGTTCCGGCTTCAACATAGCAAGCAAGCGTAATGTTTTCTATATCAAAGTTATATTTCATAAAATTTTGCATATAAAACACCTCAAGTATAATTATAACATTCTGTATCGGAATAGTCAAGTTGTATTGGAATGTTTATTGCTTTTTTTTGATGGGTATGTATAATGATTGTATATACAAATATAAAAGGAGCTGTAGGTATATATGAAAAAGTTCGATAAAAATAATACTGGGCTATGCAATCAGTTTGAAAATATTCGCTGGATTGTGGAAAGTGGCGTGTGTGAAGCTGAGCTTAAAGCAGCAGTTGACAAACTTACTGAAAACCAAGAAGGTTTATCAAAGGCTATAATGAAAGCAAAAACCTTTGAACTTATAGTCACTCAATCGCGTATTGCGATTGACAGGGACGATATTTTTCAGGATAAGCTTTTCGGCAAAGGTATGATTGAAGCACAGCGGTGGATTTGGCAAAAAGATGTAGTTAGTAAAAAACTAAATGATGTTCAGTTAATTGTCAACACTGCTATTGATTGCTGTGCATATAGAGGTGCAAGCGATTTCGGTCATACTTCGCCTAATTCTAAACTACTTTTAGATATTGGTTTTATAGGCCTTTTGGACAGAATAAACAAATATTCTGATAGTGATGACCTTACCCAAAAGCAAAAAGAATTTTATGAGTCTTGCAAAATTTATATTGAAGCAGTTTTATGTTTTATCAAAAGACTTGCCAATGCTATTGAACCTTATAACAAAGAAAACAGTAATGCACTTTATAACATCGCAAACGGAAAGCCATCAAATATTTATGAGGCGATGCAGCTTTTAATTGTCTATTTCTTTTTACACGAATATATTGGTGGAACACGTGTCAGAACACTTGGCAGACTTGATGTTTTGTTATCGCCGTTTTATAAAAATGATATAGCAAACGGCACATTCACAAAAGCCGAGATTAAAGAAATGATTAAATTCTTCTTTAACAAATTCTGGGCTGCAAAGGTGCCGTACGATTTGCCGCTCTGCCTCGGCGGTATTGATGAAAACGGAAACGAGGTTACAAATGAACTGACATATTTACTTGTAGAAACCTATAACGAGCTTGATATTCACAGTCCGAAAATCCATATAAGAGTCTCTGACAAAACTCCCGAAGATTTTGTTAAGCTGGTGTTGAAATGCATCCGTGGCGGTAACAGTAGTTTTGTTTTTGTTAATGACAATACC
>JAZNOF010000003.1:0-30778 GCA_045580665.1 Congzhengia sp.
GACTGCATACAACATCAATGCAGGCAAAATATGAACCGTCACGATGGAAGAAGCGTGCAAGCAAGCTCGTTAGTCCGTCAAAAGTATTTTCAACTACATATTCATAGAAATCGAAAAGCTGCATCGCAATGTTTGACGGAACATCATCTTCAAACTGAAAAGCACACGCACAACTGATATTTGCGAGTTGCAGATTTTTCATCATTTCGTTAAGACTGAGCTTCAGTTCTTCCGTTTTAATAATACCGTCCTGCTCGTTTACAAGAATTAGGTTATTGCGGCGTTTTAAGTATGCTCCTACCACAACAATGCGGCGAAGAAGTTCTTTCTTTTCTTCATGGTTATCTGTATCAATCAGTCTTTTCAGCCAACTATTCAGTAAGTCAATCTGATGTATTGTCTGCCGATGCAATTCATCGTGCAGACGGTTCTTTTCTGCGAGAGTTCGTATCTTTTTATCAAGCTGATAGTTCTTCATAGATACAGCATTTGAATCCTTCAGTTCTTCACGAAGCGCAGTAAGTTCTGCCAAAATATCTAAAAGCTCGGATATGTCTTCCTGCCAAAGAGTATGACCGCCACGAATCTTCTCTCCTGACACCCTTATGCTACCTTTAAGCATAATGGGTGCGTTTTCCGTTTCTCTCATTTGCTCTGCCCGAAGGGGAAGAGCATCTTTTGAACGGTAGTATGTATTATAATCATTATCTACAATTGCTACGCCAAGACCTGAATATTCCAGCAATTCGTTGTAGTGTGTGTTAGACGGAATAAGTCCTGTTTTAATACAGCTTTCCCATATAGCAACAACAGTAAAGCAAAGAGCCGCTGTCATTTCTATAAAGCCAAACAAATCGGTGTCAATCGTATATAAAACAGTATAAAGTACGCCGATACCAAGCATTGCAATAGGTCTCCAAATTACCTTATGGGTGCCGGGCACTCGGCAATTTTTAATAACCTCTGTAAGCATCATAGCAATGCAAATAAAAATCCATACGACTGCAGCATTGTATAAAAACCCACGCTGATATACATCCCACCCTGCCACGTATCCTTGATGGAATCGAAATGCCCACTGATGCAAGTCATTTGTAAGTATCCCGAGAATCAGTATTACAGACGGAATATTTATTATATGCCATATTTTCGGCATATGATAGTCTTCAGGTTTTCCGACATATTTCATTGCAAGGAAACAAAACTGCGGAATCAGAATCATCGAAATATAATATGCGTACCAACACCACTGACCTACCGGGAAAACGTGCAAGAATACCGTAAGCCTGAGTGTACGCATCAGCATCCAGAACATCATCAGTCCCATAAGTATAACGAGGTAACGTCTGATGCTTTTATGCATAATTCTGTCATAAACAGACATCCCCCATGAAACAAGTATGCCGATATAAATAATCAGTACGACTATGTGGGAAATCACATACATAGTAGGGGTAGTTCCTTTGGTAATAATTCGGACACAGTTCGCAAACAAAAGCAAGAATATAACCAGCAAAACATTGATGGTATAAGATGACGGACTTGGTTTATTAAACATAAGCCCCTGCCGTTGCATAGACCGGTACAGCATAAGAATCAAGCACTCGGTCAGTATGTATGAAACAGAAAGCCATTCAAAACCTCTTGGCAAAAATTGCTCAACAAGCCATATTACAATGTTGCACAGAACCGCACTCAAAAGAAGAAAAGTGTGAAGATGCGATGTTACTTTCTTTTTTGCAATGGCGAAAAGTGTCATTCCTACCATTGATAACATATAAAGACCAAGGTAAACATAGTAAAGCATATGAAGCGGTCCGTATTCACGAACAAGCTTTGTCGCTCCGCCTGCAAATTCAATGTCCACCGTTTTATAATAAATGGGAAGAATACCCGGACTTGTGGTGATGCCGAGCATAACGACGCCAAGTAAAATAAGTAATGTTGTTATCTTTTTATTGCTCTTTATTTTGCAAAAACGCTGCACCATCATCAGCAAAAAGAACGGAAGAAAAACACTTCCGAGATAAGCTATTCTGTTTGAGTTCAGCGCCGCATCAAGTTCCTTTGATACAGATAACATAAAGTAACCGAGATTACATACAGCTACAGAAACGAATAACCAAATCAGCCATTCATCACGCTTTTTATCTGCAAGAACACAAATTCCAACCATTGATAGAGAAATAATGGCGATAATTCCGTATGCTAAAGACAAGAGGGGCACCTCCTTTTTCATCAGTTTTGTATGTCAATATGTATTTATATACAAAAATCCATATTTATCATACCACAAAAGTAACAAAAAATCAATCGTAATACCCAACAAAGTTATTCGCCGGTTTTATTGCTACCTCCACAATCAGACAACCTGATATATAAAAAACGCCGTCGAGGGCAATCCCCGACGGCTCATTTTTAATATTTAAACACATTTAATGTATAATAAATTTTAATACGGGGTAACAGCAATTCTTGAAGCAGAAAACAATTTCTATGCAGACTCTCTCGGATGCTTTTTGTCATATGCTTCAAGCAACCTTTTAGCATTCTCACGAGCCATGTCTTCCTGAAACTTTTTCATCTGTTGCTGACGGAAATATTCAACCGCATCCTGTATAGGACGAATTGTATATTTTATATTTCCATTTTGCTTCTTACCATTTTTCAGAATTACTTCTGTCGGCTCCGTATAGATAAGACACTTATCTTCAAGCCCTCTTACATAAATTCCCGGATTTGTTTTGCTGATTATATAAATATCTCATCGTCATCCTCCTTTCGGAAGACATCAGCAGATACATCATCTCCGTATTCCATCTTTACAATTTCATCTGCCGTATAACGTAATGCATTATATAGAGCAGTTACGATATATGGAACAGGACTTCTAACTTGAATTTCAACCTTGCCGTCAACAATTTTTCTCGGCATATTGTTATCGACATAGACGATATGTTCGTAGCTGATATTTTCTAATCGCTTGTGAACAATTTCACGGGGAATAATTTCACCGCCAACTGAAATCGATTCTGAATTAAACATAATTTCAAGTGCTGATTCATAATTCTTTTTCGATAGTCCTTCGAGTTCATATGTTTCTGCCTGATCCATCACATCCTCTATTGATGATAGATGGTTATTAATAAAATAATTAATATTATTATTTATATATTTATTGCAGTCGCCTTGCACACCACCTTCAGTCGTTTCACAACCAACAGGTAGGTCATCGGACACACAAGGGGTTGTGCCTCGGGCGACCTCTGTAGGTTTTTCTCCGACCTGCATAGTGGTCTTTTCGCACACAACATATAAGTTAGAACTGGCACTGCCATCTTCTTTTGTTCGGTTAGTCTTATTGATGATTCCAAACTCAATCAGATGCTTGACAGCATTCTTTACCTTCGTTTCGCCTATGCCGATTTTTTCAGCAATCGTGTTGTAGGAAGGGAAACAAACGCCCTCCTCATCTGCAAGCATTAAGAGATAGCAGAGCACCCTGAATTCATATGTATCAATCTCTGTATTTGTTATATGCTTATTCAGTATAATCGTAAAATTTTCAGTATACAATTTCATAGGAGTTCAAGTCTCCTCGGGTGCACCATATCGCGTAAAACTACGATGCAATCAAAAAGACCGTTCTCTGAACGGTCTTTTTGATTGCACGATGCCAAATTCATTTCCATTTCAAAAATAAAATTACGGTTGTTTTCCAATGTATGCTAAAATTCCGCCGTCAACATAAAGAATGTGACCATTTACAGCATCAGATGCACTTGATGCTAAGAATACTGCAGGTCCAACAAGCTCTTCAGGATCAAGCCATCTGCCTGCAGGGGTTTTAGCGCAGATAAATCTGTCAAAGGGATGCTTTGAGCCGTCTGCCTGAAGTTCTCTTAAAGGTGCTGTTTGCGGTGTTGCAATATAGCCAGGTCCAATGCCGTTACACTGAATATTGAATTCACCGTATTCAGAGCAGATATTTCGTGTGAGCATTTTAAGTCCGCCTTTAGCTGCAGCGTATGCTGAAACTGTTTCGCGACCAAGCTCTGACATCATTGAGCAGATGTTAATTATCTTACCACCGCCCTTTTTAATCATTGACGGTATAACCGCTTTTGCACAGATAAATGGTGCGTTAAGGTCTACATCAATAACCTGTCTAAATTCCGCGACACTCATTTCGTGCATAGGAATTCTCTTAATGATACCTGCATTATTTACCAAAATATCAATAACTCCTACTGTTTCCTCAATATCTTTTACCATCTCAATCACAGCATTTTCATCTGTTACATCACATACATAGCCTTTTGCATCAATACCGTCTGCTTTGTAGCTTTCAAGTCCCTTATTCAAAAATTCTTCATTTATATCGTTAAATACAATTTTTGCACCTGCTTTTGCTAAGCCTTTTGCGATAGCATATCCTATTCCGTAAGATGCACCTGTAACTAACGCAACTTTTCCGTCTAATCTGAACATATATATTCTCCTATCTTAAATCTTTTGTTTCAATATGGTCCATATCAGTAAATTCCTGATTTTCACCACACATTGCCCAGATAAAAGAGTAATTTTTTGTTCCAACACCTGAATGAATTGACCAGCTTGGAGAAATAACAGCTTCTTCGTTATGCATAATGATATGACGTGTTTCGTTAGGCTCGCCCATCATATGAAATACTGCGTCATTTTCTCCCATATCTAAATAGAGATACACTTCCATACGTCTGTCATGAGTATGAGAAGGCATTGTGTTCCAGTTTGAGCCAGGTTCTAATTCTGTTAAGCCCATTGCAAGCTGGCAACTCTTAATAACTTCTGGATGAATATACTGATTGATAACTCGTTTGTTACAATCTTCAACAGAACCGCAAGGAACCTTTTTAGCCTTTGTTATATCAATTTTAACGATTGGATATGATGCGTGTGCGGGGCAAGAAGATACATAGAATTTTGCAGGGTTTTCTGCATCAACACTTTTAAAGCTGATTTCTTTATTGCCCATACCTATGTAGATACCGTCTCTTGGGTTCATTTCATAGTCAACGCCGTCAACTGTGATAATACCTTTTCCGCCGATGTTGATACATCCCATTTCACGTCTTTCGAGAAAATAGTCTGACGCAAGTTCTTTTCCACCTTCAAGCTTTAACACTTGACAAACAGGCATTAGACCTGCTGTGATTATTCTGTCGATATGGCTGTAAACCATTTTAATATTATCCTTTGTGAAAAGCTCTGAAATGTGGAACTCCTCTCTCAATCTGTCTGTGTCGTAATTTTTTACGTCCTTTGGATTTGATGCATTTCTTATTTCCATTTTTATGTTCTCCTTTATATTTAACATTATTGTTGTTTCTAAAATTATACCTTTATTTCTACTTCAAATTTCTTTTCTTTTTTATCTGCAAATGTAAAATCAATAAGATACGCAGTTTCATCGGTGCAAGCAAGCGTTCTGTAATCTTCGCATCCTACAGAAACGAAATATTTTTCCTTGTCATAAACCATGTGAGTCCCGCCTAATTTAACACACCCGTCAAAGATTTCAGGCTTTATATTACTTACAAAGCGTTCGCATATGCTTTCGGTTTTGTCTGAATAGTCGAAAGTATCAGTTAAAATGATGCCTTCTTCTTTTATTCTAAATTCTCTGTGAATTTTATCTATAATTCCTTTTTCGTATGCACCTTCAATATCAAGCGAGAAGAAATCATCGCCTGATTTAACATTTGTGGCAGAGTATTCTTTTCCGTAAAGCTGATATGTGCCGTTTATAATCGGTACACTATGTCCCCTTGAACTGTTTACAAGGTAGGTATATCTTGTTGCGGGTGTAAACGAGGTTCTCAGGTACTCACCTGCACCAAAATCAGTCAGCGGTAAATCATCACCTGCCGCAACCATAAAGCTTCCTATATCGTTATGATTGTGTGGGTCGTCATTATGACCGCCCTTTGCGGCAAAACCAAAATTTTTGTTCTTTTTTATATACCACTGTGATTTGTCATAAAATATTGTTTCTTCTCTTAGTTCATCTGCTTTGTAGTTGGTGTCAAACCACAAAAATTCTTTTATCGAATACACATTTCCTCTTGTTATCGGTGCTGATAATTTAGGTAGAATTATCTCATCACCATAAAGAGATTTTAAAAAGCACATTGCACCAAGACTGATTGAATAATCTGAGACACTGTCCGAAAAAGAAACATTTTTATGAGATGTCAACCGAATGTTTTGTGCAAACTTGGCAATATTTTTCACTTTTTCGTTTTTAAAATAGTTTACCTCGCCATTTGTGTAGTCGTATATAGCTCTTGCAAAAATAAGGAAATACCCAAAACCGTAATTCCAGTAGTTGTATCCTTCAACACAGCATCCGTCATCACTAAAGCCACCAAGATAATTATCGATGGCACTGTATAGCCTTGGCAGGATATTTTTTATTTCTTCCTCTGTTCCGTAATGAAGAAGTGCAACAAGGCTACCACCTGCGCATACTGCCGCCCAATTCATCCTAAGGGGTTCCCAACGGTAAGTTTTTTTCTCGAATGAATCAAGTATTCTCCTTCGAATTTCATACTCTATTCTTTCGTTTACATAGTAAGGTAGTTTATCTCCAACCGCACAGGCAATATCAGTAAGAAGTCTTCCTGTTTCCGCCTGAAACAAATCAACCTCTTCTATTACCCACCTGACAGTTTTTCCCTGGTCTATGTGTGCGTGTGCCGGCAGGCACCACGAAAATTCATCGCATATTATAAATATTAAATCTATAAGTGGCTTTACATATTTTTCGTGTTCAGTAAGCCAATATGCAATTGATAAATACGAGCAATCATTTCTTCTTTCAAAATATTTTTGTTCATATTTGTTTCTGTTTCCAGTTTCATAAATATACAAAAAATCGCTCATTTTAAGTATCGGATATGTTTTTGAAAGTGCTGTATCTGCCTTTGAAATGACATCAGCTATTAGTGGCTTTGCAGCTTTACTTTTTAAAAGTGACGTCCGTTGTTTTTCAAAATCAACACCATAATATTTTTTCATTTCACTTTAATCTCCCAATTACCACATCAAGAAATCGTTGCCTTTTAATTTCAAAATAGCCTCCGCGAAGAAGAAATCACCGTATATAATCGGCACATGTGTTTCGCCGTTATATTCATCAGTACCCATCTGAAGTATTGAGTCTTCGCTATCTGTCCAGTCACAATAATTTTCTTCAAGGGCTTTAAGCATTTTGATTGCAGCATTTATATATATCTTTTTCTCGTGTTCAGGTACGCATCTTGCTATTTCTATAAGCCCGCACGCCGCTGCCGCACTTGCGGTACTGTCGAAAAACACCGGTTCATCAGGACTTCTGAAATCAACAAGCGGTAAGTAATCGTTATCTGCAAGGTTAGTTATAAAGTAGTGTGCAACTTTCTTTGCGATATCAAGATATTTTTTCTCTTTCGTAAAAATGTATGACATTGCAAAACCGTAAACTGCCCAGGACTGACCTCTTGACCAGGAAGACTCCTTTGCATATCCTTGTCCTGCCAGACAGTCAACTACCTCCCCTGTTTTGGGGTTGTGGTCTACTATATGATAAACACTTCCGTCTTCTCTTATGTGATGGTTCATTGTCATATCCGCGTGACGCATAGCTATACTTTTAAAACGGTCGTCACCGTTTAATTCATTTGCTCTGTATAGCATAGGAATATTCATCATACAGTCGATGATGGTATAACCTTCTGTTCCTTTACCGTTCCACGCACGGATAAACCCGCCGTCTATATTATATCTTGACGCAAGAAGTGATGCTGCGGTAGCCCAGCGGTTTTTCGATTTTTCATTTCCCGTTACCCTGTAATTTACACCGCTTGTTATATCCCACATAAAACCAACATCGTGATGTAATTTTTCGTAATCTGATAGTGCTTTGTCCAGAAAATCTTCCTGACGTTCAGCGGTGATTTTGTATTCTTCGTTTTTTGTTCCAAGATACATAATCCACATAAGTCCGCCAAAGAAACCGTTTGTCCACGCATTTATGCTCCCAATTCTGCTGTCATGCTCACCGTTTACTGTTGTATATGGAATTTTATCTCTGCTTTTAATTGCAATTTCACTTAGTTTTTTATCCAATTTTTCCCACGTTGAATCAATCCATTCACTGTGATTTTTTATATACTTTTCCATAACATATCTCCTTCTTATTCTGCGGATTTAAGTTCTATTTTGAGTGAAACCTTATTTTTACCCTTTACAGCCATTTTTTGATAGTGTCCGTTACGGTTTGCACACATACAGTCCTTGTTTTCAACAAAACCACTGCCTGAATAACAGCACGTATACCCTTTGTAGCTTACATTTACATTTTTTTCTGTGATATCTATAATTGTTTTAGTTTCACCGTCAAAATCAAATACAGGGAAAAGTATTTCCAGTTCCCCATTTCCCTCTACTGTAACCAAAACTCCCTCTGGTGAAATCGAATAGCTTTCAGTATACAACACTTTTTCTTCTATTATACAATCAAAAGAGATGGTTTTCGAGTTTTCGCCATTTTTTTTATCTTTTAAACGGTATTCGACTTTTCCATCACAGGAATACAAATACTCATCGTTCAACTTTATTCCACCACAAATTGATAAAGGTGAGTTACAGTCAATATCTACTGTGTATGCTGCAGGATGACGGGGGCACGGAGCTGACATACAAAGAGCAGACGGCACGCCTTTTTTATGAACACGACCAAGTCCCGTTGCGTTGTGGTGTTCATCGGCATTTGTTTCAATTTCAATAAAATAGTCCTCATATTTACAAAAGACTTTATGAAAATGTTTTGAAGTTTCGCAAATATAGTTTTCACTTTCAGCATTACACGGAACTTCTTCTATGCTATCGTCTGCCATAGTATAAGCAAGATATAGCATTGAGCCTGCCGTTACCATATATTTGTCAAAATATGCATAAAATTCACAACCATACATACTGTCAACAGGATGGTAATTTTTGATGTGGTGTATAGTTTTTTCGTTAAGCCACGGAACAATACTTTTTATTGCCACAGCCGCTGCGCGTTTAAACATGCCGGCTTTTTTTATATCGCCACGTTTTTTGAAAAATACAGCGTAGAATTCGCAAAGAGCTGCGAAAACTGCTTCGTTATGCAGAAACTGACTGCTTCTCCCGCAAAATGGTATTTCACCGGTTACTGACTGCATTTTTAAAGTTATATCCGCCGACTTTAAAAGGTACTCTTCCAAATCCTTTAAATATTTGCCGTTATATCCATAATAAAGAATTACTGCAAACTGCAGTCTTGCTACAATATCATAAGTTATAGGGTCATCAGGCGGGTCGCGATACATTCCGTTTTCATCAAAAGAAAACATCTGCGAAGCTATCTGATTTTCAATAAATGTACTTTCATCACCGATACCTGCATATTTTCTGAGTTGTTCGCTTACGGCAACAAAAAGTGCCCAATTATGAAGCCGCACCGGAGGCGTTGGTGCAATCATAGTATAGGTTTCGTACGGGTTTATTTTTGCAAGTTTTTCTCTCCAACCATCCGTAACCGACTTTTCGAAAACACCCGAATTTTCAATTTCAATGATTCCTCTTACCATTTCAATTACTGAAAATTCGGCGCCCACATTTCCGCCATTTCTTAAACGGGCGGTAGGAATTTCGTCACAACACAAATCCATCATCTCAAGGAACATATCTTTATATTCTGTTTTTCTGCCATGAGCTATCAGTATGCCAAGATTGATTGTCAGCCGCGGATATCCGTGTTCTTCAAGACCGTTTTTCTTAACTTTTGCGGTAAATTCGCGTATTCGCTCATCGCTGTACGACGTCAGCACCTTTTCAAGTAAGTCTATATACAAGCCTTTTTCCAACCATTTGCACCTCCATACATTATAGTCCATTTATAGTATATCATCAAATTTTCTCAAATTCTATGCGTTTTTTGCTCAAAATATTGCTATTTTCACCCATATTTGATATAATATAAATGAGGTGGCTGAATATGAAAACAGTTTTTGATAAATGTTCTGATGCTTTAGACTACGCAAATGAAACAAAAAGCTTTGGTCTTTTTCACTCAACAGAATACTCTGTTAACCCCAATATACATACACATGATTGCTGTGAGATTTTTTTATTAAAAGAAGGCGGGGGCAGTTTTTTGATTGACGACAAAGTCTATGATGCAACAGACGGTAGCTTATTCTTTATGAACCAATATGAGCCTCATAAAATAATCTTTTCTCCCGAGAAAAAAATAGACCGTTGGGTGCTTCAGCTTCACCCTGAATTTATGCTTAATTTTTCGACAAATAAAACTAACCTTGCGAAATGCTTCTATTCAAAAAATACTAATAAAATTCAGCTTAACAACGAAGACCTTATCCTTATCACCAATTATTTTCAAAAACTTACCGAAGAATTCAAATATGCTGACGATGTTATAAAACAAAATACTGTGATAGAATTGCTTATTCACTTAAATCTTTTGACGCAAAACTTTGATACAATTTCTGATTCTAAATTGGATAGCTATCCCGAGTCACTTAAACTCGCAATGGATTATATAAATTCAAACTTTCAAAACAATATTACACTTTCGGATGTTGCCAAAAATTCATTCATATCCGTTAATCAGCTATGCAGACTTTTCAAAAATCATCTTGGCACAACGGCGTCAAAATATATAACCAGCAAAAAAATTTCCGAAGCAAAAAAATATTTAAAACGTGGAAAAAGCGTTGCAGAAACCATGGAAATATGCGGTTTTAATGATTACAGCAACTTTATCCGCACATTTTCTAAAAAGGTCGGCATTTCACCGGGAAAATACAATAAAAACTGCTTATAACAAATGTCTAAGGCTCTCTCGCAAAAAGGCGGTAGCAACAACGAACCGTCGCAAGTGTGTTTACAAATGAATAGGTGAGTCGACCTCGAGCTTTGCTCACAGTACCCGACTACGCAACACCCACCTAAAAAAACAGTCCACCAGACTGTTTTTATTAACGCCGATTGCCCTTTCAGGGTTCGAGTCCCGCTAATTTATAAAAAAAAGAAATACCACAATGGTATTTCTTTTTTTGGTGACCCGTAGGGGACTCGAACCCCTGTTTTCGCCGTGAGAGGGCGACGTCTTAACCGCTTGACCAACAGGCCTTATTAAATTTTTTCAGAACAAAAATTATTATAGCACACAATCTTTAGAATTGCAAGTAAAATTTCAAAAAAATTATGGCGTGTATAAAACACGCCATATAAAAGCTATTTCTCAACCGTCTTTATAACCATCTTTTTCCATCTTCCCGAGATAAAGAAACCTATTCCGAAAAGTAGTGATGCAAAGGATGCAACAGGTCCGCCAAGACCAACACCGGTAAGCCCCATATTCATCAAAATACCAAAAAGGTACGATGCAGGAATTCTGAATAAAAGCGATGACATAATACCGTTTGCAAGAGAAAATCCTGTATGACCTGAGCCAATGAATAACCCGTTAAAGCAAAAACACAAGGGTGCGATTAAGTAGTCATACTTAAAAGTTTTGATATATGCAACACCGCACTCAATAAATTCAGGGTCTTTACCAAAAAGCCTTAAACAACTTTCGGGGAAAATTCCTACAACAAAGAAAATAACAAGGCTTATTATCATTGAAATTGCCATTCCTGTAAACATTGTTTTTGCTGCACGATCATACTTTTTAGCACCGATATTCTGAGCACCCATGGCAGATACAGATGTACTCATAGCAACGCCGGGCAAGATTGCAAAGCCGTTTAATTTTCCCACTGCGCCAACCGCGGCTGATGCCATAACACCCAAGGAGTTAACTAAGGCTGTTAAAAACAAAAACGATGTACTCGTTGCAACATTCTGAACAGATGTTGGAATACCAATTTTTAAAATCATTTTAAGCTGTTTTTTCGATGCGCCCTTAAATGAATCTAAGCTGAAATCAAAAATAAAGTTATTTTTTCTCAGGTAGATAATACACAAAATCATACTTATTGCTTGAGAAATTATTGTCGCCCATGCAGCACCTGCCGCACCCATTTTAAACACAGCAACAAACAAAAGGTCTAAAACAATATTAACAACGCAGGCAATTGCCACAAATATAAGGGGATTTCGACTGTCGCCAAGCCCACGCATAACAGCACTCAATGCGTTATAGCCAAATATAAATACCGTTCCAAGCATACTTATAAAAAAGTATGATTTTGCCTCAGCAAAAGATTCTTCGGGTGTTTGAATGAGCTTTAAAATTGGTGTTTGAAGTCCCAGCATAACAATTGTAATAACAACTGCCGAAACAAGAAGCGACACAAACAGCGTTGCAATGGTTTCGTGCATTGCTTTTCGGTCGTTTGAGCCCATATACTGCCCTATTAAAACTGTTGCGCCTACCGAAAGACCGAAAACCATATTGGTAATTAAAAACGAAACCTGACCGCCGATGTTAACGCCTGACATTGCTACTTCTCCTGCGAACTGCCCGACGATAAGCATGTCAACGGTACTGTAAAGTGACTGTATAAGATTTGATATAAGTACGGGAAGCGAAAACAAGATAAGTTGTTTTACAACATTTCCCTCTGATAGATTGTTTTCAAATTTTGCCATTTTTAACCTCTTACACTCTAAAATTTTTCCACAGAGTATTTTAACACCAAAAGGTAATATATGCAAGCAATTTTTAAAATTTCTTGACAAAGAAATATGTTTATGCTATAATTTCCAATATAAAATACATAAAGGAGTTAAGATTATGACAAGAATTAAAACACTTGATACAAAAGATTTAAAGAAAACATTAGAAAACGGCGGCTGCGGCGAATGTCAGACATCTTGCCAGTCAGCATGCAAAACATCTTGCGGTGTTGCAAATCAGGAATGTGAAAACTGCGCTGAAAGCAAATAATTAAAGCAACAAAATGCGGGGCTGTAGAATTACAGCCCCATAATTTTTGTCGGAGGAAATTATGATTCACCAATATAAATTAAACGGATATAACATTGTTTTGGATATGGCAAGCGGAAGTGTTCACTCTGTTGACGAGGTTGCCTATGATGTTATTGAAATGTATGAGCATTGCGACCAAAACGAGATAAAGAAAAAAATGCTCGAAAAATATAAAGATATTACAGAAAGTGATTTAGACGAGCTTTTTACAGATATAGAAACGCTGAAAGAGCAAGGAAAACTTTTCACGGAAGATATCTATGAAAACCGTTCCTTTGATTTAAAGGCAAGAAACACAGAAATCAAGGCACTTTGTCTTCACATTGCCCACACATGTAATTTGACTTGCGACTACTGTTTTGCAAGTCAGGGAAAATTTTCAGGCGAGCGCGGACTTATGAGCTTTGAGGTTGGAAAGCGTGCCATTGACTTTTTGATAGAAAACTCAGGAAAAAGACGCAACTTAGAGGTTGACTTTTTCGGTGGCGAGCCTTTAATGAACTTTGATGTTGTTAAAAAAATTGTGGAATATGCAAGGTCAATAGAGAAAGAACACAATAAAAACTTCAGGTTCACGTTAACCACGAATGGTGTTTTAATAGACGACGATGTTATTGATTTTGCAAACCGCGAGTGCCACAATGTTGTGCTTTCATTGGATGGGCGTAAAGAAATCCACGATAGACTTCGCAGAACTGTTTCAGGACAAGGAAGCTATGACATAATTGTTCCAAAGTTTAAAAAATTAGTTGAGGCAAGAGGCAATAAAGGTTATTACATAAGAGGAACATTTACTCACAATAACCCCGATTTTACAAAGGACATCTTCCATATGGCAGATTTGGGATTTACCGAGCTTTCTATGGAGCCCGTAGTTTGCGCTCCCGATGACCCTTACGCTTTAACTGACGAGGATATAAAAACCGTTTGCGAGCAATATGAAATTTTAGCCAAAGAAATGATTAGAAGAAAGAAAAACGGCAAAGGCTTTACTTTCTATCACTATATGATTGATTTAACGGGCGGACCTTGTATCTACAAGCGTATTTCAGGCTGCGGTTCAGGAACAGAATATTTTGCGGTTACCCCTTGGGGTGAGCTTTTCCCCTGCCATCAGTTTGTTGGTGACGAAAAATATTCTATGGGTAACATCTTTGACGGAATTAAAAATGAAGAGCTCAAAAACGAATTTAAGCTGTGTAACGCCTATGCGCGCCCCGACTGTAAGGATTGCTGGGCAAAGCTTTACTGCAGCGGCGGTTGTGCGGCAAACGCATATCACGCAACAGGCAGTATAAACGGTGTATATGAGCAAGGCTGCGAGCTTTTCAAAAAGAGAATTGAATGTGCAGTAATGATAAAAGTTGCTGAAAGTAATTTATAAAAAATACAGTCCTGAAAAATTCAGGACTGTATTTTTTTATTCGTTGTTTCTCTTTCAATAAGTTTAGCATTAACAGCTATTTCTTCCGGCACGCTCTTTCCCTGAATTAAATCACAAAGTGCTTTAACTGCAATTTCTGCCCGTTCCTTTACCGACATATCCACGGAACTGAGCGATGGTGAAAAGTATGCTGATTCTTCCAGATTATTCATTCCTACAACCATCAAATCACCAGGCACATTAATTCCATAATCTTTTGCACATCTTAAAACTCCATACGCAATGTTATCGTATGCACACACTACTGCATCTGGCAAGTTGTTTAAATCAATCATCTTTTTTAATGCAACATATCCCGAATTTTCAAAGCGTTCTTCGGTAGTTATTATAAGATTTTCGTCTACACACTTTCTTTTGGATTCTAAAACCTTTATAAACATTTCCTTTTTTTTAACAGTTAATTTTTCACCTATAAACCCTATATTTTCTGCACCCGAATTTATGAGTAAATCAACTATCTGTTCCATAGTCTGTTTGTAGTCAATAAAAATTTTAGTGTCAGCATCGGCACATTTTGCACAGTCAAGGCAAATAACAGGAATTTCATTTACAAGTTCTCTGTTAAAATTTCTGTCTACTATAATCATCGCGTCAACAGAGGTGTATTTTTCGTAGTAGCTGACAATATCGCAAAGCTTTTCATCCTGAAAGTTTGTGGTTGAAACACAAACTTCGCAATTCACCTTTGAAAGTTCTGCCTGAAGGTGTTTAAATACATCGCTGTAGTATGAACCCTGAAGTTCAGGGCATATAACTGCCACCACAAGTTTTGGGTACTTTGCGTTAAAAAACTTTTTAAAACAGTTATTCTCTTTTGCCACCTTGAATATCATTTCCCGCGTTTCTTCATTAACTTCACTGCTCATTGAAAATGCCTTTGATGCCGTTGAAACGGAAACATTCGCAAGGCGTGCAAGCTTTGTCAGCGTCATTTTTCATCACCCCGCCTCCAATTATACACGAAAAAATTTATTTATGCAAGAAATTCGAAAAACTTTCGATACTATTTCCGTTGAAAAAATTTTTTTATTGCATTATAATTACATGTGAAAGGAGATAGAAAAATGGCAACAATTTATATAGGAATTATTTTACTTGCAAGAGTTGTGCAGGCGGTTTTCAACAAACGTTCAAGCAACGAAATAAAGGGGATTTCCCATTTTATAAAATACGTAGCTTTTTCCAAATCAATTTCAGCGAGCTTAGGACTTTTGTTGATATTAGTGGCAGGGAATGGTTTTAAAATTGATTTTTTAACCTTTGTCATAGGAACTTTTTCTGGAATATCCTTATTCTTTTCAAGCTTTTGCAGTGTCTACGGAATGAAAACTGGAACGGTAAGCGTAAATTCAATGTTTGGAACAGCAGGTATGCTTGTTCCGCTGATTTCGGGAATAGTGCTTTTCAATCAACCGATTAACCTGATGCAATGGATAGGCGTTTTAATATTCTTTATTTCGGCTTATCTTTTGATTCAGGCATCTAAAGAAGTTAACAATAAATTTAATATAAAAACATTTTTTCTTCTTATAGGCTCTCTTGTTTCAAACGGCGCAACAATGCTTGCACAGCAGTTTTTTGCACACTTTGTCCCAAATGGTGATGTTTCGGTGTTCTCCTTTATATCATTTGGCGTACTTGCTGTAGCAACAGGGATTTTAGGTATGTTTAGTTCAAAATCAGATGAAGCTAAAAGTGAAAAGCTTTCGAAAGATTTAATAATATGTGCTGTAGCTTTGGCAACGGCTGTATTTGTAATAAATCAGTTTGCAACAATCTCAGCCTCATTAGTTTCGCCCGTTATTCTCTTTACATTTATAAACGGCGGCGGAACAATAATTTCAACAATAGTTGCGGCAATTATGTATAAAGAAAAATTGTCAGTAAGAACTGTTGTGGGAGTTATAATGGGAATATTATCATTGGTAATTATAAAGATATTTGAAATATAAAAAAAATCAGGGAAATGCTTATGCATTTCCCTGATTTTTTATATTCTCTGCTGCGCAAAGTATTGATAATTTTCCGCTTTCATAAGTCAGCCCGCCCTGCAGATATGCCGCATACGGAGGGCGTATCGGTCCGTCTGCTGAAATTTCGATAGACGAGCCTAATACAAAAGCCCCTGCCGCCATAATAACCTGATTATCGTACCCAGGCATATCCCATGGCTCAGGTGTAACAAACGAGTCAATAGGAGCGCCACGCTGAATTCCCCGACAAAAAGCACAAAGCTTTTCAGGGTTATTAAATTTAATTGACTGAATAATATCGCCTCTTATATCTTCAGCTTTTGGTGAAACATCGTAACCTAAAAGCTCAAAAATCTTAGATGCAAAAACCGCGGTTTTAAGACTCTGTGCAACCACGTGAGGTGCCATAAAAAATCCCTGATACATATGCCGGTTCATACCCAAAGATGCACCGACTTCACTGCCAATTCCGGGCGAGGTTAAACGATAGCTTATCTGCTCAACGCACTCAGACTTCCCTGCTAAATATCCGCCTGTTAAGGCTAAACCACCGCCGGGGTTTTTTATAAGTGAGCCTGCAATAATATCAGCACCAATCTGTGTAGGCTCTAACTTTTCCACAAATTCACCATAGCAGTTATCCACCATAACGTAAACGTCGGGGCGTTTTTTCTTAATCAAAGAAATGGCTGGTTCAAGCTGAGAAACAGTGTATGACGGACGCCATGCATAACCCTTTGAACGCTGAAGCTCAACTACACGGATAGTTTTGTCAGATAAAACTGCGTCTAGTGCCTCAAGGTCAATAAAACCATCAGCCTTTAGAGGAACTTCCTTGTAGTTTATACCCCATTCCTTTAAACTTCCCGAGCCTTCGCCTCTTTTTCCTATGATTTCTTCTAAAGTATCATAGGGAGCACCCGTTGCTGAAACAAGTGTATCACCAGGTCTTAAAAGACCGAAAAGGCAGGAGCAGATTGCGTGAGTTCCTGAAACGATTGAATGACGCACTAAAGCTTTTTCTGTTCCGAAAACATCAGCATAGATTTTTTCTAATGTATCTCTTCCCAAGTCATCGTAGCCGTAGCCCGTTGAAAGCCCCAGATGAGCTTCAGATACTTTGTGCTTTGAAAAAACATTTAAAACCTTAATTTGATTGAACTCCGCCGTTTCATTTATTTTATCAAACTGATTTTTTACTTCTTGTTCGGCTTTTTTTCCTAATTCATAAGTTTCGTAACTTATGCCATATTCACTTTTTAAAACATCATAAATCTGCATTTTACTTTTCCTTACTGATTGTAGCCTAATTCAAAAGCCTTTAAGTTAACTTCTAAGAATTTTTCGGGGACTGTGGATTTTAAAGCGTTAATCCAGTGTTCCTTTTCAATTGTGGAATGCTTTGCCAAAACACCAATTAAAACAACGTTAACCGCTTTTACGTTTCCTGCTTCTTTTGCCAAAGATAAAGCATCGCAGGCAATAATGTTAATTCCTGTTTTTTCTATCTTTTCAATAATATTTTCAGGATACTCCGCCGCACCGCAAATTACGGGCATGGGGTCGGTTTTCTGAGTATTTGTGATATATGTTCCGCCATTTTTAAGGTAAGGCATATAACGGTAAGCCTCAAGCTGTTCGAATGCTAAAATTATGTCTGCGCCGCCCTCCTCAATAATAGGAGATGCAATTTTTTCGCCGTACTTAACATAGGTAACAACACTGCCGCCGCGCTGACTCATACCATGTACTTCTGAAAGCTTAACGTCTTTGCCTATATTCTGTGCCGCTGCGCCTAAAATTCTGCTTGCAAGCAGTGTTCCCTGACCGCCGACACCAACAATCATAATATTCATAGTTTTTTCCTCTCTTTCGGTTTAGTTGACCTTTTCGATTGCGCCAAATTTACATACGTTGGGACAAAGTCCGCAACCGACGCAAAGGGTGTCGTTAATTTTCGGGCCGTTTTCCGTAATCGAAATTGCGGGGCAGCCTAATTTCATACACATTTTACAGTTCTTACATTTATCGTTTATAACATAGTAGCCTGTGTAGCCTGCTTTCTTAAGAAGTGCACAAGGTCTTTGTGCAATAATAACAGAAGGCTCTTCTGCTGCGAGTTCTGCTTTAACTGTTTTTTCAAAAAGCTCAACGTCAAAGGGGTCGACAACTGATACTCTGTCTACGCCAACCGCCTCGCAAAGCTTAATTAAATCAACCTGACGGGTAGGCTCATTTTTAATTGTAAAGCCTGTTGCAGGGTTCTGCTGATGACCTGTCATACCTGTGATTGAGTTGTCTAAAATAATAACGGTTGATGTGCCTTTATTATAAACAACGTCAATTAAACCCGTAATTCCTGAATGTAAGAATGTAGAGTCGCCTAAAACGGCAACTGTTTTCTTCGCAAAATCACGGCCTGCGGCTTTTTCCATACCGTGAGCCGCTGTGATGCTGGCACCCATACAGATAATACTGTCGATAGAAGAAAGGGGTGCGGCGCAGCCTAATGAATAGCAACCGATATCGCCTGAAACAGTAAGTCCTAATTTTTTTAAAACGTAGAACACGCCGCGGTGAGAACATCCGGGGCACATAACAGGAGGACGAACAGGAACATTTTCTTCTGCGCGAGCGCATTTTTCAGGAGCAATTCCCAAAATTTTTTCTTTTAAGAGTGCAACTGAGTATTCACCCTCTAATGTAAACAGCTCTTTTCCTTTTACTTCTATTCCCATTGCACGAATTGCATTTTCTAAGAATGGGTCTAATTCTTCTATTACATAAAGCTCGTCAACCTTAGATGCAAAATCACGAATTAACTTTTCCGGGAGAGGCCAAACCATACCAAGCTTTAAGATTGATGCATCAGGAATAGCTTCTTCAGCATACTGATACGCAATACCTGCGGTGATTATACCGATTTTTGTTCCGCGCATTGTAACTGTGTTCAAATCTGAGGTTTCGGCAAATTCTGAAAGCGCCTTCGTGCGCTTTTCAACTATTGTATGTTTGGGGCGAGCGTTTGCAGGCACCATAACATTTTTAGGAATGTTCTTTTCATATGGAGAAAGAGCGATTTCTTCTCTATCTTCCAATTCAACAAGGCTCTGTGAGTGAGCAATTCTTGTGGTCAAGCGAAGAATAACGGGAGTATCAAACTTTTCACTTAGCTCAAAAGCCTTTTTCATATAGTCTTTACACTCTGCGCTGTCAGCAGGCTCAAGCATAGGAACTTTAGATGCTAAAGCATAGTTTCTTGAATCCTGCTCGTTCTGCGAGCTATGCATACCGGGGTCATCGGCAACACAGACAACAAGCCCTGCGTTAACGCCTATGTATGACATTGTAAAAAGAGGGTCTGCTGCAACGTTTAAGCCAACGTGCTTCATACAGGTAAATGCTCTGCCCCCTGCAATAGCTGCACCTGACGCAGTTTCAACTGCAACCTTTTCGTTGGGCGCCCATTCTGCATACATTTCATCATATTTTGCTGCAAATTCCGTAATTTCGGTACTTGGTGTACCGGGATAAGAGGAAACGACGCGAGCGCCAGCCTCAAAAGCACCGCGGGCAACTGCTTCATTTCCAAGCATTAGTTTTTTCATATCTAAACTTCCTTTCGGTTAGTTAATATACTATCATTTTATTTTACAATATGTGTTGAAAAATGTCAAGGGGATGCCTACGGCAGGCGTGACTTTTGTTTCGGCAAAAGTCACCAAAACCATTTCAGCCGGAAATTTCAGATGAAAACGTAACTGCTCCATTTTCGAAATTTTTAATGCCGCTTCGGATTGGCAAAATATTTTGCTCAGCCTCGCTAAATCAGCAAGCAATTAAGGGAACTTAAGCTATGCTGATTTACAATTAAAAATTTCTCAATATCGCAGACATTTTACAATCTGAAATTTCAAAGGCTGACTGACGAAAATCGCACAAATTCTGTGTATTGTACAATCTATTCGTCGCTTAGAGAAGTTTTTTTATTTTCTCTGCGATAGCGAAAAAATTTTATCGCAAATCGGCTATGTGCAAAAGTTCCCGATATGGCACAGCCGATTTAACAGACCTGAGCAAAATATTTTGCGAATGTCTGCGTGCGTTAAAATTTTGAGAGTGAGCAGTTTGAAAATTAAAAACTTCGACCGCGACAAGAGTTTTTGGCAACTTTTGGCGATACAAAAGTTGTCCGTCGGAGACATATTATGAAGAAATAAAAAAATAAAGGTAAGGAAGTTTTACTTCCCTACCTTGTGTTAACCTGAAAAAATACTATTTCTTGAAATAAATAGCAAATACGGGTCCTATATGTGTCGCAATTGTTGCACCAACTTTTGCGTATCGTATTTTAATATCGCCGTATTTTTCTTTTAGGAGTTCTTCGAGTTCATCGCACTCTGTGTCCATTTTTCCGTTAATAATTAAAAGCTCGTTTCCGCTCTGGTCGGGAGCATTATCGCAAAGATATTGAAAGAGTTTCTTTGCAAGCTTCTTTCTTCCGCGAAGCTTTCCTATCGATTCAACAAGTCCGTCTTTTAGAGTAAGAACGGGAACAATATCTAAAACATTTCCGAAAACCAGAGATGCTTTGTTTATTCTTCCACCTTTTTCAAGGTAAGTAAGGCTTTGGGGAATAAAATAAACATCGTGCTCTTCAATGTGCTTTTTAACCGCCTCTAAAATTTCGGGAATTTCCTTCCCCTCTTCTGCAAGCTCTGCAGCAATCAAAACAGGCCAGCCGTAAGTGTAAGAAAGATGCATAGTATCAAAAATTTCGATTACTGCATCGGGATATTCTTCCAAAATCATATTTTTAGCAAGGTGCATATTGTTGTTAAGTCCGCTTGCCTTTGAAGAAATAGTCAGCGCTAAAACTTCTTTACCCTCTTTTATATGCTTTACTAAAAGGTCGTAAATTTCGGCTGTTGAGGGCTGAGATGTGTGAGGAATTTCGTCGCAGTTTTCCAAGAGTTCATAGAATTCATCAGAAAACATATTAACACCTGAAAGATATTCTTTATCTTTTGCAATAATCTTTATAGGCAAAACATCTACATTATATTTTTGCATTTCCTCTTTAGTAAGGTCTGCACCTGCATCTGTTACTATCTGTATTTTAGCCATAGAAAAAAGTTTCCTTTCTAATCGTATTTATTAAAACAGAGTTTTTCTGTATACTTATTCACATTTAAAATTATGCCCAGAGCGATAAAGTTTGTTACAAGGGATGACCCTCCGTAGCTTAAAAAAGGAAGCGGTATTCCCGTTACGGGCAGAAGCCCAACGCACATACATAAATTTTCGATTACATGAAACAAAAACATCGCGCCAAGTCCTGAAGTTATAAGCTTTCCCGTAAAATCCCTGCAGTTTTTTGAAATCTTAAAAATTCGCAGAACAAACAAAAATAAAAGTATCAAAACCAAAGTACATCCCAAAAAGCCGAATTCTTCGCCAAGGGTTGAAAATATAAAGTCTGTTTCATTTTCGGGAAGAAGCGAAAGCCTGTTCTGTGGGCCGTTTAAGTACCCACGTCCGAAAAGCTTCCCTGAGCCTATTGAAATTTTGGACTGAATAACCTGATATCCTGCGCCCTGCGGGTCTTTTTCAGGGGTTAAAAACACTAAAATTCTGTCCCTCTGATAAGGTGCCATGAAAAGCCACACAACAGGCGACAAAACAACCATAGCAAGTGCTGATACCGCAAAATACCGATAAGACAGTCCTGCAATATACAGCATCGAAACAAACATAAACGTAAACACCAGCGCTGTTCCTGTGTCATTCTGAAGAATTATCAGACCGAAAATTCCTAAAAAAAACACCAAAAGCCTGAGCAGGCTTTTTATATTGTTTAAGCTTCCCCTTTCCTTTAAATCAGATATATAAGAGGAAAGAAAAAGAGTAAAACCGATTTTAACAAATTCTGACGGCTGAACTCCAATTCCGCCAAATCTTATCCAGCTGTTTGCCCCCGTTTCTTCTTTTCCGCTTCCGAAAATAAGAACAAATACCAAAAGAGCAAAACACGCTATATAAATATGATTTTTAAAGCGCCTGTATGTCCGAAAATCAACCAACGAGAAAGCAATCATAAGCACAATTCCTAAAAACGCAGCAATAAGCTGAACTATAAGCTTACGCATACTCTCGTCGGTTATACTGGCAGAATAAACCATAGCCATTCCCGTTACCAAAAGAACAGCTACAACGCTTATTAAAAAATAATCATACTTAAATGATTTCATATCATACACCACCATTATACCAATAATTCTTTTATTAGTAAAGTGTTTTTAAATTATTTTGTCAAAAATTTCGAATAATATTAAAGAGCGTTTTTGTTTCAAACTGTGACATTTATTGACAATATTTTGCGGCTGTGCTAAACTGTTTTCGGAGGCGCAAACTATGAACTTTCTAAATTTAACCGATGAAGAATTTGATGCATACTATGTTATAAAAATACATACACAAAAAGGCGAAAAATATTTTTTTACCAACAGAATGAATGTGGGTGATATAGGGCTTGCGAAAAAATTCAACACCATGAGAAGTGCAAAGAGAAGTGTTAAGATTTATTCCATTAAGAATTACGAGATTGAAAAATTAAAACGTAATTTTTAAAAAGTTTTCGTTTAAATATAAAAAAACCGTGCAAACTATTTTTAAGGCGTTAAGCCTTTAAAACAGGAGGTAGAATTATGAGTTGTAAAGCAAATTCATCAATTAAATGTACGGTTACACAGTGTCAGTACCACTGCAGTGACGAAAACTACTGTTCTTTAGACTGCATTCAGGTAGGCACACACGAGTCAAACCCCACAGAAAGCAAATGCACTGACTGTGAATCATTTATGAAGAAAAACTAACGAAAAAGGCGGGAAGAAATTCCTGCCTTTTTTATTTTGTAACGAAATATCAGTATTTTTTCTTGCGTTTTTTTTGCAAAATGACGATTATAAAAAATCGGGGATTTCTGCCCCGATTTTTTATTGACTTTTGGCTCGTGCGGTGGTATAATTTTAACAATAAGTTCAAATGGGGTAGTAGGGACTTTTTGAACTTATGGTAACATAAACAAGGGAAGAGGAGAACTGCGTATGGATAAGAAATTTGACAAAAAAATAGTTTTTGAAGACGGAACAGAGTATTACGGCTACGGCTTCGGATCAAAATGCGACAGGGTGTGTGAAATCTTATTTAACACCTCTATGGTGGGATATCAGGAAATTATATCTGACCCTGCTTTTACTCATCAACTTGTGGTTATGACATATCCCCTAATCGGTAACTACGGTATTGCCGATGAAGACTTCGAAGCAAAGGTTGCCACCATCGGCGGTCTTGTTGTAAGAGATTATAACGATATGCCCAGTAACTTCCGCTACACAAAAACATTATCTGAAACTTTGGAGGAAAACGGAATTCCGGGAATTTACGGAGTTGATACAAGAAAACTCACCCGTTTAATCAGAAATTCAGGAATAAAGAAGGCTTTCATAACAGATGCTTCAACATCTTTGGATGATGCTTTAAAAATTCTTTCAAACGTAGAAATACCCCGCGATGCAGTTTCTAAGGTAAGCTGTAAAAAACGCTGGTATTCAAGAACCTCAAACCATAAATATAATATAGTAGCTATCGACTGCGGAATTAAACTCAGCACAATCAAAAGCTTAAACGTAAGAGACTGCAACGTTACAATTGTTCCCTTTGATACAACGGCTGAAGAAATTGAGTTTATGAATCCCGACGGCGTTCTAATTTCAAGCGGACCGGGAAATCCTGAAGATGCAGAAATTGTAATTGAAACCGTAAAACAGCTTAAGGGCAAGTACCCAATGTTTGGCATCGGTTTAGGACACCAGATTATATGCCTTGCGTATGGTGCAAAAACCTATAAAATGAAATGCGGTCACTCAGGTGCTAACTATTCTGTGAGAAACCTAAATAATAACAAAATCGAAATCACAAATCAGGCACACGTTTACGCAGTTGATTTAAAATCACTTGATAACACTCCCCTTACCCTTACACATACAAATATTATGGATAACACTGTTGAAGGTGTTGAATGTAAAGAAGATAACCTGTTCTCCGTTCAGTATCAGCCCGTTGGAACTGTGGACAAGCTGACAGACGGAAATTTATATGATAAGTTCGTAAAATTAATGGAGGAGGCGAAGAAAAATGCCTAAACGCGAGGATATTAAAAAAGTTTTGGTAATTGGTTCAGGTCCTATTGTTATCGGTCAGGCAGCAGAGTTTGACTACGCCGGAACACAGGCGTGTCTCGCCTTGAAAGAAGAGGGCTATGAGGTTGTTTTGGTAAACTCTAACCCTGCAACCATTATGACAGACACATCTATTGCAGACAAGGTTTATATGGAGCCTTTGACACTTGAATACATAGCAAAAATTCTCCGCTACGAGCGTCCCGATGCAATTGTCCCCGGAATTGGCGGTCAGACCGGCTTAAACCTTGCTATGCAGCTTGCAAGAAAAGGTATTTTAAACGAATGTCAGGTTGAGCTCTTGGGAACAAAATGCGAAAGTATTGAAAGAGCCGAAGACCGTGAGCTTTTCAAAGAGCTTTGCGAAGAACTCGGTGAGCCTGTACTTCCCTCTTTGATAGCAAATTCTATGGAGGAAGGAATTCATGCTGCTGAAGAAATAGGCTATCCTGTAGTTTTGCGTCCTGCCTTTACTTTAGGCGGAACAGGTGGCGGCTTTGCTGACAACGAAGAAGAATTACGTGAAATTATGAAAAACGCTCTTAAGCTTTCTCCCGTTGGTCAGGTTTTAGTTGAAAAAAGTATTAAGGGATATAAAGAAATCGAATTTGAGGTAATGCGCGATAAAAACGATACCGCTATCACCATTTGTAGTATGGAAAACATGGATCCCGTTGGTATTCATACAGGCGACAGTATTGTTGTAGCTCCTGCACAGACTTTAACCGCAAAAGAATATAATATGCTTCGTGATGCGGCGCTCCGCTTAATCCGTGCATTAAAAATTGAGGGCGGATGTAATGTTCAGTTTGCGTTAGACCCCCAGTCTTTCAGTTACTACGTTATTGAGGTTAACCCCAGAGTTTCACGTTCATCGGCTTTAGCCTCAAAAGCAAGCGGATACCCAATCGCAAGAGTTACCGCAAAAATTGCAGTTGGTATGACACTTGATGAAATCAACTTAGGAAATCTCCCTGCAAGCTTTGAACCATCTATTGACTATGTGGTTACAAAGATGCCCCGCTTCCCCTTCGATAAGTTCGCCAATGCTTCAAACAAGCTTGGAACTCAGATGAAAGCAACCGGCGAGGTTATGAGCATAGGAAGAACATTAGAAGAAAGTTTATTAAAAGCTATCCGCTCTTTAGAAATTGGCGTTTGCCATATTTATATGTCAAAATTTGACAAAGATAAAATGAGCGTTGATGAGCTTATGGAATATATCGCAGAGGGTACTGACGACAGAATATATGCCATTGCTCAGCTTATGTGGCTTGGCGTTGACCACAGCAGAATTTGCGATATTACCCATATTGATATGTTCTTCTTAGACAAAATCAAAAACATTGTTGACTTTGAGCACATTTTAGAAGACGAAACAACAAAAGGCAACATTGAGCTTTTGAAAAAAGCTAAGAAAATGGGCTTTTCCGATAAATATATTGCGCACCTCTGGAAAATGAGCGAAGACGATATTTACGACCTTCGCCGTGAGAACAAAATTTTCCCTGTCTACAAAACAATTGACAGTTGTGCAGGCGAATACGAAGGATACGTTCCTTACCTTTATTCAACATACGAAGACGAGAACGAATCAATCGTATCAAACAATAAAAAGATTATCGTTTTAGGCTCAGGTCCTATCAGAATAGGTCAGGGTGTTGAGTTTGACTATTCAACAGTTCACGCAGTTAAAACAATCAAGGAAAGCGGAATTGAGTCAATTATCATTAACAACAACCCCGAAACAGTTTCAACAGATTACACAACGTCTGATAAGCTCTATTTTGAGCCTTTAACTGTTGAAGACGTTATGAACATAATCGAGCTTGAAAAACCTATGGGAGTTATCGCATCTTTAGGTGGCCAGACCGCAATTAACTTGGCAGAACCTCTCAAAAAACGTGGCGTTAAGCTTATAGGAACAGACTGCGATGCTATTGAGCGTGCAGAAAACCGTGACTCTTTCGAAAAGATTATGGAAGAGCTTAAAATTCCTCAGCCTAACGGAAAAGCCGTTACAAAGATTGAAGACGGAATAAAGGCTGCCGAAGAAATCGGCTACCCCGTTTTAGTTCGTCCCAGCTACGTTCTTGGTGGGCGTGCTATGGAAATCGTAGCTGACGAAGCAGGTCTTCGCCACTACCTCAAAACCGCGGTTGAGATTGACGAAGACAAGCCCGTATTGGTTGACAAATATATTATAGGTAAAGAAGTTGAGGTTGACGCAGTTTGCGACGGAACGGACGTTTTCGTTCCCGGCATTATGGAACACGTAGAAAGAACTGGTATCCACTCAGGTGACTCAATTTCAGTTTACCCCACCTTCAGTATTTCTCAGGAAGTTAAGGATACAATCTTAGACTATACAAAACGCTTAGGTCTTGGCATTGGAATTATTGGTCTTTATAACATTCAGTTTATTGTTGACAAAAACGATAATGTTTTCGTTATCGAGGTTAATCCAAGGTCTTCAAGAACAGTTCCTTTCCTTTCAAAATCAACAGGCTATCAGCTTGCAGATATTGCAACATTAGTTATTTTAGGAAAGTCTTTAAAGGAACAGGGAATAACAAACATTTACCCTGAAGAAAAGAAACGTTGGTATGTTAAAGTTCCTGCGTTCTCGTTCTCAAAAATCCGCGGACTTGACGCATACCTTTCACCTGAAATGAAATCAACAGGTGAAGCAATCGGTTATGATAACTCATTAAACCGTGCTCTCTACAAGGCGATGCAGGCTGCAGATATGCACGTTGTAAACTATGGAACAGTTTTTGTTACCATAGCAGATAAGGATAAAGAAGAAGCGCTTCCTTTAATCAGACGCTTCTACAACTTAGGATTTAACATTGAAGCAACCCACGGAACAGCTATGTTCTTAAAGGAACACGGCGTAAGAACAAGAGAAAGGGTAAGCGACGAGGGTATCGACGGAATCTTTGATTCTATGCGCAAAGGCTATGTGACTTATGTAATCAATACAAAGGACATAAATGCAAAAGGTGACGAAAGCAACGGATATTTAGTTAGACGTTGTGCTACAGAAAATAATATCACGATGTTTACCGCTTTAGATACTGTTCGCGTATTCTTAGATGTTTTAGAGGAAATGACAATCACAATTTCTAAGATAGACGACTAAATTTTATATAAAGTGCCTTACCCTATGTGAGGCACTTTTATTTTTTTTAATCAATCTCACGAAAATAAAAAAAACATTTGATTTTTTGCGATTTTGTGATATAATGTAATGTGGTGCATAGAAAGCACCAAAATTTGTTTAAAATATCGGCATTGCCGAGTTCAAAAAATAGGAGGTTTTTATTCATGAAGTATGTTTATCAGTTCAGTGAAGGCGACGCTTCAATGCGCGAACTTCTCGGTGGTAAAGGTGCAAACCTTGCGGAAATGACCAAAATCGGTCTTCCCGTACCTCAGGGCTTTACTGTTTCTACAGAAGCTTGTACAAAATATTATGACGATGGTCGTAAAATCAGCGATGAAATTCAGGCTGAAATTATGGAAAACATCACAAAGATGGAAGCTGTTTGCGGTAAAAAATTCGGCGACAGCGAAAATCCCCTCTTAGTATCTGTTCGTTCAGGCGCAAGAGCTTCTATGCCCGGTATGATGGATACAATCTTAAACCTCGGTTTAAATGAAACCGTTGTTGAAACAATGGCAGCAAAAACAGGCAACGCAAGATGGGCTTGGGACTGCTACAGAAGATTTATCCAGATGTATTCTGACGTTGTTATGGAAGTTGGTAAAAAATACTTTGAAGAACTCATCGACAAGATGAAAGAAGAAAAAGGCGTAACTCAGGACGTTGAGCTTACAGCTGAAGACCTTAAGGTGCTTGCTTCTCAGTTCAAAGAAGAATACAAAAACAAAATTGGTAAAGACTTCCCCTCAGACCCCAAAGAACAGCTTATGGGTGCTGTAGAAGCCGTATTCCGTTCATGGGACAACCCCAGAGCTAACGTTTACCGTCGTGACAACGATATCCCTTATTCATGGGGTACTGCTGTTAACGTACAGATGATGGCTTTCGGTAACATGGGTGACAACTGTGGTACAGGTGTTGCATTCACACGTGACCCTGCTACAGGTGAAAAAGGCCTCATGGGTGAATTCTTAGTAAACGCTCAGGGTGAAGACGTTGTTGCCGGTGTACGTACACCTATGGCTATCGCTCAGATGGCTGAAAAATTCGCCGAAGCTTTTGCTGAATTCGAATAAGTTTGTGCTATCTTAGAAGACCAGTACAGAGATATGCAGGATATGGAATTTACTGTTGAAGACAGAAAACTCTATATGCTCCAGACAAGAAACGGAAAAAGAACAGCTAAAGCTGCTTTAAAAATTGCTTGTGACTTAGTTGATGAGGGTATGATTGATAAGAAAAAAGCTGTTGAAATGATCGACCCCAGAAACTTAGATACACTCTTACATCCTCAGTTCGATACAAAGGCTCTCAAGGCTGCTACTCCCCTTGCAAAAGCTCTTCCCGCATCTCCCGGTGCTGCTTGCGGTAAGGTAGTATTCACAGCTGAAGACGCTGCTGAATGGAATGCAAGAGGCGAAAAGGTAGTTCTCGTTCGTCTTGAAACATCTCCTGAAGACATCGAAGGTATGAAGGCTTCTCAGGGTATCCTCACAGTTCGTGGCGGTATGACCTCTCACGCAGCCGTTGTTGCTCGTGGTATGGGTACTTGCTGTGTATCCGGCTGCGGCGATATCAAGATGGATGAAGAAAACAAGCAGTTCACACTCGCTGGCAAGACATTCCACGAAGGCGACTGCATCTCCATCGATGGTACAACAGGTAACATCTATGACGGCCTTATCCCAACTGTTGACGCTCAGATTGCTGGCGAATTCGGCAGAATTATGGCTTGGGCTGACAAGTTCAGAACTCTCAAGGTAAGAACACACGCTGATACACCTGCTGACGCTAAGAAGGCTCGCGAACTCGGCGCTGAAGGTATCGGTCTCTGCCGTACAGAACATATGTTCTTCGAAGCTGACAGAATTGCAGCATTCAGAGAAATGATCTGCTCCGACACAGTTGAAGAAAGAGAAGCTGCTCTTGCTAAGATCGAACCCATCCAGCAGGCTGACTTCGAAGCTCTCTACGAAGCTCTCGAAGGTAACCCTGTTACAATCCGTTTCCTCGATCCCCCTCTCCACGAATTCGTTCCTACAGAAGAAGCTGACATCGCTGCTCTCGCTAAGGCTCAGGGCAAGTCTGTTGAAGATATCAAGAATATCATCGCTGGTCTCCACGAATTCAACCCCATGATGGGTCACAGAGGATGCCGTCTTGCAGTAACATACCCTGAAATCGCTAAGATGCAGACTGCTGCTGTAATCAAGGCTGCTATCAACGTTAAGAAGGCTCATCCCGACTGGAACATCGTTCCTGAAATCATGATTCCTCCCGTAGCCGAAATCAAGGAACTTAAGTACGTTAAGGATGTAGTTGTTAAGACAGCTGACGAAGTTATCGCAGCTGCCGGCGCTGACCTCAAGTACGAAGTTGGTACAATGATCGAAATTCCTCGTGCTGCTCTTACAGCTGACGAAATCGCTAAGGAAGCTGAATTCTTCTGCTTCGGTACAAACGACCTTACACAGATGACATACGGCTTCTCCAGAGACGACGCTGGTAAGTTCTTAAACGCTTACTACGATGCTAAGATCTTCGAAAACGATCCCTTCGCTAAGCTCGACCAGACAGGCGTTGGTAAGCTCATGGAAATGGCTATCAAGATGGGTAAGGCTGCTCGTCCTGAACTCCACGTTGGTATCTGTGGCGAACACGGCGGTGACCCCACATCCGTAGAATTCTGCCACCAGCTTGGTCTCACATACGTTTCTTGCTCACCTTTCCGTGTACCGATCGCAAGACTCGCTGCTGCACAGGCTGCTCTTAGATAAACAAGGAGTTCTCGAAAAATCCGAGGATTTGCCAGAAATTGTGCTGTCCTGGGAATTCAGAATTGACTTTGAAACCGCAAAGGCTTTCCGTAAATCCGGCGGCAACTACCTCCGTGCTAAACAGTGGGAGGATTTAACCGCCCTGGTGCGGATAAGCTGATGT
>JAZNOF010000004.1:0-181662 GCA_045580665.1 Congzhengia sp.
AAATAAAAGAAGATAAGGAAAATTACAAATGACATTTGAGGAAAGAGCAAAAGAACTTGTATCCAAAATGACGATCGCCGAAAAGGTGTCGCAGATGAAATATGATGCTCCCGCCATCGAAAGACTCGGCATTCCTGCCTACAACTGGTGGAACGAATGTCTTCATGGGGTGGCAAGAGCAGGTACTGCCACAGTTTTTCCGCAGGCGATTGGAATGGCGGCAAGCTTCAATGACGAGCTTATGCACAAGGTTGCATGTGCCATTTCGGATGAGGCAAGAGCTCAGTACAACGAATACAAAAAGTTCGGATATACCGACATCTATCAAGGTTTAACCTTCTGGTCTCCCAACATCAACATTTTCAGAGACCCACGTTGGGGCAGAGGTCACGAAACCTACGGCGAAGACCCGTATCTTACAGGCGAAATGGGTGTGGCATTTATTAAAGGTCTTCAGGGTGACGGAAAATACAGAAAGTTAGATGCAACGATAAAGCACTACGCTGTTCACTCAGGCCCTGAAAAAGTGCGTCACGGTTTTAATGTTAATATAGACAAAAAAGACTTATACGAAACATATCTCTGGGCGTTTAAATATTGTATCGACAACGCAAAGCCTGCTGCAGTTATGGGAGCGTATAACGCTGTTAACGGCGAGCCTTGCTGTGCAAGTAAAACATTACTTCAGGACATTCTTCGTGACGAATTTGGCTTTAAAGGCTACGTTGTTTCTGATTGCGGTGCAATCTGTGATATTAACAAGCATCACAGAGTAACGGCAACGGAGGCAGAAAGTGCGGCTTTGGCTATAAATAACGGTTGTGAACTAAACTGCGGTTCGGCTTACAGATGGCTCAAAACTGCTGTTGCATTAGGCTTTATTGACGAAAATACAATTACTGAGGCAGTAACAAAATTATTTACATCACGTTTTGAGCTTGGTATGTTTGCAGATGACTGCGAATACGATAACATTCCATTCACAGTAATTGATTGCAAAAAGCATCAGGAATTAAATCGTGAAATAGCTCAGGAAAGCTTGGTTTTACTTAAGAATAACGGAATACTTCCTCTTAAAAAGGGAACAAAGGTTGCAGTTATCGGACCAAACGCAGACTCAAAATCAGTCCTTCTCGGTAATTACAACGGAACACCGTCAAGGTACTATACAGCACTTCGCGGAATTCAGGAATATGGCGATGTAATTTACTCTCATGGCGTTCATATAAACAATGAAGATTATGCAAATATCGCAAAGGGCATCAACAATAAAGAGGCAATGATTGCTGCTAAATACTCAGATGTTATCATTATGTGTATGGGTATCGATCCGTCATTTGAGGGAGAACAGGGTGATGTATATAACGGAGATGGCAGTGGGGATAAGCTTGACTTAGAACTTCCCGTATCTCAGAAAAACTTCTATGAAAAGATTTTAGCATTAGGAAAACCGATTATCTTTGTTAACATAAGCGGAAGCTGTTTAAATCTTTCAAGACAGAAAGAAACCGCAGATGCTATTATTCAGTGTTTCTATCCAGGAGCACTCGGTGGCTTGGCGTTAGGTGACATAATTTTCGGTGAGGTTTCACCAAGCGGAAGACTTCCCGTTACATTCTATAAAGATGCAAACGATTTGCCTGCATTTGAAGATTACTCAATGAGAAACAGAACATATAAGTTCTATGAAGGAACTCCTGTTTACGAGTTCGGTCACGGACTTACATACTCAGAAATAGAAGAAAACTGGATTGACGAAAATACTGTTGAGCTTACAAACAAAGGTACGTATGATACAAAATATTCAGTCTTAAAATATGAATACATTCCTCATAAGAGCCTTTGCGGATTTAAAAAGGTATTTTTAAAGAACGGTGAAAAATTAATAGTTAAGTTTTAATTGAAAAAGCTGATGAAAATACTAATTTTCATCAGCTTTTTCTTCTTCGGGAACATATTTTTCCCCTTTAACCTTAACTGCAATATCCTCTATATACTCAGCCCTTACCGTAACGCAGACTGTTGTTTCATCAATGACTTCGTATGTGTCACTGTATGAAACTAACGTGGCATCAGGGGAGGTTAGTTCTTCACTTTTTTGATTTAAGGATTTAGCTCCGTCTTTTGCAACGCTTTCTTCTGAATATATTTTTTCTTCAGGAACAACCTCTGTGTATTTTTTTTCATTTAAGGAAATTCCTAAATAATTTCCGAAAAATGAAAGCTCACGCTCTTTTTCTTCGCTTTCGAAATGTTCAAAGGGAGCAGTATTTTTATGAAATATTGGAACTTCCTTTCCGAAAAGCTTTAACGTAAACTGATTTTTTTTATTTTCTGTTTGTTTGTACGTTGTAACCACCCGGGAAAAATTTTCTTTTTCTTCATACCATACCCTTGCATACACCTTTGCATCAGCCTGAAGATACCTTGTTTCAGGCTTTGAGGCTGTGGGGATTTTTCCTGTTACCAAAACGGTATCTTTTAAAACCGTATCCCCGACATCAACAACGGGAACGCCGTTTCTTACGATTAAAGAATCGATAACGCCGTCTTTTGATGCAAAAATATTTGTGTAATCATCGGGGTTAAAAATCTCAGGTGCAGGAATTCGCTCTCTCACATCTACAATAATCTTCGAGCCTCTTTTGTCTACCCACAGCCATGAAAGAGTATCAAGCTTTATAATGGCTTTGTTCTTTATGTCATTTTGGTCGATTTTTGACTTTAACGTGCCGATTTTTAAACCTTCTTCTTCCAAAACCTTTAAAATTTCTGAAGATTTAACCCTTTCATTTCCTCTTATTTCTATATCCCACACAAACTGGTTTATAGTTACCATAAAAATAACAAATATAAAAATTGCTGAAAGTAAAATCTTTCTCTTTTTGTATTTCTGCATAAAAAATGGAAAGCCGTGACGCGAACATATTTTAACGCTTACGCCAGTGTTATATGTTATTTTGGGAAGTTTTTTAAAAGCTCTTACTGATATTTTACATCTTATGGTGTTTTTTGAAATTCTTACAATATCCCAAAGCAGAATATTTTTTGCGGTACACACATTTATAAAACGCTCAATAAAACTTCCTTTTACGGTTATGACAAGATAACCTTTAAAATATGAAATAAAAGCAGGAATAAGCATAACTCCTCCTTACGCAAATTCTATAGTTAAAATTTCGCCTTTTATGCTTATTTCATCGTCTGTTATTATGGTTATGTTAAGCTTTTGACCTGATATATTTATGAATTTATCCTTGCAGGCTAAAGAGATTTTGTCTTCTTCATATTCTAAAATGTTTTTATAATTTTCTATTCTCATTTCGGTGTTGTTAAAAATAGTTAGTCTCGGAACGTCAAAAATTATATCCTCAGGAATATCAAATCGTGGAATAATTCTTTTTTTAGGCGCTTTTTCTTTTTTTCTCTTTTTCAAATTTTTCACCTCAGTAATGTATATGGAATTTTTCGGACAATAATTACTTTTGACACACTTAATTTTTTGTGATACAATGAATTTTAAAGGAGATGAATTTCAGTTGAAAAGGAAAATTTTTTCGGGAATAGCCTCGATAATATTGTCATTCGCGGTAGTTGTTTCCGTGGATGGATATGATAATATTTTGTTAAGACCGCATCTTGAAAATCTCTGTTCTGCGGAGTTGTCAGGTTTTAATTCTGATGATACTGTAACTATTATTGTTGAAACTTTTGGTGACCCTGTTTTGGTTGGTGATGTGGCGACAACTTACGGTGTAAACTACCTTGGTACAGATGAGGGAGAGAAAAAGACAAATAAACTGGAAATTAATCAACAAAAAGTTTTTAGCGAAATCTCCGAAACAATACCATATGTTACAGCAATTCGTTTCACATATACCGCTTTATTTAATGGCTTCTCAATAAAAGCCAAATACAAAGACTTAGAGGAGATAAGAGACATAGCGGGCGTGAAAAATGTTTATGTGGCGGAAAAAATGAATATTAAGCCACATCTTAACACATCGGTAGGTCTTACCGGAGCTTTAACACAAGGCGTATCAAAATATAAAGGAGAAGGTCAGATTGTTGCAGTAATAGATACTGAATTTGATGTAAAACATCCTATGTTCAATGTCGATGTTTTGAATGAAAAATATAGTTTAACTGATTTAGAAAACATATTAAAATCAAGTACATTAAACGCAAAAACAACTGCGGGAGAGTTGTATAAAAGTGAAAAAATTCCGTTTGCATATGATTATTGTTCTAAAAAGGCGTATGTCTATGCAACCGAAAATATACATGGAACTCATGTTGCCGGTATTGTTGGAGGGAAAAAAGTAACCACATCAAGCGGAAGAGTTCTTTCGGGTGTTGCTCCTGAGGTTCAGCTTGCTCTGATGAAGGTGACGGATACAGACGGAAGTTTTGTTGCAGATGCAATTATCGCAGCGCTGGAGGATGCAGCAAAACTAGGTGTCTGTGCTGTGAATTGTAGCTATGGCACGGATTATGCTTCATCTTCCGCATCTGAGGTATGGACAACCTGCTACGAAAACGCATACAATGCAGGTATATTTATATCTGCATCGGCGGGGAATTCTTCAAAAGGATTTTACAAAGAAACACCTCTAACAAAAAACATAGATTATTCTGCCATCGGTCTTCCAAGTGCGCTACCCTCAACGATTTGTGTAGCAGCGGCAGAAAACAACGATGCTGGCGAAGTGACAACCCTGTATTCAAAAACAAGCTATGGGGTTAGTGATGATTTAGAATTAAAGCCTGAAATCACGGCTCCTGGAGGTAATATAAGTTCAGCGTATCCCGACAAAAAGTATGCTACGGCAAGCGGCACTTCAATGGCGGCACCGCATATAACAGGTGCAGTTGCGATTTTAAATGAATATCTTGATAAGATAGGAAGTGAGGTTTACGGCAAAGACAGAGTAGACCTGATTTCAAATTTGATTATGTCAACAGCTGAAATTATCACACAACCTGATGGTGATAATGCAGGAGTTCCATACACTCCCAGGGTTCAGGGTGCGGGTCTTGTTAATCTGGACGCTGCAGTAAAAACACCTGTTATTTTGCAGGGTGATAACAAAAAAACAAAATTAAGCTTAAAGGATGGAGTCACAGAAACTGTTAAAATAAGGTTTACAGTAAAAAATTTAACAGATGAAAGCGTAACGTATGACAATGTTTCTGCGGATATTTTAACTGATGGGTACACCCTTAATACATCAGACAATAACTACTATGTAGATGGAACAAAACGATTGTCTGTTTTAGAAGATACACTCCCCGAAAGTCTAACGATAGATGCATATGCCTCAGTAGAAATGTCAGCTGAGATAATTTTAAACAGTGACGAACTTTCGGATAATCTCAAGATATATAAAAACGGATTTTTTATAGACGGATTTATTAAGCTTGAATCGAAAAATGGAGAGATACCATCTGTCAACATTCCATTTACAGGATTTTATGGAGATTGGACAAAAGCTTCTGTGTTTGATGCAACTATGTATGATGACGGCGGAAGCACTCTTGTAAACATCGCAGACGATATATGTGGAACATTTCTTTTTGTAAATGCGGGTGACAAGTATGCAATGACTGGGTATGATTTGAAGAGCGACATATATAATAAAAACTATATCGCATTGTCTCCAAACGGTGATGGTATAGGGGATGAACTATATATTAATTTGACTCCTATGCGAACTATTTCCGATTTCACAATATCAATAAAGGATATAAACAATAATATTGCAGTTGATAAATTGGTGTACAAGGGCTGTATAAATAAATTTGTCAATTATAATCTGCCGATTGGAAATGTCGAAGGTTTAATTGACGGCGAATATACCTTGAGTTTTGAAGGACTACATTACTATAATAACAATACTATACACAGTTTTTCTCTGCCTATCTATATTGATACAAAAACACCTGAAATATCGGGCGTGTCAGTTGATGGGACAAGGCTTTCGCTAAATGTATCCGACAATAAGTATATTCAGTATATTTATTTTTCTTACATAGACACATCAGGCATGGAAAAAGAAAAAATTTACTATGTGCCAAGAGAAAAAACAGAGATTGGAGTAACATTTGATATAGTGGATTTGGATGCTAGCAGAACTGATGAGATTTATATTGAAGTTTGCGATTATGCACTTAATATTTATGGCAACACATATTCCTGCTTAAAAGGTCAGGTTGTTCCTGTTATGACGAAGTTTAATTACTTAAGCGGAATGCTTTCTACATCTTTTAATGTTGCCAATAAAGGAGCGTCTTTAGAAAACTGCTCAGTATTTTTAGCGTTTTACAACACTGATGGAAAGCTGATTCACACCCACACACAGACCGAAACAATAACATCAGGGAACGACACATTAAGCTTTAATATGTTTGCAGACTTAACAGATGTCTCAACTTGCAAAATGTTTATATGGGAGCAGAGCGGAAAGCTTAGCCCCTTGGATACAGATAAGAAATTTAATATTTCATCCCTTTTAGAATAATTACAAAAGCCCCTTAATACCATTTATTAAGGGGCTGATTTTATGAAAAGAAGAAACTTTTTAATATACATTTTTCTTGTGATTTTATTTACGGCGTTTATAACCAATACAGACAGAACAATTGCGGCGGTACGGGATGCGCTATGTTTAAATGCTCAAACCGTTATACCGTCGCTTTTTCCGTTTTTTGTGTTTTCTTCCTTAATGATAAACACGGGATTTGTGACCGCTTTGGGAAAAATATTTTCGCCAGTTGCAAAACGAATATTTAAAACTGACGGAAATGGTGCAGTAGTGTTTGTTATGGGAGTTTTGTGCGGTTATCCCACAGGCGCGAAAATGGTGGCTGAGCTTTATATAAATAAAATGATGGATAAACCTTCCTCTGAACGGCTTTTGCCATTCTGCAACAACTCAGGCCCTGTTTTTGTTATAGGCGCAGTTGGTGGTATGCTGGGTGATGTAAGTCTTGGCGTAAAGCTATACATAATACACGTTATTTCAGCCTTTGTAACGGGAATTATTATGTCAATTGGTGCAAAGTTCCCCCAAAAAAGAAAAACAGAGGAAATTTATGCCGTAAATCTTGGAAAAGCAATATCCAATTCTGTTTGTACGGCGACAAAAACAATGCTTAACGTGTGTGGGTATATTGCCTTTTTTGCGGTTTTAAACAGCTTTATAATACCTATAGTACAAGGCGTTGCGGGCAAGAGCTTATTAGGAATTTTTATTTCAGGTCTTACGGAGGTAACTCTTGGAGTTAAAAGTATTATCTCAGAAGGAATGAACATCGAAACAACCTTAGTCTTAATTTCAGGCGCATTAGGCTTTGGCGGATTGTGTGTGTTTTTACAGGTGACGGGAATAGTTTCGGAGGTGGGACTGTCATCTAAAAAATATGTTTTTGGAAAATCAATTCAAATGACAATATCAATGCTTATTTCAAAGATTGTATTCACTCACGTTGACCTAAAACCCGCGTTTTTGACCTTTGGCGAAATAACGCAGAAATATGTTGATTCCGCGCCGATTATTCTGTTCGGATTTTTAATTGCCCTGATTTACTATACCGCCCGACGAAATTGACAAAATAGAGCAGGTGTGGTATATTCATAATATCAAAAACAGGAGGGAAAGTAGTGGAAAACAAGATGAGCCCATTTGAATATTCTGTGGACAACAAGCGTTACCACACGCTTAACTTTCACCTTTTAAAAACCTTTGGAGAAAAGGTATATAAAGCCGTAATTGATGCGGGGTTTTCCTGCCCGAATAAAGACGGAACTTGCGGTATTGGCGGATGCAGTTTTTGTTTAGGCGGTTCGGGGGAGTTTACAAATAGCGCCCATCTTTCTGTAACTGAACAGTTAAAACTTGAAAGCGAAAGGATAACCAAAAAGCACGGCGAAAGTAAGATGATAGCATACTTTCAGTCAAACACCAATACATACGCCCCGACGGACAAGCTAAGAAATCTTTATTACGAGGCGCTTTCGTTTCCGAATGTTTCAGGGTTATCAGTTGGTACGCGCCCTGATTGTATAAACGAAGAAAACGTATCATTACTTAAAGAAATTTCACAAAAAACATATTTGACAGTTGAGTTGGGACTGCAGACCATTCACGATAAAACCGCTCTGAAGTTTAATAGGGGTTACGGTTTTGAAACCTTTAAAAAGGCATTTAATCTTTTGAATGAAAACGACATAAGAGTTTGTGTTCACTTAATAAATGGGCTTTATGATGAAACCCGTGATGAAATGGTAGAGTCTGCACGCGTTATAGGAAAGATGCGTCCTGATGCGGTAAAAATCCATCTTTTACATATTCTAAAGGGAACTAAAGCGGAAAAAGATTACAAAAACGGAAAAATAACCCCAATGACAAAATCACAATATATAGACACAGTTTGCCGTCAACTTGGGGTATTGCCTCCTGAGTGTGTTATAGAACGGTTAACGGGTGACGGAGGCAAGGAAAATCTGGTTTTGCCCCTGTGGAGTCTGGACAAAATTTCGGTCCTTGCAGGAATAGATAAAGAACTCAGTGCAAGGAGCATCTGTCAGGGTGAATTTTTTGGCGATTTTTCTTGACGGAAAAGGAAATTTATAGTATGATAATAAGAGGTGTAAATTATCCTTATTTGGATTACGAAAGGTGATTATAAATGGAAAAATTAGGACTTAATGAAATACGTGAAAAGTATTTATCATTTTTTGAATCAAAGGAGCATCTGAGACTTCCGAGTTTCTCGCTCGTTCCTGAAAATGACCCAAGCCTGCTTTTAATTAACGCAGGTATGGCGCCCTTAAAGCCTTACTTTACAGGCCGTCAGGTTCCGCCAAAATCAAGAGTTACAACCTGCCAGAAATGTATTAGAACTCCCGATATAGAACGTGTTGGTAAAACCGCACGTCACGGAACATTCTTTGAAATGCTCGGTAACTTCTCGTTTGGTGATTATTTTAAACATGATGCTACCAAATGGGCATGGGAGTTTGTAACTGAAGTTTTAAAAATGCCTAAGGACAAGCTCTGGGTTACAATCTATCAGGATGATGACGAGGCATTTGATATATGGACACAGCACGTAGGTGTTGACGCTGACAGAATCGTAAGAATGGGAAAAGAAGATAACTTCTGGGAAATCGGAACAGGCCCTTGCGGTCCTTGCTCTGAAATATATTTTGACCGCGGAGAAGAAAACGGATGCGGTTCACCTGACTGTAAGCTTGGTTGCGATTGCGACAGATACGTTGAGTTCTGGAACCTGGTTTTCACTCAGTTTGAAAAGCAGGAAGACGGAACATATGAAAGACTTGCAAAACCCAATATCGACACAGGTATGGGCTTAGAGCGTATTGCCTGCATTATGCAGGGTGTTTTGTCACTCTTTGATGTTGACACAATTAAGGCTATCCGTGACGAAGTTTGTCGTTTGGCAAAGGTTGAATACGGAAAAGATGCAAAAACAGATGTATCTGTTCGTGTTGTAACAGACCATATCAGAAGTACAGTATTCTTACTTTCTGATGGTGTTACAATTTCAAACGAGGGCAGAGGCTATGTTTTAAGAAGATTATTGCGACGTGCTGCCCGTCACGGAAGACTTTTGGGAATTGAAGGAACATTCCTTTATAATTTGGCTGACACAGTTATTGAGGCATCTAAAGGCGCATATCCTAACCTTTCAGAAAACGCAGAATCAATAAAAGCAAAAATCAAAAAAGAAGAAGAACGCTTTGCTCAGACAATTGATGCAGGCTTTGCTATTTTAAACAGCTTCTTGGAAAACAGCGAAAACGGAAAAATCTTTTCGGGAAAAGATGCGTTTAAACTTTATGATACTTATGGTTTCCCCATTGATTTAACCCGCGAAATCTTAGAAGAACGCGGTATTGAAATTGATGAAGAGGGCTTTAATAACGAAATGAATGCTCAGCGTGAGCGTGCAAGAGCAGCTGCTAAAATGACAGAGGTTGGCTGGGAAGACACAATTGCTGACGCTTTAGCTAAAGTTAACCCAACAGAATTTGTAGGCTACGATAATTTAGAAACTGAAGGTACTATTATTGCTTTGGTTACCGATAGCGGAAATGTTGACACGTTAGGCGAAGGTGAGCAGGGTATTATCGTTTTGGACAAAACCTCATTCTACGGTGAAGGCGGCGGTCAGGTCGGCGATGTTGGTACAATTACAACAAGTGACGCAAAGGCTACCGTAACCGATACAAAGAAAACTCCTGATGGAAAATATTATCATATCGTGACCGTAACAGAGGGCGAGTTCGCAGTTTCGGATAAAGCCACTTTAGCGGTTGATAAAATGGTGAGAAAATTAGTTCAGGCAAACCACAGTGCAACACATATCTTAGACGGCGTGTTAAAGAGAATGTTTAGTGAAAGCGTATCTCAGGCAGGCTCTTTGGTAAACTCTGACCGCTTAAGATTTGACTTTACGTTTGACAGAGCAGTAACGGCTGAAGAAATTGCAGAAATTGAAAAATGCGTTAACGCTGAAATCGTAAAAGCTCACAATGTAACATGGGAAAACATGGGCATTGACGATGCTAAAGCCAAAGGCGCAGTTGCAGTTTTCGGCGATAAATACGGCGATACCGTAAGAGTTGTAACAATGGGCGATTGCTCAATGGAACTCTGCGGAGGTTGCCACGTTTCAAATACATCTGAGGTTGGCTTGTTCAAAATTTTATCCGAAGCAGGCGTTGCCGCAGGCGTAAGACGTATTGAAGCAGTTACGGGTTTAGGTGTTTTAAACGAAATCTATGCAATGCAAGATGTTTTAAATAAAACCTCTGCCGCGCTTAAGTGCTCAGTTAACGATTTAGATAAAAAGGCAGCATCTTTAATGGACGAGCTTAAAAAGGCAGAAAGCAAAATTGAACAGCTTAATTCAAAATTTGCTAAAGATTCTGCAGGCGACATCTTAAGCGGTGCAAAAGAAATAAACGGAATTACCGTTGTAACGGGAAGAATTGACGGTGCAACCGTTGATGCTCTTCGTGAAATCGGTGATGACTTTAAAGCAAAAACGCCTTGCGGTGTAATCGTTTTGGCATCATCAGACGGTGAAAAGGCAACATTTGTTGCTATGTCAACAAAGGACGCAATCGGAAAAGGAGCAAAGGCTGGCGACATTGTACGCGAGGTTGCTAAAATCGCAGGCGGCGGTGGCGGTGGAAGACCCGACAGTGCTCAGGCAGGCGGTAAAGATGTATCTAAAATTGACGAGGCACTTTTAGTCGTAGAAAGCCTGATTTCAAAATTATAAAAAGTGCTTGACAAATAAAATTTTATTATGTATAATAATGTAGTTAACATTGTTATAAACAATGATATCCTTGCTCTGTGCAAAGTGCATGGGGCCAAAGTCCAGAAGGAGGTGTAGAAAAATGTCAGAAGTAATCAACAAGTACGAAACTATCTTTGTAGTTGACGCGGCTTTAGAAGAAGAAGCAATCGCAGGTGTTGTTGAAAAGTTCAAAACATTGATCGGCGAAGCAGGTGAAATCGAATCTGTTGACGAATGGGGCAAGAGAAGACTTGCATATCCTATCGATTACAAAACAGAAGGTTACTATGTTTTAGTTAACTTCAGCGCTAAACCTGATTTCCCACAGGAACTTGAACGTATTTACAACATCACAGATGGTATTTTAAGAAGTATCATTATTAAAAAAGACGAAAAAAAGGCCAATAGCTAATTTTATTAGCATGGAGGGTAATACGAATGAACAAAGTTATTTTAGTAGGTCGCTTGGCAAGAGACCCTGAACTTCGCGCAACAGGCTCGGGTGTTCCCGTGTGCAGCTTTTCAGTTGCTTGTGACAGAAGATTTGTAAAACAGGGAGAAGAGCGTAAGGCCGACTTTATCAATTGTATCGCATGGCGCCAGACTGGTGAAAGTATTGCAAAATACTTCTCAAAAGGTCACAGAATTGCTTTAGAGGGAACACTTCAGACAAGAAGCTGGCAGGATGCTGACGGTAAAAACCGTTACGCCATGGAAGTTATTGTTGACCAGTGGGAATTTGCTCAGAGCAAAACAGAAGGCGGATATTCCGAGTCTTCTCAGCCATCATATCAGGAAATGCAGCCTGCATCTTCTGTTAATGATATTGACGGATTTATGCCTATTGAAGAAGAGGATTTACCCTTTTAATCTTTAGCCGTTAAATCAACTGTAAAGGAGGTAATTTTCATGGCAGAAAAACCTATGATGAGAAATCGTAAAGCAAAGAAAAAAGTTTGTTCTTTTTGTCAGGACAAAGTAGATTATATCGATTACAAAGATGTTGCTAAGTTAAGAAGATACGTTTCTGAACGTGCTAAAATTCTTCCCAGAAGAATTACAGGAACTTGTGCAAAACATCAGAGACAGCTTACAGAGGCAATTAAGAGAGCAAGACATATTGCACTCTTACCCTTTAGCGCAGAGTAATCAAAAAATTAAAAGCACCGCTTTTTTGCGGTGCTTTATTTTTTAGTATTTACATGGTTTAAAGCTATTTTAATTCATCTAAACATTTAGAACAAATGTTTTTGCCTTTAAAGGTTATAACATCGCTTGAAGCACCGCAGAAGATGCACGAGGGTTCATATTTTCTTAAAATGATTGTGCCGTCGTCAACATAAATTTCTAAAGCGTCTTTTTCAGCGATATCTAAAGTTCTTCTGAGCTCGATGGGGAGAACAATTCTTCCAAGCTCGTCAACCTTTCTTACAATTCCTGTTGATTTCATGTCAAAACACCTCGCAATTTAGAATATTGTAAAACTTATAGACAAATTATAGCATCAAATGTAAATTTAGTCAACACTTTTAATTTTACAATTCTGTAACAAATTCTTATACACCATACATTTTATACATATTAGCATAAATCCCGTTTTTGTCCATAAGCTCTTGGTGTGTGCCTTGTTCTTCAATGCCGTTTTCCGTTAATACAAGTATAACATTTGCATTTTTGATTGTTGTAAGACGGTGAGCAATTACAAATGTTGTTCGTCCTTTTGCAAGCCTTTCTAAAGACTCCTGAACAATTCTTTCGCTTTCGTTGTCTAAGGCTGAGGTTGCCTCGTCTAAAATAAGAACGGGCGGATTTTTAAGGAATACGCGGGCAATGCCGATTCGTTGCTTCTGCCCGCCTGAAAGCTTAACACCGCGTTCGCCAACATAGGTTTCATATCCATTTTCAAGCCCTATAATAAAATCGTGAGCACCTGCTAAGCGCGCAGCCTCAATAATTTCTTCCTTTGATGCCCCTGGTTTTCCGTACTCAATATTTTCATAAACTGTTCCTGAGAAAAGATAAATATCCTGTTGAACAACGCCTATATTGTCACGGAGACTCTTCAAAGTAAGGGATTTTGTGTCTTTTCCGTCGATTAAAATTTTGCCCTCAGTAATATCATAGAAACGTGGGATAAGGCTGCATAGTGTTGTTTTTCCGCCACCTGAGGGGCCAACCAAGGCAACTGTATCACCTGGGTTTACATGGAGAGACAAATTGTTTAAAACGTTTTCGGTTTCTGATGAATAGCTGAATGTTACATCGTCAAATATAATCTCGCCTGAAACATTTTCTAAAACCTTTGCGTCGGGGGAGTCTTTTATCTCAACGGGTGTGTCCATAACCTCGAAGAAACGCTCTATTCCCGTCATACCACGCTGAAACTGCTCCATAAAGTCAACAATTCTGCGAATTGATGTTAAGAGAGTAGAGGTGTATAAAAGATAGGCGGTAAAGTCGCCGGTGGAAATTTTTGATGCCTTGATAAAAAATGCACCTGCAATGACTACGATAATATACATAACTCCATCAAAAAGCCTTGTTGATGACTGAAAGCCTGCCATATATTTATAGGAGAGCTTTTTTATATCCAATAGCTTTGTGTTGCCGTTTTCAAACTTTTCCTTTTCACATTCCTCGTTGGTAAAAGAGTGAACAACTCTTATTCCCAAAAGTGAATCTTCAACGTTTGCGTTAAGCTCGCCGACCTGAGCACGCTGATTTTTAAACTGCGCCCGCATTTTCTTGTTAAAATACCTTGTGCAGATTATAATTAAAGGCACAACTGAAAAAATAATCAGCGTAAGCCAAATGTTAAAGCCTGCGAGGATAATAAATGAAACTATTATTTTAACACCTGAAATAAAAATCTCTTCAGGGCAGTGGTGGGCAAATTCTGTCACGTCAAACAAATCATTTGTGATTCTTGACATAATTTGTCCGACCTTCGTGTTGTCATAGAATGAAGACGATAAATTCTGAAGATGCGAGAACATATCACGCCTCATATCTGTTTCCATTTTAGCACCCATCACATGTCCCACAGATGCCATATAAAAGTTGGCAGCGGTATCAATAATTCTCAAAACAATATAAATTGCGCCTACCGACAAAATGGCGCGTGTAGTAAGAGAGCTTATGTCAGTTGTGGCTGAATCTGTTATGAAACGTGCAATAAGGGGCAGAATCAACTCACAAAACGTGGTGAAAAGAGCGCATCCTAAATCGAAAAGCATAACCTTTATATATTTTTTATAGTAGGGAATAAATCTTTTAACAAGGCCGCTTTTTTTAGTGGTTTTATCCTTTTCCATATTGTTTCTCCTTAGTGTACGGGTTTATAGTCAACGTGAATAACCGTACAGAATTTTTCGTCCTTTTCTTTTAATCGCTTTGAAATCTCAATTAGTGCATCTTTTCTGTCCTGCTCAGTAAGCGAAAACGGAACTTCTAAATCAAATATAAGGTTTATTCTGTTTTCACCGTCGGTCATACGAAAATCGTGCATATCAAATTCGGGATTAACTTCGCGAATAACAGTTTTTACTGATCCCTTAATTTCGTCAGAACGCTCACAACCAACTAAAATAGGGTCAGTATGGATTACGGTTTCAACGCCTGTTTCCTCAAAAATTCTTACCTCAAGCTCGTCAATTATTTCGTGAAGGAAAATGGCAGACTTTTCAGAAGAAACCTCAGCGTGAACTGATGCTAAACATCTTCCCGGACCATAGTCGTGAATAATTAAATCATGAATACCCAAAACCTCATCGTTTGATGATAAAATGTCGCGTATTTTTTTTGAAAGCTCAGGGTCGGGGGATGCGCCAAGAAGCGTGTTAATAGTATTCCATGCTATTTTAACGCCTGTAATACAGATAAGAACTGATACCAAAAGACCTGCAATTCCATCAATAACAGGCGGACAGATTCTGCAAAGTGCCACCGAAAAAATGATTGTTAGTGTTGCAAAAACATCGCTTAAACTGTCGGCTGACGTTGCACGCAAAACATCAGAATCTATTTTATTTCCTAAGTATTTCATAGAAAAATACATCCATAGCTTTATGAATACTGAAAGCACCAAAATTATAATCATAACAAGGCTGAATTTCGGCGCGGTGGGGTTAATTATTTTTGCAACTGAGGACTTTATAAGCTCAAAGCCCATAGTGATAATGATGAACGAAACAATCAAAGAGCATATATACTCAATTCTTCCGTGACCAAAAGGATGCTCTTTGTCGGGCTTTTGACTGCTGAGTTTTGCTCCGATCAGGGTGACTGCGGAAGAACCGATATCTGAAAGATTGTTAAAAGCGTCTGAAATTATGGCGATAGAGTTTATCATAAAACCAATAACGATTTTGACTATAAACAAAATCACGTTACAAATTATTCCCAAAACTCCTCCAAAAACGCCGTAAGATGTGCGAACCTCAGGGTTTTTAACATCATTGTAATTTTTTATAAAAAGCTTTGATAAAAACCGTGTAAACATAAATTCCTCCATAAAAATAACTACATTTACATTATACTCCATTTGACAAAATCTTTCAAGATATAAAAGAAATGTTTTCTTTCACAATATGCGCTTTTTCGACATATAATGCCGTGAAAGGCATTTGTCTTTTAAATAATATGAAAGGTAGAATTATTATGTGTGGAATTTGTAGAATTGTAAGATGCGTAGCAGGTTGTGGCAACAGCAGAAGAAGTAACGGCTGCGGTTGTGGTTGTGGTTGCGGTTATGAAAGAAGCGGATGGACAGAACCCAGAATGAGAATTACCTGCGCAAGCGGTGTTGGCACACACTCAGGTTGCCCCTGTACCTCTGATAACGATTGCGACTGTGAACGTTCAAGACGCAGAAATTGCGGTTGTGAACATGATTATAACGACTATCACGATTGCGACTGCGACTAAACCTTTGAAAAAAGCGTGCCTCGTGCACGCTTTTTTTATTGATTATGAAAGAAAAATTTGTTATACTAATATAAGAAGAACAAAAGGAGAATAAAAATGAAAAGAGATTACATTATAGATATTCACAAATCGACTGAAAACTATGACAATATGAAGGTAACATTAGGCGGATGGATAAGAAACCTTCGCGACAGTAAGGCTTTTGGATTTATCGACTTAAATGACGGAAGCAGCCTAAAAGGCATTCAGGTTGTTTTTGAACGCGAAAAAATAGAAAATTATGATGAAATCGCAAAATTGAATATTGGTGCGTCGATTGTGGTTTCGGGAACAGTTGTTTTAACTCCTGAAATGAAGCAACCCTTTGAATTAAAGGCGGAAAAAATAACTGTGGAGGGAACATCAACACCCGACTATCCTTTACAGAATAAACGACATACCGTAGAGTTTTTAAGAGAGCAGGCATACCTTCGTCCAAGAACAAACCTTTTTTTTGCGGTTTTCCGTGTAAGAAGCGAGACGGCACATGCTATTCATAACTTTTTTCACGACAGAGGTTTTATCTATGTTCACACGCCTTTAATCACAGGCTCTGACTGTGAGGGGGCAGGAGAGATGTTCCGTGTAACAACCTTGGACGTGAACGATCCTCCGAGAAATGATGATGGCAGCATAAACTGGTCAGAGGACTTTTTTGGAAAAAGCGTAAACCTTACAGTTTCGGGTCAGTTAGAGGGCGAAACCTATGCAATGGCGTTCGGTAAAATCTACACCTTTGGACCAACGTTTCGCGCAGAAAACTCAAATACTGCACGTCACGCGGCAGAGTTCTGGATGATTGAACCTGAAATTGCCTTTGCGGATTTAAACGATAATATGGAGCTTGCCTGGGATATGATAAAATATATTATAAATTATATTTTGGAAAACTGTCCTCAGGAAATTGACTTTTTCAATAGCTTTATAGATAAAGGTTTAAAAGAAAGGCTTACTTCTTTAGCTAACAGTGACTATGAAAAGGTTACCTACACAGAAGCGGTGAAGCTTTTAACAGAAAGCAAAGAAAAATTTCAGTATCCTGTGTCCTGGGGAAGCGACTTGCAGACAGAACACGAAAGATACTTAACAGAAGTTATATTTAAAAAACCTGTGTTCGTTATTGACTATCCTAAAGAAATAAAGTCATTCTATATGAGAGTAAACGACGATAATAAAACTGTTGCCGCAATGGATCTTTTAGTGCCCGGCGTTGGCGAAATTATTGGAGGAAGTCAAAGAGAAGAACGATTAGATGTTTTACTTTCAAGAATGGAAGAGCTTGGCTTAAATGAAGAAGACTATAAGTGGTATGTTAATTTAAGACGCTACGGCGGGACAAAACACGCGGGTTTTGGTTTAGGATTTGAAAGAATTATTATGTATTTAACGGGAGTTTCAAATATTCGCGACGTTATTCCTTATCCAAGAACAGTAAACAATGCAGAATATTAAAAAAAGTACCTCAAAGAACTCTTTGAGGTACTTTTTCGTACATTTTTGTTAAAATATCCTAAAATTGTAGTTGAAATAATAGAAAATTTGTGATAAAATATTTATGATTGTGTGAAAATGAAAAAGTTTTGAATGAAAGAAGTGGTAAAAATGAAACGGTTGGGCAAGTTGGTTCGTGATATATACTTGTTTGTTTCAGATATATTATTGTGTATTATTGCTCATGCGCTTGTAATAGCTCTGGTTTTTCCAATTGCAGAGTATGGAATGAGAGCAGAGTGGTTTTTTTATTCTGAGATAGTCGCAATAATAATTTATGTGTTATGTCTTAAGGCTTTTAAACTTTACAAGGTTTACTGGGAATATGGAAGCATAAAAGAATATTCAAGATTGCTTTTTGCATGTGCAACTGCCTTTGTATTAAGTATTGTTGTGAATACTGTATTGTTTAAAAATTATTCAGGAACGCCGAAGTTTAATATAGCGGTTAATTTTCTGATGTGTTGTTTTGTATGCGGATTGAGATTCTTTATCCGCCTTATACATAAGTTTTTGCACTATACAGGCAACAATGGCGGTAAAAGAGTGCTCATTATCGGTGCGGGGCGCTTAGCATCAATGCTTCTTCGTGATATTCAAAACAATGAGAATTTAGAGTACAGGATTGTAGGTCTTATAGACGATGATGACTACAAAAAGGGTCGATTGGTTTGCGGCGCCAAGGTTTTGGGAAACAGAAACGATATTCCGCGTATATGTGCTGAAAAAAGAGTAAAAGAAATCATATTTGCAATTCACACTATTTCATCGGAACAGAAAAGTGAAATTGTTGATATCTGTACAGAAACCGGCTGTAGCGTAAAGGTTATGCCGGGTGTTGAAACTATGCTTTTAGGCGAGTTTGATATTAGAAAAATGCGAGATGTGCAGATTGAAGACTTGCTCGAAAGAAATACGGTAAAGTTTGATACTGATGCTATAAAAAGAGATTTGTTTGATAAAACTGTATTGGTTACAGGTGGTGGCGGCTCAATAGGCTCTGAACTTTGCAGACAGATTATAAGATTTAAACCAAAAACTTTAATAATTTTGGATATTTATGAAAATACTACCTATGAAATTGAAAATGAACTGCGCGAAAAGTATCCTGAACAGAGCATTGAGGTTTTGATTGCGTCTGTTCGTGATAAAGAACGTCTTGAATCAATTTTTGAAACATACAGACCTGAAATTATATTCCACGCTGCAGCTCACAAGCACGTTCCTTTAATGGAAACAAGCCCTTGCGATGCAGTTAAAAATAATGTTTTCGGAACGCTTAATGTTGCAAAATGTGCAGATAAATTTGGTGCTAAACGTTTTGTTATGATATCAACAGATAAAGCGGTTAACCCCACAAACGTAATGGGTGCAACGAAGAGAATGTGCGAAATGATAATACAGACTATGGCAACCGAAAGCAAAACCGAATTTGTTGCAGTTCGTTTTGGTAATGTTTTAGGCTCAAACGGTTCAGTTATCCCTCGCTTTAAAAAGCAGATTGAAGCAGGCGGACCTGTTACAGTTACACATCCTGAAATAACAAGGTTTTTTATGACAATACCCGAGGCGGCGCGCCTTGTGCTTCAGGCGGCAGAATATGCCAAGGGCGGAGAAATCTTTGTTCTTGATATGGGAAGCCCTGTTAAGATTTATGATCTTGCCAAAAAGCTTATACGTCTTGCGGGATTCAGACCTGAAATAGACATAAAAATTGAGTTTACAGGTCTTCGTCCAGGTGAAAAACTTTATGAAGAACTTCTTATGGATGAAGAGGGGCTAAAACAAACGGTCCATAGTAAGATTTTTATTGGTCACCCCATGGATATAAACCATGCAATTCTTCAGGACAAACTTGATATATTGGAAGATGCCTTGAACAAAGGAAATGACGCGGTAAAACAAGCTCTCAAAACGGTTGTACCTACGTACAGAACCGAAAACAGCTCCGAGCAGGAAAATGTAACATACGCAGAAAAATCGGGGACAACAGTGGCATTATAGAGTGGTGAATTTTAATGTTTGATGCAGAAAAAGTAAAAAATGAATGTGTAAAATGGATACAGAACTTCTTTGAAGAAAATGGGAAAAACTGTAACGCAGTTATTGGTATTTCAGGAGGAAAAGACAGCTCTGTTGCAGCAGCGCTATGCGTTGAGGCATTAGGAAAGGACCGTGTTATAGGTGTTTTAATGCCTCAGGGTGAGCAACACGATATTGATATGGCGTATATGCTTGTTAACCATCTTGGTATAAAACATTTTGTTGTTAATGTAAAAGATGCTGTTGATGCAATAATTGAAAATTTTCCAAGTGATATTGAAATAACTGCGCAAACAAGGCAGAACATTCCACCGAGAATAAGAATGTCAACACTTTATGCTGTTTCTCAAAGCCTAAACGGAAGAGTGTGCAATACTTGTAATCTCTCGGAAGATTGGGTTGGATATTCTACAAGATACGGGGATGCGGCAGGAGATTTTTCCCCGATGTCACATCTTACGGTTACAGAGGTTAAAAAGATAGGACACATTTTGGGACTTCCCAAAGAACTTGTTGAAAAAACGCCGATAGATGGTCTTTGTGGAAAAACGGATGAAGAAAATCTCGGTTTTACCTATGCGGAGCTTGATAAATATATCAGAGAAGGCGTAATAAAAGACGAGGAAAAGAAAAAACTAATTGATACTAAACACAAATATAACCTATTTAAATTAGAACTAATGCCGGCATTTGAACCGGAAATATAAAGAAACAGCGACCATGAACGGTCGCTGTTTCTTTATAATATGATGCAAATAAGTCCGCCTGAGCCTTCGTTTATAATTTTCTGCAGTGTTTCCTGAAGCTTAATCTGTGCCTCGTCAGGCATTTTTGAGAGTTTATTATGTAAGCCCTCATTTACAAGCTCGTGAAGAGATTTTCCGAAAATATTTGACTGCCATATTTCCTTCGGGTCATTTTCAAATTCCTGAAGAAGATAATGTACGAGTTCTTCAGACTGCTTTTCTGTGCCCACAATGGGGCATACCTCGGTCTGAATTTCAGCTTTTATCATATGTACCGAGGGGGCTGACGCTTTGAGCTTTACGCCGAAACGACTGCCTTGTTTTACAATTTCCGGTTCTTCCAAGCTCATTTCATCAATTGTTGGTGTCACTATTCCATAGCCTTTATTCTCAACCTCGCGAAGAGCAACGGCAATTTTATCGTATTCACGTTTGATTTGTGACATTTCGGTAAGTAACGATAAAAGCTTTTCTTCGCTGTCAATATCAAAGCCTGAATTTTCCTTTACAATTCTGTAGAATAAATCCTCGGGAACTTTGATACAAAGCGTTGCTTTACCTGTTCCCAAATCAATATTTTCAGTTTCTACTCTTTCAATAAACTCACATCCGCACATATTATTTGATGCGTGTTTTAAGTTACTTAAAGTTTCGATTTCAGAGGATGCATTTAAAACAGTATCAAAAATACTCTTTTTAATTCTGTGATTATCATCTAAAGAATCAACCCATTTGGGAAGATTTATGCTAACCTCACGAACAGGGAAAGTATATAGCACCTGTTTCATAATCTCTGCAATTTTATTTTCGTTAAGCTCTAAACAGTTAACAGAAACAACGGGAGCATTATATTCTTCTTCTAAAAATGCTCTTAAGTTTTCCGTTTCTTCTCTTTCGGGGTATTTTGTGTTTAAAAGAATAACAAAGGGCTTACCCAATGCAGAAAGCTCGCTTGCAACACGTCTTTCTGCCTCAATATAATCTTCTCTTGGTATTTCTGTAACACTTCCGTCAGTGGTTACCAAAATACCAATTGTGGAATGGTCTGAAATGACTTTCTGCGTTCCGATTTCTGCCGCCTCATTAAATGGGATAGGAGATTCTGACCAAGGGGTAGAAACCATTCTCGGTGCATCATCTTCTATATGACCTAATGCACTATCAACTATATAGCCCACACAGTCAATCTTTCTTACTTTCATTTCAGCATTGTCATCAAAAGTGATTTTTACTGCCTCGTTGGGTATAAACTTAGGCTCTGTTGTCATAATTGTTTTTCCACCTGCACTTTGGGGAAGCTCATCTTGCGCCCGCTCCTTTGAGTTCAGATCATCAATATTCGGCAAAACAAACAAATCCATAAATTTCTTTATAAAAGTAGATTTTCCCGTTCTTACCGGTCCAACAACACCGAGGTAAACATCTCCTCCTGTGCGCTCGGCAATATCCTTGTAGATATTATATTCCGCCATACATATTCCTCCATGAGTTTAATTTTATATTTGTACATAGTATGACGTTAAATTTTAATTTATGACTGTTTGTCTTTAAAATGAAATATACATACTTATTGACAATGCCCCTGAAAAATAATATAATAAATGTAATGGTGAAATTTGTAAATTTTAGTCACCAAATAAACAAAAGGGGAATCTATATGAAAAAGAAAAGTATTCTCGGCATAATTTTCGGAATCATAGCGGTTGGTCTTATCGCGCTTTTATCATTTAAGGTAAATAATGGCGATGCAGAGGCTGCAAGCCGTTATGCAGGAACATTTATGTCACTTGTGCCTCCTATTATTGCTATCGGACTGGCACTTATTACAAAAGAGGTTTATTCATCACTGTTTATCGGTATCGTTGCAGGCGCTCTTTTTGCGACAGGCTATAAGCCTGTTGCAGCAATGGACAGTATGCTAAATGATGGCTTTATCGCCGCAGTTTCAGGAACAGCAGGTATCTTCATTTTCTTAGTTGTTCTTGGTATTTTAGTTGCACTCGTTAACAAAGCAGGCGGAAGTGCTGCTTTCGGTAAATGGGCACAAACACATATTAAGAGTAGAGCAGGTGCAATGTTTGCAACATTTGTTCTTGGCGTTCTTATCTTCATTGACGATTATTTTAACTGCTTAACAGTTGGTTCAGTTATGCGTCCTGTAACAGACTCTCATAAAATTTCAAGAGCTAAGCTTTCATACCTTATTGATGCAACAGCAGCTCCTGTTTGTATGATAGCCCCTATTTCATCGTGGGCAGCAGCAGTAGCAAGCTATGCTCCCGAAGGCGAGGGAATATCACTCTTTGTAAGAGCAATTCCTTTTAACTTCTATTCACTTTTGACATTTGTATTCATAATTGCAATCGTGCTTATGAAATTCGACTTCGGTCCTATGAAACTTCATGAGTTCAATGCACTTAACAATGGCGATTTATACACAACGGGTGACAGAGTAGACTCAGAAGAAGATGCTCCTTCATCAAGAGGTAAAGTAATTGACCTTTTATTCCCGATAATTGTATTAATCATTATAAGCGTTATTGCTTTGGTTTATGTTGGCGGATTTTTCGGAACTGACATCTGGGGCGGAACAGACTATAAAGGCGACTTTATCGGTGCGTTCTCTAACACAGATGCAACAGTTGGTCTTCCCTGGGGTGGTATTATCGCATTGATTGTTGCAACAGTTTACCTTGTTGCAAGACGCGTAGTATCATTTAAAGAGGCTATGGATTGTATTCCCAAGGGCTTTAACGCAATGGTTCCTGCAATCTTGATTTTAACCTTTGCAACAACCTTAAAGAATATGACAGGTCTTTTAGGTGCAGATGCATATGTTGCAGGCTTAATGGAAGGCGCAGCAGCAGGTCTTGCAAAACTTTTACCTGCTATTATCTTCTTAGTTGCTTGTGTTCTTGCTTTTGCAACAGGAACATCATGGGGTACATTTGGTATCTTAATTCCTATCGTAACAGCTATTTTCCCTGCAAACGACCCGCTTATGATTGTTGGTATGTCAGCGTGCTTAGCCGGTGCAGTTTGCGGCGACCACTGCTCACCAATTTCTGATACAACGATTATGTCATCAGCAGGTGCTCAGTGTAACCACATTAACCACGTTTCAACACAGATTCCTTATGCAGTAACAGTTGCAGCAATATCTTTTGTAACATATGTTATTGCAGGATTTGTGCCGAATTGGTACATAACACTTCCTATCGGTATAATCTTAACAATTGGAACACTCTTTGTAATTAAAGCAACTACTAAAAAAGAAGCTTAAATAAGAGGGTGTAGTAAAATGTGCACACCACACAAGGCATAAAGAGCGCGTAACAAAGTTTTCAGAACTCAAAAATAAAGTTAAAATAAGATAAAAATTAAGGAAGAAATTCGTTATTTAACGAATTTCTTCTATTTTATTGCCTTGTGTTTCGAACAAACTTTGCCACTCAGCGTATATAAATACGCTTTCGGGTAACCCCTGCGGGCTCAGTTTGTCCAATCTGCACTATTTTCCGTCCACCCTAAAAAAGGCATCAGCAAAATGAAATTCATTTTGCTGATGCCTTTTTTGTTTATCTGTTAGGGTATTCAGTTTCTACAAATTTGCGAAGAGCAATCAATGAACGCTTAACTTTTTCCGTATCAATACAATAAGCCATTCTGAAATAACCTGGACAGCCAAATGAGTCAGCGGGAACTAAAATGAGATCGTATTTTAAAGCTTTTTCACAGAAAACTTTAGCATCATCCTCTAAAGCCTTTGGGAATATGTAGAATGTTCCGCCGGGGCGAACTACTGTAAAGCCTAAATCAATAAGTTCATCATAAATTAAGTTCATATTGGTTTCGTAAACCGATAAATCTGCTGTTAAATCGCAGGTTTCTGCAACTGCAAGCTGAATTATTGAAGAAGGGCAGTTGTGACCGATGCCGCGGGATATCTGACCACACATAACAACCATTTCCTTTGCAAAGGGACATTTGGGGTTGATTGCAACATAGCCGATACGCTCACCGGGAACAGAAAGCGATTTTGAGTATGAATAACAGCTTAATGTGTAGTCATAGTATTTTGAAACGTAAATAAGCTCTTTGTTGTCAAATAATATTTCGCGGTAAGGCTCATCAGAAATTATGTAAATTTCGTGACCGTATTCTTTTGATTTTTCCGTTAGTATTTCAGCAAGCTTTTTAATTGTTTCCTCAGAATAGGCAATGCCTGACGGGTTGTTGGGAGTGTTAATCAAAACTGCCATAACCTTTTCTGAAAGCATTTCAGAAAACGCCTCGAAGTTAATCTGAAAATCTTTTGTATTAGGAGGAACAACCTTTAAAACAGCCCCTGTTAAATTGATGTAAGGATTGTATTCAGGGAAGTATGGTGCAAAGGTCAGAACTTCGTCTCCTGGCTCTGTTACGCATCTGACGGCGTGGGCGATAGCACCTGCTGCACCTGATGTCATAAATATGTGGTCGGCTGTGTAGTCCATACCAAAGCGTCTGTTTAACGAATTTGCAATTTTTTCACGAACTGCAGGAATTCCTAAACTCTGACTGTAGCCGTGAAGAGCCATAGGACTGAGCTCATCTATAAGTTTTTTTATTGTATCGTTAAACTCACTGGGCACGGGCACAGATGGGTTTCCTAAACTGTAGTCAAATACATTTTCGTATCCAATCTCAGCACCTCTTGCCGTTGCAAACTCAGAAAGCTGACGGATAACAGATTTACCGTTTAGCATTTCTTTATATACTTTTGAAATCATTTATTTTTCCTCCTTAGGTTTATAACATATTTAAAAATTCTTCTAAAGAAACTACCAAAATACCAAGCTCGTTTGCTTTTGTGAGCTTACTTCCTGCATCTTCACCTGCAATAACAAAATCTGTTTTTTTGGAAACAGAGGATGCAACGCTGCCACCATTTTTCTCAATCATATCGCAGATTTCATCTCTTGTATAGCCTGTGAGCTTTCCTGTAACGACAATCTTTTTGCCTGAAAGCGCGTTTCCATCGTTTTCGGATATCTTCGCTGTCATATTAAGACCGAGGGTTTTAAACCTTTCTATAAGCTCAATATTTTTTTCATCTTTAAAGAAATTATAAATATTCTGGGCGGTTTTTTCGCCAATATCGTTTATTTCTTTTAAATCATCAATTGAGGCGTTCATAATGTTTTCCATAGTTTTAAAGTGTGAGCAAATAACCTTTGACGATTTTAAACCGTTTAGCTGAATTCCTAACGCATACAAAAGACGATATAAGTCATTTTCCTTGCTTTTTTCAATGGCAGATGTTAAGTTTTCTGCGCTTTTTTCACCAAGCTTGTCTAATGCCGCAATATCTTCTTGGGAAAGCTCATAAAGGTCGGCAGAAGATTTAATGTGACCAACGTCTAAAAGCTTTTCTAAAATCGCAGGACCTAATCCGTCAATATCCATAGCATCACGGGATACAAAATGCATAAGCCTTCTTAAAAGCTGTGCGGGGCAGTTGTCATTTGTACAGCGGTGAGCCGCCTCACCTTCTACGCGAACAATAGGGGAGTTACACTCAGGGCAAAATTCAGGCATCATAAATTTGGTTTCTGTTCCGTTTCTGTCTTTTTTCTCAACACCTACGATTTCAGGAATAATGTCGCCCGCTTTTCGAACATAAACATTGTCGCCAATTAAAATTTCACGTTCCTCTACAAAATCAATATTATGAAGCGTTGCACGGGAAATTAAGCTACCTGCAACACGAACGGGTTCTAAAACCGCATTAGGAGTGATTTTTCCCGTTCTTCCAACCTGAATTATAACATCTAAAAGACGGGTTTTTTTAGTTTCTGCAGGAAATTTATAAGCTACTGCCCAACGAGGACATTTTGCAGTTGAACCGAGATTTTCACGCATCTCAAGGTCATTTACCTTGATTACCGCACCGTCAATATCAAATGGAAGAGCCTCGCGCTCAGCGCCGATTTTTTCAACCTGAGAAAAGGCATCTTCAATGTTTTTAAATACTTCATTCTGATAAACTGTTTTAAAACCAAGCTCTTTTAATTTTAAAAGCCCCTCATGGTGAGTTTTTATATTTAACCCGTTTTCACGCTGAATGTTAAAAATAAAAATATCAAGCTTTCTTTCTCTTGCTATGTTTGAATCAAGCTGACGAAGACTTCCTGCCGCCGCGTTTCTCGGGTTTGCAAAAAGCTGTTCGCCTGATTTTTCTTTTTTTGCGTTTAATTCATTAAAGGTCTTTTTGGACATAAAAACCTCGCCCCTTACTTCAAGGTAGGGTACAGATTCGTTAAGTCTTAAAGGAATTGAATTTATGGTTTTTAAGTTTTCGGTAACATCCTCGCCAACCAAACCGTCACCACGGGTTGAACCGCGGACGAAAAGCCCGTTTTCATACTCTAAAGAAACAGACAAACCGTCAATTTTATATTCTGTAACATATTGAACGCTGTCACCAACTGTGTCACGTACACGCTTGTCAAAATCTAAAATTTCATCTTTAGAAAAAGCGTCGTTTAAGCTCTGCATAGGAACTTCGTGGGTAACGCTTTCAAAACCTTCCAAAACATTTCCGATAACGCGGACTGTAGGGGAGGCAGGGTCGCGAAATTCGGGATATTTTTCTTCTAAATCTTTAAGCTCTCGGAGCATCATATCGTACTCATAGTCTGAAATTTCGGGATTATCTAAAACATAATACTGATGCGAGTGATAATTTAAAAGCTTGGTAAGCTCCTCAATTCTCATTTTTGCGTTTTCCATAAAATACCTCGTAAATCAAATAAAAATATACTAATTATTATACCAAAAACGCCATAAAAAATCAATACTGAGACAGGTCTATTTTTACATTATTTTGACAAATATGGATAAAAACTTGATTTTATAAGGAATCTATGGTAAAATAAAAAGGATTTTTATTTTAGGAGGGATTATGCAAATGTTTAATGGAGAAATTTTAGCATTTGTTCTTTACTTTGTTGCAGTTTTAGCAATAGGTATTATTTTCTTTTTGCGCTCAAAAGGCAACGGCGAAAAGGATTATTTCTTAGGCGGAAGACAGATGGGTCCATGGGTTACAGCTCTTAGCGCCCAGGCATCTGATATGAGTGCGTGGTTACTTATGGGTCTTCCCGGAAGTATATTAGCATTTGGTTTAGGTGAAGCTTGGATTGGTATAGGCTTAGCTATAGGAACATCACTTAACTGGATTTTAGTTGCAAAAAGACTTCGTAAATTTTCTCAGGCGGCTAACGATTCAATAACAGTTCCTCAGTATCTTTCAAATCGTTTTGCTTCAAAGAGCCCTGTTCTTCAGATTGCAAGTGCAATAATTTTCTTGGTGTTCTTCACAGTTTATGTTGCATCAAGCTTTGTTGCAGGAACATCAGTTTTTACAACTGTTTTTGAAGGTCTTAACGAACAGACAGCGATGCTTATATTTGTTGCAATCATTCTTTTATACACATTCTTAGGTGGATTTAAAGCTGTGTGCTGGACAGACTTTTTCCAGGGAATGCTTATGTTCGTAGCACTTTTAGCTGTTCCGATAGTTATTTATTTCTTTAAAGAACTTGATTATAACGCTTTAGCTAAAGTTTATACATACACAGATGGCGGAAATGCAGTTACCTGTGCATTCCAGCAGAACCTGTTTACAGCAGACTGGAAAGACATTGTAAATGGTCTTGCATGGGGACTTGGATACTTTGGTATGCCTCACATTATTGTTCGTTTTATGTCAATCAAAAAAGCATCTATGATTAAAAAGAGCGCAACAATCGCAATTATCTGGGTTGTTATCACACTTCTTTGCTCGATTTTGATTGCGTACTTTGGCAGAATGTTAGTGGGTGAAGAACTTCTTGCAACAGGAAGTCAGAAACTTGTATTTATCCGTTTGGCAAGAGATTTATTCCCTGCGTTTATTGCAGGACTTTTAATGGCGGCAATTATCGCAGCATCAATGTCAACAGCTGACTCTCAGCTTTTGGTTGCATCATCATCATTTACAAGTGATATTTATAAGCCCATATTCAGAAAAAATGCAAACGACAAAGAAATTCTCTGGGTAGGAAGACTTGTTGTAGTTATTGTATCTGTAGTTGCATACTTTATTGCAAGCAGTAAGGCACAGGGCGCGCAGGCTATTATGGAAATGGTTGAAAATGCATGGGCAGGCTTTGGCTCAGCTTTCGGTCCTGTAATCCTGCTTTCACTTTTCTGGAGAAGATTTACTTACAAAGGCGCAGTTGCAGGTGTTATCGGCGGTGCAGTAGTGGACGTTTTATGGCTTATGTTTATGAAGCATACAAACATTTATGAAATCATCCCCGGTGTTATCGCTTGTACTGTTTTAGCTGTTGTTGTATCATTGATTGACAAAAAGCCTTCCGATGAAGTTTTTGCAATCTATGACAAAGCAGTATCAACAGAGCTTGAGTAATTAAAATTTAAAATGCTCTTTTGCCACTGGCAAAAGAGCATTTTTTAAAGGAAGGTAAACTATGAAAGATTGTATTTTATACGACAAAGAATGCACAAACTGCGGTGAATGTGAAATGTGCGATTTAGACGAAAATAAAAAGTGCAACAACTGCGGAAAATGCATAGATACAGATGCAGAGTCAAGAGCTATAAAAATCGACGAGGTTTTTCTTGACTTATAGCCTTGCAAATTTCCCCGGGGGAAGCCCCGTAATCTTTTTAAATACACGAATGAAATTAGCGTAGTCGGGAAATCCGCACATTTGTGCCGTCTCCGACACGCTTTTTCCATTTATAAGACATTTTTTAGCCTGAGATATTCGCATTGCGGATATATATTTTGATGCCGTTGTTCCAAGTTCATTCCTAAAAAGCATACAGATATGATTAACTGAAGCATCAAAGTTTTTCGAAATTATGTCGAGGCTTAAATCTTCGGATAAATGGGAATTTATAAACTCGAGGATACGCGATATGTCATTGGCTTTATCGCAGGGCATGAAAAAAGCATCAAAGTATTTGTTAACTAAAATCAAAAAGTAGTCAATAGCTGAGTTTTTTGCAATATCGTCACCAAAACCCATATCTTTTCTGAAAACTATAAAAAGGTTTTCAAGCTTTGCAATTTCGGCATCATTAAGGGTTATTTTGTTTGATTTATCGCTGAAAAAACAGGTTAATAAATCACTTTTAGGTGTTGAACGCATCTTTATGTAGTCAGGATGAAAAAATGCTCCGAATCTTGCAAAAGACGTGCTGCTTTTGCTGCTTAAAATATGAGGCTCAAACTGATTGAATATAAACATATCTCCGCCTTTTACAGCGTATGTTTTGGTGCCTGATAGACAGGTGCAGTCACCAGTAAGACAAAGAACAGCTTCACAGCAGTTGTGAAGAGATAAATTCGAGTCGCATTTTGCGGTTTCTTCATAGAAAACGCTGTATGTTTGTGTTTCTTCTGCAAACTTTAATGCATCAGAGCTTTTACTGAATAAAAAAGACATTTTTTTCACCTCGGTATTTATATTAACATTTTTGCGTGAAAAATGCAATAAAAACATTAAAATTACTGAAAATATATAAAAACCTAAACGGAAGTTGTTTAGGTTTTTAATGTATAATTATATTTTCAAGCTTTTCAATAAATGTGTCGCGGCTTAGTTTATCAACATTTCTTATAAGGTGAATATCCATTGCTTTTGAACGCTCTACAAACGAATCACGGACGTGTGTACTTGTTAAAACTAAAATTTTCTTGGCGTATCTGCCACCGAAATGCTTTGCTACTGTGTTTAACTTGTAGAGTTCATTTGAATCTACGCCACCGTTTTTACAGGAAATAAATACAGGAATTGTGCCTGAAATGGCAAAAACATCAATTTCATTTATAACGTCGTCGTAGATTACATAGGGATTTTTCCAGTCAATCACAGCACCGCTTACTGCACTGTTTATTAAAGGAACACCAGAAGATTTTTCTGTTGCAAGAATTGATAAAAGAGTGTAAAGTTCTAAAGCATTTCCTGATTTTGTAACTATTTCCATTGTTTCTGCATTTTTAAAAGTGCATACCTTTGAATTTTCTGTTACACTTTCAGAAATAATGCCTGTGGATATAAGCTTTAAAAGAGTGTTTTTAAGGCACGAAACCTTATGTGATATATTCTTTTTTGGCTTAAAATAGTCTTTTGGAAGATGAAACGAAAGACGGTGTTTTCTATCACTGTTGTCAACCATTGAGGAAAGAGCATCAATAGCGGTGTTCCAGTCAGACGGATTGTTTCTGCAGATATGCCATATTGCGGTAATATCGCGAACAGATGTGGTTTCAATTTTAAATTTACAAACTTTTTCTGTCCCGAAAAGACCTGATGCAAGATTTCCGCCATAGAGCTTAATAGCCTGAGGGGGTGAAAGGCAGGCGTTTTTCCATTCTGTATGCTCAATACCCGATTTTATGGTTTTGATTTTTGCACGTTTTGGATTTATCGTGTGCATTGTAATGTTTCTTTCAGAGGATACAGCACCCATGGCAACCAACACAAGCCCGTCACCGCCTGTTAAATCAAAAACACAGTCAGGGTATGTATCTATCAGTTCATTAAGCTTTTGCACAATACATGAATAATCTGACGATATGACAGAGTCAACAATAACTTCAGTTTTTATTTTCTTTTCCTTGAGAATTTCTCTCATATTGTTCGCAAAAAAATCTAATTTGTCAGTATCTTTGCCCAAAATCACAACACGCTCAGGTTTGTATATCAAAGTGCCGATAATGTTATCAAGCATTTCTTTGTCAAAAAATTCGATAATGGTCATAAATTTCACCACCTTAAAAATAATTTTACCACAGCTATATTTTATTGTCAAAAATATTTAATTATTAGTATTTTTCCTTTGAAAAAAGTGTAGAAATGTGTTATACTTATGATGTATGGTTATAATTAGGTGAATAGTGCCTTGAAATAAGTGGCATCTAAATCGTTTGCTGATTTTATGACTGATGCAATTAATAGCATCGCAAAATACTATACAACCGCAGATACGAGGTATATATTTATATGTATTATTTGCAGAATTTACATACTCACACAAATTACTGTGACGGGGCAGACACCCCTGAAGAAATTATAATAAAAGCTTTAGAAAGCGGGTTTTCTTCAATAGGCTTTTCAGGGCATTCCTATATGCATTATGCACCTGAACATTCCATGTCGCAGGAGGGAACTGAAAGTTACAAGAAAGAAATAAATATGCTCAAAGAAAAGTATCAAAACAAGATTGATATTTTTTGCGGTCTTGAAGTTGATATGTATTCAGAAATAGACCTGTCGGGATACGACTACCTTATAGGCTCTGTTCACTATCTTTTGTGCGACGGTAAATATATTGGTTTTGACCGCAGTGCCGAAGTTGTAAAAGGCGTTATAGACAAACATTTCGGCTGTAACGGAATTGAGTATGCAAAAGCCTATTATAAGGCTCTTGAGGAGTTACCGAAGTATGGTAATTTTGATATTGTTGGTCATTTTGATTTAGTTACAAAACACTGTGAAAATGTAAAGTTTTTTGATGAAAATTCTGACGAATATATAAATGCGGCGTTAAAAGCTGCAAATGCTTTAGCAGGAAAAATTCCTTTTTTTGAAGTGAACACAGGTGCTATCGCAAGAGGCTACAGAAAAACACCCTATCCGTCAATGCTTTTGATAAAAGAGTTAAAAAGACTTGGTTTTGGAGCAGTCATAACATCAGATTGTCATGATTTGAAAAATCTCGACTGCGAATTTGAGTATTCAGCCGAGCTTTTAAAGAAATGTGGCTTTAAGGAACGATATATTTTAACAAAAGAAGGCTTTGAGCCTGTTGAGCTGTAATGGGAGGCTTTAATGAACATTTTGACATATATTATTTTGGTTTTTTCCATTCTTGGCGCGGTAGACCGTATTTTAAACAATCGCTTTGGCTTGGGAAAAGAATTTGAAAACGGTTTTATTCTGTTTGGAAGCATGGCGCTTTCGATGATAGGTATGATAATAATCGCGCCGTTTATTGCAGACGTTTTAAAACCTGTGTTTGACTTTTTTTCGAATACGTTACATATCGAGCCGTCGATTATACCTGCATCGCTGTTTGCAAATGATATGGGCGGCGCATCTTTGGCGGTTGAAGTGGCAAATGATGAACACATGGGTTTATATAACGCTTTAGTTGTGTCGTCTATGATGGGATGCACCATATCGTTTACAATTCCTGTTGCTCTCGGAATGGTTGGAAAAGAAAACCATAAAGAACTTTTAATGGGGCTTTTGTGCGGCATTACCACAATTCCCGTTGGTTGTTTAATATCGGGCATCGTATGCAGAATACCATTTATATCCCTTGTTATAAACTTATTTCCACTTGTGATTTTTTCTGCAATAATAGCATTTGGCTTGATTTGGTTTCCTGATGTTTGCGTGAAAATATTCAGCGGATTTGGGTATTTTATAAAGATAATTATAACAATAGGTCTTTCAATAGGTATCGTTCGTTTTTTAACAGGCAAGGAAATTGTAAAAGGGCTTGAAACCATAGAAGAAGGCGCCCGTATATGCCTTAATGCAAGTATTGTAATGACAGGCGCCTTCCCGCTTATGTTTGTTATTTCAAAAGTTCTGTCAAGACCTCTTAAAAAAATAAGCGGTCTTATTGGAATTAACGAAATTTCTGCAGTAGGCTTTATTTCATCGCTTGCTACAAGCATGACCACCTTTGGGATAATGGACAAAATGGACAAAAAAGGGGTTATGATGAATTCTGCTTTTTCCGTATCGGCAGCGTTTACATTTGCAGGCCATCTTGCATTCACCATGGCTTTTGATAGCTCATTCATTGCGCCTGTGATAGTTGGAAAGCTTATATCGGGAGTATTGGCAGTTGTCCTTTCGGGGTTTATATTTGACAGAATGAAAATAACTAAATGATTTTCTGTTTGTTACACATACCGCTTCATATAATGTGGGCTTCGTTTCAACATACACATGGGGAGTTACAGTTTCAAAATTTGAAAAAACTAATGGTTTTATTGCGCCCAGATGCTTATGTTATTCCGAAGTTTTGCATCAGGGATAGATTTTTTACACGATAACAGAATTGAAATATGGTTTTTTCCTGATTTGACACGAATATAGTAAGAATGTCGAAATTTGACGAAAGCGAGGAAGATGAATGAAAAAAACATATATAACATCAATGCCAAATCGTATTGGTGCATTTTTAAAAGCGAGTAAGTGCTTTTCGGCATTAGGAATTAACATTACTCGTGTAAGTTACAATAAAGCTGTAGATTCGCATATGTTATTTATAGATGCAGAAGGAACTGAGGAACAACTGAAAAAAGCAGATAGCGAACTTGAAAAGATTGGTTATCTTCAAAATAATAACTCAAAAACAAGCATTGTTTTATTGGAGTTCTGTCTTAAAGATGTTCCGGGAAGTGTTACGGATGTTTTGACCCTTATTGACAGATTCAATTTTAATATCTCATATATAAGTTCGCAAGAGAATGGAACAAATTATCAGTATTTTAAGATGGGTTTGTATGTTGATGATTCGCAAAAAATATCTGAATTTTTGAAGGAAGTTAAAAAAATATGTAAAGTTCGAATGATAGACTATAACAGCTCAGAGAAGGTTTATGATAACAGTATTTTTTACAATACATATGTTATGGGTCTGGCTCAAATTATGGGTTTAAGTGACGATATAAGCAAAGAACTTTTAGTACATGTAAATCTTGCTATGCAGACATTGGACGAACAGGGGTTATCTCCATATCGCACCTTTGACAGTATCAGCAAATTTGCAGAATTACTTGGTGCTTCAAAGGGAAGTAATTTTTCTCCACGTATAACTAAACACAAAATCACCGAAAAAACCGAGATAATATTGATAGAACCTCCCTGCGGAAGTAATACAATTATTATAAACAGCGATAGAAAATATTTGTTTATAGACAGCGGTTATGCTTGCTATAAAGAAGAAATGCTAAGCGTATTGAAGGAAATTATACCTGAATTTAATGAAATTAAAAAAACAATACTTATAACGCATGCCGATGTTGACCATTGTGGACTGTTGCCACTGTTTGACGAGGTTATTGCCAGTCATAAAACCGCAATGTGCTTAAACAAAGAACATAATGGGAAAAACGGGTACAGGGAAGAAAATTCCCTGCACAAACCGTATATTAATATTTGCAAGTTACTTACCTCATATAAAACGGTAAATCCCGATAAGGTCACAGTGTTGTGGGATGATGTAGAAAATCCTGAAGAACCTCTAACTCAAATTGGCTTTTTCGATTTTGGAGAACTTCATTTTGAGGTTTATGAGGGTCAGGGCGGACATCTTCCCGGAGAAATAGTTCTTATTGACTATCGAAATCATATTGCAATTACCGGGGATATTTATATTAATGTCCACGGATTAACACAGGAACAGGCAGAATACAACCAATATGCTCCTATACTAATGACATCTGTTGATACCAACCCCGAGCTTTGTGCTGAAGAACGAAGGGCCATTATGCAAAGACTTGGTGTAGGTAAATGGCAAATTTATGGGGCGCATGGATTTAAAAAGGACTATACAGTTAATGTATGATTTTGCTGCTCTGCTTGACACGAGCCTGATGCTAAAAACATTGGCATCTAGATTATACAGTCTTTATAACGGGGGAATTTTATGATAGAAATTTTATATGAAGATGCTGGCAAAGTTTTTTGCATTAAGCCGGCAGGGATAGATTCTGAAGAACAAATGGCATCAAAACTAAAAAATCAGCTTAACAGTGAAATTTATACGCTACATCGTTTAGATAAACCTGTAAGCGGTGTAATGGTATATGTAAAAAACAAAGAAACAGCCGCAAGCATAAGCAGAAAAATTGCAGAAAATAAAGATTTTAAAAAAGAATATCTTGTAGCATGTGAGGGAGAATTTTCCGAGCCAGAAGGCGTAATGGAAGATCTGTTATTTAAAGATTCTTCTAAAAACAAGAGCTTTGTAGTTAAAAAAGAAAGAAAAGGTGTAAAAAAAGCTATACTTACATATAAGGTTCTTTCAAAGGGAATTTTCAACGGTAAAATCTGTTCTTTAGTTCTGGTCGAACTGCAAACAGGAAGAAGTCATCAGATAAGGGTTCAGTTTGCAAGCCGGAAGCATCCGCTTTTGGGCGACAAAAAATACGGCAGCAGGGAAGATTGCTCCATCGGTCTTTATTCTTTCAGAATAAGCACCTGTGGCTTAAGTATATCGAAAAATCCACCTTGTGAAACACCGTGGGATATATTCGGGGAGTTTTAACCTGAGCAAGATACGAATTTAAACGAAAAACGAATAGGGGATAATAAAATTGGAATCAGCAAAAAGCTTGTTTTTAAATTCAGTAACTTATTTAAAAGTTTTTATAAAATGGATAATAATTGCCGTTTTTGTAGGTTTAATTGGCGGCGTTATAGGATATGTTTTTCACGAAAGCATAGATATCGCAACCCACTTTCGTGAAAAAAACAACTGGATTATTTATTTCTTGCCCGTTGGGGGGCTCATTATTGCAGGCATATACCACATTTTTAAATCAATGGGCAGTATCAGCACAAATCGTGTTTTAGAGGCTGTTCAAACGGAAGAAAAGGTTCCGCTTGTTATGTCGCCCATGATTTTTGTAAGCACAGTGTTAACCCACCTTTTAGGCGGCTCTGCGGGAAGAGAAGGCGCAGCCCTTCAGCTTGGCGGAAGTTTGGGATACAACATAGGAAAATGCTTTAAGCTTTCCAAAAGCGACCTTCACATAATTGTTATGTCAGGAATGTCTGCAGTGTTTTCGGCTCTTTTCGGAACGCCATTAACGGCTGCAATTTTTGCGGTGGAGGTGTGCTTAGTAGGTGCGTTTCACTACGCTGCATTAGTTCCCAGCGTAATGTCTGCGTTAGTTGCCTTTAAAACATCAACATCTTTAGGTGCAAAACCCATTTCCTATAATATTTTTCCTGCGTTTGAAATAGAGCCTGATTTTGTGTTAAAGGTAATAGTTTTGGCAGTCCTTTGCGCGTTAGTGAGCATACTGTTTTGTATGTCTATTAAAAAATGCGAACACCTTATGGAAACCTATATAAAAAACAGCTTCGCAAGAATTTTTGCAGGCGGCGTACTTATTCTTTTGTTGACTTTGGTCGTGGGAAATCAGGATTATAACGGTGCAGGGATGAACGTTATAACAGAGGCAATGAACGCAAATGCAAAACCCTACGCATTTATCCTTAAAATACTTTTTACGGCAATCACAATAGCTGCGGGATTTCGTGGTGGAGAAATTGTGCCTGCGTTTTTTGTAGGCTCAACCTTTGGATGCGTTTTGGCACAGCTTTTAGGGCTTGATGCAGGTTTTGGAGCATCAATCGGTTTTGTGGCACTTTTCTGCGGTGCGGTAAACTGTCCCATAGCATCAGTTATGCTGGCTTTAGAGGTTTTTGGCGCAAACAATATTTTAATTTACGCTTTAGCCTGCTGCATAAGCTTTATGATGTCGGGAAATTACGGACTTTATAAAAGTCAGAAGCTTCTTTACTCAAAAATCTATGACGAATATATAGAAGTTAACGCAAAATAGAAAGAGGGGAACAACCTTGACTAAAAAAGAAGAATTTATAAGCCTTTATCAATCAAGAATAACAAGAGAGGGTGCAGATAAATTACTGGAGTATTTAGATTCTCCACAAAGCGACTTTTTTACTGCCCCTGCAAGTACACGCTTTCACGGCTCCTATGAGGGCGGTCTTTTAGAGCACTCACTAAACGTTTATTATTGCTTGTATGACTATCTAAACCGCGACAGAGTAAAAGAGCAATATAACATTTCCTGTTCTGAAGAATCTATTGCTATTGTTTCGCTTCTTCATGATTTATGTAAGGTGAACTGCTATCAGAAAGGCACAAGAAACGTAAAGGATAAAAACGGAGTTTGGCAGACAGTTCCAGCTTTTGAGTATTCAGATGATTTACCCTATGGTCACGGTGAAAAAAGCGTTTATATTATTTCGGGCTTTATGAAATTAACCCGTGAAGAAGCCTTTGCAATACGCTATCATATGGGTTTTTCAGGCTCGGAGCCACAAAATAATGTTGGCGCGGCATTTGAAAAATATCCGCTTGCGTTTGCGCTGAGCACTGCAGATATGGAAGCAACATACTTTTTAGAATAGAGGAATCCTATGGATATAAATGTTATATTAAATCCTATAATCAAACTGTTTATAGCTATATTCATAGGCTTTATAGCCGCAAAAACAGGCTATCTTGGCGAGAATATACGACAGTCGATATCAAAGATAATTGTAAATATTACCTTGCCACTGTTAGTTCTAACATCGCTTTTGTCGAGGGAACTTTCAAGCGAGCTTGCCATTGGAGCACTAATTGCCGCAGCTTCTTGCATAGTTGTTGTGACGGTATTATATTTTCTGGGATTGTTAACAGCAAAGGTATTCGGCTTAAAGGAGCCCACAAAAACACTTCATGCAGTTTTAAGCGCCAGCGGAAATGTTGCTTTTTTAGGCTATCCTTTGGTTGGTGCTGTTTTTGGAGCGGAGGCAAGATTTTTTGCCATTGTTTATGGTATGGTTAATGATATTATTTTCTGGACTTTGGGGATTTATCTTGTTAACCGAAGTGCAAACAAAAATAAAACTGAAAAGGTATATAAAAAGCTTTTAAATCCAACCACAATTTCGATTATATTGGGAACAATTCTGCTTTTTCTGGGCTTTAAGCTTCCACCTGTTATAAATGAATCTTTTACAGGAATTGGTGAAACAACAACCTATCTTTCCATGATTTTTATAGGTATGACGCTTTCGCAAATTGACATAAAGCATCTTTACAAACGAGTATCAATGCTTTCACCTGTACTTATTAAAATGGTAATTGTGCCTATGGCTGTAGCTTTTATTTTCGTAAACTTAGGTGTAAGTTCTTTAGTGATAGGTGCAGTTGTTTTAGAAATTGCAATGCCTGCACAGACAGTTACATCAATAGTGGCTATGGAAGCTGGGTCTGATGAAAAGTATGCTGCTGAATACATATTCTTTTCAACGCTATTGAGTTTAATAACTTTACCTTTGGTTTACTATGTAATGCAGAGTTTTATGGTTTAAAAAGGAGAAAACTATAATGGATAGAAAACAAGTTCTTCTTTCGGAAGATGAAATAAAAATACAGAAAGAGTTTTCGCAAAAAGTAAGGGAAATGTTTTCTGAAAAAGGAAAAACACCTAAGGCACTTATTGAAACCTATGGATGTCAGCAAAACGAAAACGATTCTGAAAGAATTAAGGGTATGCTTTCAGAAATGGGGTATACCTTTACAGACAGCCGTGAGGAAGCTGACCTTATACTATTTAACACCTGCGCCGTGCGTGAGGGTGCTGAAATGCGCGTTTTAGGTAACATCGGCGCGCTAAAACACCTAAAGGCAAAACGTGAGGATTTAATTATCGGCATATGCGGTTGTATGATGCAACAGGAGCACATGATAAAGAAAATAAAATCAAAATATAAGCACGTGTCCATAGTTTTTGGAACGCACTCGCTATATTCTTTCCCCGAAATTGTGTACAAAGCGATTTGCAAAAATGAACGTGTGATAAGCCATATTGAAAGCGAGGGAAGAATAGCGGAGGATATTCCTGTTTACCGCGAAAGTAAGGCATCTGCCTGGGTTTCAATTATGTATGGGTGTAATAACTTCTGCTCATACTGTATAGTGCCTTATGTCAGGGGCAGAGAAAGAAGCCGTGAGCCTGAAAACATAATGGCAGAAATTAGAGAGCTTGCAAAATCGGGAGTAAAGGAAATAACTTTGCTTGGGCAGAATGTAAATTCTTACGGCAAGGACTTAGACCGTGACATAGATTTCGCAGACCTTTTGCTTATGGCTGATAAAGTGGAGGGCATAAAAAGAATAAGGTTTATGACGTCGCACCCCAAGGATATGACTGATAAACTTATTGACACGCTTCCGAGTCTTTCAAAACTTTGTGACCAGATTCATCTTCCTTTTCAGGCAGGAAGTGACAGAATACTTAAAATGATGAATCGCGGTTATACTAAAGAAGAATATATAGCTTTGGTTGAAAAAATAAGAAATGTGATGCCCGACGCTGTTTTTACCACAGACATTATTGTTGGATTTCCAACCGAAACAAAAGAAGATTTCTTAGAAACGATTGACGTTTTAAATCGTGTGCGTTTTGACAGCGTGTTCTCATTTATATACTCAAAACGCGAGGGAACTCCTGCGGCAAGAATGGAAGACCAGGTTCCCGAAAAAGTTAAGCACGAAAATTTTGATGAGCTATTAGATGTTCAGAATAAAATTTCAAGGGAAATAAACGAAACCTACGACGGAAAAGTTTGTGAAATTATGGTTGAGGGAATAAGTAAGACCAACGATTTGATGATGTGCGGAAGAACAAGCGGAGGAAAAATTGTAAACTTTCCTAAAGATGAAGCGCTCACAGAAGGCGACTTTATAAACGTTAAAATAACAAAAATAAGTACATGGTCACTAATGGGTGAGCGTGTTTAAAGAAAGGCGATAAAAATGAAAGAAATACTTGATTTAGCACAGGAATTAGGACAGAAAATAGCAGACTCTGAAGAAACAAAAACATTTCGCGAAATGGAAAAAATCTTTTATGAAGATGAAAACGCGCAAAATCTTATGAAGGATTACGAAGCAGAGCGTGCAAGCCTTACAGTTAAGGCAAAAGAAATGGAAATGACTCCTGAAAACTTAAAGTTTTTCCAGGAAGAAATGAAAAAAAGTATGGACAAGCTTATGGGAAACAAAACCGTAAGAGAATATTTAGAGGCAAAATCAAACTTTAACAATATCATAACAAAAGTTAACTCTATAATTTCGTTCTGTATTCAGGGTGAAGAGCAGAACCTGGCATCAGAGGGCGGTTGCTCAGGTAATTGCAGCTCCTGCGGAGGATGCCACTAAGAAATAGGAGGGCGTTTTTTATGACACCTATGACACGTCAGTATTTAGACGTTAAAGAAAATTATAAAGATGCCATTTTGTTTTACAGAATGGGAGACTTTTATGAAATGTTCTTTGATGATGCAATCTTGGCATCAAGAGAGCTTGAAATAGCGCTTACGAGCCGTTCAAAAACAGAGGATATACCAATGTGTGGAGTGCCATATCATGCGGCAGATGGCTACATTGATAAGCTTATTTCAAAAGGCTATAAGGTCGCAATATGCGAGCAACTCGAAGACCCTGCAACGGCAAAGGGTATTGTTAAGCGTGATGTTGTTCGTATTGTAACTCCCGGAACAGTTATTGATTCTAAAACATTAGACGAAAAAAAGAATAACTTTTTATGTGCGGTTTACGGCGATGAAGAAATTTTCGGCGTTGCATTTTCCGACCTTACCACAGGTGAAATCTATGCAACCAATGTTCACGGAAAGCAAAGACTTGTAGATGAAATTGCGCGATACAGCCCCACGGAAATTTTGATAAACAATACGGTGTTTAAAAATTCAAAGGTTCGTGATGAATTAAAATACCGCTTTTCTGCGGCTGTTGAAATGATAAAGGCTGAGCCTGTTCACGCATCCTCTGAAAATTTAATAAGAAAATGGTTTGGTGTTGATGGGATAGCCGAGCTTAATCTTCCTGAAAACTACTTTACAGTTAACGCTATTGGTATGATTTTAATGCACTTTGAGGACACTCAGAGAATGGAAATAGGTCATATGAAAAAAGTGTCGAGCTATAGCGAAAACGAATATATGGATATCGACATTTTCACAAGACGAAATTTGGAAATTGACGAAACCATGAGAAGCAAAAGCAAGGTCGGCTCGCTTTTGTGGGTTTTAGATAAAACAAAAACCGCAATGGGCGGAAGACTTATGAGGTCAATTGTCGAAAAACCTCTTGTTAACGCCGCCGAAATCACGAAAAGACTTTACGCAGTGTCGGAGCTTTTTGAAAATAGCGATATTCGCGAAGAAACCCGTGATGTTTTGAATAAAATATACGATATTGAGAGGCTTTTAGGTAAGATTTCCTGCAAAAATGCAACTCCTAAGGATATGATATCTTTAAAGCTTTCGCTTTCACATATTCCCAAAGTTGAAAGGATAATGTCACAGCTTAACGCGCCGCTTTTTAAAAATCTTTATTCAAAGATTGATGTGCTTTCTGATATAACAGAGCTTATTGATGCGGCTATAACTGATGAAGAAACGCCTATAACAATTAAAGAGGGCGGTATTTTAAAAGACGGCTACGACAAAGAGGTTGACGAATACCGTCACTATCAGAAAAACGGGCAGGACTCCATCGCAGAAATTGAAGCAAGGGAAAGAGAAGCTACGGGAATTAAAACCTTGAGAACAGGCTATAACAGGGTTTTTGGTTACTATATCGAAGTTTCTCAAAGCTATAAAGAAAGCGTTCCTGACCACTACATAAGAAAACAGACCTTGGCAAATGGTGAGCGTTATATAACAGAGGAGTTAAAAGAGCTTGAGACGAAGGTTTTGGGAGCGTCGGAATTTTTAAAGGCAAGAGAGTATGAAATTTTCTGTAAGATTCGTGAAACTGTGGCAGAGGCGGCATCAAGAATTCAGCAGACGGCAACGGTAGTAGCTTATTTAGATGTTTTATCAGCTTTAGCAGAGGTTGCGGCAAAGAATAACTATACAATGCCCATAGTTGACACATCTGATAAAATTGAAATCAAAAACGGAAGACATCCTGTTGTTGAAAAAATGCTTGACGATTCGCTGTTCGTTCCAAATGATACAAGCCTTGACTGTAAAGATAACAGAATGATAATAATTACAGGTCCTAATATGGCAGGTAAATCAACGTATATGAGGCAGACGGCTGTAATTGTTTTAATGGCACAAATGGGAAGCTTTGTTCCTGCAGAAAGTGCGCAGATTGGTATATGCGATAAAATTTTTACCCGTGTTGGAGCATCAGACGATTTGTCAGCAGGTCAGAGTACATTTATGGTGGAAATGACAGAGGTTGCCCAGATACTAAAAAATGCCACAAGCAAGAGCCTTTTAATCTTAGATGAAATAGGCAGAGGTACAAGTACATATGACGGATTGTCTATCGCTTGGGCGGTTTCTGAGTTTATTGCAAACAAGAAAAAAATCGGTGCAAGAACGCTTTTTGCAACTCATTACCACGAACTGACGGTTTTGGAAAACAAGCTTGACGGAGTTAAGAATTACTGCATTGCTTGTAAAAAACGCGGTGATGACATTATATTCCTCCGAAGAATTATAAAAGGCGGGGCAGATGAAAGCTATGGTATTGAGGTTAGTGCTTTGGCAGGCCTTCCAAAAGAAGTGATTTCAAGGGCGAAGGAAATACTTTCATCCATTGACAAAAAAGAAACAGATACAGAAAGTATACACGAAACAAAAGCCCATGAAGATAACGGCGGTCAGATAGGTTTTGCAGACCTTGCGGAAACAAAACTTAAAGACGAGCTTTCAAAACTTGACGTAACAACTTTAACGCCTATCGAGGCTTTAAATAAGCTTTATGAGCTTTCAAAAATTGCAAATGAAAATTAAGTTCTAATTTAAAGAAATCCCCATATAATATACCGTATATCATTTACTTGAAGGGAGAAATACGGTATGTTAAACTGTGCAGAGGATAACGAGGCAAGAATTATAGGATATGTGGCGAGCGACTTGAGCTTTAGCCACGAGGTACATACGGAAGGGTTTTATAGATTTCATATAATGTCTGACAGACTGTCCGATAATAAAGACTTCATTATTGTAACCGTGTCTGAACGAATTATTTCCGATATGGAGCTTGAGCTTGGAACAAAAATTGAAGTAACAGGTCAATTCAGGTCATATAACAACTATTCGGGTGAGGGGAGTAAGTTAATCCTAACGCTTTTTGCAAAGGATATAAGACTTTCCGACGAATGTGAAAAATGCGAAAATGAGGTCTATTTAAACGGATATATATGTAAACCTGTTGTGTATAGGGTAACACCTTTTGGTCGGGAAATAGCGGATGTTTTAGTGGCTGTAAACCGCGCATATAATAAATCCGACTACATACCCTGCATAGCCTGGGGAAGAAATGCAAAATTTGTAAACACTTTAGAGGTAGGTGCAAACATAAAAATCTGGGGAAGAATGCAGTCGAGAGAATACCAGAAGAAAATCTCGGAAGAAGAAACTGTAACAAAAACAGCTTACGAAGTTTCAGTAAGCAAACTTGAGGCAGTTAAAGATGAATATTAAAAGAGAACGGCTAAGCAATTTTGCTTAGCCGTTTATATTATGTATTATTTATACATAGGACCATATGTCTTACAAGCTCTGTAATCTGCAGATTCTTTATCCATACCGAAAGCATCCCAAGCTTTGGGTCTGAAAATGTCCTCTGTGGGAACGTTGTGCATACATACAGGGATTCTTAAGATAGAGCAGAGTGTGATTAAATCAGCACCGATGTGTCCGTAAGAGATAGCACCGTGGTTAGCACCCCAGTTGTTCATAACCTCGTAAGCTGTTTTAAAGGGGCTTCCTTCTTTTCCGTCACATCTTGGAGCAAACCATGTGCAGGGCCATGTGTAGTCTGTTCTCTTCCAGAGGGTATCTGAAACTTCAGCGGGAAGACCAACTGTCCAGCCTTCAGCGATCTGCATAACAGGACCTAAACCTTTAACAAGGTTAAGTCTAATCATTGTAGCAGGCATTGTAGCTTTTGTTTCAAATCTTGACGAGAAACCGCCCCCACGGAAGTAACCATTGTCGGCTGCGTTCCATGTTGTAGCTGCCATAACTTTATCCTGGTCTGCCTGTGTCATTTCATACCATGGCTTCATAACAGCGTTGCCGTTTTCGTCGGTAACTTCACCGCAGGCATCTAAACAGCAAGCACCTGAGTTTATAAGATGGATAACACCGTCAGCCTCTTTTGCACAGCCTTCAATATCGTATCCTGTAACTCTTTTGATTGCGTCACCGCTCCAGTATGTACGAACGTCGGCAAACATCTGAGCTCTGTTTGTTAAGAGTTTCATAAAGAGCATACTGATACCGTTTAAAACGTCATTTTCTGTAGCTAAGATGTAAGGCTCTCTTGCACCGTTCCAGTCAAATGATGTATTTAAAACAGCCTCGGCAAAGTCGCCGTTGGGATAAAAGTCTGTCCACTGTCGCTGACCCTGGAATCCTGCAGCGATTGCGTTGTGACCAACTGCTTCTTCTTCGCAGCCTTCAGGAAGATTTGCGTTTCCGTTCATCATATCCTTGATAATAACTGCCATTTTAACAACGAACTCGAACTGTTCTTCTTTAACTTCGTCGCTCTTTCTAACTGAGTCGGGGTTTTTGTCGAAGCCGATGATGCATTTTTCTTTAGCCCAAGCTAAAGCTTTCTGATACTCAGCCTCGTCGTAAATACCCTCGGACATTCTTCTGATGATTTCTACCTCGTCAACAGATTCAACTCTTAAGCCAAGGTATGATTCTAAGAAATCAGAGTCGATAACAGAGCCGCCAATACCCATACAAATTGAACCAATCTGGAGGTATGATTTGCCACGCATTGTAGCTGCAGCAACAGCGGCACGGCCGAATCTTAATAATTTTTCTTTAATGTCGTCGCCGATTGTAGCATCGTCAGCGTCAACAACATCGTGACCGTAAATACCAAATGCAGGAAGACCTTTCTGAGCGTGGGTTGCCAAAACTGATGCAAGGTAAACTGCACCGGGTCTTTCTGTTGCATTTAAGCCCCAAACGCCTTTGATTGTTTCGGGGTTCATATCCATTGTTTCTGAGCCGTAGCACCAGCAGGGTGTAACGGTAAGCGTTATAGAAACGCCTGCTTTTCTGAATTTGTCTTCACAAGCAGCAGCTTCTGCAACACGGCCGATTGTTGTGTCGGCAATAACAACTTTAACGGGTTCGCCGTTTGAATATTTAAGGTTTTCCTCAAACAATTTTGCGGCAGCCTTTGCCATACCCATTGTTTGTTCTTCCAAAGACTCACGAACCTTTAAAGGACCGCGGCGTCCGTCGATTGTGGGGCGAATACCAATAACCGGATAATCGCCTATTAATCTGCTTTTTGCCATTTTAAATTACCTCCGTTTTTATATGTATTTTAATTTTTTAAATTAATCGTCAATAATAACTGTGCGTGTAACAGGGTCCCAGTCAACCATGGCGCCAAGTGCCTCTGAAACAGCACGGGCAGGAACCATTGTTCTGTCATTTACAATTTTTGCAGGAGCATCAATTGTTATTTCTTCACCGTTTTTGTTTAAAATATTTCCGTCAATAATAAGCGAAATCTCGATGTCATTGCGTTTTGCCAAAACTTTTCTTTCAGCTGCAACCCATTCAACTGTTGCACCCATTGATTCAAATATAGTTCTGAAGGGAACCAACGTTCTGTCATCCATGATTACGGGCGGTTGGTCAAAGAACAAAAATTCACCGTTTAGCTTTACCATTATCTCAGATGGTGAAGGTAAAGACGCATCAAAGGGAATGTTTCTCTCAATTGCGTATTTTTCAGCATAAGAGCCTTCGATACCCGTAATTGTCAAATTAAAGCAGTTAAAGAAAACGTCGCTGCTTATAAAATCAAGGCTTCCGGGAATCGTAATGCTTTTTAGGCTTTCGCAACCTGCGAAAGCTCCGCCCTCAATACTTGTTAAACGGTTTGGAAAGGTAACATTTTCTAAAGATGTGCATGAAATAAATGCACTGTGACTGATTTTTTTGAGCGTTTCAGGAAACTTTATTGTTTTTAAGTTCGAAAAGGATGAAAAAGCACCTTCTGCAATTGATGTGATGCCTTCACCAATAATTAATGTATCGAAATCGTTTCGAATATCGTACCAAGGGATTTCAGGAATGTAGTCATAGGATAAAACCATATCGCCTGAGCCCTCAATGTATAAAACAGAATTATCTGTTCTGTAGGTTATATTATCGCTTAAAACTTTCTTCTCTGCAAAAATTGATGTATGGCTTAATATCATAATGAGTGAAATTATTAAGCAAAGTGATTTTTTTATCATAGTATTTACCTTTCTGAGTTAGTAAAAATTCACAAATATAATTATACAATAAACTACCAGAAAAGTCAATTATGATATTGACAGTAAATAATATTTTTGTAAGGATTTAAGGTTTGAATTTCAAATACTTCCAAAAAGTTTTGATACAGTAAAACGCCATTTTTAAAGTAAAGGTTTGCAATCGGAATATCCGAAGATTCAGAAAAAGGAACAATATGCTTTAAATCCTCGGTATCAAAGTTGGGTAAAAGCATTGTTTCACCCAAAAAAAGCCCGTAATCCGATGACTTAATTTTTTCTTTATATTTTTCAAAACCAAAGGCGCGTATTTTGATGTTTATATTTGAATTGATTAGAGAACTTTTTATTTTTTCTGCAAGATAAACTTTTTTGGGATTGTCTTTGTTAACTAAAAGCTCAAATGAGGTTTTTTCACTGTCAATCTTGCTTTTTACAACAAGGTTTTCAGCATCTTCAGCATATGGAATATCGGAAAAATCTATTTTTGAGAGCAAGCTTTTAAGATATGCTCTGAAATCGGAAGAATATGTTACTTTGTCATCTGTATTTATGCCAACAAAAACCAAATTCGTGTCGTTATACTCTTTGTATGAAAGGCTTTTTGCAGGCGTGTAGCTGTCTAAACCTACCGCATATCCGCAAATCATATCAATTTGGCCTGCCTCAAGCATAGAAATTATAGTTTTTCTGTCTGGCACAATGTTAATGTTAATTTTCTCGATATACGGCATATGCCCGCTGTGATGATTTTTGTTTACCGAAAGGGTAATTTTTTTGTTGACAGAATAATCTGTAACTGAATATATTCCGCTTCCTGACGGGATAGAGGATAGAATATTCTTTTCATCGCTCATTTCACCACCGTTATATAAAATAGGAAAGTCGAGCAATGCACAAAAGTTTTCGACAGGGCGGTTAAGTGATATCCTCACGTGCGTGTTGGAAAAAGCATAGTCTTTAATCATATAAAGACGCTTTTTGTAATATCCGTCTGATGAAATAATCGTATTTATAGATTTTGAAACATCTTTAGGGGTAAGCTCTTTACCATTTTGGAACTTTACATTTTTTCGTATTTTAAAGCTGTAAACAAGACCATTTTGAGATACTGTATAGCTTTCACAAATATCAGGAATTGCCTCAAAATTTTGAGTTACAGAAAACAAAGAATCATATAATAAAGAAAGAACCTCGGCGTTATGTCTCGCCGAGGTTTTAAGCGGATTTAAAGTGTCGGTGTTGTAAATGCAAAGGTCTAAAAATTCGTCGTTTTCAACATGAACTATTGCATTTGCGCCTGCGTCGTTTGTGTTTTGCCCGCAGGAGCAAAGCATAACTGATATTAAAAGTATAAACAAACACCGCTTAATAATATTACCAAACCCTTTATTTTGCGTTTTTATAACCTTCGTATCTTGGAGGGTTGCATTCAGGACACTGCCAGAAACCAATCATCTGTGCCATTTCCCAGGGGATTTCAGTAACATCTTTGCCCTCACAGGTTTTGCAACCTTTAAGATGGTATGTAATGCTGTCGGTGTTTGATTCGGCGCCCTCAATCATAAAGATTTTGGGCGCATTTTTATCTTCTACAACATTTTTGTTTTCTGAAATATCAGGAAGTGAATTCTGTGTATCTCCAACCATATTGTCTTTAAGGTCTTTTGCTGAATCCTTAACCTTGTCAATGCCTTCCTGAACATCGTTTGATGTGTCGTTATCTTCGGGGTTGTCTGCAGCACTGTCAGTAGGTGTTGCGCTCTGCATAGGTTTGTCGGTGTCTTGAGCGTTGTTTGTACCGTTATTGTTTTCTCCACATGCTGCAAAAAGTGAAACTGCAAGTAAAAGTGATAAACATAAAACTATAATTTTTTTCATTTTTTCTTCTCCTAATGTAAAGATTACACTCTTATTATTTCAAATTATTCTTAATATATTCAGTAGCTTTAATAATTGCTTCATCGGGAGTTAAATCGCAGGCATCAGTGACAGTTCTTAACTTAAATTCACAAATTCCGTCAGCTGCTTTTTTGCCGACTGTGATTTTAACGGGAATACCGATTAAGTCAGCATCTTTAAATTTAACGCCTGCACGCTCTTCGCGGTCGTCGATTAAAGCCTCAATTCCGTTTTCTTTAAGCTTTTTATAAATTTCTTCTGCCATATTTTTCTGCGCTTCGTCTTTTACATTTACGGGAATAACGCTAACTTGGTAGGGAGCAATAGCCAAAGGCCATACAATACCGTTTTCGTCACTGTTCTGTTCGATTGCAGCAGCAATTGTACGGCTTACACCGATACCGTAGCAACCCATAATAATTGTCTGAGGAACGCCGTTTTCGTCTAAATATGTGCAGTCTAATGCATCGGTGTACTTCGTGCCGAGTTTGAAAATGTGTCCAACCTCAATACCCTGAGTTGTAGAAATGGGTTTTTTACAAATGGGGCAGGGGTCACCTTCAACAATTGTTCTTATATCAGTAACTTCAGCCTCGAAATCCTTTGTGTTAACATTTATTAAATGATAGTCTGTTTCGTTTGCACCAACGATGAAGTTTGACATATACGAAACTTCTTTATCCATAATTACAGGAACTTTTATTCCTACAGGACCTGCAAAACCAACCTTTGCGCCTGTAACCTCGCAAACAACGTTGGGAGCAGCCATACCTAAATCGTCACCGTTAACGCCTAAGTAGTTTGCAAGCTTAACTTCATTGACCTCACGGTCACCGCGTACCATGACAGCAACAACCTTTTCGCCTGCTGCATAAATTAAAGTTTTTACGAATTTTGTGCTGTCGCATTTTAAGAATCCGCAAAGTTCATCAATTGTTTTAACATCTGGTGTATGTATTTTTTCTATTTCTTTTGCTTCTTCTTTTGCAACTTCTTCGTAGATACATTCTGATTTTTCAACATTTCCTGCATAGTGGCAAACGGGGCAGTAAGCGATAGTATCTTCACCAACCTCAGATTTTACCATGAATTCCTGAGAACCAGAACCACCCATAGCACCCGAGTCTGCATCAACAACAATGTAGTCGAGCTCTAAGCGGTCAAAGATTTTGCAGTATGCGTCATACATTTTTTTGTATGACTCATCTAAGCCTTCCCATGTTCTGTCAAAGCTGTATGCGTCTTTCATTAAAAACTCTCTTGAACGAATGATACCAAAACGCGGACGGCTTTCGTCACGATACTTATTCTGAATCTGATAGAGAGTTACGGGAAGCTGACGGTATGATTTTAAAGAGGCTTTTACTGTTTCTGTAAAGATTTCTTCGTGAGTAGGTCCTAAGCAGAAATCACGGTTGTTTCTGTCTTTTAAACGGAACATATTTTCACCGAAAACATCCCATCTTCCTGATGCCTGATATGATTCAGCAGGGAGTAGTGCTGACATTAAAAGCTCCTGAGCACCTGCATTATCCATTTCTTCACGAACTATATTTTCAACTTTTTTAAGCACGCGAAGACCAAGTGGCAGGTAAGAATAAACGCCTGCTGCAAGCTTTCTTATAATTCCTGCACGGAGCATAAGCTGATGGCTTATTGTTTCAGCCTCAGAGGGAACTTCGCGGAGCGTACTTAAAAATAAATTTGACATTCTCATAATAGTTTTCTCCATTCTGTAAAGTCTATGACATAAAATTAGTTACTTTATTATAATAATAAAAATTTTAAAAACTGTCAAGGTTTTTAATAAAAAAACGCCATATTGATTGACTTTAAAGGGATTTTAAGGTATAATTTTAGCAATAAAGATATACAAAAAACAGATTTGTGTTGATGGAAAATGTTTTTGCTTGACTCGACATGAACTATTACAAAAACTTCAAAAATTTATATACAAGAAAGAGGGAGTTAAATGGAAAGAAGTAAAGTATATTCGTTAATTGAAGAGAAAAAAGAAGAATTGTTTTGTCTGCTTTCAGAACTTATAAAAATTAATTCTGAAAACTTTGGAACTAATGGAAATGAAGAAAAATGTGCCAAGTATATATACAAATATTGTGAAAGTATAGGTCTGGATAATGATATCTTTTCTCCAATGGATATAGACGGATTTGATAAGCACCCTGATTATATTCAAGGAAAAAATTTAGAAAAAAGATACAATGTTGTATCCAGATATAAAGGTATCGAGGATAAGGATGAACTAATGATTATGGCACATACAGATACTGTGCGAATAGGGGATGTAGCTGATTGGAAAAGTGACCCCATCTCAGGCGAGATATCTGACGGTAAAATATATGGTCGAGGCGCATGTGACGATAAGTATGCTATTGCAACTGCATTATTTATTATGAAACTTTTAAAGGAAAATGGATTTGAACCCAAAAGGAATTTACTCTTTGCGGCATATTGCGATGAAGAATACGGTGGTTCTCATGGAGCTTTATCTACTGTCTTAAAATATCCTACAGAAAGAATTGTGAGCATGGACGGAGTAGAGGGACAAATATGGCATTGTGGTTCCGGTGGAGGTGAAATGAAATATCTATTTCATGCCAAAGAAACTGTTGATAGCGCAAAGACAGTAGCTATGGCCATTCCTGTTGTTCTTGAAGTTATTGAAAAATTTGCAGAAAGACGCTTTGAAGAACTGGAAAAAAATAGATTTTATAAAGGAACTATTATTCCAAAAACATCACTTAGATATATGGGCATAAAAGCTGGTGATGCCGGAGCTGACCTCGGTAAAGGTGAAGTGTATTTTGTATTTTACACTGATAAAACAAAGGACGAGATTTATTCCGAATTTACAGAACTCGAAAAGGAACTCAAAGAGCGTCTTTTACCGCTTGGTATTATAGGCGATGGCTTTGTGCCGGCTACAAGATATTTCCACTATGTATTTTGTGAACCTGATAGCGAGGATGTTATGCTCATGGTTGAAGCATCTAAAGAAGCAACCGGCAAAGAACCCATTGTGTGTGGCTCGTGTCTTTCGGACCTTTCGGTTATTTCAAAATATGGTTCGAAAAAAGCGTACGGCTTTGGAGCAGGTCGCGATTTTTCGAAAGAGGGTGGTGCGCATCAACCAAATGAGTATATTGAATGTGATAAATTTTTGGAATACACAAAAACGATAGCTTCTTATATACTAAAGGTTTTAGGATAAAAACTAAGAAACAATAATATTTTGATCACAACTTGATAGGTTTTTTTCTTAAAAACCATCTGCATCTAAACCTTATGCATCGCAATATGGATATGTCGAATTTTGACGAAAGGAATGAGGTTGATGTTTAATATTGATGTATCAAATATGTATTGGATAACAGAGGGTGATGATCCAAATGACCTTTGTGCACATGGGGACATGGTTGCAACAATAGGGAATGAAACATTTGAGTTTAATGGAACAGCAAGTTCAACTGCGATATATTTATTGAAGACCTTAACCGAAAATCATGCGTTTGGTGAAGAAAATCAAATGATGCCTTGTTGTGGACACTTTTATGTAGCATATGAAGATATGGAGAATGTTCATATTTCCGGGTGTGATAATGGTGTTGATTGGGAAGTGACTCATGTTGATGATAAGATTAAAATCAAAACTGAAAATGAAAAAGAAGTCTTTATTAGATACGAGGAATATGAAAAAGTGGTATTTAATTTCTGTGATAAAGTCGAAGCTTTTTATAATAGTTGTATGAAGAAAAATATTCCTGATGATAAATTTGAAAGAAACGGGTATATTGCGTTTTGGAATGAATGGAATCGTAGGAGATATGGCAAATGATTTTAGTCCAGTATTGACACGAACTTTGTCGAAAAATGCATAGAAGGAGTGAGCTCTATGAAAAAACTACACATATCTTCGTATAAAACTGCAAGTATATCTGCACTTGCTGATGCTAAAAAGTAATAAATAAAAAGAGAAAGGAAAAAAGAAATGATTTTTGATAATATTAAAAACTGTAAAATGTATTATGGAGTGAATCCGAAGTTTGAAAAAGCTTTTGAGTTTATAAAAAAAGCAGTTGAAGAAAACAAAGAAATAGGAAAATATGAAATTGACGGGAAAGATATTTATGCAATTGTTCAGAACTATGATTCAAAGTTAATGGAGAACAGCAAATTTGAGGGACACCAAAATTATATAGACATCCAATACATTATAGATGGTTGTGAAATGTTAGGTGTTATGGAAATTTCCAATGCTGTTGTTAAGGATGAATACAACGCTGAAAAAGATTGTGCTATTTATGAAAAAAGTGATATTGCCTCATATTGTGTAGCAAATCAGGGGGATTTTTGCATTTTCTATCCTCATGATATACATAATCCCGGTGTGGCTTATAATAATGTACCGTCAAATATTAAAAAGATAGTTGTTAAAGTACATATATGATGATTGACTGTAGGTTTAATATGTGATATAATGTTACGAAAAATAATAAAAGTAGGTACAAATAATGGAAAACGAAAAGAAAGAATATTTACAGAGTGCACTTCACCAATGGTGCAGTGTAGCAGAAGAAAATACACAGATTTCGTTATCGAAATATGATAACTATAAAGTAAAAAGAGGCCTCCGTAACAGCGATGGAACAGGTGTTTTGGCAGGTCTTACAAATGTTGGTCAGGTTCACGGCTACATTATGTATGAAGATGAAAAAATTCCCGATGAGGGAAAGCTTACATACCGCGGAATTGATGTTTCCGATATAATAGCAGGATGCCAGAAAGAAAATCGTTTCGGCTACGAAGAAACCTGCTATCTTTTGCTTTTTGGAAAGCTCCCAACAGAAACAGAGCTTAACGATTTTAAAACACTTTTAGGTGTGTTCAGAACACTTCCTTACGGTTTCTGTGAGGATATGATTATGAAAAGCCCCAGTAAAGATGTTATGAATAAGCTTGCCCGTTCTGTGCTTTCTATGTATTCATACGACGATAACCCCGATGAAACAACTCTTTATAACGTTATCCGTCAGTCTATTCTCTTGATTTCAAGAATGCCTACAATGACGGCTTATGCTTATCAGGCAAAACGCCATTATTTTGATGGGGAAAGCCTTTATATACACAATCCTCAGCCTGAACTTTCAATGGCTGAAAACTTTTTGTATATGATAAGACCTGACAATAAATATACAGAGCTTGAGGCAAAAGTTTTGGATTTAGCTATGATTCTACACGCAGAGCACGGCGGCGGTAATAACTCCGCTTTTACAACCCGTGTGGTATCTTCATCAGGCTCAGATACATATTCTGCAATCGGTGCTGCAATCGGCTCTTTAAAAGGACCAAAGCACGGCGGTGCAAACCGTAAGGTTACGGAAATGATAGAAGATTTTAAGGCAAATATTTCCGACATAACAGACCGCGACAGCGTTGCAAAACACATTGAAAAAATTCTTGATAAAGAATCCTACGACCATTCAGGTTTAATCTACGGTATGGGTCACGCAATTTACACAAAATCTGACCCGAGAGCAGTGCACCTTAAGAAAAAAGCTGAAGAGCTTGCGTGGGAATCTGATAATGAAAGAGAATTTAAACTCTATAACTTGATTGAGGAATTAACTCCCGAAATATTTGCACGCAAAAAAGGTGACAAGGTAATGTGCGCAAACGTTGATTTATATTCAGGCTTTGTTTATAAATGTATGAATATTCCCACAGAGCTTTACACTCCGCTTTTCGCAATATCCCGTATGCCCGGATGGTGTGCTCACAGAATTGAAGAGCTCACATACGGCGGAAAAATCATCAGACCTGCATATAAGGGTGTTTGTAAAGGAAAAGAATATACTCAAATTGAAGAAAGATAACACATTAAGGCAGACTCTTACAGTCTGCTTTAATTTTTTACTAATCTGGTATTTAAAACTACTTGACAGAGTTTTTAATACTTGGTATAATATTCCTTGAAAGGTAAATAATAAATAAAAAACGGAGAGAGATTATGAGTGTTAAAATAGTTGCTGATTCAGGCAGTGATATACTTGTTTTAGATAAAGCAGAATTTGCGTCAGTTCCTTTGAAGATAAATGCAGGCGATAAAGAGTTTTGCGACACAAAGTCTGCAGACAGAGAAGAAATGATTGAATACTTAAAATCTTATAAAGGAAAATCAGGCTCAGCGTGTCCCTCAACAGGGGAGTGGCTTGAGGCTTTTGGTGATGCAGATATCGTTTTCTGTGTTGCTATGACGAGTGCCCTTTCAGGAAGTTATAATTCTGCCCGCATTGCCGCAGAAAGATATGAAGAAGAACACCCGGACCGCAAGGTTTTGGTAATTGACACCTTGTCTGCAGGACCTGGTATGGGGCTTATTGTAAAAAAACTTGAAGAGCTTGTTTCAGAGGGAAAAGATTACGAGAAAATCTGCAAAGAGATTGAAATTTATCAAAAAAATACTGAATTGACATTTATAATTAAGTCGCTAAATAACCTTGCGCGCAATGGCAGAGTTAAGCCTGCAGTTGCGGTTTTAGCAAGTGTTTTGGGAATCTGCCTTGTGTGCGAAGCAAGTCCTCAGGGGACGATTGAGCCTATAAAAAAATCAAGGGGCGAAAAAAGCGCAATCCGTGAGGCATTTGCCAATATGAAAAGAAACGGCTATCACGGCGGAAAGGTAATGATTGACCATTGTATGAGTATGGATGTTGCCAAAAAACTTTCAGACACTGTCAAATCGGAATTTCCAGATGCAGAAGTGTTAATTTCCGAAACCCGACTTTTGTGCAGCTTCTACGCTGAAGAGGGCGGAGTTTTAATTGGATATGAAAAATAAAGAGGTTGCAATGCAACCTCTTATTTTATTGACTGAATTTATTATATGTGTTATACTATGAGTGGCAATTTAATGAAAAAATTTGATGGTAATTATCATAAAAATTTTTTGAAATATACAAGAGGAGATAAAAATGAAAAAAACAGTTTTTACGAATTCGATATTTGTAACGGTTTTTGCGCTTTTGTGTACTGCATTGTGGGGAATTCTTCTTAAATACAACCCCGTATCCAAGGTTACTATATTCAGCTTTATGACACCGGTATTTGGTGTTATACTTTCCAAACTCATACTTGCCGAGGCAAGTAAAGTTTCGCTTTTAAATGTTTTAATTGCTCTTGGGCTCATATGTTCAGGTATCATTGCAATTAACTATCAGAAAAAACTTGAAAAATAGCGGTGTTGCGCTTCACGAAAAGGATATTCTTAAAATGAAAAGGGTGATTTAATTGGCAAATAAATGGACAGATGAACAGATGTCTGCGATAAACTCAAGAAATGAAAATCTTTTGCTTTCTGCAGCTGCAGGAAGTGGTAAAACCGCAGTTTTGGTTGAACGCATTATTTCAAGATTAACAGATAAAGTAAACCCGATTTCTGCTGACAGACTGCTTGTTGTAACGTTTACAAATGCCGCTGCAGCTGAAATGCGCGAGCGTATAATTTTAGCTTTAACTGTTTTGTCCGAAGAAAATCCTGCTGATGAAAATATTCAAAATCAGCTTTTGTTGCTTAAAAAAGCCCAGATTACAACAATCGACTCATTTTGCATTGACCTTTTGAGAAATAACTTCGTAAGCGCAGACCTTCCGCCCGATTTTAAAATCGCAGACCCTACTGAGAACACAGTTATGCGAGAGGAAGTTTTAGATACCGTTTTAACTGAAATGTACGATGACGAGGAGTTTGCAGAAAGCTATTTTAATTTGCTCGAGATGTATGCAAATTCAAAAGCGAATGACAGAGCTTTCCGTGAACTTGTGGATTCACTTTATAACTTTTCAATGAGTCTTCCCGCCCCTGAAAAGTGGCTTTTGGATTCTGCTGAAAGCTTTAAAAATTGTGTAGATTTTGAAGATACCGTATGGTGTAAAACCCTGATTTCTGAGGCGAAACGAGAAATTATGAGCTGCCTTTGTGATTGCGATGCCATGATAGATTATGCTCAAAAAGATAACCTGACATCGTATCACACTATACTTATTGAAGATAAAAACGCTATTTTTAAGCTCTTAGAAAATGAAAAATATGATGAGCTTTGCAGTGCGGTGAAGGACTTGGAGTTTAAAAGAAGACCAAGTGCGCCAAAGGACTATGTGCCTTTATACTTTGATACAATAAATGAAATGCGAGATAAGGTAAAAGACCGTATAACGAAGCTTACAAAGAAGTTTTTCACCTTGTCGTCAGCTGAAAACAGTGAGGCAATTTGCAAAATCTACCCTGCTATGAGATGCCTTGCTGAAATTGTAATTCGTTTAAATAACCGTTTTACTGAAGAAAAACTAAAGCAAAATATGCTTGATTTTTCTGATTGTGAACACAGATGCTTAGAAATTTTAACAAAGGAAAACGGGGAAGCAACTGAGATTGCAAAAATTACAAAAGAAAAATATGATGAAATTTATATAGACGAATATCAGGACACAAGCAGACTTCAGGAAGCAATTTTTACCGCTATTAAAAAAGAGGACAATCTTTTTATGGTAGGAGATATAAAGCAGAGCATTTACCGCTTCCGTAACACAGACCCGAGCCTTTTTAAAAATAAACGTGATTTGTATTTGTCAGGTGAAAGCGAAAAGAGCCGAACAATTTATCTTTCGAAAAATTTCAGAAGCCGTGAAAATGTTCTGGCGTCTGTAAACTATATCTTTGAACGAATAATGTCGGAAGAGTCTGGCGAAATTGACTACAACGACGCAGAAAAATTATATACGGGGGCATCTTTTCCCGAAAATGACATAAACCCAATTGATTCAAGGACAGAGGTTTGTGTTATAGACGTAAAAGCGTTAAAAGAAAGTGAAGAGATAGAAGAAACTGAAAAGTGTGAGCTTCAGGCACTTCTGACCGCTAAAAAAATAGCAGAGCTTATAGAAAACGGAACACAGGTTTTTGAAAAAGGGGAGTATCGCCCGATAAAATACAGTGACATCTGTATTATTTCACGAAACACAAAAAACTGCGTTCCTGCCTTAGTGTCCGTGCTTTCTGATTACGGTATTCCGTGCTATTCCGAAAATACTGGAAGTCTTTTAGACAGTAGCGAAGTTATAACTATGCTTAACATTTTATCCGTTGTAGATAACCCCATATCCGATATACCGCTTTTGTCTGTTTTAAGGTCTTTGATTTTTGGCTTTTCGTCAGAAATTCTTGCACGCATAAGATGCTTTAATAAAAAATCAAGCTTCTACGAGGCGATGAAGTTATGCGCAGAAAGTGATACGGATGAGGGGCGTGCGTCGAAAGATGCTTTAGAGGTTATTTCAGATCTTAGAAAGAAATCAAAATATTTAAGTGTAAGCGAGCTTATAATGGATATTTATAACTCTACAGGCTTTTACGATGCACAACAGACTCAAATTAACGGAGAACTCAGACGGGCAAATTTAATGCTCCTTTATAACCGTGCAAAAGAGTATGAAAAAACGGGACTTAAGGGATTATATAACTTTATAAGATTTATAAACAGCTACAAAGAGTCGGGGAGTAGCTTTGATGCGGCTAAAACCGTTGGAGCAGAACATGACGCCGTTAGAATTATGAGTATACATAAAAGTAAAGGTCTTGAGTTTCCTGTTGTGTTTCTGTTTTCAGCAGAACACAAATTCAATATGCAGGACCTTGCAAAAAATGTTCTTTATCACGCCGAATACGGCTTAGGTCCTAAATTTGTAGACACAGACCTGAGAATAACATATCTATTTGCACCGAGAGTTGCGCTTGACACGGTGTTAAGACGCGAAAATATAGCAGAGGAAATGAGAATACTTTACGTTGCTTTAACCCGTGCAAAAGAAAAACTTATAATTATAGGCTCTGAGGGAAACATCGAAAAGAAAATAATTTCGTGCTCGTATGGCGGCGGAATACGTAAAATTTCAAACAGCAGGGATTTGGGAAGCTCCTATCTTGACTGGATTTTAACGGCTTTGGTCAACCACCCTGACTGCGAAGAATTACGTAACGTATGCGCCACAGTAAAACCCATAGTCGATGATAATTCAAAATTTAAAGTCGAAATTATTAAAAGTACAGAAGAGCTCATGCCATACAGAAAAGATATGTCTGATACTGAAAAAGAAAGCGAAGCGCTTTCTGAAAGCATAAAAGAGCTTATCTCATATAATTATCCCAATATACCCGATACGCATCTTCCGTCGAAAATAACTGTCACAGAACTTAAAAGAAAAATGACGGAAAGCGATGAAAAAACGGCGTATCTTTTCACACCGCTTAAACAAAAATCATATATAAGGTCAGGACTCACAAACGCTGAAATAGGAACGGCTCACCATACGGTAATGCAGCACATAGACCTTTCAGCAAAGCTTGAAACAAAAGAAGATGTGTGGGAACAAATTCTGAAAATCAAAGAAAAAGGTTTTTTAACTCGGGAGGAGGCGGGTGCTGTTAACGCAGAAAAAATTGCAAGGTTTTTTAATTCCAAAACCGGTGAGATTATTAAAACGGCAAAAAAAGTTCGGCGCGAGGTTATGTTTGGCATAGAAAAACCGGCAAGCTTGCTCTTAAAAGATGTTAAAAGCGATAAAAATATTATGCTTCAGGGTATTATTGACTGCGTTGCCGAAACTGATGAAGGACTCTTCATCATTGATTACAAAACAGACAGAACATTTAACCCTGACGAAACGGTGGAAAAATATAAAATTCAGCTTGAGTGTTACAAAATGGCGGCTGAAATGATTTATGGCAAAAAAGTAATATCAAAGATTTTGTATCTTTTTGATGCAGATATGGGAGTAAATATTTAAAAGAACGGCAAGCGGTAGCTTGCCGTTCTTTTAATAGTCTATTTCGTTATAAATTTTGGTCAGTGTTTCCCACGTTTCCTTGTTAAATCCCGTCTGCGGAAGATTAAACTGCCTTTGAAATTCTGAAATAGCACGCTCTGTTTCAGCATCATAAACACCTGTAACTGCAGGGCTCTGTATATTGGGGTAAATGGTTGAAAGCTTTTCGAGCATAGTCTGTGCAATAATTAGAGTATCCCTTTCATTTTCAGGGTTATCAAAAACAACACCGTGAGGGGATACGGTTTCGGGTTTCTTTAGCTGACGGAGTTTTTCATCATAGGCATTCATAATTGAGTCAAAGGTTTCGCGGTTTACATTTCCTGTCTCGGCTAAATTGTTCTCACGCTGAAATGTTTTAACTCTGTCCGTTGTTTGAGAGCCGTATATGCCGTCGGGAATGCCTGGAAGGTCTTTTTCAGAGTTTACAGTTCTTAACATCTGCTGAATGGAGTAGACAGGTCTTCCTGTTAATTTGTCGGTATTGGGTTCAATGCCTCTTACACGGTCAACCTGCCCCTCTGAAAGCTCATAGCCAGGATATTGCCCGAATGAAGGCTGAGCGCCCTCTCTTACCTGAACAAAGACCTGCGTAATTCTGTTCCAGGTTGCGCGGTCAACTGCACCTGTTTGTGGAAGACCAAATTCACGCTGAAAAGCCAAAACTGCGGCACGTGTATTTGGTCCGAAATTACCCGTAGGAGTTACGGGAGAAATATCTGTGTATACTAACGAAATTTCGTTTAAATACTCCTGCAGAGCCAAAACTGCATTTCCACGAGCACCCTGAATTAAAGTTGTACCTGGAAAATCCAACACCTGTACAGGACGCTCATTGGTTCCCGTATCAGTTGCGATGTAAATGCCCTTAACAGCGTTATACATTGCCTCCCATGTAATATCGTCACCCTCACCGTTTTGGGGAAGCCCGAAAAGCTGTTGAAAAGCTAAAACACCCTGAAGTGTCTGCTGCTCGAATGAACCTGACTGCGGGACAGACGGTATGGCATCGTAATACTCTGATAAAATGTTGAGCATAAGCTGCATGATTGAAACCTTTTCTCCTGTGTCACCCTCAACTATGGCATCGGGATATTCTAAAGAAAGCCCGAAAAGCGTGTTTCCTACGCTCTTTAGCTCATTAAGTCTGTTTATTCCCACAAAAATGTTAATCAGTCTGTACCAGGTTGCACGACCTACAACACCATCAGGTGTCAGATTGAAAATACGCTGAAAAGTACGCACGGCTTCTTCTGTCGTTTCACCAAAAACACCGTCTGGCGTAAGCTTTGGGATAAGTGGATAGTTGTTCGAAATTCCATTTAAAGTATTTTGAATTCGTCTTACAACTCTTCCTGTATCACCCCGCCTTATAGGTGTTCCGGGGTACGATTCGAGCCGTGTTTCAACGGGAACGTCTGTTATTATATCAACATCGTCACCATAGTAATACCTGATAATTTCAAAGGGCAAAAGTCCCTGATTTGCAAGGCTTACAGTACCCCATTGGGATAGCCCCTCACAGGTTACCGTCGTTCCGTTACAAAAACGCGCTGCCAAAGGCTCTAAAAAACCTTGTCTTCTTAAATAAGAGTCGAAAATGTCGTCAACAACTCTGTTGACTTCGCCAAAAATGTTTCTTCCAGGAACAAAAGCCTGGTCAAACTGAGTTGTGTTTGTGATATCGAAATTATATCCGCGACTTCTGTAAAACTCAGTATATACTTTGTTTAAGGCGAATGAAATCTGTGCGTAAATATTTGCACGAAGCGAGCTTTCAGGCCATGTGGGATAAATTTCACTTGATGCAACATTTTTTATGTAATCAATAAAAGGAACAGTAACATTTTCTGCAATCTGTGTAGGAAGCCCTAAGTGAACAGTAATAAATTCCGGAATGGTTGGTTCAGGCATAACGATAAACCTCCTATAAATTCTGTCTTGGGATAACAGTTGTTCTTGTTGTGTCTCTCTCGTTTATAAATTCAGGGAGAGGAATAAGGTCAACTGTTTGTATTGTGCGTTCATCTCCGAAAACCTGAACGTTGTCGATTTCGGCAGTGTAGTACATAGGATGACGCACCGTAATGTTATAGTTTGCAAATGGGAGGGTAGATGAGGGTGACTGAGAATTTGATTTTTTAGGTGCAGGAACTGAAACATCAGGTGTTTTACCGCTTCTGTCCGTCAGGTTAAAGGAAACGATGTTTCTTTCGCTGTTTCTCACCTTATAAATTATAACAGTAGCTTCAGAAACGGGATTTCCGCCTTTTGCGGTTGTCGCCTGAACAGCAATTGTGCCTTCTCCGTCTTCTGCGTCGAAGTCTGAATCAGTAAAGTCAGAGGATAAATCCTGACGGTTAAAGTCGGCTGACTCAGGTGGAATAGGCGCGCCCTTTGCTGTTGGAACATCATTTGGTTCATCGGGCAAAATGTTTTGTGCGTCGTTTTGCATACTTTCAGGAAAACGGACGTTATTATTTTCGAGCATATCTATATCCTTTCAAATTTTTTTATGGTTAATTTATATGAAAATATAAATGAAATAATACATTTTCCATTTTTTACATCGTATAATTCGGGAACTTTTGCATTGCAAAAAACGTATTAGGTACTGTGAGGCACAACTTACAACCGACATAAATTAAGACGCAAGTCTTAAAAAATATTATTAAGACGCATCACTCGGACATCTAAGGTAACGACTTGAAATTTTTTAAATCTTAAGGAGGAATCTTAATGTTTAAAGCAAAAAAAGTGACATCTTTTATTCTTTCAGCGTGTATGACAATGGGATTTGCCACATCTGCTTTAGCTTCAGTTCCCAGCGATGCTAAGGATTCAAAGTATGCTGATGCTATTGAGGTTTTAGGCGCACTTGAAATTATGGTAGGTGACGCAGAAAGCGGAGCATTCAGACCTGAAGATACAATCAGACGTTCTGAGTTTGCAAAAGTTGCAGTTACCGCAATGGGTATGGGCGATGTTGCAAAAAGCTCAGAGCACAAAACAAAATTCCCCGATGTTGTTGAAAACCATTGGGCAAACGGCTATATCAATGTAGCAGCAAATCAAGGTATAGTAATCGGTGACGATGAAGGTAACTTCCGTCCTGACGATACTATCACATACGCTGAAGCTGTAACAGTTTTAGTACGTTTAATCGGTCATACACCTGCAGCTGAGAAAAAAGGCGGTTTCCCCGCAGGCTATATTTCAGTAGCATCTCAGCAGGGTATTACAAAAAATGCAGTTGCAAGCAACGATTCAGCAGTTGTTCGTGGTATGGTTGCAGAGCTTTGTGAAAACTCATTAACAGTTAAGAAAATGGAACAGACAAGCTTTGGTGGTGATGAGTCTTACCAGGTAGTTGATAAAACACTTTTATCAGACGAGCTTAAAACTGAAATCATCAAAGGTCAGATTACAGCAATCGGTACAAGCAGTCTTACTGGCACAAGCTCATTAAGAGATAACGAAATCAGAATTGGTGACGCAGTGTATGAAGTAGAAGACAAAGCTATTTCTCAGCTTACAAGCCTTTTAGGTTTTAATGTTGAAGCTTATGTAAGAGAAGATGACCACGGTGATAAAAAAGTTGTTTTAGCGCGTGCTGAAAGTAACAAAAACTCATCGGTTAAAATAAATACAATGGATATCCATGCAATTACAGAGGGCGAACAACTCAAGATTGAGTATTGGGAAGATAAAGAAAAAGATACAAAAACACAGTCAGTTAACGTATCTAACAGTGCAAAATATATCTTTAACGGAAAAGCAATCAGCTTTAATATTGATGAATTAAGACCTGTATCAGGCAGCTTAACCGTTTTAGACCATAACAGAGATGATGTATATGATGTAGTGTTCATTGAATCATATGAAAACTATGTTGTAGAAGAAGTTATCAATACAAGTAACAGAGTTACCGATAAATACGGTAAACCTTCGCTTATCTTAGACCCTGAAAATGATGATGTTAAGTTTATCATCACAAGAGGCGGTCAGGAAATCAAAATCAGCGACTTGAAAGAATGGGACGTATTGTCTGTTGCTAAAAGTAAAGATGGTGCTATCGTTATCGTTGAAGTAACAACAGAAAGCGTAACAGGTAAAATCACAGAAAAGAAAGGCGATAAATTTGTAATTGACGGTGGAGAATACAGAGTCGCAGCTAACTATCCTGAAGAAATCAACTTAAATGATGAAGGAACATTCTATCTTGATAAAGACAGAAACATTGCAGCAGTAGACGCTACAAGCGGTCTTTCTGAAAACTATTCTTACCTTGTAGGTGCAGAGCTTGAAACAGGCTTCGACAAACACCTTCAGATTAAAATCTTTGATAAAAATGGTAACATTAAAATATTAAAGACAGGTGAAAAAGTTAAATTAAACGGAACATCAGGTAAAACTGCTGCAGAAGCATTTGATGCATTAAAATCAGGTGAAGAAGTTGCACCTCAGCTTATTACAATCGATACAAATAAAGACGGTGTTGTTACCCAGATTAACACAGCACAGGACAACTCCGGCTCTGGCGCAATAGATAAAACAAAATTTACACTTAATGCTGAAGATACTTTAGTATACCGTGAATCTTCTAAAAAGCTTGGAAATTATAATGTAGATAAAAACACAATCGTGTTTGATATTCCCGAGGGTGAAACAGACCCTGCAAAATATGCTATAACAGATATTTCACTTTTCGAAAACGAAAATGAATACGACGTGTTTGTATACGACGTAGGCGAAGATTTAACAGCCAAAGTTGTTATCGTTACAAACTCAAGTGGCATAGCTAACCTTGAAGCATCACTTGCAGTAATCGAAACAATCGGAACAACAATCAATTCAGATAACGAAAGAGTAGAAAAAGTTTACGCCTTCATTGATGGCGAAAGAAAATCTTTCGTAACAGCTGAAGACGGTATTTTAGTAAATGGTTCGTCTGAAGCTTTAGGTGCAGGTGACATTATCCAGATGAAAACAAATGCACAGGGTGAAATCGAAAGCATCAGAGTGCTGTTTGAAGCAGAAAACAAAGCTACAGAAGCAACCGAAACAATTAACGAAGATTTAGTAACTGTTTACGGTAAAGTAGTTAAAAAGTTTGCAAACTCAATCAACGTGTCTGTAAACGGCGGAGCAGTTTCTAACTACAACATTTCAGGTGTAAGAGTTTACGAATTCAATTCAGCAAAAACTCAAAACCCCATTAAAGTAGTAGAGCCCGGCGACATCACACAGTATGACGAACTCGATGAAAGCCGCGTATTTATAAGAATTTATAAAGACGAAGTTAAAGAAATTGTAATCGTAAGATAAAATAGCCGACCAAAAAATTAAAATATCAAATCACACAGCCGCAAAAAAAGGCGGGCAGAGAATAATCTCTGCCCGCCTTACTCTTATTTTTTATTTTCTTTTTCAATTTCTTCATCAATAACGGGAATAAACCTTTTTGCAAACTTTCCTTTTCCGCGATTTTTAACGTAGAAAAAGCCAATGATACTGAAAACCAGAGCACCTATGAAGTTAACGAATAAATCTCCCATTGTGTCGATAAGACCAATATCTAAATAACCCGAAAGACCCAGGTCACTTCCGTTTATGGAAACGCTTTTAATATCATTTACGGGAATGGGAGTGTTGCTCATTGTAGGGTCTAACGTAACAGAATTAAAGCTTTGAATAATAACGTCTTTTTGCATATCCGTTCCAAAAAACAAATCACTTCCAAATTCAAAAAACTCCCATAAAACGCCGATTGTCATTGAAAAACAGAAAGCAACAACCGCAAGATAAAACGGTGAAAGCTGAAATTTCATCTTCTCATTTCGGTTAACAATATCTAATAACGCAAATCCAAAAGCTGCAAATAAAAATCCGTTTAAGGTGTGAAGAATTGTGTCCCAATAGGGAACAATCATATAAAAGTTGTGAATTTCGCCTAAAATTTCAGCACAGAAAATAAAAAGCAGAATAATAACTTCTAAAGTCGTGGGAAAATATATCCTGAGCTTTTTTTCGATTATAGCTGGCATAATCAAAAGTAACAATGATAACGCACAAACAAAAACGTTTTCATATTCGCCTCTTATAACTGAAGAAACCAATGAAACAATAACCAAAAGCCTTAAAATTGTGTAAACAACAAATGTCACTTTGTTTTCTTTGATTTCTTTGTTTATTCCCTTTAAAAATCCATCTTTTTTGTTTTCCTTAGCCTTTTTCAATTAAAATGACCTCCCGTTTATATAAGCTCTATTGACGCACACATCCTGCCTGTTTTTTTGCCGTCTGCCCTATGTGAAAAGAAAATGTCGTTATTACAGTAAGTACATAAAGGGCATAAGTCTATATTTTCTTTCGGTATTCCCGTTTCTATGAGAGAATTAAGGTTTAAAGCATCGGTGTCAATGTAGAATTTATCGCCTTTTCTTACTGTATTCATTTCAGCTAAAACACCAAAGACGGACCTGAATTCTTCAAAAACCTCTTCGCCCACTTCAAAGTGACACTGCTTTATTGAAGGACCTGTCACGCAAATTATGTCGGATGGCGCAGAGTCGAATTCGTCACGCATTTTTAAAACTGCTTTTTGTGCAATTTTTGAAACTGTACCTCTCCAGCCTGAATGAACAGATGCAATAACGCGTTTTTTTGTATCAAGCATTAAAAGAGGAGTGCAGTCTGCGTAAAAGGTTGCAAGCACCACACCATTTTCTGCACAAACAAACCCGTCAACCTCTCTAATGTCAGACTGCTTTAAAATTCCTTTTCCACAATCGTATTTTGTTACTGTGTGGATATTTGAACTGTGTACCTGATGAGATAGTACCATTTTTGAAACCTCGGTATCCATAGCCTTTGCAAAAAGCTTGAAATTATTTAAAACGGCGTACTTTTCATCATCAGTATTGATACCAAGATTTAAAGAGGAGTAAGCGTCTTTGCTTACTCCTCCTATGCGCGTACTGAAAGCGTGATTTACAAAATCATACTTTTCAAGCAGTTTGTTTTTATAAATTATAACACCGTTTTTAGTATCTAATCTATAAAAATTATTTTTCATAATTGTATCCTAAGTTAACTGCCTCAATGTTTTTCTCAATAAGCCATGCTTTTGATGCAGGAACGCTCTTTTCAATACCGATTTTAATTTCGTCAGGTGTAAAAAGACCTGTTTCTTTAAGCATCTTACCGATAACAACCATATTAGCAAGTGTTTCTAAGTGGTGTTCGTTTGTAAGACGTGTTGCAGGGATTTTGATTACGTTAACATCTGTGCGCTTAACATCTCTGTCAATCAAAGAATCGTCTATAATTATGTAACCGCCGGGAGCAACCATATCCTCGAACTTGTCAAGTGAGGGAAGGTTTAATGCGATTAAAATATCGGGGTTTGCAATAACAGGTGAGCCAACAGCGGTTTTTTCTGAAATAACAACGCTGCAGTTACAAGTACCACCGCGCATTTCAGGACCATATGAAGGAAGCCATGTTACGTGTCTTTCGGTTTCTAAGCTTGTGTAAGCTAAAACCTTTCCTGCGAACAAAATTCCCTGTCCGCCAAAACCTGCTAAAATAATCTGACTGCTTTTCATTATATGAACATCTCCTTAAATGTTAAATTCTATTCGTCAATTCGGGTGATGTCTGCACCCAAAAGTCTGAACTTTTCTTCCATTTTTTCATAACCGCGGTCGATATAACCGATGTCAGTTATTTTTGTTATTCCGTCAGCCATTAAAGCCGCAATAACCATTCCAGCACCACCACGAAGGTCAGTTGCACGAACTGTTGTCCCTGTAAGTTTGGGGATGCTTTTGATTATCGCACGGCGTCCGTTTATGGTAATATCTGCTCCCATTCTCAAAAGCTCGTCAACATACTGAAAACGGGATTCCCAAACACTTTCTGTAACAGTACTCGTTCCCTCGGCATTTGACAAAAATGCAACAAACTGAGGCTGCATATCTGTGGGAAATCCAGGATAGGGAAGAGTTTTTATGTTCACAGGCTTAATTGTTTTTGCACCTCTAACCAGTATGCTATCGTCAAACTCTATAACTTCAGCACCGGCTTCAACAAGCTTTGCACTTACTGAATCCATGTGCTTCGGAATAACATTTTTAACTAATATGTCACCGCCCGTTGCAGCTGCGGCAACCATAAAGGTACCTGCTTCAATCTGGTCGGGAATAATTGAATATGTACCCCCGTGAAGCTTTTCAACACCGTGAACCTTAATAACGTCAGTTCCTGCGCCTTTAATTTTTGCCCCCATTGCGTTCAGAAAGTTTGCAACGTCGACAATATGGGGTTCTTTTGCAACGTTTTCAATTATTGTAACGCCTTTGGCTAAGGTTGCGGCTAAAATAACGTTAATTGTTGCACCAACGGATACAACGTCTAAATACACGTTATTTCCAACGAGCCCCTCCGTTTCAGCGTAAACTGACTCGGTTTCGGAACATTCATCAACCTTTGCGCCTAACGCTCTGAAACCCTTTAAGTGCTGGTCGATGGGACGTGAGCCGAAATTACAGCCTCCGGGAAGTGCAACGTCTGCCTTTTTCATTCTGCCTAAAAGTGAGCCTAAAAGGTAGTAGGATGCACGCATCTTACGCACCATATCGTAAGGCGGGGCAGATTTTTCGATATTTGTACAGTCGATTTTTAATGTATATTTATCAAGATGCTGAACCTTTGCACCTAATTCTTCTAAAATTCCGCAAATAACATCAACATCTTTAATTGCCGGGACATTCTCGATGGTGCAAACGCCTTCTACTAAGATGGCAGCGGGAATTATTGCAACAGCCGCATTTTTTGCACCTGCTATGGTAACTTCGCCGCTTAAACGCTTGCCGCCTCTTATAACCAGTTTTTCCAAGCTCATCAAACCTCCGGAATGTAATATAGAAAAAAGATGGTTTTTGTCTTTTGTGTTCTGTTTAACACATATATTATATCATTTTCTTAAAAAAAATCAAGACTATTTGGAATTATTTAATAAAAGCGTAACAGAGCAATATTTTTGCGTTGACAAAAAGAAACATAAATGCTATAATACATCTTGTATTATGTAAAAAATGGCACATTGCCTACCGTGCCGTAAATCAATATGTAGGCAGAAAGGTAAGTATTAATATGAAAAAATTATTGTTAATTGCATTAGCAGCTATTATGTCACTTTCATTAGTTGCTTGCGGCGGCGAAAAAGCTCCTGCTAACGATGGAGAAACAAAGAAAGAAGTTCTCACAATGGGAACAAACGCAGCATTCCCTCCCTATGAAATGGTTGATGAAAACAACAAAGTAATTGGTATTGATGCTGAAATCGCTGAAGCAGTTGCAGAAAAACTCGGTATGGAATTAGAAATTAAAGATATGGCTTTCGATTCTTTAATCACAGCTGTTTCAACAGGAGCTGTTGATGTTGTTTTAGCAGGTATGACAGTTACACCTGAACGTGAAGAATCAGTTAACTTCTCAGAAAGCTATGCAACAGGTATTCAGGTTGTTATAGTTGCAGAAGACAGCGAAATCGCTGCAATCGAAGATTTAGACGGTAAAAAGATTGGTGTTCAGTCAGGTACAACAGGAGACATCTACTGTGCAGACGACTACGGCGAAGACGCAGTTGCACGTTACGACAACGGTGCTTTAGCAGTTGCAGCATTAAAGAACGGTCAGGTTGACTGTGTTGTTATCGACAACGAACCTGCAAAAGCATTTGTTCAGGCTAACGAAGGTCTTAAAATTTTAGACACAGAATATATCACAGAAAACTACGCAGCAGCTATCGCAAAAGAGAACACAGAGCTTTTAGAAAAATTTAACAAAGCTTTAGCTGAACTCAAAGAAGAAGGAAAGCTTGACGAAATCATCGGCAAGTACATCAAGGCTGAGTAATTTAAAAACCCTATAAAGATTATTAAAAAGGGGACGATTGTTTTATCGTCCCCTTATTTGCAGGAAAGGGGAAAGAGCAAATGACAGTTTTAACATTTGCTAACTGGATTGTTGATGCGCCGGGTTGGATTATGTCACTTCCTGAATCGCTTCAACGCTTGATTTTCCAGTTTTATCAGGTTTTTGTATTTGAAAACCGATGGAAGTTTTTTACAGACGGATTGGTAACAACCTTTGTAGTAACAATTGGTGCGCTTGTTTTGGGTGTTATTATCGGCATGATAGTAGCATTGATACGCTCAACACACGACAGTATCAGTAAAAAACCAAACTTCATATTAAGAATTTTAAACGGTATATGTAAGATATATGTGACGGTGCTCCGAGGAACACCGCTTATGGTTCAGCTTCTTATTATGGGCTTTGTTGTTATGATACCGAAAACTACATTTGAAACAAATATCTGCGCTATCGTAACCTTGGGTATAAACTCAGGTGCTTATGTTGCAGAGATTGCACGTTCAGGTATTATGTCCATAAGTCAGGGACAGACTGAAGCAGGAAGAAGCTTAGGTTTAAACTTCGCCCAGACTATGTTTTACATAATTTTACCTCAGGCTTTAAAAAACATTCTGCCGGCACTCGGTAACGAGCTTATCGCTCTATTAAAGGAAACATCGCTTGTTACGGTTATTGCACTTCAGGATGTAACAAAAGCTGCTCAGGTAATTGTAAGTAAGGCATACACACCTGTTATTCCTTACATAAGCCTTGCACTTATTTACCTTGTTCTTGTTGTAATTCTTACAAAACTTCTTGAAATTTTAGAAAGGAGGCTGCGTAAGAGTGAACGATAATATTATAATCAAAACGGAAAATTTGTGTAAATATTACGGAGAAAGCATTCACGCTTTAGACGGTGTTTCTGCTGAAATAAAAAAAGGTGAGGTTGTAGTTATAGTAGGTCCTTCAGGGAGCGGAAAATCTACATACCTTCGCTCATTAAACCTTCTTGAAATTCCAACATCAGGTAAAATTTTGTTTGAAGGCGCAGATATAACTGACCCGAAAATAAACATAAATCTTCACAGAAGAAAAATGGGAATGGTTTTTCAGCAGTTTAACCTTTTCCCTCATATGACGGTATTGAAAAATCTGACCCTTGCACCTATGAAACTTTTGAAAAAATCAAAGGAAGAAGCTGAAAGCAAAGCCTTAGAGCTTTTAAAAAGAGTCGGTCTTGCAGACAGAGCGGGTGCGTATCCGTCACAGCTTTCAGGCGGTCAGAAACAGCGTGTTGCGATCTGCCGCGCTTTATGTATGGACCCTGATGTTATGCTCTTTGACGAACCCACATCAGCGTTAGACCCTGAAATGGTAGGCGAAGTTTTAGACGTTATGAAGAGCTTGGCAAAAGAGGGTATGACAATGGTTGTTGTAACTCACGAAATGGGCTTTGCAAAAGACGTTGCAGACAGAGTAATCTTTATGTGCGACGGAAAAATTTTGGAAGAGGGAACACCTGAAGAATTCTTCTCAAACCCTAAAGATGAAAGAGCTAAGCAGTTCCTAAAAAGTATATTATAAAACCAAAATGGGCTGTAGCAAAAAGACATTTTGCTACAGCCCATTTTTGGCTGGACGGAAAATAGCACAGATTGGATAAACTGAACCCGCAGGGGAGTCCCCGAAGGCGTACGTGGGTACGCCGAGAGGTGAAGTTTGTTCAAAACACAAGGCATAAAATAGAAGAGATTCGTCATATGACGAATCTCTTCTTTAAGTCTTGCGTTGTTTTTTGCTTTTTTAATTTAATCAGGAGTCTTTGTTATGCGTTTTCTTTGCCTTGTGTGGTGTGTGCATTTTGCTATAGCCCCTTAATTTTTAGTAAAATGTTGCAACGGGTTCTGTTGGCGCAGGAGAGTGAACTAACTGCTCTGCGTACAGTACAGGACCCTTTCCGTTATAAAGCTTATGACTCTGGAACTTAACCTTTGCGGTAATCATCATCCAATCGCGATTGCTAACCATTGCACCCTCAGGAGTAATGCAGAGCATTCCGCCGTATGCAATATCGTCTTCACAGCAGGTCATGATGTGACGTCCTGCAAGACAGGTGTTTTTTGGAAGCGTGTTATTATGGGCGATGATGCCCTTAAACATAACGGTTTTGCCATCGTAATCTTGCGTGTTTTCTGAAATATCACGGTAAAAAAGAGCAAAGTCTTCGTCTTTAATAACAATTATGTCATCATCTTTGTTAAATGGGAGCGGGTCTTCCGTTTCATCCATTTCAACTCGTCCGTCGCTATATTCAAAAATAATATCGCAACGCCTTGAAGTTGTTCTGACAATTTTGTGAATCATTTCCTTGTCGGCATCTTCTTTTGTGCGGTTAAAAATAACAACATCACAGATGTTTAATTTATCAACAACCAAAGAGCGCATATTGTTATTGTAATTTAAGAATGTGGGGCAGTCAACAAACAGCATATTCTGTCCTACTATCAAATTTCTTGGCAGATTTTGAAAAAGTGAGTCGAGTTGCCACATGCCGTTATATTCTATGAGTATGCGTTTTATTTTATTTTTCTTTATTAAAGATGCGATAAGTTCCTCCCTTAAGTCCTCCTCGTTTTCAATCAGGTGTATAATTACCTTGTCGCTTGCAAACTTGCTTTCGTCAAATTCTTCTATACCTTCTTCACAAAGGAGTAAAAGGGTAGGAGTTCCGTCATTGAAACGCTCATCTTCTAAGGTTTCCTGAATAAATTTAGTTTTTCCTGACTCTAAAAAGCCTGTAAATAAATATACGGGAATGTTCATAATTTTACCTCTTAAAGCTCAAAGAGAGAGCGGATTTTTTCTTCGTTTATCTCAGAACCTATAATACAAATTCTGCCGATTACATCAGAACTTCCTGTGCGAACATCAGGAAAATCGGGGATGTAGTCAAAGTGAATCCATTCACCATTTTCACCTGCGACAATACCTTTAGCACGAAGAATAGTGCCGTATTCGTTTTCACAGGAAAGAGAAGAAAGGATTTCTGCGATTTTATCTTTTGAAAATTTCTTTGCAGTTTCAGCACCAAAACTTGTAAACACTTCGTCAGCGTGATGATGGTGGTGCTCGTGTCCACAGCAACATTCATGGTCGTGATGATGCTCGTGGTGACAATGCTCGTGATCGTCGTGATGATGTTCGTGCTCACAGAGATGTTCTTCGTGATGATCATGATGATGGTGATGACCATGGTGATGACCATGGCAGTGAGGACACTCACTTTCGTGTTCAAGCTCTTTAAGCTCTTTTTCAATAGTTGAAACACCTTCAATCGCATTTAAAAGTCTGTCAGCTGTAATTTCATCCCAGGGAGTTGTAACGATTACAGCATTGTGATTTTCTTCTTTTAAAAGACTTATGCACTCTGCGATTTTTTCTTCTTTTGCATTCTGTGTGTGACTTAAAACTATGCATTTTGCGTGTTTTATCTGGTCGCAGAAAAACTCACCAAAGTTTTTCATATACATTTTGCATTTGTTAACATCAACAACGGCGGTGTAGCTGTTTAAAACGAGAGCATCCTCATTTAAGCCTTTAACAGCCTTTATAACGTCACTGAGTTTTCCCACGCCTGAAGGTTCGATTAAAATTCTGTCAGGTGTGAACTCGTCTAAAACCTTTTTTAATGCAACGCCAAAATCGCCCACTAAACTGCAGCAAATACAGCCTGAGTTCATTTCGGTAATATTTACGCCTGCGTCTTTTAAGAAACCACCGTCGATGCCGATTTCGCCAAACTCATTTTCAATTAAAACGAGCTTTTCGCCTTTATATCCCTCGCCTATAAGTTTTTTTATAAGCGTTGTTTTTCCTGCACCCAAAAATCCTGAAAAAATATCAATCTTAGTCATCACAATTTCTCCTTATGTTTAATATAATTGTTATAGCACGAATTTTTGAAAATGTCAATATAATGTAACTTTACAAAACATAAAATGTGTGTTAGAATTTGATTGAGTAAAGGATGTGATTTATATGAAAATTTGCGTATACGGTGCGGCAAGCAACAATATTGACGAGTCTTATAAAATTGAAGTAGAGGAGCTTGGCAGAAGGCTTGCAGAGCGTGGACATTCTTTGGTTTACGGTGCAGGTGCAAACGGACTTATGGGAGCGGTTGCCCGCGGTGTTTATGAGAAAAAAGGTGACATCATAGGCGTTGTTCCAACGTTTTTTAATGTTGACGGCGTTTTGTTTCCCCATTGTACCGAAATGATAAAAACAAAAACCATGCGAGAACGAAAACAGATTATGGAAGATAATGCAGACGCCTTCATAATGGTTCCCGGCGGTATTGGAACGTATGATGAATTTTTTGAAATTCTTACGTTGAAACAGTTAAAGCAACACCAAAAACCCGTTGCAATTTTTAACGTGAACAATTACTATGGCGAAATGGATAAGATGATGCAAAAAGCGGTGAGCGAGGGGTTCGTGTCAAAACCTACGATGTATCTTTATGAAATTATCGACGACATTGATAAAATTTTTGACTATATCGAGAATTACCAAAGCATAGATTTTGATGTGAGTGAAATAAGAAATGCAGGTGACGGTAAATGAACGAATGTTTGAAGGTTTTGAAAACAAGAAGAAGTGTTAAAAGGTTTAAGCCTGACCCTGTGCCAGAAAATTTGCTTTCTGAAATTTTAGAGGCAGGGAAAAACGCACCAACGGGAATGAATTATCAGTCGCCAGTTATGGTGGCTGTAACAAACCCTGAAACTATAAATGAAATCTCAAACCTTTTGAAGAATGTTAGAGGAACAGATAAAGACCCTCTATATAATGCCCCATGCGTGATTGTAGTTTTGGCAGACAGTGATATGTTCACTTATACTTATGATGGTAGCTTAGTTATGGGGAATCTTTTAAATGCTGCTCATTCATTAGGCTTGGGTGCCTGTTGGATTCACAGGGCAAAAGAGGCATTTGAGACAGATGAGGGAAAAAAACTTATGAAAAAATGGGGACTTAAAGAGTCCTTTGTGGGAATAGGTAATTGTATTTTGGGTTATCCTGATGTGATTCCTGAAGAAAAAGAGCATAAAAGCGACTATATTATTTATGACATATAAAGGAGAATAAAAATGGAACTCAAAGGAAAAAAGGCCTTATTTTTGGGCGACAGTATCACAGAGGGTGCAGGAACAAGCGGTAAGGAAAAAATCTATTTTAACCTTTTAAAAGAAAGTGCAGGACTTTCTGAGGTTATAGGCTACGGAATCGGCGGAACAAGAATTGCCAAACAGAAATCAGTATCTCAGAATGAGAGGCACGACCTTGACTTTTGTTCACGTGTTGATGATATGGACGAAAACGCAGATTTAATTGTGGTTTTTGGCGGAACAAACGACTACGGTCACGGTGATGCCGAAATCGGAGCTTTTACCGACAGAACAAAAGACACATTTTACGGTGCATGCCATGAACTTATGACAAAGCTCATAAATAAATACCCTGATGCACAGATTGTGTTTATGACACCTCTTCACAGATGCGAAGAATTCAATCCATTTGGCGACAGATTTCAGGGTATAGAAAAAGTATACGCACCTTTAAAAACTTATGTTGAAATTATAAAAGAAGTGGCAGAGTATTATGCTATTCCCGTTCTTGACCTTTACGCTACAAGCGGTATTCAGCCTGAGGTACAGATGCTTCGCGAAAAATTCTGTCCTGACGGACTTCATCCAAATGATGCAGGTCATGTAAAAATTGCACAGAAACTTGAAAACTTCTTAAAAACTCTATAAAAATTTGCCCGCATATTTTGCGGGCTTTTTTTATATCTATATAGTATTTCAAAATTTTGGAGGTAAAAATGGAATACTATACAGAAAACAAGTTTAAAACAGACGACGAAGAGTTGTTAGAAAAAGAGATTTTAAAAATAGCTGAAGAAATAATAAAAAAAGCGGTAAGCGGAAGTGATAGAGTATGAGATGCGCAATATATTGCCGATTATCCGAAGAGGACAGAAACAAAAGAAACAAAACAGATGAAAGTGAAAGTATTCAAAATCAAAAATCTCTTTTAATTGAATACTGTGAGAACAACAAGTGGGAAATATATGATATTTACTGCGATGAGGATATGTCGGGAGCAGATAACTCGCGCCCTGAATTTAACCGAATGATAGAAGATTGCAGAAACGGAAAAATTGATATAGTTCTCTGTAAAACTCAGTCCCGTTTCAGCCGCGACATTGAAATAGTTGAGCATTACATTCATAATAAGTTTTTAGAGTGGAAAGTGCGATTTATCGGACTTTTAGACCATGCGGATACTGAGGATTTTGCAAACAAAAAATCACGGCAGATTAACGGACTTGTAAACGAGTGGTACTTAGAGGATTTGTCGGAAAATATAAAAAAGACACTTCGACACAAGAAAGAAAAGGGGATATACACAGGCTCTTTTGCGCCATACGGGTACAAGCTTTCAAGTGAGCACAAGGGAAAACTTTTTGTTGATAATGAAGCAGCAGAAATCGTAAAAAACATCTATTCAATGTATCTTTCAGGATTGGGGTATGTAAAAATTGCAAAGACGCTAAATTATATGTGTATTCCGTGCCCGTCGGAATATAAAAGGCTTTCGGGGAGCAAATATAAACCTCGCGGAGAAAACTTAACGTCTAAAATCTGGACAGAAAGTGTCGTAAGAGAAATTTTAACCAACAGGGTTTATAAGGGTGACTTGGTGCAGGGGAAAACTCAAAAAGTGAGCTATAAAAATAAAAAAAGGCTTAAAACTCCAAAAGAGGATTTGATAATTTTTGAAAATGCCCACGATGCAGTTGTGGAAAGAGAAATATGGGAAAAAGTAAACAACCGCATAGGAGGGGGAGAGAGGGTATCTTTGTACGGAAAACGCCATATTTTGTCAGGGAAAGTTTACTGTGAATGTTGCGGAAGCGTTATGTGGAAAATGAGCTATGCGCTTAAAGACGGAAGATATGAATACTTAAAATGCAAAGCCACAAAATGCACCGACAAATGTAAAAATAAAAAAAGCATAAGACTTGATGCGGTTACAGAATTGCTCGAGATGGAAATACGTAAACTTTTAAAAAAATATTATAAACCTGAAAAAATCAATATAAGTAAATTTAACAGACAAAAAAGTGGCGGAGAAAATGAGGAAAAGGACATAAAAAATTTAATTTTGAAACAAAATCTTAACATAAAACAACTTTACAAAGATAAATTAGATGGTATAATAGATAGTGAGATGTTCTGTTCTATACAAGAGGACATAAAAGAAGATATCCGAAGGCTTCAAAGAAGGCTTTTAGAACTTAGAAAAAGAAATGTTCCTGAAATTAACATCTCAGAATATATATATAATTTTTGTGACAGAATAAATATTGACGAATTTGCGGTATCCTGCTTTGTTAAACGTATTTACATAGGCGAAGAAGATGGTGGAAGACGCAAAATTACAATAATCTGGAAATTATAGTATTGTCTGTGTGCAGGACACGGTGCACCGGATGGCGGTGCAGAGGGAAAAAGCGGAATTTTGGAAAAGGATTTAAACCTTACTGTTTCTCAAAAACTCCAGAAATACTTTGAACAAAACGGCACATATGTGATTGTAACGCGTTCTGACGATAATGGTATATATGATGTTTCGGGAAGCATAAGGAGCAAGAAAAATTCAGACCTTAAAAACCGTGAAAAAATAATTACCGAGTCGGGAGCTGATATATTTATCAGCATACACATGAACAAATTTTCCGAAAGTAAATACAGTGGGCCTCAGGTGTTTTATTCAGCTAACAATGAAAAAAGTAAGGTGATGGCGGAGTGCGTTCAAAAAAGTATGACAGAATGCTTAAAGCCCTCATCAGTTCGTGACATAAAAAAAGCCGACGGAAGTATTTATCTTTTAAAAAAAGCTGAAATTCCCGCAATACTAATTGAGTGCGGATTTTTGTCAAACAGCGAAGAAGAGCAAAAACTTATAGATGAAGACTATCAGAAGCAGATTGCATGGTCAATCTACGCAGGAATATTAAAATACTATGATAAAGGAGCGTAACTCAAATGAAAAACTGGAAAATACGCTATTTAGACGTTTTGCCAATGCTTGTTATAGCGTTTATACTATGTAAGCTTGTGTTTACAACAAACATTTCCTTTTCAGGAATACTGTCTGCTGTATACTCATGTATTGCTTACTTTGTTTACGGGTTTGTAATTGCATATTTTTTAAACCCTATTTTAAAGACTTTGGAGCATTACATAGTAAAGGAGTCTGACAACGATAAAACAAAAAAAATAAAACGCGGAATATCTGTATTGGTTGTGTACCTGATTGTTATAGGCTTTATATCTATATTCGTAATGAATATAATACCTGCTATTGTAAGCGGTATAAACGACTTTATAGCAGCTTTTCCTGATTATCTTGCATCATTTCAGACATGGGCATCTGACACATTGAGGGGCATAAACCCTGGCTTTGCTCAAAATTTTGAAACGAATATCAGCGACGTGTTGACCAAAATCTATGGTTGGGTGGACACAAGATTTGATGTTACTAAGGTAAGTAACGCAGTAGGAACTGCGGTAACAGGCTCTGCAAAAACTGTGGTAAGACTTATATTCGGTATAGTTATATCAATATATTTCCTTTATGGTAAAGAAAAATTAACAACACAGTTTAAAAGATTTATATATGCACTGTTCTCTGAAGACCACGCCGACGTAATGTTGAGCTATGGGAGAGCGATAAACAAAATATTTTTTGACTTTATCATAAGTAAAATACTTCAGGCATTTGTGATATTTATACTTGGTCTTGTAATACTGATACCTTTTGATATCCCGCTTGCGCCCCTTATCAGCTTATTCTTAGCTATAACGAACATGATACCCTACATCGGTCCGTGGATTGGTGCGATTCCAAGTGTTCTTTTGGCGCTTTTGTATGCACCCATAAAAGCACTTATAGTTCTTTTATTTATCATCGGTATGCAGATTATAGATAATCTCTTTATAGGACCGAAAATTATGTCAGACCGTGTTGGAATAAGCCCTCTTTTAGTTATCGCAGGGGTTGCGATAGGTGGAACTTTTGGCGGAGTTATTGGTATGTTTGTTGGTGTGCCATTGGTTGCCGTTTTGAAACTTGTATTCTATGACAGGTTTGTTGAAACGCGTCTTGCAAGAAAGAATATTAAGCTATAAATAATTTTTTTGAAAAAAATGAAAAAAAAGGTTGCAAACCGAAAATAAATGTGTTATAATCATTGCGTTATGTATCAAAATGGTTAAAAATACATTTTGAATTTATGGTGTATTTACTTGTTTGAAAGAGGTGAAATAAATGAGAGAAGGAATCCATCCGGAATATAAGCAGACAACAATCAAATGTGCTTGCGGTGAAGTTATCGAAACAGGCTCAACAAAAGAAAATATCACAGTCGAAATTTGTTCAAAATGCCATCCGTTCTTTACCGGCAAACAGAAGCTTGTTGATACAGGTGGCCGTGTTGAAAAGTTCAGAAAGAAATTCGGCATGAAATCAGAGTAATTCTTAAGATTACAGCTTGTTTGGAGGTGTAGGCTACATGCTTACAGCAGTTCGTATAATTCATTTAATATTGTCAATAATATTGGTTGCTGTTGTTTTACTTCAGTCAGGAAAGGCTCAGGGTTTGTCGGGCGCTATTGCCGGCGGTTCTGAAACATTCTTCGGTAAAAACAAAAGCAAAACAATCGACGCTATATTAGAAAAATGGACATCGGTTGTTGCTATCGGTTTTTTAGTAACCTCTATAGCGCTGTTCTTCTTGTCATAAGCCGATGTTTTAGTTTTTGCGAATTGATAAGCCATTTCACTTTGAAATGGCTTTATTTTTTTCTTTTTTACATACTATAAAGTAAGGAGGTGTATATTTTGACGCAAAAAGAAAAAATATCAGAATTTGTTAAAAATGAAATGAAAATACCAATGTCTTTTGATGAACTTAAAATCATTTTGTGTGTTCCCGAAGAAAGTGAAAAGGATTTTTTAATTATACTGAATGAACTCATAGATGAAGGTGTTTTAGCAGAAACAAAAAAGAAAAGATTTGCACCTTTGCATGTATTAAATATGGCATCAGGTACATTCTGTGGAAATGAGCGTGGCTTTGGCTTTGTTGAAACAGAAGACGAAAAAGATATTTTTATATCTCCTGATAAACTCGGCGGAGCACTTCACGGTGATTTTGTTATGGTTAAAATAACAGAAAATGGTGACGGAGAAAAACGCCGTGAGGGTGAAGTTATAAAAATTTTAACGCCCACTGATGAAAAAATTGTGGGAAGAGTAGAGATATGCGCAAACTCTGCCTTTGTTGTACCTGTAAACCGTAAATTCTCAAAAGATATTCATATAGATAAAGCATTGTTAAACGGTGCAGAAAATAATGATATGGTTACTGTTGAAATTATAAAAAGGGCTAATTCTAAGGATAAACCTGAGGGGAAAATACTTTCAGTAATAGGTAATGTCAGCACTCCGGGCGTAGATATTCTGTCAGTAATTGAAAGCAGAAACATACCCTATGAGTTTTCAGACGAGGTTATTTCGTCTGCTGAAAAATCTGCTATAAAATCTATGGACGATGAAATTTTAAAACGACTTGATTTGCGTGATGAAATCATAATCACAATCGATGGTGATGACGCTAAAGATTTAGACGATGCAATACACGTAAAAAAACTTTCAAACGGCAATTTTGAGCTCGGTGTTCATATTGCTGACGTAGGTCATTTTGTTCCATATAAAAGCACTGTAGATATTGAAGCTTTTAACCGAGGAACAAGCATTTATCTTGCCGACCGTGTCATTCCGATGCTCCCTGAGGTTTTATCAAACGGTGTTTGCAGTTTGAATGAAGGTGTTGACCGCCTGACGATTTCCGTTATTATGGAAATAGACTCAAACGGAAAGGTCTGTGACTATAATATTTCAGAAAGCGTAATACGTTCAAAAAGAAGAATGACATACACAAATGTGACAGAGATATTAGAGGGGAACAAGGAAAAACAAGAGCGCTTTTCGGATATTACCCCTATGCTTTTTGAAATGGAAAAGCTAAGAAATATCTTAAAGAAAAAACGAACAATGCGTGGAAGTATTGATTTTAATTTTGACGAGGCCCGCATTGTTTTAGACGAAGCAGGAAAACCCGTTGATATTATAAAAAGAGAACGCGGTGTGTCAAACAGTGTTATAGAGGAATTTATGCTTTGTGCAAATGAAACGGTGGCAGAACATATCTTCTGGCAAAATATACCCTTTGTATATCGTGTTCACGAAGAACCTGACACTGATTCGATACGGGAATTTGCAAAGTTTATCGTACCTTTGGGATATTCCATTAAACATTCTCACGGAAAAATTCACCCAAGAGAGTTATCAGAACTTATAAAGAAAATAACGGGAAAACCTGAAGAATTTGTTATAAGCTCAGTTGCCTTGCATTCATTGATGAAGGCTCGTTACAGCCACGAAAATTTAGGTCACTTCGGTCTTGCATCAAAATATTATTGCCACTTTACATCACCGATAAGGCGTTATCCTGACCTTACTATTCACCGAATTATAAAAGACAGCTTAAACGGCAGATTAAACACAGAAAAACTTTCAAAGTTTGTTGTAAAAGCGGCAGAGCAGTCAAGCGAGAGAGAACTCGGTGCAGTAGAGGCAGAGCGTCAGGTTGAAGATATGAAAAAAGCTGAGTTTATGAGCGATAAAGTTGGCGATTCTTACGAGGCTGTTATAACGAGTGTAACCTCGTTCGGTATGTTTGCGGCTTTGGAAAACACCATAGAGGGTTTAATACGTTTAACCGATATGGATGGTTATTTTGTCTATAATGATGACAAAAAGACTTTAGAATGTGAAGAAACAGGAAAAGTTTACAAACCAGGTGATAAAGTTTTAATAACTGTTGCAAAGGCTGATGCTATGAGCGGAAAAATCGATTTCGTTCTTTATGATGAAGACAGAAATATAAAGAATTTCCGCAAAAAAATGATACGTCAGCAACACAAAGCTAATCGTGACAATAAAAACCGCAAAATACAAACTGCAAGATACCTGAAAAAACGACGAAAAAGACGATAATATGAACTATTTTTTAATTTTAAAAATAAATCTTGCATAAATAAAAATCATAGTGTATAATGATGGTATAGTAAAGTTTAAAGGGCAGGTGTTGCGTTGTGGATTTACACGAAACTCAGAAATTCAATTTCGGTGTAGCCAAAGATGAATTTATTAAAAACATCATCATGGAAGTATACAGTGCATTGGAAGAAAAGGGTTATAACCCAATCAGTCAGATGGTAGGCTATGTTCTTTCAGGCGACCCCACATATATTACCGGATATAAAAACGCCCGCGCCCTTATTATGAAGGTTGAGCGTGACGAGATTTTGGAAACACTCGTAAAATACTATGTAGAAAACAATTAAACTAAAAAAGGCTGTGCCTGGTGGCACAGCCTTTTTATACAAGGTGAGATATGAAAAACGCAATAAAGGAATTTGCAAAAGGTATTGGAATTGAATATGTGGGCGTTGTGTCTGCAGAGCCTATGGAGGAGCTTAAACAGTATCTTTTTGATAAACGCTCAAAATACGGCATATCTGATTTCGAAGAATCAGATATTGAAAAGCGAACAAATCCTAAGCTTTTAATGGAAGATGCAAAAAGTATAATTGTCTGTCTGTTGCCTTACTATACTGGGGGAAAGATGTGCGAAAATATATCGAATTATGCACAGATACCCGATTATCATAAGGTGGCAAAAAAAAAGCTTGATGAAATATGTGATTTTTTTAAAGACGAAAATACAAAAACAATGTGCTTTTCAGATACAGGACCTTTACACGATAAATATTTAGCCTATAAGTCAGGTCTTGGTTTTTTGGGGAAAAACACTCTTTTAATAAACGAAAAATACGGCTCTTTTGTGTTCATAGGTTATATCATCACAAATCTTTTGCTCACGCCTGATGAGCCTGCCAGAGAAAAATGTTTAAATTGCGGAAGGTGTATTGAAGCCTGCCCGGGAAAAGCGATATCTGCGGACTTTGGGTTTAACGAAAAAAACTGCGTTTCTTATATCACGCAAATAAAAGAGCCTGACGAAAAACAGAAAACCATACTTTATTCTCAAACCTCGGTTTACGGGTGCGACATCTGCCAGAATGTATGCCCCCACAATAAAAATATTCCCAAAACGCCAATCAAAGAGTTTTATGAAAAAAGACTTGAAAAACTCGAAAAAGACAGAATAGAGGCAATGTCAAATAAAGAGTTTAAAGACGCATATTCGGATTTTGCTTTTTCGTGGAGAGGGAAAAAGGCTATTTTGAAGAATTTTAGCGATAAAGCTTGACAATTATGGGCAATTTGCGATATTATAATATATTGTAATAGCATTGACAGATTTATGTTTGGAGGATTACATTTTATGAAAAACACAGAAAAAACAATGGAGAAAATAGTTGCTCTTTGTAAAGGCAGAGGTTTTGTGTATCCAGGTTCGGATATTTACGGCGGTCTTGCAAACTCATGGGATTACGGTCCTTTGGGCGTAGAGCTTAAAAATAATGTTAAAAAAGCATGGTGGAAAAAGTTTATTCAGGAAAGTCCTTATAACGTAGGCTTAGATGCTGCAATCTTAATGAACCCGCAAACATGGGTTGCCTCAGGTCACGTTGGCGGTTTTTCTGATCCTTTGATGGACTGTAAAGAATGTAAGGCGCGTCACCGTGCAGATAAACTCATTGAAGACTTTATGTTTGAAAAAGGCGAGTCAATCGTTGTTGACGGCTGGTCAGACGAAAGGATGCTTGCTTTTATTGATGAGCAGGGTATAGTTTGCCCCAAGTGCGGTAAAAAGAATTTTACAGATATCAGAAAATTTAACTTGATGTTTAAAACATTCCAGGGCGTAACAGAGGATAAAACATCTGAAATATATCTTCGCCCCGAAACAGCTCAGGGTATTTTCGTTAACTTTAAAAACGTTCAGAGAACAGCAAGAAAGAAAGTTCCTTTCGGTATCGGTCAGATTGGTAAATCTTTCAGAAACGAGATAACACCTGGTAACTTCATATTCAGAACCCGTGAATTTGAACAGATGGAGCTTGAATTCTTCTGCAAACCCGGTGAAGACTTAGAATGGTTCAAATACTGGAAAGACTATTGTAAAAACTGGCTTCTTTCTTTGGGTATTCCTGAAGAAAACATTAAAATGCGTGACCATAGCCCCGAAGAGCTTTCTCATTACAGCAACGCAACAACAGACATCGAGTTTATGTTCCCGTTCGGCTGGGGCGAACTCTGGGGCATTGCTGACAGAACTGACTTTGACTTAAAACAGCACGCAAATCACTCAGGTGAAAACTTTGAATACACAGACCCTGTAACAAACGAAAAATACATTCCTTACTGCATTGAGCCATCACTTGGCGCAGACCGTGTAACATTAGCATTCTTAGTTGATGCTTACGATGAAGAAGAAGGCGAAAAGGAAACCCGTGTAGTTTTAAGATTACACCCTGCTTTAGCACCTGTTAAAGTAGCTGTTCTTCCTCTTTCCAAAAAGCTTTCAGAGGGTGCTTTAGAGCTTTACGGAAAGCTTTCAAAGAAATATATGTGTGACTACGACGATGCAGGAAGTATCGGTAAACGTTATAGAAGACAGGATGAAATCGGAACACCTTTCTGTATTACATATGATTTTGATTCAGAAGAAAACGGAACAGTAACAGTCCGTGACCGCGACACTATGGAACAGATTACACTTAAAATAGAAGAACTTGAAGCATATCTTTCAGACAAGTTTGAATTTTAATATATATTTTCTATAAAAAAAGCATATACGCACAAGAAAAATATACAAAAAATTCACAAAAATAGTGTTTATTTATTGACAATGGGTAAAATATTTAGTATTCTATATAGTAGATACTTATTGGACTTTTATCTTTAAGGAGCGGAGATTTTATGATATCAAAAGCAGTTGTTGTAAAAAATCAGGTTGGCCTTCATGCAAGACCGGCAACATTTTTCATACAGAAATCAAACGAATTCAAATCAAGCATCTGGGTTGAAAAGGAAGACAGACGTGTAAATGCTAAAAGTCTTTTAGGCGTTTTGTCACTCGGTATTACAAAAGGTACAGAGATTACAATTATTACCGACGGAACAGACGAAAAAGAAGCGATTGACGCTTTAGAAAAATTGATTGAATCTAATTTCAGCGACTAAAGCTTAAACTTTAAGGATATGTGATAACTAAATCGCATATCCTTATTTTTTTAAAACGAAAGGAGGGAAACCTATGGTAACAGAAGAAATGCTTAAAAATCTTCCCAACGACCCCGGCGTGTACATTATGAAAGACAAGACTGGCAAAGTCATATATGTTGGCAAGGCTAAAATACTTAAAAACCGCGTAAGACAGTATTTTCAAAATACTCAAAAACACAGCCCCAAGGTTTCTGCCATGGTTTCCCGTATAGATACCTTTGAATATATACTGACAGACTCGGAGCTTGAGGCTTTGATTTTAGAATGTAATCTTATAAAAAAGTTTCGCCCCTACTATAATATACTTTTAAAAGACGATAAAAATTATCCCTATATCAAGGTAACAACAAATGAAGATTACCCCCGCTTAAAATTTGTTAGAAGAATGCAAAAAGACGGGGCAAAATACTTTGGCCCCTATTCCTCAGGAGCGGCGGTGAGAGAGGCTATTGACCTTACTTGTAAATTGTTTAAAATCCCATCCTGCGAAATAAAACTTCCGAAAGATTTAGGCAAAAAAAGAGCTTGTATAAATTCGCAGATTGGAAGATGCTGCGCGCCTTGCGAAAATATAATAACAAAAGAAGAATATAATAAACGTATAAAGGCTGCCTGTGAATTTTTAGATGGTGGAGCATCAAAGCTTATAGGCGAGCTTACAGAAGAGATGAATCGCTTGTCGGAAAATCTTGAATTTGAGCGCGCAGCAAGTATTCGTGATGAAATAAACGGCATACGTCAGGTTGAAAAGAAACAAAAGATAGTGTCAGATAAAAGAGCAGACGAAGATGTTATCGGTTTTTACAGCCAGAACAACAAAACCTTCTGCGAAGTGTTTTTTATCCGCTCAGGAAGACTTATAGGAAGACATAATGTCATAATGAACAACACCTCGGATATGAGCGAGAGTGAAATCGCGGAAAGCTTTGTAAAGCAGTTTTACGAAGATGCTGATTTTATTCCTAAAAACATATATATACAGTATGAGTGCGATGAAAATGAGCTTTTGTCATCATGGCTTTCAGAAATTTCGGGGAGATGCGTAAAAATTCACACACCCAAAAGAAGTGATAAAAAAGCTTTGGTTGATATGGCAAATAAAAACGCAAAACAGTCAGCATTAAACTTTATGCTAAAAAACGCTGACGGACAAAAGGGAATAAAAAGGCTTATTCTTGACCTGAAAGAAGAACTGGGCTTAGATAAACCGCCATACAGAATTGAATCTTACGATATATCTAATATCTCGGGTACAGATAACGTTGGCTCAATGGTGGTGTTTGTAAACGGAGAGCCTAAAAAGAAATTTTACAGAAGATTTAAAATCGAAACAGCTCAGGGTGGCGATGATTATCAGAGTATGTCCGAGATGATTTTAAGGCGCTTGATGCGTGCAAACGAGGAAGAAAAGCTTATAGAAAAGGGAGAGCTTCTGAGAGAAGACGCAAAGTTTCTGCCTCTTCCTGACTGCATATTTTTAGACGGCGGGAAAGGACACCTAACTGTTATTTCAGAGCTTTTAGAGCTTGCAGACTCAGAAATTCCTCTTTTTGCGATGGTTAAAGACGATAAACACAAAACAGGCGCACTTTTAAGGCAGGACGGAAGCCGTGTGGACTTAAAGCCACGTTCCGAAGAATTCCGCCTTGTATCGCATATTCAGGAGGAAGTGCACCGTTTTGCAATAGAGTATCACAAGACTTTAAGAGATAAAAAAGTGAAAAAATCTTCGCTTCAGGATATCGACGGAGTAGGAGAAAAATCAGCCCGTAAGCTTTTGAAATATTTTAAATCATTAAAGGCTATAAAAGGCGCCTCTGTTGAAGAACTTAAAAGAGCAGGTTTGAATAGTAAAACCGCGGAAAAAGTTTATATCTATTTCAAAAATAAAACTTGATATTTTGTCGAATTCGTTATATAATTATTATAATTTGATTTAGGAGTTGATAATATGCGCATTGCTGTTGACGCATTCGGCGGCGATAATGCACCTGATGAAGTTATAAAGGGAAGTATAAAAGCAGTTTCGGAAACTGACTGTGAGATAATTTTAGTTGGTGACGAAGAAATTGTAAAGAGTAAACTTTCAGAAAATGGATATACAGGCGACAGAATTTTGGTAAAACACGCAAGCGAGGTTATCGACTTTAATGAATCTCCCACAGAGGCGATTGCAAAAAAACGCGATTCTTCTTTGGTGGTGGCAATAAAGATGTGTAAAGATGGTGAGGCTGATGCAGTTGTTTCAGCAGGTAGCACCGGAGCGTATTTAGCAGGCGCATTTCGCTATTTAGGAAGAATAAAAGGAATTAAACGCCCTGCGCTTACTGCATTTGTTCCCACGGTTAACGGCGGAATAAGCGTAATGGTGGATGTTGGTGCAAACGCTGACTGCAGACCTGAGTTTTTAGATCAGTTTGCAGTTATGGGCTCTTTGTATGCAGAGAAAGTCCTGAAAATTGATAACCCAAAGGTATATCTTTTAAACAACGGAACAGAAGAGCATAAAGGAAACGAAACAACTCAAAAAGCATACCAGCTCTTAAAAGAAAACGATAAAATCAATTTCTGCGGGAATATAGAATCAAGCGACACAATAAACGGAATTGCAGATGTAATAGTCTGTGATGGCTTTACGGGAAATGCTGTTATAAAGTCAATTGAGGGAACAGCAAAAACATTGTTTAAGCTCATCAAAAAAAGCTTTATGAAAAGTCTTTTAACAAAGCTTTCGGCGGCTGTAATGATGCCTCACTTAAAGGGAGTAAAATCGATGCTTGACTCATCAGAAATCGGTGGTGTTCCGCTTTTGGGTGTTGACGGGGTTGTAATAAAAGCTCACGGTAATGCAAATGAAAAAGCATTTTGCAACGCAATAAAAAGTGCAGTAACATTTGCAGAAACTGGGCTAAATGATGAACTTAAAGCATATTTATATCAAAAGGCAGAAAGCGAAGAATAAATACATAATGTTTTTATCCGCAAAATGAGCGGTAAATATATCATAGAAAAAACGGGGGTGAATTTATGGAGTTTGAAAAAATACGTGACATCGTAGCTGAACAGTTTGGCGTAAGTGCTGAAACTGTTAAGCCTGACACTGCTTTTGTAGACGACTTAGGTGCTGATTCTTTAGACGTTGTTGAATTGATAATGGCAATGGAAGAAACCTTCGACATTGAAGTTCCTGACCTTCAGGCAGACCAGATAGTTACTGTTTCCGACGCAGTTGATTATATTAAAAATAATTTGTAATAATAATGTGGGGAGAGTTTAAACTCTCCCCAAAAAATAGCTGGAACGTATAAATATGTTTCCTACATTTTTGTAACGGTAAGAAGCGAATTTATGCGTTTGTTTTATTATAAGAGAGGGACAAATGAACGCACTTAAAGAATTTCAGGAAATTATAGGCTATAAATTTACAAATGAAAAACTCTTAAAGAATGCACTTACTCACAGCTCTTATGCAAACGAAAACAGAGATCGAAAGATAGTTTTCAATGAAAGACTTGAATTTTTGGGTGATTCTGTTTTAAGCCTTGTTGTAAGCCGTTATATTTACGAAAACTTTCCGGGATTACCTGAGGGTAAGCTTACAAAAATGCGTGCTGCTGTTGTGTGTGAACGCTCGCTTTGGGAGTGTGCATCAAATATTGAGCTTGGCAAATATATTATCTTAGGTCACGGCGAGGAGCACTCCGGCGGAAGGACTCGTATGTCAATTTTGTCTGACGCTTTTGAGGCCATCATTGCCGCAATTTATTTAGACAGTAATTTTGAAATTGTCAGAGAGTGGATTTTATGTCAGCTTTATGAAACAATTATGGATGCTTCGCGCGGTAAAATGTTTAAGGATTACAAAACAGAGTTTCAGGAAAAAATGCAAAAACGCGGTGAGGTTAAAATAACTTATGAGGTTGTTTCAGAATCGGGACCTGACCACGATAAAAATTTTGTGGTTAACCTTTTCTTAAACGGAAAGCTTATGGGTAACGGTGAGGGACAAAGCAAGAAAAAAGCAGAACAGAACGCAGCTCAGAATGCTTTAATTGCGTTGAAAGAGAAAAGAAAACGATGAAACATAAAAGAATACCGATTTTTGTTTCCCATATGGGTTGTCCCAATGACTGTTCGTTTTGTAATCAACGAAAAATTACGGGACATTCAGAAACCGTAACGGCAAAAAAAGCAGAGGAGATTATAGAAAATTCCTTAAAAACTCTTCCTGAGAATTGTGATGTTGAAATCGCTTTTTTTGGCGGAAGCTTTACGGGAATTGAAATGAATCTTCAAAAAGAGCTTTTGTCTGTTGCAAAAAAATATATTGACGGCGGAAAAGTAAATGCAATAAGACTTTCAACCCGCCCTGACTATATTGATGAAGAAATCGTAAAAATGCTTAAAAACTACGGTGTAACCACTGTTGAGCTTGGCGCGCAGTCAATGGACGATGAGGTTTTAAGATTAAACCGCAGGGGACATTTGTCAAAAGATACCATGAAAGCCTCAAAAATCATTAAGGATGCAGGAATTTCTCTGGGGCTTCAGATGATGACAGGGCTTTATGGCGATACTCGCGAGAAGTGTATTAAAACTGCAGAAAGAATAATCGCGCAAAGACCAGATTGTGTGCGTATTTATCCTACGCTTGTGCTTAAAGGTACATATCTTCACGAACTTTTGAAAAGAAATGAATACACGCCTCAGAGTGTAGATGATGCAGTAGATTTGTGCGCTGATTTAAAGCTTATGTTTGAAAAGGAAAATATAAACGTAATTAGAATGGGGCTTATGTCGTCTGACAATATAAACCCTGAAAATGACGTTGTTGCAGGTCCTTTTCACGATGCATTCGGTGAGCTTGTTTTAAGTGAGATAATCTTTAGAAGATTAAAATGCAAAATAAAATGCGACTCAGTAATTTTAGTAAATCCAAAATCTATATCGGCGTTTGTCGGCGATAAAAGAAAAAATGTTAAGAGAATGGAAGATCTGGGAATTAGAATAATTTTTAAACAAGATGAAAACATTCCAGTTGGCGAATTTAAAATACTTTAGAAAGAAAGGCGGAAAACTATGCGTTTAAAAGGAGTTAAAATCAACGGATTTAAATCCTTTGCTGATAAAATTTCATTAAACTTCTCAAACGGAATTACCGCCATTGTAGGACCGAACGGAAGCGGAAAGAGTAATATTTCCGATGCTGTTCGCTGGGTATTGGGTGAACAAAGCGCGAAGATGCTTCGTGGTTCAAAAATGGAAGACGTAATATTTAGCGGAACTCAGAAACGAAACCCCTTGGGCTTTGCAGAAGTTACGCTTATTTTAGATAATCAGGACAGAAAATTTAACATTGACTTTGATGAAATTGAAGTAACAAGAAAAGTGTTTGTGTCAGGCGAAAGCCAGTATATGATAAATAAATCTGCCTGCAGACTTAAAGATATTCACGAAATTTTTATGGATACAGGTCTTGGCCGTGATGGTTACTCTATGGTTGGTCAGGGTAAAATTGACGAGATTTTGTCTTCAAAATCTGATGACAGACGTGAAATTTTCGAAGAAGCGGCAGGTATCTCAAAATACCGTTACAGAAAAGAAGATGCTGAAAGAAAGCTTGTTCGCACAAACGATAATTTAGACAGAGTTTATGATATTATTTCAGAGCTTGAAGGCAGAGTTGAGCCTTTGAAAATTCAGTCTGAAAAAGCAAAGAAATATTTAGCTTTTAAAGAAGATCTTAAAGTTTACGAGGTTAATAATGCCATAAGAATTATTGAGGGCGCAAACGAAGTAATCGGCGGACTCGATGAAAAACTCTCTATTGTAACAAGCCAGCTTGAAAAGGCAAAGGAAGCTGCAGACAATGCTGAAAAGGCTCAGGCAGAATACTTTGAGCAAGCTCGAAAAAGAGAGGAAGAGGCTCAGGAAACATCAAAGAAAATAAGAGAACTAACAGAAAGCATTTCTATCAAAAAAGGTGAAATTGAAATTTTAAAGAATACAATTTCGGGTAATGAAATGCTGACTGAGCGTATAAAGAATGAACTTTCAGAAATTATCTCAAAAAAAGGAACACTTTTAAGTGATAAAGAAACCGTTTTAAAAGATGCAAAGTCTAAAGAAGAAGATCTTTTAAAAATTGACGAGGCAATAGCGGATTTAACCAAGCTTTTAAACGAAGAAGAAATAAACGCAGGCGAAAAAAGCGGAAATGTAGAGGAGTTAAACAATTTAGTTGCATCCTGCATCGAAACTTTAAGCACCCTGAAAATCGAGATTTCAAACCAGAAAATTACCCGTGAAAGCTATATTGCCCGAAAAGAAACAATTGAGGCTGAGGCAGGGGACAGAACTGAAGAAAAAAATGCCTTAGAGGAAAAAAATAAAAGCTTAAGCGCAGATATTGAGGAGAAAAATAAAGAAGTTTTAAAACTTCAAAAAGAACTAGATAAGCTATTGGAAGAAAAACGCGAGGCAGAAGAAGAAGTTCGCGAGGCACAGAGAAAAATAAACGAAATAGCAATTTCGGTAAACGAGAAAAAATCAAGAAAACGTTTACTTGAAAATATGGAGCAAAACCATGAAGGATTTGCAAAGTCTGTTAAAACTGTTCTTTCAGAGCACGAAAACGGTGCATTAAAATCATACGAGATTTATGGACCTGTGTCAAAAATCATAAAAACAGACGCAAAATACAATACTGCAATTGAAATTGCTCTGGGCGGTGCAGTGCAGAATATAGTTGTAAAAAGCGAAAATGACGCAAAGCACGCAATTGAGATTTTAAAAACAAAAAATGCAGGCAGAGCTACATTTTTGCCATTAACATCGTTAAAATATAAAGAAAACGATACAAAACTCGATAAAGAGCAGGGCTTTTTAGGTATGGCAGACAGCTTAGTATCATACGATAAAAAATATGAGCCTGTTGCAAAATATCTGCTTTCAAAAACTGCGGTTATCGACAACATAGACAATGCGATTGCAATCTCAAGAAAGTATAAAAACACAGTAAGACTCGTAACCCTTTCGGGAGAGCTTCTAAATGCAGGCGGTTCTATGTCGGGCGGAAGCTTTTATCGTCAGGCATCCCTGATGGGAAGAGAAAATGAAATCAAGACGCTGGAGAAAGAAATTCCTGAGCTTGAAAAGCTTTCCGAAAGTTTAATTGCTAAGATTTCAAAATTTGGTGCAGATGACGAAAGATCAGCGTTAAGAATTAAAACCGTTCAGGAAAAGCTTTCAAATCTTAATGGCGAAGTTTTGATTTTAGAGCGTGATAAATCTCATAATGAACTTTTATTAAACCAGATTGAAACAGCAAAACGCCGTGTTGACGAAGAACTTAAAACATTAGACGATAAAATTACGGCGACAGTTGTCCGCGAAAAAGAAATCGAAGAAGAAATGAAGCAAAAAGAACAGCTTATTTCCGAAAAACAGGCGGAGATTGCTGAAAAAGAAAGCGGAATTGCTGATACAATTGCCAAAAAACAGGAAATATCTGAAAAAATTATGGAGCAGAACTTTGTTCGTTCAGGAATTTTAAAGGATATTGACATAATTAACGAAAAGATTGAAAGCTTAAATTCTGAGCTTTCTCTGTGTGAAACAAACCTTACTCTACATGAAAGCGAAATTAACGATATTATTGATAAAAATGAATCTCTGCGCCTTGATATTATTACAAAGACAGAGGAAGCAGACAAAGGTGCAAAAGAAGTTTTAGAGCTCGACCAGACAGCAATAAGGCTTTCTGAGGAGAAAAAGCAGTTTGACGAAAAAGACAGAAATGTTTTAGGCGAGATAAAATCTCTTCGTGAAGACGTGTTCTCATTAACTGAGGAACACAGTAGAATTTCTCAGAAAAAAGTTAAAGCTGAAACAGAGCTTGAAAATACCATAAACAATTTGTGGGAAGAATATGAGCTTACATATTCAGACGCAGTACCCTTAAGAAAAGAATTGGGAACTGACAGCGAGGTAACAAAGGAAATCTCATCGTTAAAGCGTAAAATAGCGGCTTTAGGTAATGTTAACGTTGATGCTATTGAGGAATATAAATCTGTATCTGAACGATACGAATTTTTAAGCGGTCAGCGTGACGATTTGATAGCGGCGCAGAATGACCTCTTAGGTATCATTAAGGATATGACAAAGGTTATGCGTTCTGAATTTGAAGAAAAATTTAACGAAATTGCAAAACACTTTAAAAAGACATTCACAGAGCTTTTTGGCGGCGGTACAGCATCATTAACCCTTGATGACCCCGAAAACATTTTGGAAAGTAATATCAATATCGACGTTCAGCCTCCGGGCAAAAAGCTCCAGAGCTTATCACTTTTGTCAGGCGGTGAGCGCGCACTTTCTGCAATAGCACTTCTTTTTGCAATTTTAAAAACAAGACCAACACCTTTCTGTTTCTTAGACGAAATTGAGGCGGCATTAGACGATGTTAACGTTTACCGTTTTGCCGATTATATTAAGAATTACAGCGAAAAAACACAGTTTATCGTTGTAACCCACAGACGTGGTACAATGGAGGCAGCAGACGTTATTTACGGTGTAACTATGCAGGAAAAAGGTGTATCTAAACTTTTAGAGCTTAACTTAAATGAAATTGCAGAGTAAAATATTGCATTTTGAGAAAAAATATGATATAATTATTCTGTTGTATGTGTAAAAGGCGTAAAAAAGACATTTTGTTGTTTTTTTCGTTTTGAAAGGTAGTGAATAAATATGATTATTGCGCCACGCGGTACACATGATATTCTGCCTTCTGAAGTTTACAGATGGCATATGATTGAAGATGAAATTAAAGATATTTGTTTAAAATTCGGCTATAAAGAAATAAGAACTCCCATGTTTGAAAGCACTGAGCTTTTTGAACGCGGTGTAGGTGATACAACAGACGTTGTGCAGAAAGAAATGTACACATTTTTGGACAAAGGCGGAAGAAGTATCACGCTTCGCCCTGAGGGAACGTCGCCTATCGTTCGTAGCTTTGTTGAAAATTCACTCTACGGACTTCCTCAGCCCACAAAGCTTTATTATCTATACCCTTGTTTCAGATATGAAAAACCCCAGGCTGGAAGACTTCGTGAATTCCACCAGTTCGGTGTTGAGGTTATGGGGGCAGATACGGCGTCAATTGATGCAGAAATTATCTCCCTTGCAATGCAGGTGTTTAAAGACTTAAATATTACAGGCATTGAGCTTAACATTAACAGTATAGGCTGTCCAAAATGCAGAAACGCATATAACGAAAAGCTTAAAGAATATTTTAAGCCTCACTTAAGTGAACTTTGCGAAACCTGCAGACAGAGATATGAAAAGAATCCTTTGAGAATTTTAGACTGTAAGTCAAAAAGCTGTAAGGAGATTTATAACAGCGCTCCCGTGCTTCTGGATAATATTTGCGACGATTGCCACGACCATTTTGAAAAGCTTAGGGTTTACCTTGAAAAAATGGAAATTCCGTATAATGTTGACGCAACAATCGTTCGCGGACTTGATTATTACACAAAAACAGTGTTCGAGATTATTTCCAAAAACCCAGGCTCTGAAGGAACAATCTGCGGCGGTGGACGTTACAATGGACTTATATCGGAAGTGGGCGGACCTGAAATGACAGGTGTTGGCTTTGCCATGGGACTTGAAAGACTTATTTTAGTTTTGGAAAGCCTCAACTTAATTCCTGAAAACAATGAACGCCCCGATATATTCATTGCAAATATTGGAGATAATGCTGATATGTTTGTTCAAAAGCTTGTGTTTGATTTAAGAAATAAAGGCGTTTGCGCTGAACGTGATTACCTTGGAAGAAGCGTTAAAGCTCAGATGAAATATGCAAATAAATTAAACGCAAGATATTCTGCAGTTATCGGTGACGATGATATCGAAAAGGGAACAATTAATCTTAAGAATATGGAAACAGGTGAAAGTGAAGAAGTTTCGTTTTCAGAAGTTTCCGAAAAACTTACGAAGAAAAATTGACACATAAACGGAGGAACAAAAAAATCATGGAAACAATGACAGGACTCAAACGTACTCATCGTTGCGGTGAGCTTTCGCTTTCAGATGTAGGCAAAAAAGTAACCGTAATGGGCTGGGCTCAGGTATACCGTAACTTAGGCGGTGTTATATTTATCGACCTTCGCGACCGTTCAGGACTTTTACAGCTTGTTGCAAGAAGTGAAGACAGTGAAGAAGTTTTCGCTAAAGCTGACACAGTAAGAAGTGAATATGTTTTGGCAGCAGTGGGTGAAGTTGTAAAACGTGACCCCGAAACTGTAAACGATAAGATTAAAACGGGAGAAATTGAAGTAAGAATGTCCGAACTTCGCATTCTTTCAAAATCAGAAACACCTCCTATCTATATTGAAGAAAACAGTAACGTAAGAGAAGAAGTAAGATTAAAATACAGATATTTAGACTTAAGAAGACCTGATATGCAAAGACTTATGGAGCTTCGTCATGATGTTTGTAAGCTTGCTCGTGAGTATTATAACGAAAACGGATTTTTAGAAATCGAAACACCCATGCTCACAAAATCAACACCCGAGGGCGCAAGAGACTATTTAGTTCCCAGCCGTGTTCACCCTGGCTCGTTCTACGCTCTTCCTCAGTCGCCTCAGTTATACAAACAGCTTTTAATGCTTTCAGGTATGGACAGATACTACCAGATTGTAAAATGCTTCCGTGATGAGGATTTGCGTGCTGACAGACAGCCTGAGTTTACTCAGATTGACTTAGAGATGTCCTTCGTTAACGAAGAAGATGTTATGTCTTTAAACGAAGGCTTAATGAAAAAACTCTTTAAGGAATTAAAGGGCATTGACATTGAAACACCTTTCAGAAGAATAAGCTATCAGGAAGCTATGGACAGATTTGGCTCAGACAAACCCGACACACGCTTCGGCTTAGAGCTTGTTAATATTTCTGATTTAGTAAAAGACAGTGACTTTAAAGTATTTACAGATGTTGTTGCCCGTGGAGGCAGTGTTCGAGCAATCAACTGCAAGGGCGGCGATGCTAAGTTTTCTCGCCGTGACTTAGACGGACTTGTTGACTTTGTAAAAACATACAGAGCAAAAGGTCTTGCTTGGATTACAGTTGCAGAAAACGAGCTTAAATCTCCCATCACAAAGTTCTTTACAGAAGAGCAGATTAACGCTATCTTAGAAAAAATGGTTGCAGAAGTTGGCGATATCATTATGATAGTTGCTGATAAAAACGAAATTGTATATGATGCACTTGGCGCATTAAGACTTGAACTTGCAAAACGCTTTGACCTTATAGATAAAGATTCTGCTGACTTACTCTGGGTAACAGACTTCCCGCTTTTAGAGTACAGCGAAGAAGACAAACGCTATGTTGCAAAACACCATCCTTTCACAATGCCTAAAGACGAAGATATTCCGCTTTTAGATACTGACCCCGGTGCAGTTCGTGCTAAAGCCTATGATATGGTATATAACGGAACAGAGGTTGGCGGCGGAAGCTTAAGAATATTTAACTCCGATCTTCAGCAGAAAATGTTTGAAACATTAGGCTTTACAAAAGAAGAAGCGTGGGAAAGATTTGGCTTCTTAATGGGGGCGTTCAAATACGGAACACCTCCTCACGGCGGTATGGCATACGGTCTTGATCGCTTGGTTATGCTCCTTGCTGGACGTGATTCAATCCGTGACGTTATTGCGTTCCCGAAAGTTAAGGATGCATCTGAAATTATGACCCAGGCTCCCGGAACAGTTGATAAAAAACAGCTTGAAGAGCTTCATATCAAGCTTGATCTTCCCGAAGAAGAAAATTAACTGTTTGTTTACAAACAAAACAATAAAATATGATAAAATTGTATGCGGAAACATTTATTATAAGTGTTTCCGCGTTAATTTACAACTTGCTTTTTAACCGAGCAGATTGGAGTATTTTTATGATTGAAATAAAAAATCTTGTGAAAAAATACGGAAAAAATGTTGCCGTTGATAATATATCATTTAGAGTGAGAAAAGGCGAAATTCTTGGGCTTTTAGGCTCAAACGGTGCAGGAAAGTCAACCACTATGAATATTATGACGGGGTACCTTAGCGCAACCTCCGGCGAAGTAAAAATTGACGGTGTAGACATTTTGGAAAATCCAATAGAAGCTAAAAAGAAAATCGGATACCTTCCTGAAATTCCACCCCTTTATACTGATATGACCGTTTCTGAGTACTTAAATTTCGTTTACGACCTTAAAAAAGTAAACGAAAAAGATAAGAAAAATCACATAGATAAAATTATGGAAACAGTTAAAATTACAAATGTTTGTGACCGCCTTATAGCAAACCTTTCAAAAGGCTATAAACAGAGGGTGGGCTTAGCGCAGGCAATGGTTGGAAATCCTGAGGTTTTAATTCTGGACGAGCCGACAGTTGGACTTGACCCGAAACAGATTATTGAAATTCGTGATGTTATCAGAAATCTTGGAAAACAACACACAGTTATTCTTTCATCACATATCCTGCAGGAAGTGCAAGCGGTATGCGAGCGTGTTGTGATTATAAATAAAGGAAAGGTTGCGGCGGTTGACAGTCCTGAAAACTTAGCTAAAACGCTGTCATCCGAGAATAAATTCAGTATTCGCGTTCAGGGCGATGAACGCTCTGTTTTAGATGCCGTTTCAAATATTACAGGCATCAAATACATTAAATCATTAGGAAGAAAAGAAAAGGGAACTGTTGACTACATCATCGAGGCTGCACCCGATGTTGATGTAAGACCTTTAATATTCAGCGCACTTGCAAATGAGAACCTGCCAATACTTTCTATGCAGGCGGTTGACCTTTCTTTAGAGGATATCTTCTTAGAGGTTACAGATAAAGACAGAAGCGTTGTTTCCTTTGATGATATAGATGAAAAAGATATTGAAATAATAGGAACAAAAGAGGGGGAAGAATAAATGAAAGCAATATTCAAAAGAGAATTCGCATCATACTTTAAATCCCCCATAGGCTATATTTTTATAGGTCTTTTCTTTGCCTTTTCCTCGCTTATATTTATGACAACAAACATATTGTATGGAACAACATCAATGACAAGTTATTTTGTGACAAACTGTTATATATTTATTGTTGCAGTTCCGCTTTTAACAATGAAAATGTTTTCAGAGGAAAAGAAGCTTAAAACAGACCAGCTCTTACTTACTGCACCTGTAAAGGTAACAGAAATAGTTCTCGGAAAATTCTTATCTGGGTTAGCGGTTTTGGGAATTGCCGTACTGCTTACTATGGCATATCTTCCGTTTATGAAAATATACGGAAATCCTGCAATGGCAGAAGCACTAATCGGTTATATCGGGATTTTTCTTTACGGCGCAATGCTTATTGCAATAGGTATGTTTATATCAAACCTTACACAGAGTCAGGTAATTTCAGCTATCGCAACGTTAGCAGTAGTGGCACTTTTGATGATGGCAGGAAGTATAAACATTGATTTTAAACTCCTTTTTAACGGAGCATTCAGCTTTTTAGGAGTATTTTTAAATGGTATGCTTGATTTTTTGAATGTGAGCGAACGTTTCTATGACTTTGCATCGGGAACGCTTAATATTGTTCCTTTAGTTTATTTTATAAGCTTTACCGCACTGTTTATATTGCTTTGCGTTAACACAATCGAAAAAAGGCGCTGGAGGTAAGTTATGAAAGATAAGAAAATAAAATATTCAATAAATTCCTCTGTTATAGTGATAGGCGCCGTTATAGCGGCAATTCTGCTTAATATGATTTTAGTTACCTTAGACAGTAAAATTCCGCTTAAAATAAGCTTTGTAAGAGATGAAATTTATAAGCTTACAGATGAAACAAACGAAATAATTGATAAAATTGATGATGATACGAAAATATCCATACTTTATGCCGAAACAGGAAATGCACAGTATGACAGTCAGTATTCTGAAATACTTAAAATTCAAAAAAATATTATAGAAAAATATTCAGCACGAAATGAAAAAATAACCACAGAGGTTATTGATTTCGTAACCGACTATATGTATCTTGCATCAACGTATCCAAATGCCGTTACACAAATCCAAAATCCCTATTGCGCAATGATATTTACTCAAGGTGAGAGATACGAGGTTGCAGAAGCAGAGTCGTATATCACAGCAGACAATAAAAGCGACATAGAGCGTGTTATAACAAATAAGCTTGCGACATTTGTTGATGGGTTTTCAATTTCTTCAGTTATTATGACAGAGGGACATGGAGAAATGAATAATTCAGGCTTTGTTTCTGTTTTAGAGCATTACAATTACGAAACTGAAACCATTGACCTTTTAAAAGAGGATTTGCCTGAAGATAATACATCATTATTGATTGTAAATTCACCAAAAGCTGATTTTTCAGACAGCGAGATTGAAAAAATTGATTTGTTTTTAGAACGTGGTGGAAATGTTCAGATTTATTTTGACCCCAAGGTTTCAAACGATGAACTTCCACGCTTTGAAGGATATCTTGAAGAAGAGTGGGGAATAGTGAGAAACCATAGTATTGTGGTGGACAACGAAAATATCTTGCTGAATAACGATGCAAACTTTGGTGTTGTTTCCTTTGCGGGTCTTGCAGACCACGAGGTTGTTTCACCTATCGCATCAAGCAACAGAAGCATTATGTATTCAACATCAAACGCTATTGAAATATTGGGAGATAACTCTTCAACAACAAATGTTTTACCCCTTCTCATCTCTTCAAAAGATGCATATTTGAAAGATTTATCCTTGGTTTCTGAAGGTAAAACTGCTGATGATGTGAGCGGAAAGTTTAATTTAGCAGTTACTGCAAGCCGTGAAACATATAACCTTACAGGCGAAAAAAAAGCAGGAAAGCTTTTGGTCAGCGGTTCGGGCTTTACGTGGAATACACTGATTAGCGACACGCGCTTTGCAAATGAGGATATGTTAATTAACTCAATAAACTGGATGAGAGAAAGCGAAGCAGGTGTGACGGTTCGCTCAAAAGAACTTCCCGAAGGCAGTATAACAGTTCCAAACGGTCATTTCTGGCCTTGGTTTATTGCTTTGGTAGTTGTTCTGCCTGTTGCAATTTTAGCTTGCGGTTTTGTGGTTTGGAGCAGACGAAGATATAAATAATAAAAAGGGCTACAGCAATATGATGTAGCCCTTTTTTATATAATACGACATAATATACTATATTTTGCTTTACTTTTTTGTAAATATATGTTAAAATGTTTAAGATGATATTTTTAATTTATATGAAAGGAGAGCGTTTTTAACACGCAATAATTTATGAAAGTTAAAAATATGGTAAATGAACGTGGAACCACGTATCAGAAATTATACTTAAATTCAAAAAAGAAACTAACTAACGGACTTATAGCAGGTGTTGTGGCATTGGCGCTCGCAATAATATCCTCAATGTTTACAAACAATATTTTAGCTTGCGTTTTCAGCGTTATTTCCCTTGTTATTGCAGGTGGGGAATATGCTTTCAAATTGTCTAAAAACGCGAAAAAAACAAAAAATGATGACCTTTTGCTTATTTTGATTGCTGTTCTTCTTCTGTTTTTCAGCGGAAATTTTGCAATGTCAGCAACGGCAATGGCGGTATATAAGCTTACAAGTGTGATTATTACCTATTTTTCCGGTCAGCTTGGCGTGAAAATAAAAAGCGTTGCCGAGGTTCTTCCTGAATACGCAAATATAGTTGACGAGGGTGGAAACGTGCGTTATGTTCCTGCAAAAACTATAACACGCGGAACAAAAATAATGGTTAAAACGGGCGATATAGTTCCTGTTGATTGCGTGGTCTCAGACGGTTTTTCAGAATTTAACACATCAAACGTTTATATGTCTTACTCAAATGTTTCGCTTTCTGCAGGAGATAAAGTTTTAGCAGGTTTTGTAAATGAAGGTTCTTCCGTAACTTGTGAGGCAATGTGTGATTTTGAAGAGTCATTAACCTGTGACCTTACAAAGCTTTCATCACTTTCGGAAAACAATGTTTCAAAGGTTGAAAAACGTTTCCTTAAAATCTCAAAATGGTATCCGCTCGCTCTTATTCTGCTTACAGCTATTGTCATTGTAGCAACGGGATTTGGCGGTGGAATATGGGGAAAAGCAATGCGTAAAGCAGGTGTGCTTTTATGCGTAGCTACTACAAGCTCTTATGTGATAGGCGTTCCGCTTTTAAGCTCATGTGCTGTTTGGAACTTAAAAAGAAAAGGCTTGGCTTTGGCGTCGGGTGATATGATTTCAGAATTTGCAGATATTACCTGCGTCGCTTTTGATAACAAAGGCGTTCTTACTGATAATGAATATGAAATTAAAGAAATCTACACTGCCGAGGGAATTTCAGAAGAGGATTTTCTTATGATAACAGGCAACTGTATCGGTGCAAGACCGCACCCCGTTTCGAAAATATTCACAAAGTATATGAACCAATATCTTGCTGCTGAAAACGTAATGGAGTTTGCAGGAAAAGGTGTAGAATGTACTATTATGGAAAAAACATTTATCTGCGGCTCTGAAAGCTTTATTTCTGAGTGTGGAATAGATGTTTCTGAAATTTCAGGATATACAATTTACGTTTCTATCGACGGAACCGTTCTTGGTGCAGTAAAGGTTGAAGACTCGCTGAAAGAAAACGTGAAAGAAACTTTGTCAGACCTTAAAAATACAGGCGTTGAAAAAATTGTTATGCTTACATCTGACCGCGGAGAAAAGGCAAAAGAAGCCTTTGACGCATCAGGTGCTGATGAGTATTATGAAAACCTGACTGCTAACGAGCGGGCAGAAAAAATCAATGTACTTAAAGAGAATGAAGACGACACATTAGCATATATAGGTGCTCAGGTTGACGGTGAGCAGGCAATAGAGGCCGCAGATATAGGAATTACGTTGATTAACAAATACGATAACAATATAGAGTATTCAAAAGCTATTCTTTTGGGTGACTTAAATACTGTTGCAGAAGCGGTGGAAATTTCAAGGCTGACATCGGGCAAAATTGAAATACATTTCTACTGTGCATCAGCAATTAAAATCATACTTGCAATCTTAGGACTTTTCGGTGCAGTAAATATTGTTGCGACATTGGTTGTTGAAGCTCTTTTAACGGGAGTTGCACTTCTTTCTGCATATGATTTACTAAAAAAATAATGACATAAAAAAATGACCCACAAGGGTCATTTTTTTATGTCAACTCTGTTCCTTATTTCGCCTTTAAAAAATGCTTTTATGTTCTCAGTTATTTCTTTTAAGCATCTGTTTCTTGACTCAAACGAACCCCAAGCCATATGTGGAGTTAAACAAACATTGGGGTAGTGAATAATATCGTTAAAAGGATGGCTCTTAGGAAAAGGCTCAACGGAATACACGTCTATACCAAGCGCCCCAAGCTGTTCGTTTTTGATTGCTTCAGCTAAGGCTTTTTCATCAGTAACAGCGCCTCTTGCTACGTTTATGAATATAGCATCATTTTTCATTTTGGAGATTAAATGTTCATCTATCAGCCCGCGCGTTTCATCACTCAGCGGAAGATGAACAGATAAAATATCTGCATTTTTGCATATGTATTCAAGGTCGCGGCAGTCGTAGCTTTTGTCGGGTGTGCGCTTATATGCCAAAACTTTGCATCCTAAGCTTTCAGCAACTTTTGCCACTTGCTTGCCAATATTTCCAAGCCCGATTACGCCCCATACTTTTCCGGAAAGCTCGTGATAAACAGGGGTAAGCTTGTTTGCAACACCGCTTTTTGTGTATCCGCCGTCGCGGACAAAATCTGTATATTCTTTAAGATTAACCGATAAGGAAAGTGCCATAGCTAAAGTCACCTGAGAAACACTGTTTGTTGAGTAGCCAACAACATTACAAACAGCAATACCTCGTTTTCTGCAGTATTCCAAATCAATGTTATCATAACCTGTTGCGGCAACGCAAATAAGCTTTAAATTCTTTGCATCAGCAAGGTTTTCTTCAAAAAGCTTTATCTTATTGAGAATTATAACATTGCTGTCAGAAATGTTATTTTTTACGTTTTCAGGACTTGTGTTCTGAAACACAACAGTTTCACCCAAAGCTTTAAACACATCAAAGCTTAAATCCTTACCTAAGGTTTCGGCATCTAAAATCGTAATCTTCATAAAGTCACCTCGCTAAATAACCTGTTGCTCGTTTATAAAAAGTTTAAATTCAAGCTTCAACGCTTCCGCAGCTTTTCTGCACATAATCATTCTCTGCATAAATATCTCAAAATAGTCCATAACAGAGCCAAAATGATTGTCGATATAGAGCTTTAGCTTAAATATAGTTTTGTCTTCGTTTATTTTAACCTTTGACTCTTTTACAGAGTAGTTAACTCTGTCGTGGATATCAAATGTGGTAAAATCCTGATTTCTTACTCGGCTACGCCTTACATCTGTTTTATCTGCAAGAATTAAAGCGGCAGCGATGTGGTTTACTGCAACTCCCGTTCCCTCGTCGTGATTGCCTATTGCAGTACAAATAAGGGCGATGTCTTCAGGGGGCATATTCATTTCGTTTAAAATTCTGAATGCTAAAATCGCACTGCTCTGAGAATGTTCTATTCTGTTTATGAGGTTGCCTATATCGTGAAGATATGCCGCAATCTGAACAAGCTCAATATCGTGGTCGGGATATCCTAAAGTTTCAAGAATATACTTTGCGGTTTCAGCAACCATGGAAACATGGGCAAAGCTGTGTTCTGTATAGCCTAATGCTAAAAGAGATTTATCTGCCTGGGATATATATGTTTTAACAGCTTCGTTGTTCTTGACATCTTTAAAAGTTACCATAAAATCACTCCTACGTATTTTATTATACCAAATACTAAGAGAAAAATCAATTTTAAAAAAACAAAGGACTGAAAGATCAGTCCTTTGTTAAATTTATTTATAAGAATTTAATGTGGTTACGACTTTTCCTAAAACGGCAATAGGGCAGTTTCTGGCATTTATTTTATATTCTTCTTTATCGTTGTCTGTTGAGATAATAATTTTATCGTCTTTATACCTGACGCGACGAACACAAATATTAAGTTCTTCTTTGTATAAAATAGCAGCGAAATCACCGTTTTTTGTTTCCTTGGTTGCAGCAAAAATCGCAACAGTACCTTTTGAAATTCCCGATTTTGTCAGACAATTTTCGCGTACTCTCACAGCATAACATTCAAAGTCTCCACAAAATGGAAATGTTGATAAAATTCTGTCGCAGTAATTATAATCAACATAAATGATGTCAGAAGTATATAGCTTGTTGATGAACATAGGTACCTGATAGTACGATATCTCGCTTGGGTCGTCTTCATGTAAAAAAACGGGACTTACTTTACTTTTAATTCTGATTTGTGATTGAGGAATTTTTTTCTGCTTAAAATTTTCCTGAAAAAGTTCTTCGATATGAACGCCAAAAATTTCGGAAATCTTCGATACCATATCTGTTCTCGGAACCGAATCTCCTGACGTATAATTGCTGATTGCCCCTTTTGATAATCCAAGCTTTTTTGCAAGGTCAATGCTTCTTAAGTGGTTTTTATCCATAAGCCTTTTTAAGTTTTTCGCAAAGGCTTTTCTGCTGAATTTACTATCTTGATTACTCAATGCATACGCCTCCTGGCAGCGTTTACTCTTGCACGCCTGATTTTTCTTTTGCGCCTTGTTTCAATTATTTTTTTTCTGATTATTAAAGCAACAATCAAACCAAAGGGAATTAAAAACCATATACTTAAAACGTATGAAAACACTTGTTTTATGTAGCTTCGTTTAATGCTTCGCGTAGCATAAAGATCAGATTCTGCAACAAGCTCTCCGTCATAGTAATATTTAACATTTCCCAACACATCACCTTTGCTGATTGGTGCGGTTATATCTTCGTTAATGTTTATTTCGCTTGAAATAAGCTCTTCGTTATACGTTGACTTGGGAAGAAGTGCCTTAATATCTCTTTCTGATTTTAATATTAAATCAGACCTGCCTGAAGACCATTTAACTTTGCATACGGATGCAAGCTCGTCAGCGGCAAGAACGGTTTTTATACGATAAAGCTCGTTAGCATAAAGGAAAAGGTTTCTTGTATCCGTATAAACACGGTACAGAGATTCATACGGTGCTTTAAAACATACCGAAATCAAGTTCATACCGTTTCTTGATGCAGACGCAACAAGACAAGAGCCTGCTTTGCTTGTCCTACCTGTTTTAACCCCCGTTGCGTATGAATATTTATACTCTATGGGAGCGCCCCTGAATATTAACATATTACGGGTGACGTAAACTCTTGCGTCGGGGCACTTGTTTGTAGGTGCAATTTCCACACGTTGAAGACTTACGATCTCTGCAAAAATGTCATTTTCCATTGCTTTTTCTGTAATTTTCACCATATCGCGAGGTGTAGTGTAGTGTTTATCGTCGTGATAGCCGTGGGTGTTGACGAAATTAGTGTTTTTCATTCCCAGGTCTTTTGCTGTTTTGTTCATAAGCTTAACAAACTCAGAAACAGAACCCGAAACGCCTTCTGCCAATACGTTTGCGGCATCGTTTGCAGACTGAATTAGAAGTGCTTTTAAAAGGTCTGAAACTTTTAAGGTTTCACCCTCAACCAAAGCCATTTTTGAACTGTCGTATGGAATTGAAACAGCTTCTTTACTTGCGGTAAGCTCTGTATTTAAGTCAAGATGCAAAAGTGCAAGGTAAGCTGTCATAATCTTTGTTGTACTTGCAGGATACATTTTCTTGTCGGGATTTTTTTCGTAAATAACTTTTCCTGTACCCGATTCATATAATATTGCAGCCTCGGACATAACGTCAGGTGTATTTGACTGAGCCTGTTCTTTTTCGCTTTCTTTGTCAGAAACTTTTTCTTCTTTTTTAACTTCGGTTTTTTCCTCTTTCTTTTCAGCTATCGGCTTCGGAGAAGGAGTAGGGGTGGGCTTTGTTTTTTTACGGTTACTGCTTTCCGTTGCTGCGGGCGAAGGGGAAGCTTCGTTTTCTGCATATGTAACCCATGTTATATTTGAAACTGTCAGCATTAAAATCAGCATGGCTGAAATAATTTTACGCATATTATACCTCTTAAATAAATTATTTTGACTATGTCTTGCTCGTGCTTTGATTTTGCAATGTCGTCAATTATCATATGAGTGTTTTGTTGGTATGCAAAACACTCACATAATAATTATAGTATATTTAAATACCTTTTTCAACAAAAAATATATTTTTTTTGTTTTTAATTGACATAAAGTGAAAAATATTTTATAATAAAAGAGTGTATAAATGTCTGAAAAAGGAGAAATTGAATGTCTGTAAAAAAATTACTTGAAACAAGAAGAACAATCCGTAAATTTTCAGATAAAAAGATACCTGAAGGTCTTATAGAAGAATATATAAATCTTGCAAGACTTTCGCCAAGTGCTGCAAATTTACAGCCGCTTAAATACGCTTCTGTAATAAAAAGCGAAACTGTTTTTGAAATTTTGAAGCACGTTAAATGGGCAGGTTATTTAAAAGGCGAATACAATCCTAAGGAAAATGAAAATCCTCAGGCATTTATTGCTGTTTTAAACGATAAAAAAGTTCTATCACCATTTGCTCAGTTTGATGCAGGCGCCGCTATTATGGCTATAAATACTGCTGCTGAGGAAGACGGTGTAGGGTGTTGTATAATCGGCTCTGTAAACAGAGAAGAGGTTATGAAAATAATAGACGTAAATGATGATTTTGAACTTTTATACCTGATAGCATTAGGATATAAAAAAGAAAATCCTGTGTATGTTGATATGAAAAGCGATGATGTAAGGTATTACTTAGAGGGCAAAACACTTAATGTGCCGAAAAGAAAACTTGAAAATGTTATGATAAGAAATATTAAATAAACCAATTCACAGACGAAAGGACGTTGAATAATGGAACGCAAAATACTTGTTGTTGACGATGAACGGCCAATAGTTGACATTTTAAAATTCAATCTTGAAAAAGAAGGATTTCAGGTGCTCACAGCCGATAACGGCGTGTCGGCATTAGAGTGTGCTTTGACTCAGAATCCTGACCTTATACTTTTAGACATTATGCTTCCTAAAATGGACGGCTTTGATGTTTGCAGAAAGGTGCGCGAAAAACTGAACGTGCCGATTATAATGATAACTGCGAGAGATGAAGAAGTTGATAAGGTGTTGGGATTAGAGCTTGGCGCTGACGACTATATCACAAAGCCTTTTTCTGTTCGTGAACTTATTGCCCGTGTTAAAGCGAATATGCGCAGAGTTTCAACAGGAACTGCAAGTGAACTTGATGATAAGATTTATGTTGATGATAACTTTGTCATTAACGTAACTCAGTATGAAGCTGTTAAAAACGATGTTGTTTTAGACTTAACACTTCGCGAATACGAGCTTTTGAAGTTTTTGGTAACTCAGCCCAACAGAATTTTCACAAGAGAGGCACTACTTTCAAGCGTATGGGGTTATGAGTTCTATGGTGATGTAAGAACAGTTGACGTAACCGTAAGAAGACTTCGTGAAAAAATTGAAGACGATTCCAGCACCCCTAAGTACATTTTAACAAAACGCGGTGTTGGGTATTATTTCAAAAAATGAAAGCAGAAAAAAGAAAAGTAGGATTATTTAAAAGCCTTCAGTGGAAGCTTGTTACAGTTTTCATGCTATTGGTTCTTTCCATTATGTTTCTGTCGGGAGCGTTTATTCTTCTTCGTATGACTTATCATCATCACAGAGTGTTTGCAGGTGATATGGAGGGAGTTTTCACTCAGTCGCTCATCTACGAAATGGAAAAAGAATCGGTTTCTGATGGGGAATATGTAATAAAGAAAATGCGTGAACTTAAAATTCCGCTGGGGATTGACGCAGAAAGAAATTATTTCATTATTTCAGCTGAAAACGGAGAGTTTATTGACGGAACCGTAGTGCCTGAGTCTAACTTCTATATAGATTCTGAAAATTACCTTTCGGCGCTTTCAGGAAATGTAGGCAACAAGACAGATATACGAAATTTTTGTATGGATTATGCTGTTGCAGTTAATACTGACGACTGTGAATTGATAATTTATGTAAAAGATTCTAACAAAGACCTTGAAATACTGCTTTCACATACTTTTTATATTATTGTTCAGGCACTCGTCCTTGGTGTGGTTGTTTCGATAATGATAGGCTTTTGGTTTTCCCGTGCAATTACCAAACCTATTAAAAACCTTACAAAAAGAGCACTTTGTATTTCCGAGGGTGAGTTTGACCCGAGAGCAGAGGTCATAAACCGAAACGACGAAATTGGTGTTTTGTCTGAAACTTTTAACGAAATGTCTGATATGCTTCAGGGAACGCTTTCTGATATTTCCACGGAAAAGAGTAAAATTGAAGCAATACTCCAGAATATGACTGACGGCGTTATTGCTTTCGGAACAGACGGAAAAATTATACATATAAACTCAATGGCAAGAAAAATTTTGGGTATTAAGGGCGTTGAAAAATTCAGGTTTGACAAGCTGTTTTCGGTTTTAGGTGCTGATGTTTTGATTGGTGACCTTTTATACCTTGATAACCGCAGAAACATTGAAACAGAGGTTACAAAGGGCGATTTGGCTCTGAAGATTAACCTTACTGTGTTTGATGATAAAAGAAACCGCACAAGCGGCGTTTTAGCAGTTATCCACGATATTACAAAACAGCAAAAACTTGAAAATTCACGACGTGAATTTGTAGCAAACGTATCTCATGAGTTGAGAACTCCGCTTACAACTGTTAAATCTTATGCAGAAACTCTGCTTGATTTTGTAAAAGACGATAAAACTGCCGCAACATTTACTAACACCATTTTAAACGAAACTGATAGAATGACAAGACTTGTTAAAGACTTGCTCGTATTGTCAAGCTTGGAAAATGCAGCATCTTTAAATAAAGCAGAGTTTTCTTTAAAAGCCATGATAAATGATGTAGTGAGCACAATGTCATTAGTTGCTCAGGAAAAGGGACATAGACTTCAGTTTAATCAGTCTGAAGATATTCCCGATTACGTTGGCGACCGCGATAAACTTGAACAGGTTTTGTATAACATAATCTCAAATGCTATAAAATACACACCCAACGGCGGAAAAATCATTGTGAGTGCCAAAAAGGTATATAACGAGATTTATATTGAGGTTACAGATACGGGTATTGGTATTCCCGAAAAGGATTTGTCAAGGATTTTTGAAAGATTCTACCGTGTTGATAAAGCGAGAAGTCGCGAGCTCGGCGGAACAGGTCTTGGACTTGCAATTTCAAAAAGCATAATTGACTCCCATGGCGGTAACATCGAAATAAAAAGTACATACGGTGAAGGGACATCTGTTATAATTTCTTTGCCAATTAAAAATAAATAGCGCATAGCTGACACCTTCGGGTGTCAGTTTCTTTGTTGACAAAAAATTACTGTTAGTGTATAATTAACCATTGGAAAAAGACATAATAACTATATATTTTTTAAGGAGAAAAATCCTATGTTTGCAGATATAGCAGAGATTAAAGTGAAAGCAGGCAACGGCGGTAACGGACTTGTTTCTTTTCACCGCGAAAAATATGTTGCAGCAGGCGGACCCGACGGTGGTGACGGCGGTCATGGAGGCGATGTGATTTTAGTTGCTGATAACGGGCTTTCAACTTTAACAGATTTCAAATACAGAAAAATTTACAAAGCAGGCAACGGTGAAGACGGAAAGGCTAAAAAAGCATCGGGAAAAAATGGCGAGCACGTTTATATAAATGTTCCTGCAGGAACGCTCGTAAAGGATGCTGAAAGCGGAAAAATCATAGCTGACTTAAAGAAAAGCGGTGACACCTTCGTAGCGGCAAAGGGAGGCCGCGGCGGCTGGGGAAATGTTCACTTTGCAACACCCACACGTCAGGTTCCAAAGTTTGCAAAACCTGGTCAGAAAACTCAAGAACGTGAACTGATTCTTGAACTTAAATTGCTGGCTGACGTAGGTTTGGTGGGCTTTCCCAACGTTGGAAAATCAACATTGCTTGCAGCGGTAAGCAGTGCAAGACCAAAAATTGCGAACTATCACTTTACAACGCTTGAGCCGAATCTTGGCGTAGTGTCAGCAGGTGATGCGGGTAGCTTTGTTATGGCAGATATCCCTGGCATTATCGAGGGCGCCAACACAGGAATTGGTTTAGGTCACGAATTTTTGCGCCATATTGAAAGAACGAGAATTTTATTACACGTTGTGGATGTATCAGGTAATGAGGGAAGAAATCCCGTTGAAGATTTTGATATAATATGCTCTGAAATGGAAAAATTCAATCCTGAACTTCCTAAAAAACCACAGATTGCAATAGGCAATAAAATAGACTCAATTTATGATGATTCTCAGCTTAAAGAGTTTGAAAAAGCAATGAACGAGCGCGGAGTAGAGGTGTACTTTATTTCTGCCGCAGCCCACAAAGGAACTGCTGAGCTTATGAAGATTGTGGCATCTAAGCTTAAGGACATTCCGATACCTGAATTTTCAGTTGAAGAAGACAATTTTGACAGCATCGAAACCCGTGATGAAACCTTTGAAGTTAAAGTTGTAAACGGCGTTTATGAAGTTTCGGGAGATAAGGTTCTTACAATTATTGAAAGCACAAACTTTGGCGACTATGAGTCACTTCAGTTCTTCCAGAACGCTCTTCGTACAAGTGGTATTATAAAAGCTTTAGAAGATGCAGGCATCGAAGAGGGCGACACAGTAAAACTATATGACATTGAATTTGAATTTGTGCACTAAGGTGAAAAGTATGAAACTTAAAGCTTTTGCAAAAATCAATCTTTCCCTTGACATAACGGGTAAACGTGAAAATGGTTACCACGATATTGAGAGCTTAATGCAGTCGGTATCGCTTTTCGATATTGTGTCCGTAGAAAAAAATGATTGCGGAAAATTGTCCGTTAAAACAGATAACCCCGATATTCCAGACGGTGAAGAAAATATAGCGTATAAAGCAGCAAAGCAAATGATTGAAGATTTTGACTTAAACTGCGGTTTTGATATATTTATCGAAAAACACATTCCCGTTGCAGGCGGAATGGCAGGGGGAAGCACTGATGCTGCGGCGGTAATCCGCGGAATAAATGAAATCTCTGGTCTTGGCTTAACCAATGAGGAAATGATGAAAACGGGAATTAAAATCGGTGCAGACGTTCCGTTTTGCATTCAACAATCTGCCGCATTATGTGAGGGTATAGGTGAAATAATAACCTCCGTAAAAGGACTTTCTAAAGACTTGTGGATTTTGATAGTAAACCCGAATATCAAGGTGAGTACAAAGCTGATTTACGAAAAAATTGACGAAAAGGTAAGCTATAATACCGTAGACAATAAAAAACTTGTTGACGACCTCAAAAAAGGCGATTTAAACGATGCAAAAGGTTATATGAAGAATGTAATGCAAACTGTTTCTGAAAACGAATGCAGAGAAATTTCGGACGTTATAAAAAAGATAAAGGAAATGGGCGCAATCCATTCAATGATGAGCGGAAGCGGAGCAACGTGTTTCGGAATTTTCGAAGAAAAACCTGATTTAGAAAAAGTAAAACAAATTTTTAAAGATTATTTTGTTACAATCGCAAATCCTATTTAAATTTTACTTGTATTTTTTATAAAATGTGGTAAAATAGTATTTGATGTGTAAAAGAGGTGTTTTTATGAAAAAAATATTACCCATAATTTTTATTATGGTATGTGTACTTACAGGATGCGGAAAAGGAGAAGAGAAAAAAGTGGATAACAAATATGTAGGAATAGAACTTGAAAAAGGCGGAAACATTGTAATTGAGCTTTTGCCTGAATATGCACCAAAATCGGTAGCATTCTTTTTAGAGCTTGTGGAGGATAAATACTACGACGGTCTTACCTTCCACAGAGCGGTAAAAGATTTTATGATTCAGGGCGGCTCTCCTAACGGCGACGGTATCGGCGGATGCGGAAGAACAGTAAAAGGTGAGTTCAAAAGCAACGGCTATGAAAACAATCTTTCACATACAAGAGGCGTTGTTTCGTTTGCAAGAACTCAGGTGAGAGATTCAGCAAGCGGTCAGTTCTTTATTATGCATGGCGATGCCGAATATTTAGACGGTGAATATGCAGCATTCGGAAGAGTGTTAGAGGGTATGGAGTATGTTGACGAAATTGCGGAAATGCCCACAAGCAATCAGATTTTGATTGAAAAACCCATTATAAAATCCGTTAAAGTTCTTAAAAATTATACTCCCGAAGAGTAAGTTTTATGAATATTATATAAATTTTCAAAATATACTTGAAAATTGGATAAAATTAGTGTATTATATATATGTTAAATATATAACAATATTTAGGAGGTACTAAATTATGCCAGTAAAAGTTGCAATTAACGGTTTTGGTCGTATCGGACGTTTAGCTTTCAGACAGATGTTCGGTGCAGAAGGTTATGAAGTAGTAGCTATCAACGATTTAACAGATCCTAAGATGCTCGCTCATCTTCTTAAATACGACTCATCACAGGGCAGATACGATGGTCACACAGTTGAAGCTGGTGAAAACTACATCGTAGTTGACGGTAAAAAAATCATCATCTACTCAGAACCCAAGGCTGCAGATCTTCCCTGGGGCGAAATCGGCGTAGACGTTGTACTTGAATGTACAGGTTTCTACTGCTCAAAAGAAAAATCACAGGCTCATATCGATGCAGGTGCTAAGAAAGTTGTTATTTCTGCTCCCGCAGGTAATGACCTTAAAACAGTTGTATTCAGCGTAAACGAAGATACATTAACAGCTGATGATACAATCATTTCTGCTGCATCATGTACAACAAACTGCTTAGCTCCTATGGCTAAAGCATTAAACGACTACGCACCCATTCAGTCAGGTATCATGTCTACAATCCACGCTTACACAGGCGACCAGATGATCTTAGACGGTCCTCACAGAAAAGGTGACTTAAGACGTGCAAGAGCAGGTGCTGTTAACATCGTTCCTAACTCAACAGGTGCTGCAAAAGCTATCGGTTTAGTTATTCCCGAATTAAACGGAAAGCTCATCGGTTCAGCTCAGCGTGTTCCTGTTCCTACAGGTTCAACAACAATCTTAACAGCTGTAGTTAAAGGTACAGACGTAACAGTTGAAGGTATCAACGCTGCTATGAAAGCTGCTGCATCTGATTCTTTCGGTTACAACGAAGATCAGATTGTATCTTCTGACGTTATTGGTATCACATATGGCTCATTATTCGATGCTACACAGACAATGGTTTCTAAAGTAGCTGACGATTTATATGAAGTACAGGTTGTTTCATGGTATGACAACGAAAACTCATACACAAGCCAGATGGTTAGAACAATCAAATACTTTGCTGAATTAAACTAAGTTCAAAATTCAGTTGCCCCAAGGCTTTAAAGGCCTTGGGGCTTTTTTGTTTGTGCAAAACAAACAAGTTTAGTGCATAAATTTTGTAATCTGTAAAAAAGGAGTATAAATATATTCTGTCGAAAATATAATTATAAGAATAAATTTTTTTAAGGAGGATTAGTATATGACAACAACCAACAACATAAGAAATATGTGCGTGCTAGCACATTCAAATGCGGGTAAAACCTCACTTTGTGAAGCAATGCTCCATAAAGCGGGTTTAATTGATCGCGTAGGCAGAACTGAAGACGGGAACACAATTTCTGATTTTGACCCTGAAGAAATTAAACGACAGATTTCTATAAATACATCTGTTATTCCTGTTGAGTGGAATGATGTCAAAATTAATCTTCTTGACACACCGGGAACAGCAGAATTTGTAGGTGAACAGATAGAGGGCGCATCTGTTTGCGGAAGCGCGCTGATTGTTGTAAGCGGAAAATCAGGTGTTTCTGCGGGTACAGAACGCGCATGGAACATAGCAAAAACCAAGGCGAAAATTGTGTTCGTAAATAAACTTGACGATGTTAAGGCAGACTATGCTAAAGTTGTAGAACAGTTAAATGATACATTTGGAAGAAGTATTGCGCCTTTTACATTCCCTATAAAAGAAGGGGATAAGCTGACGGGCTTTGTTGACGTTATCAAAATGCGTGCGAAAATGTTCACAGAGGGTGGGGATACTCATAAATATGAAGAAATCCCCGATACACATAAAGACATCGCCGCACGAAGCCGTGACCTTTTATTAGAGGCTGTGGCAGAAGTAAGCGATGAGCTTATGGAAAAATATTTTGCAGGTGAAGAATTTACAGAAGATGAAATTAAAATGGCACTTCGTACAGGTATTAAAGACGGAACAGTTGTTCCCGTTATTTGTGGAAGCGTACTTGCTAAAATCGGTATTACACACCTTTTAAATACAATTGCAGATTATATGCCTGCACCTAACGAGTTTATACATATAGAGGGTGAAAACAAGCAAACAGGAACAATTGAGGAAATTATATGTGAATCGACAGAGCCTTTGGTGGTTCACGTATTCAAAACTGTAGTAGATAACTACGTTGGAAAGCTTTCGTATTTCAAAGTTTTATCAGGAACACTAAAACCCGACACAGTTTTAGTAAACCCTGCACAGGGCAAAGAAGAAAAAATCGGTAAGATTTATGTTGCACGAGGAAAAAAACAAACTGAAGTAAATGCGCTTTGTGCAGGTGATATAGGCGTTACAGCGAAGCTTTCAATTACTGAAACAGGAGATACGCTTTGTGTTTCCTCGTTCCCCGTAGCGATTGGTGCGTTGAGTTTCCCGAAACCTGTTTTATCTATGGCAATAGAGCCTAAGGCAAAAGGTGATGAAGAAAAAATAAGCGCAGCCCTTGCAAAACTTTCAAGCGAAGATAAGACCTTTACGTTAGTTCGTAATCACGAAACTCACGAATCTATTATTTCAGGCGTAGGCGAACAGCATTTGAATGTTATATGCTCAAAACTTGAGTCGAAATTCGGCGTTTCAGTAGGTTTAAGAGAGACAAAAACACCTTACAGAGAGGCGATTAAATCCAAAGTTAAAGCAGAGGGTAAACACAAGAAACAGTCAGGCGGTCACGGTCAGTATGGTCACGTTTGGATTGAATTTGAACCTACTGTAAGCGATACATTAGTGTTTGAAGAAAAGGTTTTCGGTGGTACAGTTCCGAAGAATTTCTTCCCTGCGGTTGAAAAGGGACTTTCTGATGCTATGAAAGAGGGCGTTTTAGCAGGATACCCCATGGTAAACTTAAAGGCAACATTGGTAGACGGTTCATATCATTCGGTTGACTCGTCTGAAATGGCATTTAAAATGGCGGCGTCTATCGCATACCGCGAAGGACTTCCAAAGGCTAACCCTGTTATCTTAGAACCCGTAGGGACAGCAAAAGTTGTTGTTCCCAACGCATATACAGGTGATGTTATAGGTGATTTAAATAAACGCCGAGGAAGAATTTTAGGAATGAATCCTACTGATAGTATAAACACAGAGATTGAAGCGATAGTTCCCGCATCAGAAATGAAAAAATATGCAACGGACTTAAGAGCAATAACCAACGGAAGAGGAAGCTTTGAATATGAAGTAACAAACTACGAAGAGGCTCCTCAGGTTGTGGCAGAAAAAGTTATAGCTGAATCCAAAAAATAAATATCTAACATAACAAGATAAAAAAAACGACCATTAGGTCGTTTTTTTTAAAGCAGAGCAATCAAAATACCTGAAAGTATAATCATTGTACACATCAATTTGTAAATAATATTCTTTTCTTTAAATATAAGCCAGCCCGTAATCGTGGTCACGATAACAGATGACTGCTTGATAATGGTCATTAAAGTAACCTGACTTTCAGGGCTTGCGTTTGCCTCAAACAATAGCTTATCGCCAACTATTAGGGATATGCTCAAAAGTGGTATCCAATAGTTTGTTTTTATCGATTTTACGGATATTTTTTCTCTTTTTATAATAAGCATAACGCCATAAATTAAAGTCATAAACAGCATAAACCAGAATTGCAGCTGTGATGACTCCATATGCCGCATTAAAACTTTGTCCATAGTACCTGACACCGCGTTGAAAAAGCAGTTTAAAAGTGCTGCAATAAGAACGGAAATGGTTACGCCTTTTGATGAGGTGTTCTTTTTTAGGTTTACGAGTAACAGTCCTATTATTACAAGTGTCATACCGATGGCTTTTGGCAGAGTAAAATCCTCGCCAAGTGCAAAAACACCCAGAAGTGTTGAAAAAATCATTCTTGATAAATCCATTATCCCGTAAAGGCTTACCGACATATTTTTTAAAGCTGTAAAAGCAAAAATCCACGCAGTACAAACTACCGAGGCTTTTATAAAAGCAAAGAAAATATATAGCGGCTCAAGGGATAAAGCGACATTTATATATGGCAAGGTAAAAAGCCAACCGATAAGAGTGTAAAAAAATAAAATCTCGTTTGAGCTGCTTTTCTTTAAAGCGGCCTTTTTCATTCCTTCACGAGTGCCTTTTAAAAGTGCATATATAATTACAAAAAATATCCATAAATTATCCATTGTATTTCCTCGCTAAAAAGCTGTCGAAGTTATCGACAGCTTTAAACTATACTATTCATTAAATTTTTAAGTTCGTCATAGGTTTTTACTGTAAAAGCCTGAGTTTTAAGCTTTGCCGAGTGGGGAATACCCTTTAAATACCATGCAAAATGCTTTCTCATTTCAGGAACACCAATGTGCTCGTCTTTGGTTTCACGCATAAGCTCAATATGGCGTAAAATAGCCTTTTTTTTGTCTGTAATAGTGTTTTTTATAACAGGAACACCATTTAGCGCATTTTTTACATTTTCAAACACAAAGGGATTTCCCAAAGCACCACGACCAATCATAATACTGTCGCATCCTGTATAGTCAATCATTTCTTTTGCAGATTTTCCGTCAACAATGTCGCCGTTGCCGATAACAGGAATATTAACCGCTTCTTTGACGCTTTTAATTATATTATTGTCAGAGTTACCGCTGTAAAACTGTTCCTTAGTTCTTCCGTGAACACAAATAGCAGAAACTCCCGAATTTTCCATAGCCTTTGCAAAACTTACGGCGTTTTTGTTTTCATCATTCCAACCTGCGCGAAACTTTACACTTACGGGAATATTAACGGCGCGCACAACGCTTTCTGAGATTTTACCTGCTAAAACTTCGTCTTTCATTAAAGCACAACCGTCGCCGTTTTTAACAATTTTCGGGGCGGGGCATCCCATATTGATATCTAAATATAAAACACCCATATCTTCTAATATTTTAGCACTTTCAGCCATTACATCAGGTTCGTTGCCAAATAGCTGAACGATTAAAGGATGTTCCGTTTTATTTGTTTTTAAAAGACTTGAGGTTTTTTTGTCTTTATAGTGAAGTCCGCGGGAACTTACCATCTCAGAAGCTACTAAATCCGCACCGTGTTCTTTGCAAACTGTCCTGAATGCAAGGTCTGTAACTCCTGCCATTGGGGCAAGAAAAATTTTGTTTTTATAAAAATCACACATATCAGTTAGCCGCAGTTATTTCGTTCCAGATTTCAAGATATTTCTGATTTATTGCTCCTTCGCTCTTTAGCATTTCGCTTTTTTCTAAAATAGCAGCATCGGGATATAAACCTTTGTTGTTTTTGATGTTATCAGGAAGCTGATTTTTGCCCTCTGTATTTGTGATACCGTAGCAGGTTTCAAGAGCGTTTCGTGCAGCAATATCAGGGCGCTGCATAAAGTTAATAAAGCTCTCTGCGCCTGTTACATTTTCCGAAGTTTTAGGAATAACCATAGCGTCGACGCAGTAAATAGTTCCGTTTTCGGGAATAGCATATTTTAAAGTGTCTTTTTCAGTTATAGCTTTTCCCGCCTCGCCTGAATAAACTAAGCCAAGGTAGCCTTCGCCTGAAATAATTTTATCTTTAACTTCGTCGGTAACGTAACCCAAAATAAGACCGCGTTGAGCTAAAAGTTCTGCTTTTGCTTCGCTTAATTCTTTTTCGTTTTCTGTGTTAACAGAGTAGCCGAGTTTTTTGAGTGTCATACCGATTGTGTCTCTTACACTGTCTAACATAAAGATTTTACCTGAGTATTTTTCATTCCACATAACAGATAAATCTTTCACTTCATCTTTAACCTTTTCACTGTCGTATAAAATACCTACAGTTGACCACATATAAGGAACAGAATATTTGTTGTCTGTGTCGTAGTAGGGGCTTTTAAAGGTTTCGTCGACGTATTTATAGTTAGGTATATTGTCAAAATTCAAGGTCTGAACCAAGTCTTCTTTGATAAGTCTGTCAATCATATAGTCAGAGGGAATTAAAACATCGTAAGATGTGGTTTTGATTTTTGTATACATATCTTCATTCGAAGCGAACTCACTGTAAATGACCTTGTATCCTGTTTCTTCTTCGAATTCTTCGATTACGCCCTCAGCGATATACTCTGATGCGTTATAAACCTTTACAACTTTTGACGGGTCTGTTCCGCAGCCGCAGAACAAAGCTGCACAGAGTGTGAATGATAAAACTAATGCAAAAATTTTTTTCATTTTAACAAAAACCTCTCTTTTAAAGTTATTAGTTTACGCTTTTTGAGCGTTTTTGGATGTTCTGATGTTAATGATAACCAATAGAATTAAAATAACTGAGAACATCAAAGCAGAAAGTGCGTTAATAGACGGGCTTACGCCTTTTCTTGCTGCATTATAAATCAAAATCGAAAGATTTTCAACGCCTGGACCTGTTGTAAAATAGCTTACAATAAAATCGTCAATAGACAATGTGAAAGCCATTAAAAGACCGTTTATAACACCGGGCATAATTTCAGGAAGTGTAATTTTCCATGTGGCGTATGCAGGGGTTGCGCCCAAGTCTAAAGCTGCCTCATACGTTGTGTTGTTAACTTGCTTTAGTTTCGGCATAACCGAAAGAATAACGTAGGGTATACAAAACGCCATATGGGCAAGTATCAAAGTAAATCTTCCTGTGGGAAGCTTTGCAATGTAAAACAAAAGCATTAAGGATATGCCTGTTACAATATCGGGATTTAAAACGGGGAGCATAGTAATATTCATTACTGCCGTTTTTTTCCATTTTTTTAAGTTTTCAATACCTATTGCCGCAACCGTGCCGATAATGGTTGATAAAATCGCCGCAACAACGGCAACAATTAAAGTATTTGAAAGAGCCTCCATTATCTTGCTGTCTGAGAAAAGCTCAATATACCATTTAAACGAAAAGCCTGTCCACACACGGTATTTCGACTCGTTAAATGAGTATATGATAAGCACGATAATCGGCGCATATAAAAATGCGAAAATAAGGTAAAGGTAGAGTCTTGAAAGCTTGCTTTTCATACCATCATACCTCCCTGATTTTCTTTTTCAGAGTCAGGCATAATGACTAAACTTAAAAGTATCAAAGCCATCAAAATCAGCGACATCGTAGAGCCAAAGTTCCAGTCGCCGCCAACGCCGAACTGTTTTTCTATCATATTTCCCAAAAGGTTTACATTGTTTCCGCTTAAAATGCTTGAAATTGCAAATGTTGTAATTGCAGGAACAAAAACCATAGAAATTCCTGACGAAATTCCCGGAATACTTAATGGGAAAATAACTTTTTTGAAAACATTTAACTTTCCTGCGCCCAAATCCTCCGCCGCCTCAATCATAGATGGGTCGAGCTTTGATAAAACAGAGTGAATGGGGAGTATCATAAAGGGAAGGAAGTTATATACCATACCAAAAATTACGGCACCCTCGCCGTATAAAAACTGAATATGGTCATCTTCACCTAAAATACCGATAAATCTTAATAACTGATTTATAAGTCCGTTGTTTTCTAAAAGCGTAAGCCAGGAATATGTTCTTAAAAGCAAGTTCATCCACATAGGGATAACTATGAGTAACATCATAACGCTTTTATGCTTTAAGTCCTTTGACGAAAGGATCAAAGCCGCGGGATAGCCGATAACAAGACAGATAACTGTGCTTATTGCGGCATAAAGCAGCGAACGCCAGAAAACAGTAAGATATACAGGCGAAAAAAACTTTGCAAAGTTTACAAGCGACAAGGTGAGAGAACCATCGGGATTTTTAACAGTAATACCGTAAGCCACAACAACTAAAAGCGGAATAACTGTAAAGATTATTGCCCATATGATATAGGGTGTACTGTACCAACGTCTGTTCATTCCGACACCACCTTTTTCATAATGTGGATGTCGTTGGGGAAAAGGTCTAAATACACCTCGCATCCCACAGGCTCCATAGCAGTTGAATGAACAATCCAGTCAATACCGCAAGCCAGTATATGCATTTCATAGTGAACACCTTTGAACACAACCGACTGAACAACGCCTTTTATTTTTCCGTGTTCTTTATCAAATTTTATATCCTCAGGGCGGATAACAACGTCCACTAATTCATTTTCGCCAAAGCCCTTGTCAAGACAAACAAAATCGCAGCCTGCGAAGTTAACTAAAAAGTCTTCCTTCATAATACCGTCAACGATGTTGCTTTCACCGATAAAGCCTGCAACAAACGCGTTTTCAGGCTCGTTGTAAATATCAATAGGTGAGCCTTTCTGCTGAATTTTTCCGCCTTGCATAACAATAATTTCATCAGACATTGTTAATGCTTCTTCCTGATCGTGAGTAACATAAATAAAGGTAATGCCAAGCTTTTTCTGAATTTTTTTAAGCTCAAGCTGCATTTCCTGACGAAGCTTTAAATCTAAAGCACCTAAAGGCTCATCTAAAAGTAAAACCTCGGGCTCATTAACTAAAGCACGGGCAATCGCAATACGCTGCTGCTGACCGCCTGAAAGGGAAGTAATGTCTCTTTTTTCAAAGCCTTTTAAGTTTACTAAGCTTAAGACATTTTCTACTTTCTCTTTTATAATATTTTTGTCCATTTTCTTTATAGAAAGTCCAAAAGCCACGTTATCAAAAACGTTCATATGCGGAAAAAGAGCATATTTCTGGAAAACTGTGTTAAGACGTCTTTTATAAGGGGGAAGATTTGTTATATCCTCACCGTCAAATAAAATACGTCCACTGTCAGGCTTTTCAAAACCACCGATTAAACGAAGTGTGGTAGTTTTTCCGCAACCCGACGGTCCTAAAATCGTAACGAATTCGTGCCTTGCGATTTCAAGACTGAAATTTTCCAAAATATCCTCTTCACCAAAGCTTTTAGAAATATTTTCGAGTTTAATAATAGCGTTGGACATTTATCACCCTCCAATACTTTTTAATAAAAAATACTGCATAAAAAGAAAAGCCGAACGCACATCGTTCTTATGCGTCCGACACCCCACATTTTAATTCTATATCTTCAAAAAGACATACTAAAAAAATGAAATATTCAATTTACAGATTGATTATAGCATAGATTTTAAATAAAATAAATACCTTTTTTAAAATTTGTTTATTTTCTACAAAAAACAATGCCGTTTTCGTCCATTTTTTCGACAATAGCTAAAGATTCCAAACGAACATTTTTTTCTTCAATAACTTTCCTGCCGTTCATATATCCTTTTTCAACTGCAATACCAACACCTGATACTTTTGCTCCTGACTGATTTGCAATTTCCAAGAGCCCTAAAACAGCGTTGCCGTTTGCTAAAAAATCATCAACAATCAAAACATTGTCACTTTCGTTTAAGTATTCTTTTGCAACTCGTATGTTATAGGTTTTGTTTTTGGTAAAAGAATATACATCTGCTGCATAAACGTCAGGGCTGCAATTTGTTGATGCGTTCTTTTTAGCAAAAACAACGGGAACATTCATGTGAAGAGCCGCCATAACAGCGATTGCTATTCCTGAAACCTCAACAGTGAGAATTTTCGTTATTTTTTCATTTTCAAAAAGGCGTTTCAATTCCTTACCCATCTCGTTGAGCAGGAAAGGATCAAGCTGATGATTTAAAAACATATCAACCTTTAAAACATCATCTCCTAAAACTTTTCCTTCACTTAAAATTTTATCTTCAAGAAGTTTCATAAAAGCCCCCATAAATATTTTATTATTGTCATTATATCAGCTATTTTGTAAAAAAACAAGATATAATTTTCTCATATTAAAAAAAGATTTATCTATTGACAAAAAAATCGGTTGGTATATAATATAATTAGTAATAATAAGAAAGGAAGCATAAGAGAGAATGAACGAAAGAGTACACGAGATGACACACCCCCTTATTCTTCACAAAATTTCTATGATAAGGGATGAAAAAACCACTGTAAAAGATTTCAGAGAGCTTGTATACGAAATAGCACTTTTAATGGGATATGAGGCGACCCGTGATTTAAAAATGGTTGAACAGCCCGTTAAAACACCTTTAGCTGAAACCACAGGAAAATTTATTGCAAAGCAGGTAGCCTTAGTTCCCATACTCCGCGCAGGGTTAGGAATGGTTGATGCTTTAATGAGCCTTATTCCTGCAGCAAAAGTAGGACACGTTGGCTTATATCGCGACCACGAAACATTAGAGCCTAAAGAATATTACTGTAAGCTCCCGCCTGACATTGAAGAAAGACAGGCAATCGTTTTAGACCCCATGCTTGCAACGGGCGGAAGTGCCATAGCGGCTATTGATTTTATCAAGGCAAGAGGCGCAAAAAGAATTAAGCTTATGTGTATCATCGGTGCACCCGAAGGTGTTGAGGCTGTTATGAAGGCTCATCCTGATATTGAGCTGTTTATCGGCACGATAGATGAAAAACTTAATGAAAAAGGATATATTGTTCCGGGTTTAGGCGACGCAGGTGACAGACTTTTCGGTACATTATAATATGTAAAAAAAGAAGCTTGTCTTTTTCTTGACAATCATAGAAAATAAAGGTATAATAATTTCTGGATTTCATAACATAATCAAAAGTAGGCAAAATAGGAGGAAATTAAATGTTAGTATCAGCAAAAGAAATGTTAACAAAAGCTAAGGCAGGAAAATATGCTGTAGGTCAGTTTAACATCAACAACTTGGAATGGACAAAAGCAATTTTGTTAACAGCTCAGGAATGTAATTCACCTGTTATCCTTGGTGTTTCTGAGGGCGCAGGAAAATATATGGGCGGCTACAAAACCATTGTTGGTATGGTTAAGGGAATGATTGAAGAATTAAACATCACAGTTCCCGTAGCTCTTCACTTAGACCACGGCAGCTATGAACATGCTAAAAAAGTTATTGAAGCAGGTTTTTCATCAGTAATGTTTGATGGTTCTCACTATCCTATTGATGAAAATATTGAAAAAACAAAAGAAATCATTGCTATCGCAAATGCTAAAGGAATTTCTGTTGAAGCTGAAGTTGGCTCAATCGGCGGTGAAGAAGATGGCGTTGTAGGTGGCGGAGAAGTAGCAGACGTTAACGAATGTAAAATGATAGCTGACTTAGGCGTTGATATGCTCGCTGCAGGTATTGGTAACATTCACGGTAAATACCCTGAAAACTGGGCAGGCTTAAGATTCGACGTTTTAGAAGAAATCGGAAAAGCGACAGATCCAATGCCTTTGGTTTTACACGGCGGTACAGGTATTCCTGAGGATATGATTAAGAAGGCAATTTCTTTAGGCGTTTCTAAAATTAACGTTAACACAGAATGTCAGTTAAGTTTTGCAGCAGCTACAAGAAAATATGTTGAAGCTGGTAAAGACTTAGAGGGCAAAGGCTTTGACCCGAGAAAACTTCTCGCTCCCGGATTTGAAGCAATCAAAGAAACAGTTAAAGAAAAAATGGAACTTTTTGGTTCTGTTAATAAAGCGTAATTTGAAAAATTTTTGCACACCGCGTTTGCGGTGTGCTTTTTTGTTATTACACAGTAATTTATAACATATATTTTTAAAAATATCATTTCATTTTGTGCAGAAAAGAGAAAGTATAAAAAATGACAAAAAAATCGAGAAAAATGTTGAAAAACTTGCAATCAAGTGCTATAATGAAGATGTGTTTTATTTTTATAGTAATGATTGTTAAAAAAATAACAATCAAGGCAATTTATTCCAAACCAGAAAATAAAAGGGAGAGTTGACATGAACAAAATCACTATCATTGGAAGCGGAAGCGTAGGTGCAACAATTGCATATACAATGACAGTACAAAACATTGCATCTGAAATTGTTATGATTGACATTAACAATGAAAAAGCGTTGGGTGAAGCCTTGGATATAAGACAGGGTCTTCCTTTCTGTAATCCTTGCTCAGTTTATGCGGGAACATATCAGGATGCAAAAGGCTCTGACATTGTTATTATAACATCCGGAATTCCGAGAAAAGCAGGTCAGTCACGCCTGGAGCTTGCTCAAACAAATATCGACGTAACAAAGGGTATAATTCCCGAAATCACACGTTATGCTCCTGATGCAGTGTACCTTATTGTAAGTAACCCTGTTGATATTTTAACCTACACATTCTGTAAATGTTCAGGGATTCCTGAGAGCAGAATTATAGGCTCAGGTACAATACTTGACACAGCAAGACTTCGCGCGCGTCTCTCTGAATACTATTCAATAAGCCAGAGCAATGTTCACGCGTACGTTTTAGGTGAGCATGGCGATTCGTCTTTTGTTCCATGGTCTTTGGCAAACGTTTCAAATGTTCCGATAGAAGAATGTAACAATTCCTTTTTTAACAAAAATATTTCACTTCCACCCCTTAACTATACTGAGATAGAAGAGTATGTGAGAAAGTCGGGCGGAAGAGTAATCGAAAGAAAGGGCGCAACATACTACGCTGTTTCCGTTTCCGTTTGTCATATATGTAAATCCCTGCTTAGCGGAATCGACTCAACAATGACAGTTTCAACAATGATGCATGGCGAATATGGAATCAGCGATGTATGCTTAAGTACTCTGAGCATTGTTGGAAACAAAGGTATCAGGGGCAAGGTAAACCTTCCTTTGAGTGATGATGAAATTAAACTTTTACAAAACAGTGCAAATAAGCTTAAAGAAACTATTAAAAACGTAAAGATATGATTTGATTATATAGGAGGACATAATTATGGATTACCGTATTGAACACGATTCTATGGGCGAAGTTAAAGTCCCTGCAGATAAACTTTGGGGTGCTCAAACCGAGAGAAGTCACGAAAATTTTGAAATTGGTGTAGGCATTGAAACAATGCCTGCTGAAATAATTTACGCTTTTGGTATTTTGAAAAAAGCTGCAGCTTTGGCAAACAACGAATTAAAACCTGAAAAAATGACAGAAAGAAAGCTTTCTGCTATTTCATCTGCTTGTGACGAAGTAATATGCGGAAAATTAAACGAGAATTTCCCGCTTGTTGTGTGGCAGACAGGATCAGGTACACAGTCAAATATGAACTCTAACGAGGTTATTGCAAACCGCGGTAACGAAATTGCAGGGGAGAAGATTCTGCATCCAAATGATGACGTTAATATGAGTCAGTCATCAAACGATACTTTTCCGACAGCAATGCATATTGCGGCTGTTTTAATGCTTGAAGATAAGCTCATTCCTGCAGCACAAACCTTAATTGAAACATTTAAAAGATTAGAAAAAGAAAACGAAGGTATTGTAAAGAGCGGAAGAACACATCTTCAGGATGCAACACCCATAACCTTTACTCAGGAGATAAGCGGCTGGCGTTCGAGCTTAGAGCGTGACGTTGAGCTTATAAAGCTTTCCGTTAAGCCTTTATATGAGCTTGCATTAGGCGGAACAGCAGTTGGAACGGGACTCAACGCCCCAAAAGGCTTTGGCGAAACAGTTGCAAAGAAAGTATCTGATTTAACAGGCAAAACTTTTATAACAGCAGAAAATAAATTCCACGCATTAACATCAAAAGACGAGCTTGTTTTTGCTCACGGTGCGATTAAAGCTTTAGCTTGCGATATGATGAAAATTGCAAACGATGTAAGATGGCTTGCATCAGGCCCTCGTGATGGTCTTGGTGAAATCACAATTCCTGAAAACGAACCAGGCTCATCAATTATGCCCGGAAAGGTTAACCCCACACAGTGCGAGGCTGTAACAATGGTTGCAGTTCAGGTAATGGGTAACGATGTTGCGGTAGGAATGGCAGCATCACAGGGCAATTTTGAGCTTAACGTATTTATGCCTGTTTGTATTTATAATTTCTTACAGTCAGCAAGACTTTTAGCAGAAGCAATTATATCCTTTAACAAAAACTGCGCGGTAGGAATTAAAGCAAACAAAGAGAAAATGTATCATAATCTTCATAACTCATTGATGCTTGTTACAGCTTTAAATCCATACATTGGGTATGAAAATGCGGCAAAAACAGCAAAAAAAGCATTTAAAGACAATATTTCTTTGAAAGAAGCCTGCGTAGAGCTTGGCTTTTTAACGGAAGAAAAATTTGATGAGGTATTCCACCCTGAACAAATGGTATGATTGGAGGAATAAAGATGAAGGTAGCTTATTATCCCGGCTGTACCTTAAAAACAAAAGCAAAAGATTTAGATAAATATGCAAGAAAAAGTGCAGAAGTTTTGGGCGTTGAGATAGAAGAAGTTAAAGACTGGCAATGCTGCGGCGGCGTTTTTACAATGTCGAACAAAGAAATCGCAACAAAGCTTTCGTCAGTAAGAGCACTAAAGGCGGCAAAATGCGAAAATATGCCCTTAGTTACAGTTTGCTCTGCCTGCCACAACGTAATTAAACAAACGAATCATTTGATGCAGACGGATACAGAATTTGCAGACAAAGTCAACAGATATACAAATGATGGTGACGACTACCTTGGTGAAACAAAAGTTTTGCATTATTTAGAGCTTTTGCGTGATGAAATAGGCTTTGATAAGGTAAAAGAAAAGGTAGTTAATGCGCTACAAGGCAAAAAAATCGCGGCATATTACGGTTGCCTTCTCCTGCGCCCCGGAAAAGTTATGAAAATGGATGACCCTGAAAACCCCAGCATCTTAGAAGATTTAATTAAGGCAATAGGCGCAGAACCCGTATACTATGCGATGAGAAATGAGTGCTGCGGAGGATACATTGCTTTAGAAAATGAAGACTCTGCAAAGAAAAAAAGCCAAAAGGTTTCAGACAGCGCAAAAAACAACGGCGCAGATATGATAGTTACCGCCTGCCCTTTATGTAAATATAATTTAGAAAAGAATGAAAGCTCAATTCCCGTTGTTTACTTTACAGAGCTTTTGGCAGAGGCTCTCGGCGTAAAGGAGGATAACAATGAATAGGGAAATGCAGAATTTAAAAGAAGAAATTATCCGCGAAAGCGGTGTTAACCCCAAAAAATGTATGAAATGCGGAAAATGCTCTGCAACCTGCCCTGCATATGATGAAATGGAATACCATCCTCATCAGTTTGTAAGTATGGTGAATAACGGCGATATTGAGCCTTTAATGAATTCTAAGTCCATTTATCAGTGCTTGTCATGCTTTGCGTGTATCGAAAGATGCCCAAGAGGCGTTGAACCTGCAAAGCTTATAGAAGCAGTAAGACTTTCTGTAGTTAGAAAACAAGGAAACAATCATTTGAAAGCTGATGATATTCCTGCTAAGTTAAATGAAGATTTACCTCAGCAGGCAATTGTCAGTGCTTTTAGAAAATACACTAAATAAGGAGGAAAAGACAAAATGCAGAGAATAGGCGTATTTGTGTGCTGGTGCGGAAGTAATATCGCAGGCACGGTGGATGTCGTGGCAGTTTCCGAGGCTTTAAAGAATGAGCCCGGCGTTGTCTTTTCCACAAATTATCAATATATGTGCTCTCAGGCAGGTCAGGATATTATAATTGATGCGGTAAAGGAACACAACCTTACAGGTGTTGTTGTTTGCTCCTGCTCACCGAGAATGCACGAGGCAACCTTCCGTAAGACTGCGGCGGCTGCAGGATTAAATCCCTATATGGTTGAAATTGCAAACATCCGTGAACAGTGTTCATGGGTTCATAGGGATATGGAGCAGGGAACAGAAAAAGCGATTATTTTAGGAAAAGCTGCTGTTGCCAAAGTTAACTTAAATGATCCTTTAACACCTGGCGAAAGCCCCGTAACTAAAAGAGCTTTAGTTATCGGTGGCGGTATTGCAGGTATTCAGACGGCTTTAGATATCGCAGAAGCAGGTTTCCCCGTTGATATTGTTGAAACAAAACCCACAATCGGCGGAAAAATGGCACAATTAGATAAAACCTTCCCCACACTTGACTGTGCGGCTTGTATTTTAACACCTAAAATGGTTGACGTTGCTCAGAACGACAAAATCCGTATCTTCTCCTACAGCGAAGTAACAGAGGTCAGCGGATTTGTTGGAAATTTTGATGTTAAAATCAAGAAAAAGGCACGTTTTGTTGATGAAGATAAATGTACGGGTTGCGGACTCTGTACAGAAAAATGTCCTCAGAAGAAAGTGCCTAATGAATTCAACTTGGGAATGGATAACCGCCGTGCAATTTATATTCCATTTGCTCAGGCAGTTCCAAAGGTTGCTACAATTGATGCAGACTACTGTACAATGTTAAAGACAGGCAAATGCGGTGTTTGCTCAAAGGTTTGTACCGCAGGCGCAATAGATTACACACAGAAAGACGAAATTATAGAAGAAAAATACGGTGCAATCGTTGCGGCAACGGGCTTTAACCCTATCAGTATGGAAAAGTTTGACGAGTTTGCTTATAACCAGTCCAAAGACGTTATAACATCATTAGAATTTGAGCGTTTGACAAACGCGGCAGGCCCAACAGGCGGAAAGCTTTTGCGTCCATCAGATAATGAGCATCCCCATACAATAGTGTTTGTTCAGTGCGTTGGCTCAAGATGTGATTCCTGCGCTGAAAAGGGTAAAGAATATTGCTCAAAAATCTGCTGTATGTACACAGCAAAACACGCAATGCTAACTCGTGATAAATACCCCGATACAGAGGTTTATGTATTCTATATAGATGTTCGTACCCCAGGTAAGAGCTTTGATGAATTCTACCGCCGTGCAGTAGAAGAATACGGCGTTAAATACGTTAAAGGTATGGTAGGAAAAATTGCTCCCGAGGGCAAGAAATTAAAAGTTCAGGCATCAGATTTAATAGAAAATAAACAGCTTAATATTGATGCAGATTTAGTAGTTTTAGCTGCAGCAATAGAGCCTGATAAATCAGCAAGACCTTTAGCTACAATGCTTACTGCAAGTATGGACACAAACGATTTCTTTACAGAGGCTCATCCGAAACTTCGTCCCGTTGAAAGCCCGACAGCAGGCGTATTTTTATCGGGTGCTTGTCAGGGACCTAAAGATATTCCTGAAACAGTTTCTCAGGCAAGTGCGGCGGCGGCTAAGGTTATAGGCTTGCTCGCAAAAGATAAGCTTACGGGTAACCCTTGTGTTGCATCAGCAAACGAGCTTATGTGTAACGGCTGTTCGTCTTGTGAAAAGGTTTGTCCTTATGGCGCAATCACATACGTAGATAAGGAATTTCGCATGGCTGACAGAACAGTTAAAACGCGCCGCGTGGCTCAGGTTAACCCTGCGGTATGTCAGGGCTGTGGTGCTTGTACTGTGGCGTGCCCCTCAGGTGCTATGGACTTAAACGGATTCTTAAATGCACAGATTATGTCGGAGGTAGATGCAATATGCAAGTAAATAACGAATTTCAGCCCAAAATAGTTGCGTTTTGCTGTAACTGGTGTTCCTATGCAGGTGCAGACCTTGCAGGAAACAACCGTTTGGCATACCCCGAAAATGTTAAAATAATCAAAGTACCTTGCTCATGCCGAGTTAACCCTATGTTTATTCTCCGTGCTTTTCAGCGCGGGGCAGATGGTGTAATTTTGTGCGGTTGCCACCCCGGTGACTGCCACTACACATCAGGTAACTACTTTACAAGAAGAAGAATGACGCTTTTATTCTCAATGCTTAACTTCTTGGGTATTGAAAAAGAACGTACACGTGTTGAGTGGGTGTCGGCAGCAGAGGGTGCAAAATTTGCTCAGACTATGAATGAGTTTACAGAAGCGGTAAAAGCCCTTGGTGAAAATAAAAGACTGGAGGATTTGCGATGCAAAAGATAACACGTGATGCTTTGATAGAAAAAGCAAAAGAGCTTTTGGAAAACGGAACAGTTAATCGTGTGTTAGGATTAAAACGCGGTGAATTCTCCTACGATTTAACACCTTTCGTTTTTGCAAACACAGAAGACATTTCAAAAGACTTTGAATACAACGATTTTTCAGGCGCTAACTTTTCAAAATACTTGGTAAAAGAAACAGCTAAAGATGGAAAAATCTTGGTATTTTTAAAACCCTGCGACACTTATAGCTTTAATCAGCTTTTAACAGAACACAGATTTGACAGAGAAAAGGTCTACGCTGTGGGAATTCCCTGCGATGGAATGGCAGATATTGAAAAGGTTAAAGAAATTGTTGGTGACGGTGTTTTAAGCGTTTTATCAAAAGGCGACAAATTAATTGTCGAAACCTTGTATGACGGCGAAAAAGAAGTAAACAAAGATACGGTTCTTTTAGAGAAATGCAAAAACTGCAAGAGCAAAAAATGCGTTGCATACGACGAACTTTTAGGCGAAAACGGTGAAATTTTAGATTCTAACCGTTTTGATGAAGTAGAAAAGTTAGAAAAAATGACAGAAGAAGAAAGATTTTTGTTCTGGCAGAACGAACTTTCGCGTTGCATAAGATGTAACGCCTGCCGTGATGTGTGCCCTGCGTGTACTTGTGAAAAATGCGTGTTTGACAACGCAAATTTAGGGGCAGAGAACAAGGCAATAGCAGATAGCTTTGAAGAAAAGATGTTCCACGTTATCCGTGCTTTTCACGTTGCAGGAAGATGCACAGACTGCGGTGAATGTTCGAGGGTTTGCCCGCAAAATATTCCGCTTCACCTCTTAAACAGAAAGTTCATTAAGGATATAAACACATTCTACGGTGAGTATCAGGCAGGAGAAACAGAAGACAATCGTTCTCCCTTGGTTAATTACACTTTGGATGACATAGAGGCGACAGACGCCCTAAAGAAAGGAGATGCATAAAATATGCGTAAATGCTCGCTTCAAAATTTAAACGCAGTTTTTAATAAAATCTCCGAAGAAATGACGCTTTTTGTTCCTGCCGATACAGAAAACGGTGCGGAGTACAAAAAGTGGGAAGATGGAGTAATCCTTTCTGATAAATTAAATACAAATAAAAGCCCTAAAGACTTTTTCTTTCCTCAGGTTGAAAACCTTATGGAGTTTAAAGTAAACGGAAAAGAAATTGAGGTTATTGACACAAGGTCAGAAAACGAAGATTTCGTTGTTTTTGGCGTTCGTGCCTGCGATGTTAAAAGCTTTGAGGTTTTAGACAGAGTGTTTTTAACCGAACCTTACGACAGCTACTATGCGAATAAGAGAGAGCACGGCATTATTATCTCCATGGCTTGCACAAGACCCTCAGAAACTTGTTTTTGTCAGACTTTCGGCATTGATGCAACAAATCCCGAGGGTGATATAACCTGCTTTAAAACAGAAAGCGAAATCTATTTCTTAGCAAATACAGAAAAGGGCGAAAAACTTTTATTAAAGCTTTCTGACTTAACAGAGGAATGTGACGATACTGAAGTTAAAAAACAGCAGGAAAAAACCAAAGAAATTATGAAAAAACTTCCTTTGGCTGACCTTACAACAGAAAAGTTTGGCGAAGGAAAGACAAAAGAGCTTTTTGACGCTCCCGAATGGGAAGAACTTTCTTCTGCCTGCTTAGGCTGTGGTACCTGCACGTTTGTTTGCCCTACTTGTCAGTGCTACGATATTAAAGATTTTAATACCAACAAAGGCGTTTTGCGTTTTCGCTGCTGGGACTCCTGTATGTACTCAGACTTTACGAAAATGGCACACGGAAACTCAAGAAATTCTCAGAAAGAGCGTTTCCGTCAGCGCTTTATGCATAAGCTTGTGTACTATCCCGAAAATAACGACGGATTGTTCAGTTGTGTAGGTTGCGGAAGATGTTTGGCGAAATGCCCGATTTCTATGAATATAGTAAAAGTTATGAAAACGATTGGAGGAAAAAGTGATGAATAATAAAGAAGAATCATTGATTCCAAAAATTGGTGTGATTACTGATGTAAGAATAGATACACCTGATGTTAAAACATTTCGTGTAGTAACACCTGACGGTAAAAAAGCATTTGACCATAAACCCGGTCAGTGTGCTATGCTTTCAATACCAGGTGTTGGTGAGGCGATGTTTTCTATAACATCTTCGCCTACAAATGAAGAATTTATGGAGTTTTCCATAAAAAAATGTGGATGCGTAACAGACTGGCTACATCAGGCAGAGGTTGGACAGCAACTCACAATCCGCGGACCCTACGGAAATCCTTTCCCCGTAGACGATGTTTTTGCAGGCAAGGATTTACTCTTTATAGCGGGCGGTATAGGCTTAGCGCCTTTGCGTTCTGTTATCAATTACTGCAGACATTACCGTGATAAATATGGGAAAATCGACATAGTTTACGGCTCAAGAAGTAAAGAAGACTTAGTTGACTATAAAGAAATAATTGACGAGTGGATGAAAGATGAGGGTATAAATGTTTACCTTACAATCGACAATGCTCAGGATGGCTGGGACGGTCACGTAGGCTTTGTTCCGAGTTATGTTAAAGAACTCGGCTTTGATGTTAACAAAACCGCAATCGTTTGCGGACCCCCGATAATGATTAAGTTCACATTAGAAGGTCTTTGCTCTATGGGATTTGACAAAACTCAGGTTTACACAACTATGGAGCTTAAAATGAAATGCGGTATAGGTAAATGCGGAAGATGTAATATCGGCTCAAAGTACGTTTGCAAAGACGGACCTGTTTTCCGTTGCGACGAGCTTGACGAATTGCCTGATGAATACTAAAGGAGGATATGCACAGATGGAAAATATGGTAAATATATTTTTATTTGGTAAAAAATACGAAGTACCCGAAAATCTTACGATTATGAGCGCTATGGAATACGCAGGCTATCAGCTTGTTCGCGGATGCGGTTGCCGTAACGGTTTTTGCGGTGCTTGTGCAACAATATACAGAATAGCAGGGGACAGAGAGTTAAAGGCATGTTTAGCTTGTCAGACAAAGGTTGAAAATAATATGTATATTGCAACTCTTCCTTTCTTCCCCCTTGTAAAGCAGGTTTACGATATGGAAAAAGTAAGCCCCACAGAACAGATTATGATGCAGTTATATCCTGAAATTTACGCGTGTATCGGCTGTAACGCCTGCACAAAAGCGTGTACTCAGGAATTAAATGTTATGCAGTATATTGCATACGCTCAGCGCGGTGAATATGAAAAGTGCGCCGAAGAATCATTTGATTGCGTAATGTGCGGTGTTTGCTCATCGCGTTGCCCTGCAGGAATATCTCATCCTCAGGTTGCAATGCTTGCACGTAGATTAAACGGAAAATATTTAGCTCCAAAATCTGCTCACCTTGAAAACCGTGTTCAGGAAATTAAAGACGGTACATTTGCAGAGCTTATAGAAAACTTGATGCAGAAACCAATTGATGAAATAAAAGAACTTTATAATACAAGAGAGATTGAAAAATAAGGAGGTGTGTTTATGTATCCCGAAAAATTAACAGAGTCAATTAAAGCAGTTGAAGTAAAAAGAAATGAAAATATTGCGTATGAGCCTGAAAGAATGACGGCACAGCAGAAAGAAGATTTATTAAAGGAATTTCATCCTGACTATAAGGAAAAAGAATTCGAAGAACTTAAAATCGGCAAAAATAAAGGCGATAAAGTTCCAACGGAGCTTGCAGGGATGCTTCAGGCACACAGCCGTATCAACCCTGATGATATTGACCTTTCAAATCCCGACTACGATGTCGACGTTTTAATCATAGGCGGTGGCGGTGCAGGAGCATCAGCGGCTATTGAAGCAGATGAAGCAGGCGCAAACGTAATGATTGTTACAAAACTCAGAATAGGTGACGCAAATACAATGATGGCAGAGGGCGGAATTCAGGCGGCAGATAAAGAAAACGATTCTCCCGCAATCCACTTTGTTGACGCTTTCGGAGGCGGGCATTATGCGGCTAAACGTGAACTTTTGTCAAAACTTGTTTGCGATGCTCCCGAGGCAATAAAATGGCTTAATGACTTAGGCGTTGAGTTTGATAAAGATGAAGACGGAAGAATGATAACAACTCACGGCGGCGGTACATCAAGAAAACGTATGCACGCGGCAAAGGACTATTCAGGTGCTGAAATTATGCGTACACTCCGTGACGAAGTGCTGAACAGAAAAATTCCCGTTGTTGACTTTACATCTGCTATAGAGCTTATCTTAGACGAAAACGGAAAAGCTGCAGGCGCAGTTCTTTTAAATATGGAAACCGAGGAAATTTTGATTGCCAAGGCTAAATGCGTAATTATAGCTACCGGCGGTGCAGGAAGAATGCACTATCAGGGTTTCCCAACATCAAACCACTACGGAGCAACAGCAGACGGCTTGGTGTTAGGGTATCGTGCGGGAGCAAGTCTTTTATATGCTGAAACCCTGCAGTATCACCCCACAGGTGCGGCTTTCCCTGAACAGATTTTCGGAGCTTTAGTTACCGAAAAGGTGCGCTCATTAGGTGCAAAACTTATAAATGCAAAAGGCGAAGTGTTTATGCATCCGTTAGAAACACGTGACGTTGCGGCGGCATCTATTATCCGCGAATGTAGCGCACGCGGAAACGGTGTTGAAACCGGAAACGGTCAGGGCGTATGGCTTGATACTCCCATGATTGAAAAAATTGGCGGAGAGGGCACAATTGAAGCAAGAATTCCTGCTATGATGCGAATGTTTGCAAAATACGGAATAGATATAAGAAAAGAGCCTATAATTGTTTATCCCACACTTCATTACCAGAATGGCGGTTTAGACATTACCCCCGACTGCATGACAACAAACGTTGAAAACTTGTTTGTTGCAGGTGAGGCTGTTGGTGGAATTCACGGCAGAAACAGACTTATGGGTAACTCGCTTTTAGATATTATCGTGTTTGGACGAAGTGCAGGTAAAAGTGCTGCAGCTAAAGCCAAAGACACAACTGTTGGAAAGCTTTCTTTAAACCATGTTACAAAGTTTGAAGAAGAAATAAAGAACGCAGGAATTGAAACAAACGAATTTTCACCAAAACTCCTGCCTGACTACAGACGTAAGTAATTACTGGGAAAAGAGGAATATAAATGACATTATTTGGTGGAGTTATATCAATAACAAGCGTAACATTTTTGATATTTTGTATTTTTGTAATTGCAGCAGCGGGCTATCTTCTCGGAAGAATAACCATTAAGGGAATTTCTTTAGGTACAGCAGGTGTTTTTATTACAGCACTTCTTTTCGGATGTTTTTTCTATAAAGACCTTAATGCTGAGCTTACAGATTACTGTAAAAACGCACTTAAAATCGTAGAAAACTTAGGTCTTATACTATTCGTTACCTCTGTTGGATTTATAGCAGGTCCAAAATTTTTCAGCAACATGAAGAAAAACGTTAAATCCTACGTTATGTTGGGACTTATAATAATCATAGCAGGCGGTATATCTGCAGTTTTGTGTATATACTTAGGTCGTGCTTTTGGAGAAACGAATTACGAAAGATTTACGGCAATGGTTGCAGGACTTCTGTCGGGGGCATTAACCTCAACACCTGCATTTTCTGCAGCAAAAGCAACAGTTGCCCCGCAGTATGAAGATATTGTAGCAGTTGGTAACGGTATAGCTTATATATTTGGCGTAATAGGTGTTGTCCTTTTTGTTCAGCTTATGCCCAAAATAGTTAAAGCTGATATGGCAAAAGAACGTGAAAAGCTTGTGAGTGCCTCTGATGATACGGTTAAAAAAGTACATAACGGAAAACTTATTGAGCTTGACCCATTCGGCTTTGCAGCGTTTACATTTGCTGCAATTATCGGCGTTGTTGTAGGAATGATTAAAATACCGCTTTCGTTAGAAGGCTTATCGGGAACAACATTTTCCCTTACAACAACAGGCGGATGCCTGTTGGTTGCTTTGATATTCGGACATTTCGGAAGAGTTGGAAAAGTAAGCATTATGACAAAAGAAACAACGCTAAAAGTTTTCCGCGAGCTTGGACTTATGCTTTTCTTAATAGGTGCAGGCGTTGCAGGCGGTGCGAAATTTGTTGAAAACTTTAAAGCGATTTATTTTGTATACGGAATGATTATGACAATACTTCCTATGATTTTAGGCTTTATTTTTGCAAAATATGTTTTAAAACTCAATCTTTTAAATACATTAGGTTCAATATGCGGCGGTATGACAAGCACACCTGCATTGGGAACACTTATAAATGTTGCAAAAACAGAAGACGTTGCGGCGGCTTATGCGGCAACATATCCTATTGCATTAATCGCAGTAGTTTTAGTATCACAGTTTTTGATTATATTGTTTTAAATTTTTGCCCACAGCGCATAGCTGTGGGCTTTTATGTATAAAAAACTTGTATTTTTTCTTTCCTTGTGGTAAAATGTAGTAAAATAATATTATGGAGCGGTAGGTTTTTATGACATTTACCAATATTCTGTTTTTGTTTTACTTTCTGCCGATTATCTTAATATTGTATTTTTTAGCACCGAGAAAGCATAGAAATACCGTGCTTTTTGCAGGTAGCTTGGTTTTTTGCGCCTGGGGTGAGCCTTTGTGTTTCCTGGCGCTTCTTTTGGTTATGATTTTCTCGTTTGTTCTTTGCAAGAAGATTTTAAAAACAGAAGAAAAACAAAAAAGAAAAACGTTGCTTGGCTTAATCGTTTCTCTTATAATGCTTTTCTTTGTATCAATAAATGTAACTCACGCATTTTTCCCGTTCGTAAATTCTATAAATTATATCGGCTTTGTGCTTGTAACGTTAAGACTTATTTCCTTTGCGGTGGATGTGTATCGCGGTGAAACTGCAAATGAAATAAGCTTTATAAACTATGGTACATATATAACAATGTTTCCCATAATAATTGCAGGACCTAATTTGAGTTATTCGGAAATTGAGATACAACTGACCTCAAGAATCGGCACCATTGAAGGCTTTTCACGTGGACTTATGCGATTTGCTGTTGGTCTTTCAAAAAAAGTTCTGGTTGCAGATGTTTTGTATTCATTGTGGACATCTATCAGCAAAACACCTTTTTCAGAACTTTCAACCGCATCTGCGTGGCTCGGCTTGGCAGTATTTGGTCTTAGTGTTTACCACAGCTTATCGGGATACAGTGATATGGCAATAGGTTTAGGTAAAATGTTTGGTTTTCAATATAGTGAAAACTTTAACTATCCGTTTATATCCACATCTATTACGCAATTTATTAAAAGATGGTTTATATGCCTTTCTGAATGGAACGAGAAATATATCCTCAGTAACCTGAAAATTAAAGCAAACATTAAAATTTTTATAACACTTTTACTTATTGGCGTAATGCATGGCGCAGGACTAAATTATATTTTGTGGGGTGCTTATTTTGCCCTGATTTTAGTCTTAGAAAGGGTTTTAACATCTAAAAGAACTAAGATGATGCCCAAAATATTCAAATGGATTTACACCATGATTTTTGTGACAATCGGTTGGACTTTCTTTGCGAACAACAATCTGCCTGAAATGCTTAACTATTTTAAAGTTATGTTTGGATTTTCAGGAAACGGATTTTTATCGCAAACCTTTTTATATGATATATCCTCAAACAGTGTTGTGCTTACTATTGCAGTACTATCTTCTTTTCCTTTCGGGGCAAAGCTTGCAAGAGAATATGTTGACAAAAATCCCGTGTATGCGATTGTTCCAACTTTTGTTGCGTTAATACTTTGCCTTGCATACATAATATAAAACTAAAAAAATATAAGTAAAGGAGGGGAGCTAATTTGAATAAGCATGAAAAACGAAATGCATTCAGGCGTTTTAACAACTTTTTTGCTTTTGTGTTCCTGATTTTTGTAATGCTTAGTATCCTTAGACCTTTTGAGTCAGATACAGAACTTATGGAGCGATATTCAAAAAAAGCTCCTGTTCCAACTGTTGAAAGAGTTATAAATGGCGACTTTAAGAGTGAGTCGGAGCACTATGCTGAGTATAATTTTCTTATAAAAGATTCACTGGTATCATTAAAAGCTACCGCAGAGCGCATTATGGGTAAAAAGGAAAGCAATGGAGTTTATATGTGCGAAAGCGGAAATCTTATAGAAAAAATACCTGTTTTTAATGAAGTGGCGGTCAGGGAAAAGCTTGATTTAATAAAAATCAGTGAGAAAAATGGGTTTGATGTTACAGTTTCTGTGATTCCTCACCCGTATGAAATTTTAAAAGACGAGCTTCCTGATAATGTTTACCATAATTCCGTTTTAAAACTAAATAAGTATTTATCTGATGAATCTTTAAAAAGTGGGGCAGAGTTCATAGACTCAACTGAGCTTTTCAGGAAACATAAAGATGATTACCTTTACTATCGTTCAGACCCTAACATCACTGCTAATGGCGCATACGTTTTGTATCACGATCTGGCAACATCACTTGGTTACACGCCTTTAACAAGTGACGATTTTAAAATTTCAGATGTTTCGAGAGATTTCCTCGGAACAAACTTCGCAAAAACATTAAAAGCCACCGACCCTGACGTGATTGTTGATTATAAGCCTTTAGAAACTCAGCGGTTTAAAGTAAGATTTCCTTTTGAGGAAGTAGAAACAGATTCAATGTATTTTCCTTCACACCTTATAAGCGACGATAAATACCCCTATTTCTTAGACGGAAGTCACGGGCTTACGGTAATTGAAAGCCCTAATAAGAATGGGAAAAAGCTCGGCGTATTTAAAGATTCTTACGCGAACGTAGTAATACCATTTATAGCAAACCATTTTGAAACTATATATATGATAGATGAGTCGCTTTTTGAGGGTGACAGTATTGAGTACATGAAAGAAAACGGGGTTAAAGAAATCTTATTTTTATATGGTGCAAATTCGATCTTAAACTAAATAAAACAAAAACAGGAGTACATTTTGTACTCCTGTTTTTCTATGTGGTGTTTCCTTATTTAGCAACTTTGTCTTTTAAAGCTTTACCAGCTTTGAAAGCGGGAACTGTTGTAGCCGCAATTTTGATTTTAGCGCCTGTCTGGGGGTTTTTACCCTCACGAGCAGCTCTTTTTCTTGTTTCAAATGTACCGAAACCTACGAGCTGGATTTTGTCACCTTTCTTTAATGCATCACCAACAACATCAATGAAAGATGCTAAAACTTTTTCTGCGTCTTTTTTAGAAACGCTTGCTTTTTCAGCTAAAGCTGAAACTAATTCTGTCTTATTCATGATTATCCTCCTTATTGTATTTTAATATTGTAGCCACAAGGCTATTTAACTTAAGAATTGTGCTTTATCCTGTCCCAAATCTCGTCCATTTCCGAAAGGGACATATCATTTAAATTTTTTTTCATTAATAAAGCCTCGTTTTCAACCTTTTCAAAGCGGTTGATAAATTTATCGGTTGCCTTTTTTAAAGCATCTTCTGCATTTACGTTTAAAAATCTGCTGACATTAACGCAAGAGAAGAGAAGGTCACCAAGCTCTTCTTCGATATTTTCTGTATCATTTGCCTTAACGGCATCACTTAATTCATGCACTTCTTCACAGAGCTTGTCCAATGCGCCTGATACATCGTCCCAATCAAAGCCAACGTCAGCGCCCTTTTTCTGAACCTTTTTGGCACGCATTAAAGCTGGGAGATATGAGCAAACATCGCGCATAATCTCAGTCTGACTTTTTAAACCTTTTTCTTTCTTCTTGTTTTCTTCCCATATATCTAATGCTTCGTCACAGTTATCGGTTTTATCATTTCCAAAAATATGAGTGTGACGGAAAACAAGCTTTTTGCAAATGTGATTTATAACATCGTTTATATTAAATGTTCCGTTTTCTTCTCCAAGCTGAGAATGAAAAACAACCTGAAGTAAAACATCACCTAATTCATTTGCAAAATCATCATAGCATTTTGAGTCTAATGCTTCCATAGCTTCGCAGGATTCTTCTAAAAGAGAATACTTGATAGACTGATGGTCCTGTGCCTTGTCCCATGGGCATCCATTCTCTCCACGCAACACTTTCATTATATCAATTAAATCATTAAAAGTATAGTCTTTTTTATTGAAATTCATTGTATTTTCTCCATTTTTTGACAGTAAAGTTTTACATAAAGTGAGAAATGTTATATTAAGTTATGTTTACTCATAAAACTTGCAATTCTTTTTCCTTTTGGTAACATCTCTATATCTTCTTTTTTTAATGCTTTTAGCAAACAAATTGCAATAACATAGGCAATAACACCTGCAGTAATTGAAATTCCCAATGCTATTATGGTTTTAAAACGAACTGCTGAGAGAACAGGTGTAGCCGCCTGTGTCTGCGGAACAAAGTTAACGGACAAATCTACTGACGGACAGCCTAAACCCCACGCAGCTATGTTATAAACAAAGTAAACTATAACTCCCATCACTAAGGTCGAAGCCAGAGGCTTTAAAATAAAATCTTTGTAATTAAAGTCAGGTTTTATAATTTTTTTAACTTCTATCAAATTAAGGGTGGCAATCAAAAAATAACAGAAGAATGTGCTGATTGGTGCACCGCCTATATTTAGCGATGGGACACCAATTAAAACGTAGTTTGATATCGCCTTGAAAACGCCGCCGATAATCATATTTCTTACAGGAATGTAAACGTGACCTGATGCCTGAAGAATTGCGGTTGAAACAGAAACAATACAAACAAAGATTATGGCAAGAGAAAGTATTGCCAAAGTATCTTGTGCCCTTGCGTTGTTGTAAAGGCAGGTAAGTATGGGTGCAGATAAAATGCTCATACCGATAGCGCAGGGCAGGGCAAATGTGGTTGTTATTCTTATTGACGACTCTGTTAAAACCTTTGCCTCAGAACGATTTTTTATAGCCAAAGCCGCAGAAATTGCGGGCACAATACTCATAGAGATTGATGTTACAATTGAGGGAGGCAGATTAAATAACGACATTGCATAGCCTGAATATGAGCCGTATAAAACATCTGCTGCATCGGATGAAATCTTTGCGCCAATAATTGCGTCTTCAGGTTTAACACCAAAGAACTCAGTTAATGTGTTGAAAATTTCAGGTGTTACACTTATTGCCTGAAGTCTTGTTCCTATCATAAATGTGTCGATAACATTCGTTAAAGACATAACCGCGGCACCGATAGTAATCGGTATAGCGATTGAAAGTAAAGTGACAAATATTTTGCTTGTTGAACGCGCCTCGACAGTATTGTAGGTAGGTGTTCCTTTTTTGTTTTTGTAGTAGAAGAACATCAAAAGCAAAAGGGCAAAAAGCGCACCTAAAGTAACACCAAAAACTGCGCCTGCAGAAGCAACTTCTACAGAAACACTCATTAAAAAGTATGCGCCTAAAAGTCCTATCACAAGCTTGGCAACAGACTCTAAAACCTCAGAGTATGCAGTAGGAATCATATTTGAATGTCCCTGAAAATATCCGCGAAATGCAGACAAAACAGAGATAAATAAAATTGCAGGAGATATAGCAACAATACTAAGGTATGAGCCTGGGGAGTTAAAAGCACCCTCTGCAAAAGGACGAGCGCCAAAGTATAATACACAAGTACCGACTACGCCGATACCTGTAAGGAGTATAACTGCCGCGCGAAGAATTTTTTTAGATTCGCCATAATTCTTCTTTGCTAAACTTTCCGAAACCATCTTAGAAACGGCAACGGGAAGACCAGCAGTTGCCATAACGAACATTGCGGCATATAGGTTATATGCACGGGTAAAGAAAGCCATACCCGTTTCCTGCAGTATATTTGCAAGAGGTATTTTAAAGCACGCGCCGATGATTTTTACAACTAAATGTGCAATAACTAAAACAGCAGCACCCTCCATAAATGATTGCTTTTTTATTTCTTTCAAGTTTTTCATCCTTTCTAAAAAAGGTTTGTACTTAATAATTCTATTTCTTAAATAGATGTAATATACTATTTTCCAAGACAAAAACGAGCAAAAATTTTATCAACAATTTCTTCTGAAACAGTTTTTCCCGTAATCTCGCCTAAGTGCTCGGCACACTCGGTAACATCAATCGAAACAAGGTCGCAGGGAGTAGTGCATTCAAGTGCAGAAATTGCCCTTTCTAAAGCACAATGAGCCGAAACAATTGCTTCTTTATGCCTGCGGTTTGTGATTAAGGCTGTGTCGCTTGCTGAAATTTCACCGAGCTTAAACATTTTTTCGATTTTTTCAGAAAGTTTATCTAAGCCTTCTCCTGTTTTTGCAGAAATTTCAACAATGTCATCTAAGCTAAATTTTTCACTGTTTTTACTGCCTAAGTCGGATTTATTTAAAAGAATTATTTTGTTTTTATCTTTTATGGATTCGAAAATTTCTGTGTCTTCACTTGTCAGCTCGTTTGAATTGTCAACCGCAAAAAGAACGAGCTCTGCATTTTTGATATATTCTCTTGATTTGTCGATTCCAAGGCTTTCGATTTTATCGTCAGTTTCACGAATACCCGCAGTGTCAAAAACATTTAAAACCACATTTCCTAAAGTTACACGTTCTTCAATAACATCACGGGTTGTTCCTGCTATTTCTGTTACAATGGCTCTTGATTCCTTTGCTAAAAGGTTTAAAACAGAGGATTTTCCAACATTTGGCTTTCCGCAGATAACGGTGTTAATACCGTCTTTTATGAGTTTGCCGCGGGATGCAGTATCTAAAAGAGTGCAAAGCTCTGTTTTTACATTTTTTAAATCAGCTAAAAGCTCGGAATTATCATATTCATCAATGTCTTCTTCAGGGTAGTCAAGATTTGCGTTGATTTTAGCTAAAGTTTCTAAAACTACATCACGCAGAGAATTTATTTCCTCGGAAAGCTTTCCTCCAAGCTGATTTGCAGCAGAAGAAAGGGCAAGTGAAGAAGGGGAGTTTATTATGTCAATAACAGCCTCTGCCTGAGATAAATCAAGCCTTCCATTTAAAAACGCGCGCTTTGTAAATTCACCGGGAGCGGCTAATGATGCACCACTTTTAATGATACACTCCAAAACTTTTTCCGTTACAACTAAACCACCGTGACAGTTGATTTCAACGGTGTCCTCACGGGTGAATGTATTAGGGGCAAGCATCAAAGCAACCAAAACCTCATCAATGATACTCTCATCATCAACTATATGACCATAAACAATTCTGTGGGTTTTTGTATCTTTTAGCAGTTTTCCGTTTTTTGCACGAAAAACTTTGTCTGCTATTTCAACGCTTTCAGGACCGCTGATGCGGATAACAGAAATACCACCGGTGCCGTAAGGAGTTGAAATTGCGGCGATTGTAGAGTTTATCATATTTTTACCTCTCAAATTTTAAATAGTCATCTAAAATATCAGATAGTCCTTCTAAAAACAAACGTACCTCTGAAAAATTTATAAGTAATTTAAACACTTTTTCAGTTTTGTGTTTAAAGTTTTTGTCTAAGTAAGGGTAGGCGGACTTTTGAGAAAGCGGGCATACCGTATATGCTCTGGGGTCGGAAATTATTTTAAGCTCAGAGCCTTTTTTATAGTATGGAATTAAAGGAAAAATTCTGCATGATAAAGGACGTAAATCACGATTGCAAACGCCTTTGCAAATAACAATGTCTGCATATTTTTCGCCGTATGTAAAATCTGACTTTATAATCTTAAAATCAGGATTGTTTATAAATAACTTTTCCTCCCCCGGAAATAAGTACATACCCGTTTCATCATCGTCACTTTCACAACATGCTTTGTTACAAAGCTTACCACAGTCAACGGGCAGGGGAGTTGTATTTTCAAAATATTTATATATGCTTTTGTAAATTTCACTGATATGCATATTTAACCTCTTTAAAAAGTTTTCCGTTTTCGGGAAAAATCCCGAAAACGGAAAAATAAGATTTTTAAGCGTTTTCTAAAGCTTCACGTAAAAGCTTATTGATGATCTGCGGGTTAGCTTTGCCCTTTGATAATTTCATTGTCTGACCAACCAAAAAGCCCATAGCTTTGTCTTTACCTGCTTTAAAGTCTGCAACAGACTGAGGATTGTTAGCTAATACTTCATTAATCATTTCTTTTATAGCACCCTCGTCAGAAACCTGAACAAGACCTAATTTTTCAACAAGCTTTTCAGGATCTTCAGGTGTTTCAAACATAGCTGAAAGCACCTTTTTAGCCGCACTTGTACTGATTGTTCCTTTTTCAATTAAGGCAATCATCTTAGCAAGCTGGTCTGCTGTAAACGGAATATCAGAAGGCTCAAGCTCTTTTTCGTTTAACACCTTTGAAATATCGCCCATAAGCCAGTTAGATGCAATTTTAGGTGTTGCACCTGCAGTCACACAAGCATCAAAGTAATCAGCAAGTGTTTTTGATGATGTGATAATAAAGGCATCATATTCAGGAAGTCCGTATTCAGAAATGTAACGCACTTTTCTCTGTTCAGGAAGTTCAGGAATGGTCTTTCTGATTTCCTCAATCCATTCATCAGATACAACAATAGGAACGAGGTCTGGTTCAGGGAAGTAGCGGTAATCCTGTGCGTCTTCTTTTGAACGCATAACTGTGCTCACACCGTGAACATCATCCCAACGTCTTGTTTCCTGATCAACTGTGCCGCCCTCGTCTAAAACCTTCGCCTGACGTTTTTCTTCATACTGCATAGCACGGAAAGCTGCACTGAATGAGTTAACGTTTTTCATTTCGCAACGTGTGCCGAATTCTTTCTGCCCAAAGGGTCTTATTGATACGTTAACGTCGCAACGAAGAGAACCTTCCTGCATTTTACAGTCTGAAACCTCTGTGTATTCCAAGATTGATTTTAATGTTTCTAAAAATACTCTTGCTTCTTCAGGTGAACGAAGGTCAGGCTCTGTTACGATTTCGATAAGAGGAACACCACAACGGTTGTAGTCTGCCATAGATGTGTTGCCGTAATCGTCGTGAACAAGCTTTCCTGCGTCTTCTTCTATATGAATTCTTGTGATTCCGATTCTTTTTGTTTCGCCGTTAACATTTATGTCAATGTGACCATGCTGACAAAGAGGAAGGTCAAACTGAGAAATCTGATATGCTTTTGGAAGGTCGGGATAGAAATAATTTTTTCTGTCCTGTTTTCCAAATTTTGTGATTTCGCAGTTCATAGCAAGACCTGCTTTAATAGCATAGTCAACAACACGTTTGTTTAAAACGGGAAGTGTTCCGGGCATACCTGAGCAAACGGGGCAAACACGGGTATTAGGCTCTCCGCCGAAAGCATTTTCGCAGGAACAGAAAATTTTTGTTTTTGTTGCAAGCTCTGCGTGTATTTCAAGACCAATGACTGTTTCGTATTTCATTATTTTGCCCCTCCTTATAAATTCGGTCTAACTTTGGTGATAGTCTTCTCTAAAGCGTATGCCGCATTTAAGATAGTAGCTTCATCAAAGTGCTTACCGATAATCTGAACACCGATAGGAAGACCGTTTTTATCGTATCCGCAGGGAATAACAATACCTGGAAGTCCGCCGATGTTTAATGAAACCGTACAAATGTCGCCTAAGTACATCTGCATTGGGTCTGTTGTTTTTTCTCCTATACCAAATGCGGTTGTGGGAGAGGTAGGTGTAACTAAGATATCATATTTTTCAAAGGCTGATTTGAAATCTTCCATAACCATTGTACGAACCTGCTGAGCTTTTTTGTAGTATGCATCATAGTATCCTGAAGATAAAGCGTATGTTCCAATCATAATCCGACGCTTAACTTCAGCACCAAAACCTTCTGACCTTGACTGACAGTAAAGGTCGATTAAATCGTCAAAGTTTTCAGCACGGTATCCGTATTTAACACCGTCAAAACGTGCAAGGTTTGAGCTTGCCTCTGCTGATGAAATCATATAGTACGCAGGAAGAGCATACTTGTTTAATGGTAAATTCATATTTTCGGCAGTCGCACCTAAAGATTTTAAACTGTCAACAGCAGCGTAAATTGCAGAAGAAACTTCTTCGTCGATACCCTCGCCGATATACTCTTCGGGGATACCGATTTTTAAGCCTTTAATATCGCCTGTTAAAGCTTTTTCATATGATGGACGTTCAATGTTAACAGATGTTGAGTCTTTCGGGTCGTAGCCTGAAATAACATCTAAAACCATAGCCGCATCCTGAACGTCTTTTGTTAAAGGTCCGATCTGGTCGAGTGATGATGCAAAGGCGATAAGACCATAACGTGAAACGCTGCCGTATGTTGGCTTTAAGCCAACGCAACCGCAGAAAGACGCAGGCTGACGGATAGAACCGCCGGTATCAGAGCCTAATGAGAAAGGTGCTTCATCTGCTGCAACACAGGCGGCACTTCCGCCTGATGAGCCGCCGGGAACTTTTGTTAAATCATAGGGGTTCTTTGTCTTTTTAAAGTAAGAATTTTCTGTTGATGAACCCATTGCAAATTCGTCCATATTAACTTTACCAAGCATAACTGTACCTGCTGCATCAAGCTTTTCAACAGCGGTAGCAGAATATGGGGGCTTAAAGTTATTAAGCATTTTTGATGCACAAGTTGTTAAAACACCTTTTGTACACATATTATCTTTAATAGCACAGGGTACGCCTGCTAAGCTACCTACATCTTCGCCTTTTGCGAGTTTTTCGTCAATTAAAGATGCTTTTTCCAAAGCTTCTTCGTGCAGTACTGTGATGTAGCTTTCGACCTTGTTTTCAACAGCATCAATTCTGTCCAAAACAGATTTAGTAGCTTCAACACTTGTAATTTCTTTATTTTTTATCATGTCACGAAGTTCGTGACCGGTTAATTTATAAAGCTCCATTTCCTTCGTCCTTTCTATTCAACAACCTTGGGAACGATGAAGCCTTCTTCATCGAAATCAGGTGCATTTTTTAAGATTTCACGTCTGTCAAATGAGGGCGCAATTTCATCTTCGCGGAAAGCGTTCTGCATAGGAATAGCGTGGGCTGTGGGAACAACATCTTTTGTGTCGAGCTCAGAGAGCATATCAGCAAAATCAATTACTCCTGCCATATCGGATTTTAACTTTTCAGCTTCTTCGTCAGAAAGCTTAAGTCTTGCAAGCTTTGCAACGTGCAAAACTTCTTCTTTTGTTATTTTCATGAGATTACCTCCTTAAAGTTACTTATTTATAATGTCTTTAAATAGTTTATAATATCTGAAGGTTTGTGTACCAAAACGTCAGGCTCTTTTTCCAAAAGCATTTCTTCGCTCTGGTAACCCCATGCAGCGCCGATAGAAAGCATACCTGCGTTTTTACCTGTTAAAACATCGTAAATTGAATCGCCTATAAAAATTACTTCGCAGGGTTTTACACCTAATTCATTCGCAATTTCGAGCGCCGCGCAAGGATCAGGCTTTTTGGGAACGTTGGGGCGTTCGCCTAAAACGCAATCAAAACCGTAATCATCAAAATAATATTTTATCATTTCTTTAGCAAATCCGTCAAGCTTATTTGAAAGAACATTTAAAGAAATGTTTTGTTCTCTTAAAAAGTCTAAAAGCTCTAAAATTTCGGCAAAAGGTTTTGTTGTAACAGTACAGCTTTTGTCGTATCTTGCTCCGACAGCCATTACAAACTCGTCTAAAAATTCGGGAGTGTTTTTTTCTTCGGGAATACATTTTTCAGCGTAAGCGCGAAGACCGTTTCCAACAGCACTTGTGTGATAGGGAAGCTCAAAGGTTTTAAAGCCATATTCGGATAATGTTTCGTTCATGGCATTTGCTAAATCACTGATTGAGTCTAAAAGTGTTCCATCTAAGTCAAATATCACTGCTTTATAGTTCATTGTTTTCCTCCGTGGGTTCATTTGGTGTTACTTTGCTTAACATATATTTATCCAAAACGTGCCATATGTAGTAGTTTGCTGTAAACGACGTAAATCCCGTTAAGAAAAATGCATAAAGCGCAAGATATATCGGAATTAAATTTGATGTATATACCATAAAGTAGAAAAGTACAGCATGAACAGCAAAAATTATGGCGAAAATAAGTAAATTTTGCGGAAGCTTAATAAGCGTGAATATCCATGAATTTTTCAAAATGTCTTTAAATTTAAGCTTAAATGTTACCATAATAGGATATACATAAAATGACATTATAATAAGAAGTGTTGATATTATAGAGAAAATACCGAAAACAATTCCGTTTGGAATTCCGGCTGATTTAGCTAATGCGTTATATACAATTAACGCCTGAAGTATAAGGTACATAATAAGATATCCTAAAACGCTTGCCAAGAGTCCTTGCTTTATATTCTTCTTTGAGTGCTCAAAAAAGTCAGAGAGAATAAATGCGTGTTCCTGCTTTGCGTAGTTTCTAATAACATATGTAAAGCCGGCTGTAAACGGCCCTGTAAGCATAAGTGGAATAAATGGAACAACAGGAAGTACATATATCTTACCCGTTATAAGTGCAATAATGGCGCTTTCTAAATTGCCATTGCTGAAATAAATTACGAAAAGTAATAATGACGCACCAAAAAATAAAATATTTGTCAAAGCATATAAAAGGCTTACCTCAACTATGTGTGTAAAATGACGGCCGAACATGTCAAAATAATTTCTCTTTGCTGCCTGTTCTTTTGTTAGGTCGGCTCGGTTTTTATATTTAAAAGCCATTTTTAAATTCCTCCTTTAGTTTTTCTTTCTTATCATAGCGTATTCAGGGAGATTACACCCTGTATTTATAATAAATTCCTGCATAGGATGGGGAACAGACTCTAAGAGATTTCCGTCTACATCTGTCATTTTATCGATTTTGTATTGAAACGGCTCACTGTCAGGAGTCATAATCTCAACATCATCGCCTACGCAGAGTTTGTTTTTCTGGATGAATAAGGTGTTGCCGTTTTCGTCAGTTCCTTTTGAAATGGCAGCAACATCATAGTTTCTAACGTATCCGCCGTTTTCATACTCCTGACCTTTCTCCATAGGATTATCGAGCCAGAAGCCTGTGGTGTAGCCACGATTGCTTACCTTGTTCAATTCTTCCATCCATTTGGGGTTAAACTTATACCCGTCAGGATTTTCAAGGTATGCATTAATGGCACGACGGTAGGCGCCAACAACTGTTGCAACATAATACTCAGTTTTAACTCTGCCTTCAATTTTAAAGCTTGTAACGCCTGAATTTATAAGCTCGGGAATATGCTCAATCATACACATATCCTTTGAGTTTAGTATAAATGTTCCTCGCTCGTTTTCAAAAACGGGGAAGTGCTCACCTGGGCGCTGTTCTTCCATTAAAGTATAATTCCATCTGCAAGGATGCGCGCAGTCACCTGCATTTGACTCTCTACCTGTCATGTAACTGCTGAGTAAACACCTTCCCGAATAGGAAATACACATAGCACCATGAACAAAGGCCTCTAATGAAAGAGAGGGGTCGGTTTTTTTATGAATTTCCTTGATTTCAGAAAGGGTAAGCTCGCGAGCTAAAACTACGCGCTCAGCACCCAGCTTGTGCCAGAAGTTCGCTGTCATGTAGTTTGTGTTGTTTGCCTGAGTGCTTACATGAATCGGTATAGATGGCGCAAACTCTTTAGCCAACGTAAAAGCACCGGGGTCTGAAATAATCAGCGCATCAGGACCTAATTCTTCTGCTTTTTTCAAATAGTCAATATATCCGTCAATATCTTCGTTTCTTAAGATAACGTTAGCAGTTAAATAAAACTTTTTTCCTTTTTTGTGGGTGTATTCAATGCCGCGCGCCAAATCTTCATCTGAAAAGTTTTTTGCACGCACCCTTAAGGAAAAAGCATCACCGCCTGCGTAAACCGCGTCGGCACCATAGAGAAGTGCAACCTTTAAACGCTCAAGATTTCCGGCAGGGGCTAAAAGTTCTAAATCATTCATATTTTATCCTCTTATAAATTATCTAATATTTCGTTCACAATAGTTTCTTCGTCTAAACCATAGAATTTTCTGAGTTCTTTGGGGCTTCCGTGAGTTACTACGGGAGGGTAGCCCTTGATTAAGCATTTGGACTGAATTCTATTTTCTGCAATTATTGACGCAATTTTCTCACCAACGCCTCCAACCTTTACACCGTCTTCTATAGTAACACACAGTTTATGGGATGATGCGTTATCAATTATAAATCTTTCATCTAATGGATGAAGAGTTCTTAAGTTTATAAGTGTAGGTTCTATGCCTTTTTCTTTTAAAATATTGCAAACATTTTCGCCAACATTCAGCATTAAACCTGCGCAGAATATGCAAACCTCACTGCCTTTTTGAACTGTTGCATGTTTTGAAATCTCAAATTTGGGAAAATCACTGTATTCACATTCTTTATATCCTCTGGGATAGCGGATAGCAATAGGGCCTTTGTGCTCGCCGGAGGCTGAATATTTTATCATTTCTTCAAGCTCCGAAAAGTTTGCAGGTGCTAAAACTGTCATATTCGGCATTGAAGACATATAGGAAATATCAAAAAGTCCGTGGTGAGTTTCTCCATCTTCACCTACAACACCCGCACGGTCAATGCAGAATGTAACGTTTAAGTTCTGCAGACAAACATCGTGGAGTATCTGGTCATACGCCCTTTGTAAAAATGAAGAATATATAACTACAAAGGGAGTAAGCCCGCTTATTGCAAGACCTGCGGCAAATGTAACTGCATGCTGTTCAGCAATGGCAACGTCGAAGAATTTTCGTGAAAATTTCTCTGCAAATTCATCTGTTCCCGTACCTGCAGACATTGCAGCGGTAACAACACAAATTTTGTCGTTTTTTTCAGCCAGTGAACAAAGAGTATTTCCTGTAACTCTTGAATATGTAGGGTTTTTTTTGCCCATTGATATTCCTTTTGAAGCTTCAAATGTGCTGACGCCGTGATAAATTGACGGGCGTTTTTCGGCAAACTTATAACCTTTGCCTTTTTTTGTTATAACATGAAGAAGAACGGGGCAGTCTAAATTCTTTGCGCGATCAAGCATTAAAGAAAGATTTTCTATATCGTGACCATCAATGGGACCATAGTATGCAAAGCCCATGTCTTCAAACATTGTATTACCGATTAAGATATGCTTAATCACATCCTTTGTTTTTTTCAAAAAAGTATTGATGCGATGTCCAAAAGGAAGCCTCGCGATAAAGCTCGAAAGGTTTACTTTAAAAACTGCATATCCCGGAACAGAACGGAGTTTGGTTAAATGCTTTGTAAAACCGCCAACGCTTTTTGATATAGACATATTGTTATCGTTTAATATAACAATAAAATTCTTTTTGAAGTTTCCCGCATCACAAAGAGCCTCTGTTGCCATACCGCCCGATAAGGCACCGTCGCCTATAACTGCAATAGTATGGGCATTTTTTCCACATATAGCATTTGCTTTTGCGATTCCTAAAGCTGCAGAAACAGAGGTGCTTGAGTGGCCTGTGTTAAATGCATCGTATTCGCTTTCATTGGTTTTTGGAAAACCTGATAAGCCGTTAAACTGCCTGAGAGTAGAAAAGCCTTCCTTTCTTCCCGTCAAAAGCTTATATACATAGCTTTGATGCCCAACATCCCATATGATTTTATCCTCGGGTAGATTAAAAGAACGAAGTAATGCAATTGTAAGCTCAACAACCCCGAGATTTGAGGCAAGATGTCCTCCCGTTTTTGAGACAGAGTCAATCAAAAAATCGCGGATTTCGTCAGCTATCTCGCATAATTCATTGTTATTAAGTTTTTTTATATCTTCCGGATTTTTTATTCTGTCTAAAAACTCGTACATATAATCACTCTTTTGTAATTTTTGATTTTATGAATGTTTCCAAAGCTCTTTTTATATAAAAGAACGGATTTTCAAAAGACTCAATAGGGTCAACAAGTATGGTCATAATACCCAAACGATTTGCGCCCCATGTATCAGTAAATATCTGGTCGCCAATGAACGCCGCATCCTTCGGCTCACATTCAAGAGACGATAAAGCTTTTAAATAGCTTTTTTTAAGGGGCTTTCCTGCATCAGCTATGTATTTTAAGCCTGTCCCATCAGTGTATGTTTTAACTCGGGATTCCTTTCCGTTTGAGATAATACAAACAGAAAAACCGTTTCCCTTTAGTTTTTCAAAAAACAATAGAGCATTTTCTGACGGGATTTTGGTTTCGTGGCTGTCCAAAGTGTTGTCCAAATCACAAATAATATGCTTTATCCCTTTTTTTCTTAAAACGTTAATATCAATGCTTGAAATATCACTGAAATAATAATCGGGTATAAGGTTTTTAAACATTTTTATCACCACTTGTATACATTTAAATCCAATTATATATAATATCACATTTTTACCTTTGCGTAAATAGAAAAATGAAGATTTTCAAAAAATCTTCATTTTTTAAAGCCTTTATAAATTTCATATCCGCCCATTAGTGATAAAAATATGCCGAAAAGCTTTCGTAAAAGGTCTGAGTTTATCTTAAGAGCAACAAACGCACCTAAAGATGCACCCAAAATTCCAAATAGTATTATAGGTATAGACGTTTTTACTTCCAAAACTTTGTTTTTTTTATGAATTAAAAGGGCAATAATTGCTGTAGGAATAAAATAGAGAAGATTTACGCCCTGAGCAATATGCTGATTTATACCGAGAAACATAGTAAGGGCAGGAATTAAAACTGTACCTCCGCCGATGCCCATTCCGCTTATTATTCCTGAGAGTAATCCAGACAAAACCTGAGTAATCAAAAAAACACCATCCTTATCGCTGCAATAATCATAAATAAACCGAATATTTTATGAATTGATGCAAAAGAAAGCTTGTTTAAAAGTTTAGCGCCAAGTAAACCACCCAAAACACCGCCTATTGAAACTTTAAACGCTAAAGGGTAGTCTAAACGCCCTGAAAATCCATAAAATACAAGGCTTACAAGGGTAAAACCAAATATAATTAAGATGGCTGTCGCATGGGATTTTTTTGGATCAAGCTTTAAAAATTTTTCTAAAAAAGGCACAATTATTGTTCCGCCGCCGCTTCCAAAAAGCCCGTTAAAAAAACCTGCGATAATGCCGCCTGCAGCACTTGTAAAAAGTTTTTTTGACTTACCTTTCATTATATCACCTCAAACAAGGATATTTTAACCGTTTTTTACTTAATTTACTCAAAATTATTCATTGATTTTTTGCTTTAGTTGGTGTATAGTAATATGTGTATATACGATAATATTTACAGATGACGAGGGATAAAAATGTCTGATAAAATGATTTATATAAAAGGCGCAAAAGAGCATAACTTAAAAAATGTTGATTTAAAAATTCCAAGGGATAAGCTTGTCGTTTTTACGGGAATATCAGGCTCAGGAAAATCATCCCTTGCTTTTGATACGTTGTATGCTGAGGGACAGAGAAGATACATGGAGTCGTTGTCGTCTTACGCAAGGCAGTTTTTGGGTCAAATGGAAAAGCCTGATGTTGATTATATTGAGGGCCTGTCGCCTGCTATAAGTATTGATCAGAAAACCACAAGTAAAAATCCACGTTCAACGGTGGGTACTGTTACCGAAATCTATGATTATTTAAGACTTTTGTTTGCAAGAATTGGTGTTCCTCACTGTCCCAAATGCGGAAAAGAAATAAAAAAACAGACAATAGACCAGATTGTTGATAAAGTGAAAGAATTCCCCGAAAGAACCAAGTTTCAAATATTAGCTCCTGTTATCCGCGGAAAAAAAGGTGAACACGTTAAGCTTTTTGAAACTGCTAAGAAAAATGGTTTTGTCCGTGTAAGAGTTGACGGAAATCTATATGATCTGTCAGAAGAAATTAAGCTTGAAAAAAATAAAAAACATAATATAGAAATTATCATTGACCGTCTTATTATGAAAGAGGGAATAGACCAAAGACTTACAGATTCAATAGAAACCGCATCTTCACTTTCTGATGGCATAATTATCATTGATGTAATAGACGGAGAAGAATTTACTTTTTCTCAGAACTATGCCTGCGATGACTGCGGTATAAGTATGGAAGAACTCTCCCCGAGAATGTTTTCGTTCAACAATCCTTTTGGTGCTTGTCCCTGCTGTGCAGGTATAGGTAGTATGATGAAAATTGACCCTGACCTTATATTAAACCCTGAACTTACCTTAAATGAGGGCGGTATTTGTGCAACGGGCTGGAATTCCTCTGATGATGAAGGAACCATGGCGAATATGTATTATTCAGCCATTGCAAAAAAATACGGCTTTGATTTTGATACAAAAATTAAGGATATATGCAAAGAGGGAATAGATGCTATTCTTTACGGAACAAAAAGGGAACGCTTAGAGCTTTTTATGAAACGCTCCTATGGAACATCGCGTTACTATGCGGCTTTTGAGGGAGTTATAAACAACTTAGAAAGAAGGCACCGCGACACTAACAGCGACTTAATGAAGGCTGAAATTGAAAAGCTTATGAGCTTTAAACTGTGCCCTGAATGTAACGGGAAAAGGCTAAGACCTGACGTTTTAGCAGTAACCGTAGGTGGCTTGAATATAGACGAAGTTACAAGGCTTTCGGTATCGAAAACAAAGGACTTTTTCGAAAATTTAGAGCTTTCTGAAAGAGAATTAAAGATTGCTGAACGAGTTTTAAAAGAGATAAACGAACGACTGAACTTTTTGTGTAATGTAGGTCTTGAATATCTTACACTTGCCCGTTCTTCAGGAACGCTTTCAGGCGGTGAGGCGCAGAGAATTCGCCTTGCAACCCAGATAGGAAGCGGTCTAATGGGGGTTTTATATATTCTTGATGAACCATCGATTGGTCTGCATCAGCGTGATAACGATAAGCTATTGGCAACACTCAGACATTTAACCGATTTGGGTAACACGCTTGTTGTGGTTGAACATGACGAAGACACAATGTATGCCGCAGACTACATCGTCGACGTTGGCCCTGGAGCAGGTGTTCACGGCGGACAGATTGTGGCAAAGGGCAGTATTGATGACATTAAAAAATGTAAGACATCGGTTACGGGTCAGTATTTAAGCGGTGAAAAGAAAATACCTGTACCCGCAGGAAGAAGAAAAGGAAACGGAAATACAATTGAATTTTTAGGCTGTAGCGAAAATAACTTAAAAGATATTGATGTATCTGTACCATTAGGAACATTTACCGCAGTTACAGGGGTTTCAGGCTCAGGAAAATCATCTTTGGTAAATGAAATTATAAATAAATATTTGTCAAGAGAGTTAAATCGCGCACACGCTGTGCCCGGGAAATTCAAAGAAGTAAAAGGAATTGAAAACCTTGATAAAATAATTGATATCGATCAGTCACCTATTGGAAGAACACCTCGTTCTAATCCCGCAACATATACAGGAGTATTCGGCGATATAAGAGAGCTTTTTGCATCAACAAACGAAGCAAAGGTGCGCGGTTATAAATCGGGCAGATTCAGCTTTAACGTAAAAGGCGGAAGATGCGAAGCCTGCTCAGGCGATGGTATTATAAAAATAGAAATGCACTTTTTACCTGATGTTTTCGTGCCTTGTGATGTGTGTAAAGGTAAACGCTATAACAGAGAAACATTAGAAGTTAAATATAAAGGCAAAAACATTTATGAAGTTTTAGATATGACAGTAGAAGAAGGACTTGAATTTTTCAAAAGCTTACCGAGAATTCAAAGAAAGCTTCAAACCCTTTATGATGTGGGACTTTCCTATGTAAAACTTGGTCAGCCCTCAACTCAGCTTTCAGGTGGTGAGGCTCAGCGTGTAAAACTTGCAACTGAACTTTCGAAGAGAGGAACAGGTAAAACCCTTTACATCTTGGACGAGCCTACAACTGGTCTTCACACGGCTGATGTTCATAAACTATTAGAGGTTTTAGATAGACTTGTAGATAACGGAAACACAGTTTTAGTAATCGAACACAACTTAGACGTTATTAAAACTGCAGACTATATAATCGACTTAGGTCCTGAGGGCGGAGATAAAGGCGGTACAGTAGTTGCAACAGGTACGCCTGAGGAGCTTATGAAGTCTAAAAAATCCTATACGGGAAAATATTTAAAACTTCATATGGATAAGGATAAGTTAATAAACTGATAATACCAAACTTTTTGGGAGGCATTATGAAAAAAAATAAAAAAAATAAAAGTAACGTATGTTGTATAGTAGCTGCAGGCGGCTCGGGAACAAGAATGGGAGCTGATAAGAATAAACTTTTGCTCTCGCTTTGCGATATACCCGTTATTGCCCACACGCTATTGAAACTTCAGAAAAGTGAATATATCGGCGAAATTATTATTTCAGCTAAAGAAGAGGATATTTTAGAGATAAACGATATTGCGTCTGTTTTTGAAATAACAAAGCTTAAGGCTATAGTCCGTGGTGGAAAAACGAGGGCAGAGTCAATTATGTCTGCAACATGTGAAATTTCAGAAGATATTGATTTTGTTGCTGTTCACGATGGTGCAAGACCCCTTGTTTCAGAAAAAACAATAGAAAATACTGTTTTATCAGCAGAAGAGTTTGGCGCATCAGCTTGCGGTGTTAAACCTAAATGCACACTTAAACGGGATGATGGAAACGGCTTTATTGGTGAAACTGTCGACAGAGATACAATATACGAAATACAAACCCCTCAAGTGTTTAAAAAAGAACTGTTTTTAAAGGCATATGATACAGACAGTGAAATTTTAGAAAAAGCCACAGACGATTGCTCTTTGGTTGAAAGATTAGGCGTTAAAATAAAAATCTGTGAGGGAGAGTATTCAAATATTAAAATAACAACCCCTGAAGACATCTTAATTGCAGAAGCTATTTTAAACGAAAGAATGTGATAAAATGGATATAAGAGTAGGACATGGATATGATGTTCACAAGCTAACTGAAGAAAGAAAGCTTATTTTGTGCGGTGTAGAAGTTCCGCACGAAAAAGGTTTACTTGGTCATTCTGATGCCGATGTTGCAACCCATGCACTTATGGACGCACTTTTAGGTGCGGCGGCTTTAGGTGATATTGGAAAGCATTTTCCTGATACAGATGATAAATATAATGGTGCAGATAGCTTGAAACTTTTGAAACAGGTTATGCTTATGGTAAAACGCAAAGGCTACAGCGTTTCCAATGTGGATATTACAATTATGGCACAGAAACCAAAACTTATGTCATTTATACCTGATATGAAAAATAATATTGCAAAAACTATGGGATTAAGTGCTGACAGAGTGAATGTAAAAGCCACAACAACAGAAAAACTTGGATTCTGTGGAAGAGAAGAGGGAATAGCATCAGAGGCGGTTTGTTTAATAGTAAAAGAATAAGCGGGAGCAATGCTCCCGCTTTACTTTTTATTCGAAATCGTATTCTTCACTCATACGGTTTTTAAATTCTTCATATGCCATATCGAGTTCAGCCTCATCATCAATAGGCATTAAGGTTTCAGAACCGTCGTCTTCTGTTTTTAATGTGTAGATTAAAACTTCATCGCAGTCCTCATCACCTTCGTCAGCAGGGAGTAAAACAACGTAGATTTCGTCATTATACTCAAAGGAGTCGAGGTGTAAAAATGCGTGTTCTTCGCCGTCGTCATTTACTAAATGAACAATGCCTTCTTCCTCCTCGGGAGCGTTTGTTAAGTTCTTTTCGTCAGCCATAATTATGCCTCCTTTTTAAAAGCTTTTAAGCTTTCTTCAACTTTTTCAAGCATCTGGCGGTATTTTTCGCCTTTAGCTTTTTCTTCTTCAACAACGTGAGCAGGAGCTTTGTCAACAAAGCCTTTGTTTGAAAGCTTGCCTTCAACACGCTTAACCTCAGCTATTAAATGTTTCTTTTCTTCTTCAAGTCTTGCAATTTCTTTTTCAAAATCAACAAACTCGCCCATAGGCATGAAAATCTGAGCACCCTCAACAACAACCGCAACAGAGTTTTCGTCAATACCCGCTTTGTCACTCTGTACCGTAACTGTTGAAGCACTTGCAAGCTTCTGGAAGAAAATAGAACCTTTTTCAAATATTTCCTTATTGTCTGTTACAATGAACATGCTTGCTTTCTTTGAAGGAGCAATGTTCATTTCGGCACGCTTGTTTCTTACAGCGCGAAGTGCATCTTTAATCATTTCCATCTGCTGAGCTTCAAGTGAAAATTCAAGTGAAGCATCTGCCTTAGGCCAGTCAGAAATAACAATGCTTTCGCCATCGTGGGGAAGACTCTGCCATATTTCCTCTGTAATAAAGGGCATAAATGGATGTAAAAGCTTTAATGTGTTAGAAAGTACATAAGATAGCACGTACTGAGCGGTAACATTAGACGGGTCATTTTCGTCGTATAAACGGGGTTTAACAAGCTCAATATACCAGTCACAGAATTCATCCCAAATGAAGTCGTAAAGCTTTGCAACTGCAACACCAAGCTCAAACTTATCTAAGTTTTCAGTAACTTCAGAAACTAAACTATTGTACTTGTTTAAAATCCATTTATCTTCTAAGCATAAAGCGTCTTTTTCAGGAACTTTAAGCTCTGAAATTTTTAAGTTCATCTGAACAAATCTTGATGCATTCCAGATTTTGTTTGCAAAGTTTCTGCTTGCAACAACGCGTTCTGTATAGTAACGCATATCGTTACCGGGTGAGTTACCTGTTGCTAAGGTAAATCTCAAAGCATCAGCGCCATATTCTTCAATAACTTCCAATGGGTCAACGCCGTTTCCTAAAGACTTACTCATTTTTCTTCCTTGAGAGTCGCGAACTAAGCCATGGATTAGAACATATTTAAAAGGCTCTTTGTCCATATGCTCCATGCCTGAGAATATCATTCTTGCAACCCAGAAGAAGATGATGTCGTAACCCGTAACTAATACACTTGTTGGGTAGAAATATTCCAAATCTTCTGTTTTTTCAGGCCAACCAAGTGTTGAGAAAGGCCAGAGAGCTGAAGAAAACCAAGTATCTAAAACGTCAACGTCCTGAGTTACAGTTCCTTCGCACTTAGGACATACTGTAATATCTTCTCTTGAAACTGTTGTTTCACCGCAGTCGTCACAGTAGAACGCAGGAATTCTGTGTCCCCACCAGAGCTGACGGGAAATACACCAGTCGTGAACGTTTTCCATCCAGTTTGTATAAGTCTTACTGAAACGGTCGGGTACGAATTTAACACGTCCATCACGAACAACCTCTAAAGCCTTGTCAGCTAAAGGCTGCATTTTAACAAACCACTGTTTAGATGTTATAGGCTCAACAGTTGTGCCACAGCGGTAGCACTGACCAACATTATGTGTGTGATCTTCAACTTTAACTAAGAAACCTTCTTTTTCCAGATCTTCAACCATCTGTTTTCTTGCTTCATAACGGTCTAAGCCTTCATATTTTCCGCCGTATGCATTAATTGTAGCATCGTCGTTCATAACTTTGATTACTTCTAAATTATGACGAAGACCAACCTCAAAGTCGTTGGGGTCGTGAGCGGGTGTGATTTTAACTGCACCTGTACCAAATTCCTTGTCAACGTATTCATCAGCAATAACGGGAATTTCACGGTTAACCAATGGAAGAACGAGCATTTTACCTACAACATCTTTATATCTTTCATCCTCAGGGTTAACTGCAACAGCTGTATCACCTAAGAGTGTTTCAGGTCTTGTTGTGGCGATCTGGATGTATCCGCTTCCGTCTTTGAAGGGATACTTGATGTGCCAGAAATGACCTGCCTGCTCAGTATATTCAACCTCAGCATCAGAAAGAGCAGTAATACATCTCGGACACCAGTTTATAATACGGTTACCCTGATAGATTAAGCCTTTTTCATATAATGATACAAAAACCTCACGAACAGCGTTGGATAAACCTTCGTCCATTGTGAAACGCTCACGTGTCCAGTCGCAAGAAGAACCAAGCTTTTTAAGCTGATTTATAATTCTGCTTCCGTAAAGCTTTTTCCAGTCCCAAACCTTATCGATAAACTTTTCACGACCTAAATCGTAACGGGTTTTACCTTCTTCTTTTCTTAAAACTTCTTCAACCTTAATCTGTGTCGCAATACCTGCGTGGTCTGTTCCGGGTACCCAAAGAGCATTAAAACCTGCCATACGCTTGTAACGGATTAAAATATCCTGCAGGGTTTCGTCTAACGCGTGACCCATATGGAGCTGACCCGTAACGTTCGGGGGCGGGATTACAATAGTAAAAGGTTCTTTAGACTTATCAGCCTTAGGTGTAAAGTAGCCTTTTTCAACCCAGGTGTTATAAAGTCTGTCTTCAACCTCTTTCGGATTATATGTTTTGTTGATTTGTTCAGACACCGAATTTTCCTCCTAACCAAAATATCATAACACAGCCTATTATAACTAAAACAAGACCGGTAGATTTTGTAATGTAAATTTTATTCATAACCGCATCGTCTGCGTCAGAATTCTTCTTTAAAACTATTGGTACGATAAAGTTAATTATTGCACCGGCAACAATGAGTAACCAGGGAATTATCTCAATAAGCTTCATTATACTTCCTCCGTTTTTTCATTTATGTATTCTTTAAATTTTTTATGATGCAAAAAGTAAGAATAAAGATATGATATCATTGCGGCAAAGCTTGTACACAAAACCAAAAGCAACATAACAGTTTCTAATGTTTCGCTTACATTCGAGAAGAACATTAAAATCGTTATTGCGGCAAAAACCGCAACAGTGTTAAGCTTTCCGAAAATATTTGATTTGACAAAAGTTTTCTTAGAATAAAGAAAAAATCCTGCACAAATCATAAGTATTTCTTTTGATGCTAAGAAAATAACAAACCACAAGGGCAGAATTTTTTCAATCAGCATCATAACAATTGCGGCAATCTGCATAAGCTTGTCTGCCAATGGGTCTAGGAGCTGACCGACTTTTGACATTGCGTTAAACTTACGGGCTAAATATCCGTCTAAAACATCGGTTACACTTGCAAGAACAAAAATTGAACCTGCAATGTTTTTCTGTCCGCCCTCAAGGAGAAAAACAACTATAAAGACCGGGACTAAGCACAGTCTTATTAAAGTTAAAATATTTGGTATTTTTTTCAAACTCGAGAGCCTCCTTCTAAATAAATTTACAGTCTGCGTCGCCGTCTTTTAAACGGAGAACAAACTCCTTATCTTTTTTTGCATCTTTAATTGATGAAATAACGTTTCCGTCAACATCGGATGCAATAGAATATCCTCGTATAAGAGTTTTAACGGGACTTAAAGCATCAAGCTTTGATGCTGTTTTCAAAAATTTGGTTTTATTTGTTTCTATAACCTTATTTATACCTGTCTGCATATCTTTTGTTAAAGAGTCAGTATATTGCTTAAAGTTTAAAATTCTGTCATTAAAATGTGTGAAACAATATGAATTTTCAAGCTTTTCAAGTAAATTGCGCTTGTTCTCAACACAACGATTGAGCAAGGTTTTTAATATGCCTTGCTGATTCATAAAGTATGTTGAAAGCTCGTTTTGAGAAGGGCAAACAAGCTCAGCTGCAGCAGACGGGGTAGGAGCCCTTAGGTCTGCTACGAAATCTGCTATGGTAAAATCTGTTTCGTGACCAACTGCAGAAACAACGGGGATTTCGGATGCAAATATTGCACGGGCAACAATCTCTTCATTGAATGCCCATAAATCCTCAATTGAGCCGCCGCCACGTCCAGTGATTATAACATCACATAAATTATGCTTATTTATAAAAGAAATAGCATCCGCAATTTCAGGTGCAGCAGATATTCCCTGAACAGAAACGGGAATAACTAAAATTTCAGCCAGCGGATAACGACGTTTGGTAACATTTATCATATCACGCACGGCAGCACCTGTTTGCGCAGTTACAACACCTATTTTTTCAGGAAAACGGGGCAGGGGCTTTTTGAATTTTTTGTCAAACAAGCCTTCTTCTTCAAGCTTTGCTTTAAGCTTTTCAAAAGCTGCGTAAAGCGAGCCAATACCATCAGGGACAATGCTGTCAGCATAAATCTGATAGATTCCATCACGTTCATAAACAGAAATTCTTCCACGGACTAAAACTTTCATTCCGTTGTCGGGCTTAAAGTTAAGTTTTGCGGCACTCTGACGAAACATAACAAGCTTTATTAATGAAGCTTCATCCTTTAAACTTGCATAAATATGCCCTGATGAATGGAGTTTAAAATTTGAAAGCTCGCCTTTAACCCATATATCATTCAAATGAGTGTTTGCTTCAAAAACACGCTTTATATAGTTATTAAGCTGTGAAACACTAACTGTTAAAACTTCTTTATTCATCAAGCTTACCTTTTGAAACAGATGATAAAACACCGTTTACAAACTTGCCGTTCTTTTCATCATTGTATTTTTTTGCAAGTTCAACGGCCTCGTTGATGGCAATACCGTCGGGAATATCCTCAAAGAAAATTATTTCGCATATTGCAACACGCAAAACGGAAAGTGTAACCTTAGGAAGACGGGATATACGCCAGCCTTTTGTATATTTTTCAATAAGTTGGTCGATTTTTTCAAGGTTGTCCAAAGCAGCATTTAAAAGATTCTCGATGTAATCCTTTTGATTTCCGAGTTTGATATCATTGTCATCAAAGTAAGAAAGTAGCTCCTGCGCTGAGATTTTTTGGAATTCGTATTCAAACATAAGTATAAAACAATATTCTCTTGCTTCTTTTCTTGTCATATCGGCACTCCTTAGTTGATACAATTTTACTAACTTTACCATTATACACTATTTTAAAAGAAAAATAAAGGTTTTTTTGAAAAAAATTGAAAAAAATAAATCCGCACGAAATTTCGCACGGATTTGTGTGTTTAATGAACAATTCTTCTTGCGGCGTAGTAGCAGTTATTGTAGTAGCCGCTCACTATACTTGCATATTTAATTACATCTCCGGTCTGGGGAGAGTGGATCATCATTCCGTCGCCAACATAGATACCAACGTGATGGATACGGCTTGCTCCTTGCTTTTTAAATAAAATAAGGTCACCGGGAATGAGTTCGCTTTTGCTTACGGGAACACCGTTATGAATCTGGTCTGCAGAAACTCTGTTTAAAGTGTATCCCATCTGTTTAAATACATAAGATGTAAAACCCGAGCAGTCAAATCCACTGGGAGTTGAACCGCCGTAAACATAGGGAAGACCTAAAAACTGCTCAGCAATCTGAACAACTCTTTGTCCTGCTGAAACATTACCCGTTGCACCACCGTAAGAAGCTTGGGCAGGGGGCTCGCCAATTGCAACATAATCAGCGTGAATATAGGCATAACCGCAGGCTGCAAGGTGAGTTTCTATTTTATACCAGTCATTTTCTTTTCCCAAAATTTGAAAAGAATATCCAAAGTTGAACTGACCATATGTTCCGTAAGATGTGTCAGGACCTGAACGCATATTGACACCGGAGCCGTCTATGTATCCGGCGCAAGGATAATCAATTGCAAAGGTAGCTGTTGTCGCAGAAAAAGCTAAAATCAAGGTAAGCGCTAATATTTTAGCTGTTTTTCTTATTGAAAACATAAATTAACCTCCAAAGTTTTAAAAACAACGTAAAATAAAAGTTGTTACGAATTTGTTACAAAACACATTATACAGGACATTCGATAATTTGTCAACTCTTTTTAAAACTTTTTTAACAATTTCGTAGTAATTTAATTTTATTTTAATATAAATGACACAAAAAGCTTGAAAGTATAATTTAAATATGGTACAATTTTTACAATATATTTTTTAAGGAGAGGATAAAATGGCAGAGGTAACAAAAGTTTTAGCATTTGACTTTGGCGCATCAAGCGGAAGAGCAATGCTTTTTACGTTTGACGGCGAAAAACTTTCAATAGAGGAGATGCACAGATTTTCAAACGATCCCGTTATGATTGGTAAAAGCTTTCATTGGGATATTTTAAGATTGTTCTTTGAAATCAAGCAGGGCATCAATAAAACTGTTTTAGCAGGCCATAAAGATATTAAGGCAATTGGTATCGACACATGGGGTGTTGACTTTGGTCTTTTTGATAAAGACGGAAAGCTTTTAGGAAACCCCTATCATTACAGAGATACAAGAACTGATGGTATGGTAGAATATGCTGATAAAACAATGGGAAAAAGATACATATTTGATAAAACAGGTATTCAGTTTAACTTCTTTAATACATTGTTTCAGTTTATGTCAATGGTAAAGAACGAAGACCCGCTTTTGAAAATTGCCGACAAGGTTCTTTATATTCCCGATATTTTCAACTACCTTTTAACAGGAGTTATGAAAAACGAATATTCTGTTGCGTCAACATCTCAGCTTTTGGATGTTAATACAAAAAATTATGATAAGGAACTTTTGGAAAAAGCAGGAATCCCTGCTGATATTTTCTGTGATATCATAATGCCCGGCGAAGTTATTGGCGAGCTTTCTGATGAAATCTGTGAAGAGTTGGGTTGTCCTAAAATTCCTGTTATTGCAGTTGGCTCTCACGACACAGCATCTGCAGTTGCAAGTGTTCCTGTAACAGAAGATTATAAATATGCATATATCAGTACAGGTACATGGGCACTTATGGGCTCGGAAATTGACGAACCTAAAGTAAACGACATAACTTTTAAATATGACTTTACCAACGAGGGCGGCGTATGCGGAAAAATCCGTTTCCTTAAGAATATTATGGGACTCTGGATTATTCAGGAAAGTAAGCGTCAGTGGGCAAGAGAGGGTAAAAACTTCTCATTTGATGATTTGGAAAAGGCAGCATGGGCAGCAGAACCCTTTAAATGCTTTATTGACCCCGATTGCGCGGACTTTGCAGGCCCAGGTAATATGCCAAAAAGAATTCGTGAGTTCTGTGAGCGTACAGGACAATACGTTCCTCAGAATGAGGGCGAAATTATCCGCTGTATCGCACAAAGCTTAGCATTTAAATTCCGTATGGTAGTAGATGCTATTGAAGATATAACAAAAGAGCCATTATCTGCCGTTCATATGGTTGGTGGCGGTATTAAGGACACAATGGTTTGCCGCTTTACCGCAAGCGCAACGGGCAAGAAAGTTTTAGCAGGTCCCGTTGAAGCAACAAGCACAGGTAACGCAATTGTTCAGCTTATGGCACTTGGAAAAATCGACAGCTTAACAGAGGGAAGAAAAATTGTTAAAAATTCATTCCCGATAAAAACATATGAACCCGAAAACAGTGAGGCTTGGGAAAAAGCTTATGAAGAGTATAAAAAGATTGTAAAATTTGGTTGATGATGAGGATGTAGGCTATTAGCCTACATCTTTTGTTGACTATCTTTATAGAGAGGTAAAGTTTTATGATTAAAAAAGTGATGGATAAAAAGTCTTTTTTCTTGTGTTTTCTAATTCTTTTTGCTTTATGCTGGCTTTTTCCATATACTGGAGATGATTGGGCATGGGGGTCGGAAATAGGAATAAACAGACTTCGAACACATTTTGTCGAATATAACGGAAGATACTTTAGTAATTTGATAGTTTTGGCTATGACACGCTCCAATTTTTTAAAAACTGTTATCATGTCTGGATGCTTCACTGGTATAATATATTGTATTAAACACATATTAAACCGAAAATATACACTGCGTGTAATGGCATTGTTCTTGTTATGTGTACCGAGTGAAATGTTTCGTCAGTCAATCTCGTGGACGTCAGGTTTTGCTAATTATACAACTTCTATTTTACTTACGCTTGTATACATATGTAATATCTATTGGATTTTTGAAGATAATGAAATGTCACCCGAAAAAATAAAGCAAAGTCCATTTATATCAATTGCGATGCTTGTTTTAGGTGTTGCCAACACACTAATAGTGGAGCATCTTACAATTTATAACCTTTTATTATCTTTGTTTGTTATATTGTTAACGATATACAAATACAAAAAAGTCTTGATGCAGCATATATCTTATGCTTTAGGGTGCCTTGTCGGGACATTTTTAATGTTTTCAAATTCGGGTTATAGTAATGTGTCTTCTGGCACAGATGGATACAGAACAGTCGGACAAAACATAAAGGAAGTAATACGATTAGCATTTAATAACTATTTTAGCACAATACATGTAGAATTTTATATGAAAAATATAGTTCTTAACGTAGCAATTCTGTTTGTTTGTATTCTTTTGCTTGTGTCATTAATGCGTAAAATACCTAAGAAAGTTTTTTTACTTTCTACAGGATTGCTTGCGTTGAATACAGCATATGTTGTGTGGTCCATATTTGCCACACATTTCTACCTGAAGAATGTACTTTTTGGTTATATATTATCAGGAGTTTTTTCTGCAGTTGGAGTATTATCTATTTTGTGTTTCGTTCTGATAGCATCATATTATTGCAAACGCTTATCTGTTATTTTGTTTTGGGTTGTAAGTATTATAATAACAGTTGCTCCGTTGCTTGTTGTGAATCCAATTGGAAGCCGATGCTTTTTCTTCGGTTATGTATTGCTTGCGATTATATCCTTAAACTTGATTGATATGTTACTGTTAGAATTTCCATCTTTCGTTTATAGAAAAAAAATAAAGGTCATTATTGATGTTGGAATAATTGGACTTCTGTCAATGTACTTTTTTATTTTCTCATCAATAAGTTCCGCTGATACAGAAAGATTAAAGTATGTAAAGGAACAAATTGCGGAAGGAAAAAAAGTAATTGAAGTTGAACAGTACCCACATCTGTCATATGTGTGGTGCTCTGAACCTGTAGGAGAAGTATGGGGAAAAAGGTACAAACTGTTTTATGGTTTGCCTGAAGATATCGATATTGTAATGGCAAAATAAAATTGAAGTTACGCTACAGTTATTATAATGTTGGTCGGAGGCTTGAATATCAATCTTTTGATATATAAAATACGATATATATATAAGATTAAAATAAAACCCGTTCTTCTGAACGGGTTTTATTTTTGAACAATGAAAATGACAAAAAGAGTGCTTAGCGTGTGACTAAGGTTTCGCGGTATTGAAGGGGTGTCATACCTGTTTCTTCTTTGAAAATTTTTCCGAAATAGCTTGGACTTTCAAAACCGCACAAAACACCGATGTCAGCTGCCTGGTAGTCGGTTGTTTCAAGAAAACTCATCGCATTTGAAATTCTTATATCCCTGAGCTGTTTTGCATAGGAAGGTTCTTTGTGTTTTTTTAAATATCTGCACAGAGAAGAAGGTGTCATATTGATATAGTTTGCAACATCGGTTAATGTTATGTTTCTGTTGTGATTTTGTGAAATATAGTCTCTTATAAGTGCTGAAATATCTTTTTCGCGGCGGGCTAAAGTATCAAGTATTTCAACCACAAATTCGTAACAGGCAACAGACTGTTTTGCCTCCGAAACCCCGTTTTCACAGAGCTTTAAAATTTTATTATATAATCTTTCGGTGCAGGAAGGTGTTTTGAAAATTTTAAAATTTCCTATATTATGTTTTTCAAAAAGCTCATCACCACATAAAAATGTAATCCATGATGTAGAGTAATGGGAGTCTTTTTCAGCCACCTCATAGCTACACTCATATCCTCTTTTAAAGAACAGGCAGTCCCCTGCGGAAAGAGTATAGCTTTCTCCGCTTAAATTATAAATTCCCGAGCCTTTTGTTATCCAGTGAAACTCATGGAAATCTAAACCTTTTCTTTCAATATTTGGTTGTTTGTTACAGTGCCCTATTGAAGCAAGAAAAAAAGGGTATATCGAAGAATCTATTTTGTGGTGATAAGGAAAAATGATGTGAGGAATAAAACGCGACATTTTGAAAACCTCCTTACAGAAATTGGTTGCAAAAAAATTATATCGCAAAAAATGTAAAAAGTAAAGTAGAAGCTGAGAAAAATGAGAGGAAAATTATATGATAGGACAAAATAGTTATATTGAGGTTTGTTGACGTGACCATTTTTTTATGCTAAATTTGAAATAAGTTAGTGAAAATAAAAATACAGGAGGAAGAAAAAATGAAAAAAGTTTTATCAATTGTTTTGACTTGTTTCCTTGCGCTGACAATTATGTCGCCATTAAGCACAGTTTTTGCATGGGAAGCAAGTACAACAGATGCTGACCTTTATGTCGGCATAATGGGCGACGCTCACGTTCAATCTGGAACAACAGGTTCTGTAACAGCGGCGCTGAACGCATTTAACACAATGGCAGGAGGAGCAGATAACCTCGACGGTTTAGCCTTAAACGGTGATATGGTTTACAACAGCTCATCAACAACCGTAAGCGCTGACCATTACACAGCTCTTTATTCTGCAATTGATGCAACAAATGCAGACACACCGCTGATTTATGCAATGGGTAACCACGAATACCCTTTAAGTCAATCAACAGACGAATCTATTACAGCACCTGCAAGAGAACTCTTCGTTCAAGAAACAGGACAGGACCTTTTATATCACACAACCTTTGGTGATGCAGAAAACGATCACGACTATCACTTTATTACCGCACATACAGATAGCTATAATGGTGATCATTCAACCGAAACAGAAAACTGGATGATGGCTGAAATAGACAAGGCAATAGCAGCAGACAGTACAAATGCTAACGCTGACGGTGAAACCTTTGCACAAGGCGTAACACCTAACAGTGTAAAGCCTGTATTCGTAATGCTTCACCATCCTATTGAGGGAACGGCATCACGTGCAACAGCTGATTATTATAGTGACGAATTTATCGCATACTTAAAAACAAGACCTCAGGTTATTGTTTTCACAGGTCACAGACATTTTTCATACAGAAGAGCAGAGCAGATGTGGCAGGACGGTTTTACCGTGTTTATGACACCACTTTTAAGTAACAGTACCGTTACAGCTGTTGGTCATGATGCTTTTGGCACTACAGTTAATGAGCATGGTGCAGTTATGCTTGAAGTAAAAGATAATGTTGTTTCATTACAGGTATTTGATGTATCTTCAAACGAACTTATAGGCGACCCCTGGGTAATTGATATTCCCAATATGGTTGCTGATAGAACAGATGCAGATGCTACCAACGACAATGCTCACTACACATGGTCTCCCGACAAGCGTGCAGCAGTTGTCGCACCTGCATTTCCAGAAGATGCAAAAGTTAAGGTTACTTTAGATGACAGAGATGCAAAAGTAACATTTACTGACAGTGCGGTTCCTACAGAAACACCGAATCAGCGTGACGGCATCGTTTTTGCATACAAAGTAGCTCTTTATAATGATGCAGGTGCTCTTATTTCAACTAAAACCCCTGCAACAAAATATTACGAGGCAACCTATACACCTGCACCGAAAACATCAATGTCAGTTGACTTTACCGGACTTGAATATAATAAGGAATATACTGTTAAAGTTTTCCCGCTTGCTCCCTTTGCAACGGGTGACTCTATAGAAACAGTATTTGAAACAGAGACCGTAACATACGGGACACCTATGACTTTCGAGGCAGAGGACTATGCTGCCCGTGAAAGCGACATTGAAACAAATGCAAACGCATCGGGCGAAAATGATGAATATATTTATGTTTATATGACAACAGAAGACCCCAGCGTTTCAATTCCTGTAACAATCGAAAATTCAGGCTACTACGATATTTTATATGCTTTAGGTCAGGATACAACAGGTGGCTTCACAAGTAAGGTTACAACCACAATAACCGATTCAGAAGGAGCAGTTACAACTTTAGGAACAAATGATTCAACTTATAAAGCAGATTTATGTACAAACGGAAACTGGCCCTCAGGCTCAGTCAGAATGAGACTTTACGAAAAACAGTATATGTATCTTAAAGCGGGCACATACACAGTTGATTTTACAGCATCTTTAATCACAAAAGCTCCTAATAAAAATACATATATCTGTGCGTACGACTATGTAAGCTTTACACAGGTTACAAAGCCAAATGCTGCAAATGAAACTTACTATGAGGGCGAAGATTATAAAACAGTAAGACTTTACGCAAGCGCAACTGCAACAGAATATACGGAAGGAACTGTACATGTAGCAACAAACGCATCATTCCACGGCGGAGCTTATGCAGACTCAAACTTTAGCGGAAGCAATAGGGCTGAGGTTGACGTTCCCGTTACAGTTGATGAAGAAGGAACATATTATTTAACATTTAAAACAATATGTAATCAGGCATACCGTGTTTCAAAAACAACTCTTACTTTAGACGGTAGCGTAATATTTACAACATCACCTGCACCAAGTGCCACAAACTTCTGGCAAGAATGGGAATTTCCTGTAACTCTTAAAGAAGGAACAAATACAATTACCGTAACAAGCTATAAAGCAGGTTCAAATGCTAACGTTTATATGTATTGGGATTATATTAGAATTTCAGACAAACAAACACCAATTCATGTTGAAAAAATAACAAAAGATAAAACCATTATTCAGGCGGAAGATTATCAAATTTACAGAATGAACGGCGGTGTTTGGTATCCATCAACAAACAATATTGTTTCAGATACAACCGCAAGTGGTGGCACATATCTTGATTCTGTATATGAAAATCCAGGCGGAACAAAATACCTTGATATTCCTGTTAAAATTTATAACGGAGGATATTACACGATTACACCAAGACTTCAGGATAAAAAATCAGAGTCAGCATATACACTGTATGTAGACGGAAGCTTAAAAGCAACTCTTTCAACTTCTTCTCAGGCACTTGGATGGTTTGAAACAGGAACCAAGGTTTTACTTACTGAAGGCGAACACACCATTTCGATAAGAAGTACGGGTGCAAGTAACCACTGCCGAATTGTTGCAGACTGTGTAACTTTAACCTATGACAATCCCAAGGTAACAGTTCCCGCAGAAGGCAAGTTAATCGAGGCAGAAAACAATCCTTTACTTAAAACATATTTAAAAACTACAACAAAGAAAACAACAACCGATGAAGAAGGAAACGAGACCACAACTTCTGAAGTTACAGAAGTTACAGATATGATTACAACAGGTACTACTGTAGAAGATGCATCTGCATCAGGCGGCTCAAAAATTAGTTACAATTATTGGAAACACAACGATAGCTCTGTAACATATTTACAGAAAGTAACATGGGATCAGCCCATAAGTGTTACAAAGGCAGGAAAGTATGTTATTACTTATACTGTTAACCAGAGTGCAAATTACCACGCAAAGATTTTCGCACTTTTAGATGGTGTAGATCTTGAACAGGCAACCAGCGTTGGAACCGGCACACCTGGGCTTACAACAGTTACCTACTTAAAGGATTTAACGGAAGGTGACCATACTGTCTCAGTAAGAGCTGAAAGACACGCTGCAGATAACTGTACATTGGTTGTAGACTGCGTTAACATTGTTCCTGTAGAATCAGCATTTGAGGCAGCTTTAGTAAATGATGAAAAAACATCAATGGTAGAGCTTGAAACCTATAAAGACAGTATGTTTGTTGGAAACACAGGTAAGCTTTATACAGCTGAAAACAGAGTTGCAGAAAGCGAAAGCTACAGCGGTGGTAAAGCTTTATATTCAGACTATCAGAATGGAACAAGCCCCTCTTCTATATATGTTACATTCCCCATAAATGTAACAGAAACAGGAAAATACGATGTTGAATTTTCTGTAACAGGTGTGGAAGACTACCGTTCAGACGGTATTACATTATACATTGATGACGTGGCTAAACAAACATCAAACCACGCAGGTTATACAACTCTTAAAACCTATGAATTAGACAGCGTAAGCCTTACCGAAGGTGTTCATATGGTGAAACTTGAAATAACAAGACGGTATAATTCAAATGCTCACGGTACATTAGACTACATCAAGTTTATGCCAAATGAAGAAACAACTTACGATTCGACATCAGGCAAGGCGAAAGCTTCTATAAATGTTGATACCGTAGGCGCAGTTATTATAGCACTTTACGATGCAGACGAAAAGGTTTGCGGTGTTTACACAGAAACAATTACTGAGGCAAAATCAGTAAAAGCAACTGAAATTGTTTGCGCAACCGCTCCCGTAACCTGCAAAGTATTCGTATGGGAAGATTTAATAAACATTAACCCCTTAATTGATGCAAGGGAAATTACAATACAATAGCTTCTTCCTTAATATAGATTTTTGCCAATCTATATTTTAAATAAAACCCGTTCGTTAGAGCGGGTTTTATTCTTTTGAAAAAAACATATAATAAAAAAGATATTTTCTTTACAATATTTGCCTTGAGTGGTATAATTAAGAATAAAGTTCTTTGAAAGAAGGTTTATTTGTGGAAAATAAATTTTTGGCATTTAAAAACTATATAAAAGGTAAAAATATATCTGTCATTGGTATAGGAATAAGCAACCGTCCATTGATAAAACTGCTTTTGGAAAGCGGAGCGCGCGTTACTGCTCATGATAAAAAAAGCGAAGAGCAGTTAGGCGATGTTGCAAAAGAATTAAAAGAGCAAGGTGTATCACTTGTCTTAGGCGAAAATTATATGGATGAAATCAAAGGCGAGATAGTATTTAAAACCCCAGGACTCAGGTTTGACCATCCATCACTTTTAAAAGCAAAAGAAAATGGCTCGCAAATTACTTCTGAAATGGAAGTATTTATGGAGGTTTGCCCGTCAAAAGTCATCGCAGTTACGGGAAGTGACGGAAAAACCACAACAACAACTTTGATTTATAAAATGCTTTGTGAAGAAGGGTTTAAAACCTATCTTGGCGGAAATATCGGAACCCCACTTTTAGAAAATGCAGGGGAAATGACAAAAGATGACTATGTCGTTTTAGAACTTTCAAGCTTTCAACTTCATACAATGAAAAAAAGCCCTCACATCGCGGTAATGACAAATATTACCCCTAATCACCTCGATATGCACAAGGATTACGAAGAATACATTGACGCTAAAAAGAACATTATGCTTTATCAGAATGAAAATGACATCCTTGTTGTAAATTCTGAAAATGATGTAACAAACAATATCGGAAAAGAAGCAAAGGGCAGAAAAATCAGTTTTTCATCAAAAAAAGAAGATACTGTATATATAAAGAACGAAAGCATTTATTATGGAAATGATGAAATCCTGAAAATCAAAGACATTAAAGTGCCCGGAAAGCATAATGTTGAAAACTATATGGCGGCAATTGGTGCTCTTTTTGGCATTGTTTCCAAAGAAACAATAAATAATGTTGCTAAAACCTTTGGCGGAGTTCCTCACAGAATAGAATTTGTAAGAGAATTAGATGGTGTTAAATACTATAATAGCTCGATTGATTCGTCGCCCAACAGAACAATTAACACATTAAATGTTTTTAAAGATAATGTTGTTTTAATTGCGGGCGGAAAAGATAAGGGTATTCCTTACGATGAAATTGGAAAACCTATTTTAGAACATGTAAAAGCTCTCGTTTTAATAGGTGCAACTTCTGATGTTATCAACGAGGCGGTAAAAAAAGCATCAGACGGTGAAATAAAAATTCCTGTATTTTTTGAAACTGAATACAAAAATGCCGTTCTTCGTGCAAAAAATCAAGCAAAAGAGGGCGACATTGTTCTTCTTTCAAACGCAAGCACAAGCTTTGATATGTTCAATAATTTTGAGCAGCGTGGCAACTTATTCAAGGAGCTGGTAAATAATTTATGATAAACGTTTTAAAAGAACTTTCTGATATGGGTGGAATTTCGGGTTTTGAAGATACTGTTTCACCTAAAATTTCAGAATTGCTGAATGAATATTGTGATGAAGTAATAAAAGAGCCAAGCGGAAACGTTTTGGGTATGATTTATTCTGAAAAAAAAGATGCCCCCACAGTTATGATAGAGGCTCATATGGACGGCATAGGTCTTATGGTAAAAGAAATAACCGACCTTGGCTTTATTACTTTTGTGCCTATTGGCGGCATTGATCCGAGAATTCTTCCCTCAAGCGAGGTTATAGTATGCGGCCAAAAAGAGCTTTTTGGAGTAATCGGCGCAAAACCACCTCATTTGCAGTCGGCAGAGGATTCAAAAAAAGCCCCTGCAATAAATGATATGGCGATAGATGTGGGGCTTTCCAAAGAAGAAGTGGAAAAGTACATTTCCGTTGGTGACATGATTTATTTTAAAACTGAGGCAGTGTCTTTGGCAGGAGAAAATATGCTCAGCGGAAAATATTTTGACGACAGAGCAGGAATAGTTTCTCTGCTTATGTGCCTTGAAAACCTTAAGGGTAAAAAGCTTCCGTTTAACCTTGCGGTTTTATGCGCCGTTCAGGAGGAAGTAGGTCTTCGTGGTGCAGTTATGGGTGCATTTAATGCAGAGCCTGTTGCAGCAATAATTGTTGATGTTTGCCACGGTACAACCCCTGATAGCGGCTCAGAAAGCGTTTTTGACCCAGGAAGCGGAATTGTTTTAAGCAAAGGACCGAACATTAACCCTAAACTATCAAAAATTGCACAAAGGGTAGCAGACGAAAAGGAAATCAAGTATTCTGTTGACGTAGACGGTGGAGACACAGGAACAGATGCGTGGGCAATTCAGGTATCTAAAGAGGGAGTTGCAACACTTCTTTTATCAATTCCTCTCCGCTATATGCACACAACCGTTGAAACGCTTTCTTTTGACGATGTTAAGATGTGTGCAGACCTTATGTCTGAAACACTTTTAAATCTTGATGCGGAGGAGTTTTTGTTATGTACATTAAAGAATTAACTGATCTATGTGGCGTATCGGGTAACGAAGACGCAGTCCGTGATTTTATTTATGACAAAATAAAAGATAAGTGTGATGAAATTTATAAAGATAACATTGGAAACCTTATTTGCTTAAACCGCGGGAAAAAGCGGGATAAAAAGGTTATGCTTTCTGCCCATATGGACGAAGTCGGGCTTATTGTCAGCAAAATATGCGATAACGGTTTTATAAAATTCAAAACTGTTGGCGGAATTGATACAAGAGTTTTAATTTCTAAAAAAGTTTTTATTGGTGAAAATAAAATAAATGGCGTTATAGGTGCAAAAGCAATCCATCTTCAGAAAAAGAGTGAGCGCGAAAGCGTTCCTGAAGAAAAGGATTTGTATATAGACATTGGTGCAAAAGACAAAGAAGAAGCGGAAAAGTTTGTAAGTGTTGGCGACTATTGTTCGTTTAACTCAGAATTTGTTGAGTTTGGCGACGGATTTATAAAAGCAAAAGCTTTAGATGACAGGCTTGGCTGTGCTTGCTTAATGTCTTTAGCTGATAAACATTTTGATTTTGATTTATATCTTGTATTTACAGTACAGGAAGAAGTGGGTCTTAGAGGTGCGCGTGTTGCGGCAAGCAGAGTTAATCCTGATATTGCTATTGTGGTTGAGGGGACAACCTGTTCAGATGTTTACGGAGCGAAAGAAAAAGACTGTTCTACAAAAGCGGGTGGCGGTGCGGCACTTTCTATAATTGACAGAAGCACATATTACGATAAAGAACTCACTGATGAACTTTATAATGTTGCAAAAAAGAACAGAATTCCCGTTCAGTTTAAGAAAACTGCAACAGGAGGAAACGATGCAGGTGCAATTCACCTTTCATGCGGCGGTGTTAAAACAGCGGCAATTTCTGTTCCAGCAAGATATATTCATTCGCCCTCATCTGTAATAAAAAAATCGGATTATGATGCGGTGAAAAAACTCGTGCTTAAATTTTTAGAGGAGGGAATATTTTAATGAAACTTTTAAAAAAGCTCACTCAGGCGGCAAGCCCCTCAGGAAATGAGGAAGTTATCCGCGAAGTTATAAAAAATGAGATTTTAAGTCTTGCTGATGATATAACAGTTGATAGCTTAGGAAACCTTATAGCACACATAAATGGCGACGGCCCACGCCTGATGCTTGATGCTCACATGGACGAAATCGGCATAATTGTGACCTATATTGAAGACAACGGATTTATAAGGTTTTCAAATCTCGGCGGAGTAGTGCTTAATGCGGCACACTCTCAGCGTGTTCGCTTTTTGAATGGTACAACGGGTGTTGTTTATCGCGAACAGAACAAAAATCAAAAAGAAATTAAACTTTCTGAATTATTTATTGATATCGGCGCTAAAGATAGGGAAGAAGCAGAAGAAAAAATAAAAGTGGGCGATGTTGCTGTATTTGTTGGTGCATTTGAAGAAACAGATGCAAAAATTATCTCAAAGGCTTTGGATGACCGCGCAGGTTGTTATATTCTTATTGAAACTATGAAAAGAATAAAGGCTCACAGAAACGATTTGTATTTTGTTTTTTCTGTTTCAGAAGAGCTCGGTCTTCGCGGAGCAAAAGCGGTGTCTTATACCGTTAAGCCTGACTTTGCCATAGCGGTTGATGTGACAAGAACGGGGGATTTACCCGATGAAACAAAAATGAGCGTAAAACTTGGTGGCGGTGCGGCAATAAAGGTTAAAGATAATTCTGTTCTTTGCCATCCTAAGATTAAGACTGTCTTAGAGGAAACGGCAAAAGAAAACGGAATACTTTATCAGTTTGAGGTTTTGGAAAACGGAGGCACAAATACAGGCGCAATCCATGTGTCAAACGGCGGTGTGCCATCAGGATGTATTTCAATCCCCACAAGATATATCCATACGCCTTGTGAAATGATAGATAAAAGTGATTTAGAATATGCAATTAAACTTTTAACAAAGGTAATTGAAAGAGGAGTAGAATAAAAATAAAGCCGAAACGAACGTTTCGGCTTTTTACTATTTTATTGAACCATCAGGGTTAAAAAGCGGTAGTTTTTCAAGAAAAATTATATCATCACGGTCTGCAGCTTCGCCTTCTGCTAAAACTGTCATTTTTGCGGCAATGTTTCCGCCTGCACTCTTTACAAGCTTTTCAAGTGCTCTTAAGGATTCGCCTGTGCTTATAACGTCGTCAATAATTAAAACACGCTTTCCCTTCATATATTCTGCATCTTTTCCGTCAATCATAAGCTTCTGAACGTGATTAGTTGTAATAGACTTAACATCTACGGTAACGGTATCTGTCATATACACTTTAGGTGTCTTTCTTGCAACAACATATTTGTTTATGCCGGATTGACGCGCCATTTCGTGAATTAAGGGAATACTTTTTGCTTCTGCGGTGAATAAAACGTCAAAATCCGGAGCTTTTTCTAAAAGTTCTTTTGCACAAGCAACGGTAATTTCAGCGTCGCCAAACATAATAAATGCAGCTATATACAAATCGTCTGTTACTTTGCAAAGGGGAAGCGAGCGGTTAAGCCCTGCAATTTTCATATCATAACAAGATTTCATAAAAATATGTCCTTTCTCGTTGTTATCCGCTAATATTATATTAAATTTATTTCTTTAAGTCAATATGAGATAATATAAAAATTTTACTTTTTTTACGAAAAAGCTTGCTTTTTTTGCCAATATAATATAAACTATAATATATACTTTGTATGTAATATATTTTATGGAGGTTAACATATGATATCAGCAGGAGAATTTAGAAACGGTATAACGTTTGAAATGGAGGGCAACGTTTTTCAGATTGTTGAATTTCAGCACGTTAAACCCGGAAAAGGTGCGGCATTCGTTCGTACAAAGCTTAAAAACGTAATTACTGGTGCGGTTGTTGAAAAAACATTCCGCCCTACAGAAAAAATGCCTAAAGCGCATATTGACAGAAAGAGTATGGCATATTCATATAATGACGGTGACCTTTACTACTTTATGGACAATGAAACATTCGATATGATGCCCTTGGGAGCAGACCAGTTAGGTGATGCATTAAAATTCGTAACAGAGAACATGAATGTTACAATTCTTTCATATAAAGGCAGTGTGTTCGGCGTTGAACCCCCCACCTTTGTTGAACTTAAAGTTACTGACACAGAGCCCGGCTTTAAAGGTGACACATCAACAGGTGCTACAAAACCTGCAACCTTGGAAACAGGTGCTCAGATCAACGTTCCTCTTTTTGTAAATCAGGACGATGTTATTCGTGTTGATACAAGAACAGGGGAATATATGGAAAGAGTTTAAGACATAATATAAATGACTATATTTTTGAAAGGAGAGGGCAATTTTTTGCCCGGTAAACTTAAATGGGATATCTTTCAGAACAGACAGCTTTTCTTAAAGGATTAGCTGAAGGTATGGAAATTGACACAAGTAAAAACGAAGGAAAATTACTTCTTAAAATTATTGATGTTTTAGATGAGCTCGCAGCAACAGTTGAAGAACTTGACGAAGAATCATTGGAAAACACAGAACGCTTAGACGATGTTGAAGATTGCTTAGACGATATCTGTGAAGACTTATACGATGATGAATGTGATTGCGATTGCGATTGCGATGATGATTTCTGCGATTTAGATGACGACATGGATTTTTATGAAGTTGAATGTCCGTCATGCAACGAAAAAGTTTACTTTGACGAAGATATGATCGACGACGAAGTTTTGGTTTGCCCTAACTGCAACGAAAAAATCGAAATCGAATTTGAAGAGGAAGACGAATAATGCCTGCTTGCTGCTTCACAGGTCATAGGGATATACCCCTTGCGGAGCGCAGATTAATTTCTTCGAAGCTTAAAGAAACAATAAACGATTTAATAAAAACAAAAGGCGTCACTGCATTCAGATGCGGTGGCGCCTTAGGCTTTGACACAATTGCTGCGCTTTATGTTTTGGAAATAAAAAATGAATATCCCGAAATTAAACTTATCATAGATGTTCCCCACAGAAATCAGTCGAATGTATGGCGTGAATATGATAAGCATACCTACAACTACATATTAAGCAATGCAGATAAAGTAAACGTTATGTCAGAAATCTACTATAAAGGATGCATGCAAAAAAGAAACAGATTTATGGTTGACAATTCTGATTATGTTGTGGCCTATGTTAAAAGAGCAAGTGGCGGCTCTTACTACACCGCGGCTTATGCAGAATCTCTGGACAAAAATGTCATTTACATTTAATTTCCCTCTGCAATATTTCTTGAAACAATTTTATCTAAGTCATCAGGATTTTCTAAAATCAAACTACTGTTATCCGTTCTTTCAAGGGCGGATAACTTTTTTATTATTTCCGAAATTATATCATTCTGATTTGATAAAAGCTTTCTTATTGCTGCCAAATCTTTGGCATAGATGCTTGTTTTAACGTATTCTGAATTCTTGGCTGTTTCTTTTTTTGTGGCTCTTATGGGCAAATTTTGAATGGTCTGATTGGAATTGTACAAATAAACCCTGTCATCTTTTTTGTATCCGAATGAAGAAAAACGTTTTTCGCCGTCTGTAATAATGTAGAGTGTGTTTTCACAGCCCAATCCTTTCAAATATTTTTTAGGGTTAGACCATTTGTTATTTTCAAGCGACGATGACATAACCAGACCATTTTCGCACCAACTTACATTTAAACAGTTGTCTTCTAAGTTTATACATAAACCGTCAGAACTACCTGAAATAAGGTGGATTGCGGCAAGATTGATTTCATCATTATAGAAATCCTTTTTTATGTAAAGAATATTTGTGAACTTATCGAACGTAGCATAAGCTGCTACGTTTATAACGTCATTTTTGTCGATAAACAATACTGCGTCATCAAGCGAACAACCGCAATCTAATGGGACAAACTCTGAAAAAGCCTTTTTTGACCATTTATATATTTTTATGCCGTATTTATTTTCTGTATTTTTGTATAGAATGGTTAAATCAGTAGTTTGATGTTTACATACAGAAAAATCAGAGTTTGATACGCAATCAACAACTTTTGGAAGAGCAGTGCCGTCGTTTAAAACCTGATGAACCAAGATTTTATCACCTTTTGAACTTATAACATAAAAAAGATTTATAAATTCACCAATGGATATAAGTGTGAGATTTTTATACTCAGGTATTTTATTTTTAGATTCTAAAACTACCTTGTTGTTCCAGTTTTCACCATCAAACATAAAAAATACAATTGAGCCTTTCGTGTCTTGACAAACGACATAAATACCTTTATCGTTTGATGTTACACTAAAATCGTTAAAAGCTTCATTAAGTAAAATTTTTTCAGCTGTAAATCTTATGTCGGCCTTTTTGCTGACGCATAATTCTGTTGTTTTTTTGTAAAAATGATACCATATTCCGTTAAAAGATACTATGTGTTCTTTCTTCATTTATTTCAACTCCAAAAAATGTGTTGTTATAGAATATGATTATACATACCTTAAAATTACAAAAGAAAGATTGTAATTCTGATTTTGTCAAGTATAAATATCCACGTTTTACAGATACTAACATCACAATCTGATTTTAAAGGAGTTTAATTTGTGAAAGCCACAGGAATTGTAAGACGTATAGACGATTTAGGGCGCGTTGTTATACCGAAAGAAATCCGCAGAACATTAAGAATAAGAGAAGGAGCACCTTTAGAAATATATACAGGAAAAGATGGGGAAGTGATATTCAAAAAATATTCCCCTGTAGGAGAGCTTAGCGAATTTGCAGGCGATTACGCAGAAACATTGGCAAAAACAAGCGGTTTTCCGATTTGTATCACGGATATGGATAGCGTTATTGCCGTTTCAGGTGTTCCAAAACGGGAACTTTCTGATAAAAAAATCAGTCAGGACATAGAAAAATTTATGGAGGAAAAAACGACTTTTGTATGCAGAGGTACAGAGAATAAAACAATCCCAGTTATAGAGGGCAGTGAAAAATATAATGCAGGAATAGTTGCTCCTATTGTTTCGGAAGGGGATACCATCGGGTCGGTTGTATTTTTCTCAAATGAGCAGATACCGAAAATGAGTGAGATAGAAGAAAAACTTGCTCTTTCTGCTGCAGGCTTCCTTGGAAGACATATAGAACAGTGAAAAAAGTACGCTTTGTTTTTAGCAAAGCGTACTTTTTTTAAAAAAATATTTACTTTTGAACACAAATATAGTATAATTATATTGCAATTTATTAGACAAAAGGAGATTCGTTTTGTTATGACACTATGTTACGGTTTTGTGGAAAGCATTAAACCCTCACCTTTTCCTTTGTTTTTGAAAAAAATAGGTCGTATGTCAAACCAGACACCTATAACATATCTTGATAGTGACGATTATGAGTTCCACTTTATTATTGAAGGTGAAGGTACATATACAATAAATGATGAAACGTATGTTTTATCTGCCGGTGATTGTTTTTTTGCTAAAAAACATGTTAAAAGAAGATACAAAAAAAATGGTGAAATATTGTCAACAGCATGGATAACTTTTAATGGTTGCCATGAACTTATAGACTATTATGATATGCCCGACTATAAGATATTTAAAATTCCGGATGCTTTGGCAGGTGAGCAAAGACAAATTCTTTATATGTGCCATAATGGTTCTAATGACGCAATGCGTTCAGCTATGGTTTATTCTTGGTTGATAAACGTGTTAGAATATATAAATAATGAAAATAAAACTGTTTATACTGTAATAAAAGACTATATGGAAGAAAACTTTGCAAAGAATATTACTCTTGAAAAAATAGCATCTTTAGTAGGTATGAACAAATACGCTCTTTGCAGGTATTATAAGAACGAAAATTTAGGAAGCGTTATGGACCAGCTTTGCCAGATTCGTTTAGGTAAAGCAAAGACTTATCTTTCAGATTCGAATATTTCCATAGCATCAATTGCTTCATATTGTGGATTTAACGACGCAAGCTATTTTGGTAAAGTGTTTAAAGAAAAAATGGGAATTTCACCGAGAAAATACAGGTTAACCTATTCAAAGGTAAAAAAATAAGTTGCAGCAACGCTGCAACTTATTTTTGCTTTAATGATTTTTAATCCATTCATCAGCTTTAGCGGCTGACATTCTTAGAATAGTTTCTTTGGGATATATCGAATCTTCGCCACCATTTACATAGAGAAAATATTTTCCGTCTTTGGTAACGTAAAGATTTTCTTCGTATCCTGTAGGTTCACCAAATTCTCCTACGGTAACTCTTTTAATAAGTTCAGATTTTTCGGTATGGTATT
>JAZNOF010000005.1:0-21734 GCA_045580665.1 Congzhengia sp.
CGGGGGGGGGGTCGGGGGGGAGCGAAGGCCCCCCAAGGGGGTTGGGGGGGGCGGGGGGAAATCTGCCCCCCCCGGAACTTTTGGTTCTGCAAGTTTAAAAGAACGAATTTCGCAGATTTTGAAAAAATCTGCCCCGTCGGAGACGCTACTGTCACCAAATTGTAATCTGTTTGAAAAAAATTTTTATTTTTTTAAAAAAACCTCTTGCATTTAAAAATTCTTTATGTTATTATAATTATGATATTATATGTAAATAGGTAAAAAGGAGGTTTTTACTTGTTTAAGAAATACATAACATTGCTACTTTCAATGCTCGTTGCTTTGAGCGTTTCGCTCGTGGGGATAATAGCATCAGCAGAGGAAATAGATTATGCTGACCTTGAATTAACGGTGACTGAAACCTCGGTCGACTTTATCGATGTTGACGTAACTGTTAAGAATGCAACAGTTTGGGGCATTCAGGCGGCATTCAGGTATGACCCCGAGGTTATGCAGCCTGTCAACTCTGACGGCGAGCCTGCCGAGAATTTTTCTGATTTCAGAGAACGTAGTTCCGAAACCGAAAAGTTCAGCGAGGTAGGGCTTGTTTTAGAAAAAGACAGAGGCGTATTCGAATTTACCGTTTACCTTGGTCCCGGTGTTCGTGGCGAAGGCTTAACCGATAAAGGCGAATATATTGCAGACGCTGAAGGTCTTCATATCTACACCCTTCACTTTAAACGCTTAAAAGAAGGGAACCCAAAATTAGAACTCGCTCGAAAAGACGGTGTTGGTGAATATCGCGATACTGTAAAGCACGGTATAACCCTACTTAATTTAAGCGAGACACTTCCTGTTAACGTAATCGTTAACTACGAAGAAACTAAAACCGAAGAAAAGGTTGAAGCTTACGTTTCCAAACCTAAAGTCGAAATCAATAAAGACAATAGGAAGGACGACGTTATCTGCCTTATGGTAGGTAAAGCTGATACAATAACCTTCGGTAAAAAAGTTCAGATTGATGAACAAAACTCAAAAGTTGTTCCTTATATTAAGAACGACAGAACAATGGTTCCCTTGCGATTTATTACAGAATCCTTAGGTGCCGAAATCATTTGGGACGAAGAGCGTGGCGGCTGTACCGTTAAGAAGGACAAACGCGAAATCGTTTTAACCTTTGGCTCAGCTGAATTTACCGTTAATGGTAAATCTGTCACTTACGACGCACCCATTGAGGTGATGGAGGACAGAACAATGGTTCCTGTTCGCTTCATCTCAGAGCAGTTAGACTGCGATGTATACTGGAACGCAACAAACAGAGCTGTTGTTGTGTCCCCCATGGATAACCCATGGGTAGAAACCCGTAAGGCAGAAGACATAGCTCTTGGCGAAATGCTTATGACCATCTTAGGCATTTTGTAATTTAGGAAAAACACTATTAAATGAAGGAGAAATTAAAAATGAAAAAAATTATTATGCTTTTAACAGTAGCGGCAATGCTTGCAACATCTGTTATCGGTGTATCAGCTGTTGATTACACTGCTGACGCAGAAGGCAAGTACACAGGCGTTACTCATTCAGGCTTAACAGCCAATGAATATTATGGCGTTGTAGTTGTTAAAGGAACCACCGCAACAACAGTTGATTTTTCTAACCTTGATAATATCTTGTATATTGACCAGGTAACAGCTGACGAAAACGGTGCAATCACAATTCCCGCGTTTATGACAAAGGGCGACGAGCTTTTAGAAGGTACAATCTTTATCGGTGGTGAAGGCTTACCCACAGCTACCAATATCGGTTACTTAAAACTTGCTCAGGTTGACCCCGAAACATTCGTAATCAGTGGTACAGTTACAGGCTACGCAGGAACAACACTTCCTGTTGTTAAAGTAACAGACGGAACAAACGAATATACAGCTACCTATACAGAAGGTGCTGCATTCACAGTTGAAGTTCCTGTACTTGCAGAAGGTGCTTACACATTAACAGCTACAAAAACAAGTCACTTAAGTTATACAAAACAGAATATCACAGAAGAAGCTACAGTAAATCCTGTGGTTAAAGCTGGTGATATTGATTTAGATGGTAAGGCTAATGTTTTCGATATTGGTGTTATAGTTGTTAATTATAATGCAGAATCAGGTGTTAGCCAAAACTATTCTGAAGCATATGACCTCGATGAAGATGGTAAGGTCAATGTTTTTGATATCGGTGTTGTAGTTGTAAACTATAATGCAGAGCCTACAATTGTAGAATAAAATAGGAGGTAAAGTAATGAAAAAAGTATTAAGCTTAATTTTAGCTTGTGCAATGCTCTTCTCATTAGTATCTGTTGTAAGTGCTGCAAATGAAGGTTATTCTTTTACCGCAGGAAGCTATACATTCGGTAAAAGAGGTGCAATCGATAGCTTTGATGCTGGAGTTTATACCGGAACAAATACTTTGTTTGCTACTGTTGGTGATTATGACGATGAAGCTAATGGAACAGAAAACGTTGCATATATCGTATTAGATATTGCTACAAGAATAACAGCACCTGCTGGTTATGTTACACTTCAGTTTGACGAAGAAAAGGTTACTCCCGTATACTGTGATGGATATGGTATGTATCCTGTAACAGATGCAGCTGATTGTCTTTTGTGGGATTTTACAAATAATGCACAGCCTGTAGAAGACGAAACAAAATTTTCTGGTAATAAATTGTTGTTAACATGGAATGCAAAAAATGGAGATGGTAATAATGGAACAATTGCTATGATTCCTTTTGCATTAAATACTGGTGTAACAACAGATGATTTTGATTCTACTACTTTCACATTAGTAGCATCTTCCGATGCGTTCATTACAGATAACAAATTGGATTTTGGTGGTGCTGGTATTCAGGATATGACAGCAGCGAAATTTGATGCTAATGAAAACACAGTCTTCACATACCCCAACAGTGACAAAGTTCCTGGTCCTGTAGGTCCTGTTGAAGCTTGGACAGTTGCTGATAACAACGCATCTGCTACAGTGGTATACGATGCTGCTGTTACAGGTACACCTATCATCGCTGTTTATGATGCTAACGGTACAATGATCGGTCTTGATACAGGCGATGATGTTACAGGTGCTACATCATTCACAGTTAGCACATCATACACAGGCACAGCTGCAAAAGCTAAAGTGTTCGTATGGACAGGTTACGGTTCAACAAACGTTGCTGCTACAGGCGCTAAAGTTTGGACAGCTGCTAACTAATCAGTGTTTAACTGATTAACGTAATTTAATAATTACAAACTCAAAGGTGATGCGAATTTCTCGCATCACCTTTTTCCTTATTAAAAAATAATAGGTTGACAATATCCTACAAATAATATATAATATATATGCAATAAATTATCGGAGGATATAATATGAATATAGACACAAACACAATTACAACTATGACAGAAGCTAACCAGAATTTCTCAAAAGTTGCAAGAGTTGCTGAAAACAATGGAAAGGCTGTTATTTTTAAAAATAACAAACCTAAGTTTTTGCTGATTGATATTGAGTCGGGTGATTATTTTGAGATTACCGATGATGAAAAGATTGATGTAGCCGCTAAAAGAATAATGAAGAGATTTAAACCTGCTTTTGAGGAGTTGGCAAAATGATAAAGTTTGATAAAGATAAAGTTCTTTTGTTACATCAGATGATAGCTCAGGAAACAGGTGGTGCTATAGGTGTTAGAGATTCAGGATTGTTAGAAAGTGCTTTAGAAACGGCTTATTCAACATTTGACGGTGAAGAATTATATAAAACAAAAGAAGAAAAAGCTGCAAGATTAGGTTATACGTTAATATCAAACCATGCTTTTGTTGATGGCAACAAAAGAATAGGTGTGTATGTTATGCTAACGTTTTTAGAAGCGGGCGGAATAAGAACAAGTTGCACTAACACTGATGTTGTTAATCTTGGTCTTTCTGTAGCCTCGGGCGAAATGAAATACGAGGATATTCTAAATTGGATAAATAATCATAAAGCTAATTAAAAGGTGATGCAAAAAGCATCACCTTTTTTATATTCCGTTAAATCTCTCAATTTTCGCGCCCAATGCTCTTAATTTCCCGTCTAAGTTTTCATAGCCACGGTCAATGTGATAAATATCCAAAACCTCAGTTTCTCCTTTTGCCGCAAGCCCTGCTAAAACAAGTGCTGCCCCTGCCCGTAGGTCACTTGCGGCAACCTTTGTTCCAGTAAGCGTTTTTTTGCCCTCAATAACTGCGCAATGTCCTTCAACCTTTATATTTGCTCCCATTCTGCAAAGCTCAGGGGCATGCATAAATCTGTTTTCAAAAATTGTTTCTGTAACAATTCCTGTGCCCTCAGACAGCGATAGTAACGACATCATTTGCGCCTGCATATCCGTTGGAAAGCCCGGAAATGGCAGGGTTTTTATATCCGATGCGTAATATTTCGTATTTCCCCGAACTCTTAACCCGTTTTTATTTATCGCAATGTCCGCTCCAATTTCACGAAGCTTTGCGGTTAGTGGTTTTACGTGCTCTGGTATCATATTTGTGAGAGTAATGTCGCCACAGGTTATAGCAGATGCAATCATAAAGCTACCTGCCTCAATTCTGTCGGGCATAACGGTATATTTAACAGGGGTAAGTTCTTTAACCCCTTTTACCATTATTGTGTCTGTTCCTGCGCCTGATATTTTAGCTCCCATAGACGTTAAAAAAGACGAAAGGTCCGAAATCTCGGGCTCCGCCGCCGCATTCTCTATTATAGTTGTACCCTCTGCCAAAACAGCCGCCATTAAGATGTTCTCTGTCGCCCCGACGCTGGGGAAATCAAGGTAAATTTTTGTGCCTGAAAGCTTTTTGCATGAAACCTCAACAAACCCATATCCTTTGGTAATTTTAGCCCCTAATGCCTCAAATCCCTTTAAATGAAGGTCAACGGGACGTGAGCCGATTGGGCATCCGCCGGGAAGTGAAAGCCTTACCTTTTTCATCCTCGCAAGAAGCGGTCCCAAAACCAAAAACGAGCCTCGCATTCTGCAGGTTAAGTCATAGGGCGGAGAAGTGTTTTTTATTTTTTCTGTGTTAACAGTCAAACAGCTTTTACCGCTAAAACTCAAAATTGCCCCAAAACTTTCGAGTATCTCACACATAACCGTAATATCCGTAAGGTGCGGAACGTTGTCTAAAACTGTTTTTCCCTGTGCCAAGATGCAGGCTGCAAGTATTGGAAGGCAGGCGTTTTTTGAACCTGAAATTTTAACCTCTCCATAAAGTCCGTCTGATTTTTTTATTATAAATCTATCATTTTTTTTCATTTAATTCCCCCTTAATTTCCTCATTAAAATTATAACCTTTTTTCGATTTTCGATACCAAGTTATTTTTTTGATAATTTCATTTTTTTTCCAAAAAAACAGACTACAACAACAATTTTTATCGTTTTTTGCTTTTGAGAAAAATAATAGCTTAAAACATTTGACATCGCTAAAAATTTGTGCTAACATTCTAAATGCAAAGATTAAAAAAAGCGAGGTTTTTATTATGCAGATGAATTTTATAAGAGAAATACCAAACCCTGACGAGATTAAACAGCGTTATCCTTTAACAGCTGAGTTTACAAAGCTTAAAGAGGAACGTGACGCAGAAATAAAAAAAGTCTTTTCAGGTGAGTCTAATAAATTTCTTCTTTTAATCGGACCTTGTTCTGCCGACAACGAAGACGCTCTTTTAGATTACTGCACACGTCTTAAAGCCGTTCAGGAAAAAGTTGAAGACAAAATTATAATCGTTCCTCGTGTGTATACAAATAAGCCCAGAACAACGGGCGACGGCTACAAGGGTATGCTTCATCAGCCCGACCCCACAAAAAAAGCTGATATGCTTCACGGAATTTTGGCTATCAGAAAAATGCACACCGATGTAATCTCTGAAACAGGCTTTTTCTGTGCAGACGAAATGCATTATCCCGAAAATTACAGATACCTTTCTGATTTATTATCATATGTTGCAGTAGGTGCACGTTCTGTTGAAAATCAGCAGCACAGACTTACATCAAGCGGAATTAACGTGCCAGTTGGTATGAAAAACCCAACAAGCGGCGACTTTTCGGTTATGCTCAACTCAATTATCGCCGCTCAGCACAGCCACACATTCATTTACGGTAACTGGGAGGTTGAAACTGCAGGTAACCCCTATGCTCACGCAATTCTTCGTGGCTCTGTAAACAAGCACGGTCAGGCAAACTCTAACTACCATTACGAAGATTTAATCAGGCTTTATGAATTATATGCTTCAAAAAACCTTCATAATATGGCTTTGGTGGTTGATGCTAACCACTCAAATTCAAATAAACAGTATTTAGAGCAAATCAGAATATGCAAGGAAGTTCTTCACTCCTGCCGTCATTCTGCTGATATTAAAAGCTTCGTAAAAGGCTTTATGATTGAAAGCTATATTGAAGACGGTGCTCAGAAAATTGAAGACGGTATCTACGGAAAATCAATTACTGACCCGTGCTTAGGTTGGGAAAAATCAGAACGTTTAATCTTAGATATTGCTGATTTACTTTAATAAATAAAAAATCTTTTAAGGAGGAATTAAAATGGTTGAAAACAATGAACATTTAAAGGATGTGGCTTTGCGAATTAGAAATGCCAGAGAAGATTTGGGTTTTACTGTCGAAATTATGGCTCAGAATACCGATACAACCATTGAAGAATATAATGCATATGAAAATGGCTTAAAGGATTTTGACTTTACATTTATTTATAAATGCGCAAAATGCTTTAATGTCGACCCAACAGACCTTTTAAAAGGTGCAAGCCCAACCCTTACAAGCTATGAGGTTACAAGGGCAGGCGGTGGCCTTCCTATTACAAGAAAAGAAGGCAACGAGTATAAAAATATGGCGTCGATGTTTAAAAACAAAACCGCGGAGCCTTATCATGTTGTAATTCCATACGTTGAAAACGGCGACGACCACGAAGCGTCCTCCCACAAAGGTCAGGAGCTTGATATCGTTATTCGAGGTTGCCTTAAAATCACCGTTGGTAACAACACAGAAATCTTATCAGAAGGCGACTCGATTTACTATAACAGCGCAATTCCCCACAAGTTAGTTGCTGAGGGCGGAAAAGATGTTGAAATCTATGCTATCGTTATGAAAGAGGTTGAAACTGAACGCAAAGGTATTTCAGCTGACGATACGCAGTTCAGATATCTTCACACACCTAAAGCTGATGCTGAGGTTTGTGATAAATTCATTAACACCGTTGAGGACAAAGACGGTCGCTTAGTTGATATTTCATTTACAGATGCTGAAAAATTTAACTTTGCTTTCGATTGCGTTGACGAGCTTGCAAAAAAATGTCCCGATAAAACAGCTATGATTTTCGTTTCAAACAAAAAAGAAGAGAAGCGTTTTACATTCTCTGATATCAGCCGCTATTCTTCAATGACTGCTAACTACTTTAAGTCTTTGGGAATCAAAAAAGGCGACAGAGTTATGCTTGTTTTAAAAAGACACTACCAGTTCTGGTTCTCAATTTTAGCACTTCACAAAATCGGTGCAATCGTAATCCCTGCAACTCATCTTTTGGTTGAACATGACTTTGATTACCGCTTTAAAGCAGCAGGCGTAAGCGCTATTGTTTGTACGTCAGACGGTGATGTTTCAAATCAGGTTGATCTGGCAGAGAAAAATTACGAAAAGATCACAAAGATTTTGGTTGGCGGAAAAAAAGACGGATGGCACGATTTTAACGAAGAAATGCCCGCTTTTTCTGATAAATTTGAAAGAAATGAAGATTCCGCAGCTGGCTCTGACCCATTGTTGATGTTCTTTACATCGGGAACAACAGGTTACCCGAAAATTGCAACCCACGACCACAAATATCCTTTAGGACACTACATTACAGCAAAATACTGGCACAATGTTAACCCTGACGGAATTCACTTCACAATCTCAGATACTGGCTGGGGTAAGGCTCTCTGGGGTAAACTTTACGGTCAGTGGCTCTGTGAAACAGCAGTGTTCGTATATGACTTTGATAAATTTAAGGCAGAAGACATTTTGCCCATGTTTAAAAAGTATAATATCACAACATTCTGTGCGCCACCAACAATGTACAGATTCTTTATTAAAGAAGATTTGTCAAAGTATGACTTAACATCATTAGAGTACACAACTGTTGCAGGCGAGGCGTTAAACCCTGAAGTTTATGAGCAGTGGAAAAAGGCGACAGGTTTAAGACTGATGGAGGGATTCGGTCAGACTGAAACCACCCTGACAGTAGCCAACCTTCGAGGAATGGTTGCAAAACCCGGTTCTATGGGAAGACCTTCTCCCCTTTACGATGTTGATGTTGTGTTAGACGACGGTTCAAGTGCCAAGGTTGGAGAAACCGGTGAGGTTGTCGTAAAAACCAAAAAAGGTGTACCCTGCGGTTTGTTTATGGGCTATTACGGAGACGAAGAAAACACCAAAAAAGCATGGCATGATGAAGTTTATCACACAGGCGACCTTGCTTGGCGCGATGAGGACGGATACCTCTGGTATGTTGGAAGAATTGACGACGTTATCAAATCATCAGGTTACAGAATCGGACCTTTCGAAATTGAAAGCGTTATCATGGAGCTTCCTTACGTTTTGGAATGTGCCGTAACTGCTGTTCCCGACGAAATTCGCGGACAGATTGTTAAAGCAACAATTGTTTTAACAAAAGGAACGAACGGAACTGATGAGCTTAAGAAAGAAGTTCAGGATTACGTTAAAACCCATACAGCACCTTACAAATACCCAAGAATTGTTGAGTTTGTTGAAGAATTACCAAAGACAATCAGTGGTAAAATAAGAAGAGTAGAATTAAGAGAGAATGATAAATAAACGGGCTATGTACGTTATGGAAAGGTAAGGAAGTTTATTCCTTACCTTCTTTTCTTTTGTTTCTTAATAATGTGTCTCCAACGGGCAACTTTTGTATCACCAAAAGTTGCCAAAAGCTCTTGTCGCGGTCGAAGCTTTTTATTTTCTGACTGCTCGCCCTCAAAATTTTATCCCACGCAGACATTCGCAAAAATATTTTTGCTCAAGGTCCGCTAAATCGGCTGTGTATACTGGAAACTTTTGCACATAGCCGATTTGTGATAAAATTTTTTCGTTCTCGCAGAGAAAATATAAAAACCTTCTCTAAGCGACGATTAGATTGTGTGATACGCAGAAATTGTGCAATTTTTGTCAGCCAGCCTTTGAAATTTCGAAAATGGAGCAGTAACATTTTCATTCGAAATTTCGGGCTGAAATGGTTTTGGTGACTTTTGCCGAAACAGAAGTCACGCCTGCTGCGGGCAAATACATAAAAATAGAGAAGTTTAAAAAACTTCTCTATCGGGTAATAGCTTATGCCCGTTTATTTTTATTTAAACATATCCATAATGAAATACACAACCCCTGCTAAAACCGATGCGGATATTCCGTAAACAAGTACAGGTCCTGCAACGGTAAACATTTTAACGGCTAAGCCCAATACAAGTCCCTCACTTTTAAATTCCATTGCAGGAGAAACAACAGCGTTTGCAAACCCTGTAATTGGAACAATTGTGCCTGCGCCTGCGTGCTTTGCAATTCTTTCGTAAAGTCCAAGTCCTGTTAAAATAGCGCTTAAAAGTATCAATGTTACCGAAGTTCCCATAGAACACTGGTCCTGATTAAACCCAATTAGCTCGTAACCATTAAAAATCAGTTGTCCAATGGTACAGATAATTCCGCCGAAAAGGTATGCCAAAATTATATCCTTTAAAAGAGGGGAGTTAGGCGTTTTTTTATCCACATACTTCTGATACTCTTTATCAGTCATATTATTTTTCATAATTTCACCTTTTTAAATTTATTTATAAACACAGACCATTACGGTTCTGCCAACAGCTGTTTTTGAACCATTTTGAGAAAAATTCGTGTAAACTCCAAAACTTATAGCGCATAATATGGATAAGACGGCTATTATCCTCACTGTTTTTAAAGCGGTCATAATTTACACTCCTTTCAAAGTTTTGTGTAATTATTGTTTGAATAAACAAAAATTTTTATTCCTTTTTTAACATTTAAAACAAATTCTGAGTGGTAAATATGAACATTTTAAAACATTTTTAACTATTTTTACATTATTTTAATTTTAGACTTGAAAAAGCACCTGGTTTTGTGCTATAATACACAGATGAGAGTTTTAAATAGGGAGGATAAGAAATTGTCAGCTATTTTAGAAAAAAAAGAAAAAAACACAGTTGAATTTACCATCACCATTTCTGCAGAAAAATTTAATGCAGCAGTTGATGAGGCATTCAAGAAAAATGTAAAGAAAATTACGGTTCCGGGCTTCAGAAAAGGTAAGGCTCCCCGTAAGCTTATCGAAAAAACATACGGAGAAGGAATTTTCTACGACGATGCTATCGATGCAGTATTACCTGCCGCTTACGACGAGGCTGTAAAAGAATTAGGTTTAGAACCTGTTGATATGCCTAAGGTAGACGTTAAAGAAATCGGAAAAGACAAAGATTTAGTAATTTTAGCTATCGTTACAGTTAAGCCCGAGGTAAAACTTGGTGAATATAAAGGTTTAAAACTTAAAGATATTGTCCATACTGTAAGTGATGAAGACGTTGATGCAGAGCTTAAAAGAAGACAGGAAAGAGCAGCTCGTCAGGTTACAGTTGACGACCGTGCAGTAAAAAAAGACGATACAGCTAACATCAATTTTGAAGGTTTTGTTGACGGCGTAGCATTTGCCGGCGGTAAAGGTGAAAACTTTGATTTAGTTATCGGAAGCGGTCAGTTTATCCCCGGTTTTGAGGACCAGATTATTGGCAAAAAAATCGGTGAAGAGTTTGAAGTTTCAGTTAAGTTCCCCGAGGATTACCATTCAGAAGAGCTTAAAGGTAAGGACGCAATATTTAAAACAAAGGTTAACTCTATTACCGTTAAAGAGCTTCCTGAACTCGACGATGAATTTGCAAAAGACGTAAGTGAATTTGATACAATTGCAGAATTAAAAGAAGATATCAAAAAGAACTTAACAGAAAAAGCAGATGCTCAAACAAAACAGGAAAAAGAAAATGCTGCAGTTGATAAAATCATCGAAGAAATGGAAGTTGATGTTCCTGACTGTATGATTGATTCACGCATTGAAAGCACAATCCGTGAAAACAATGCGCGTATGGCTCAGCAGGGTATTTCCTTTGAACAATACTTAGGCTATATTGGAACAACTGTTGAACAGTTCAAAGAACAGATTAGACCTAATGCAGAGCTTCAGGTTAAAGGAACACTTGCGCTTGAACAGATTGCAAAAGAAGAAAACTTAGAAGCAACAGATGCAGAAGTAGAAGAACAGCTTGCGAAAATGGCTGAAAGCTACAATATGGAAATTGATAAGGTTAAGTCTTTCATGCGCGATGAAGATATCGAAGCTATGAAAGCAGACCTTAAGATTTCAAAGGCTTTAGATTTGATTGTTGAAAACGCTAAATGGTCAAAAACTGCTCCTAAAAAGACAGCAGCTAAAAAAGAAGAAGGCGAAGATAAAGAAGAAAAGCCTGCAGCTAAGAAGACAGGAACAAAGAAAACAACTTCAACAACAACCAAAAAGTCTTCATCTACGACAACAAAAAAGACAACAACAACCAAAAAAACAGCAACGAAAAAAGCTGAAGAAGAGAAATAATTTCACTAAAACGGAGGTAGAATTATGAGCTTAGTACCGGTGGTTGTGGAACAAACAAGCAGAGGAGAACGTTCCTACGATATTTATTCACGACTTTTAAAAGACAGAATTATATTTTTAAGTGAAGAAGTTAACGATGTAACCGCAAGCTTGGTTGTAGCACAGATGTTATTTTTAGAGGGTGAAGACCCTGATAAAGATATCCAGTTCTATATTAACAGTCCCGGCGGCTCAATAACTGCAGGAATGGCAATCTACGATACCATGCAATACATAAGATGCGATGTATCTACAATATGTATTGGTATGGCGGCTTCTATGGGAGCGTTTTTGCTCGCATCAGGAACTCCCGGAAAAAGATTTGCGCTTCCTAACAGCGAAATTATGATTCATCAGCCCTTAGGCGGTATGCAGGGTCAGGCAACGGATATTAAAATCCATGCTGACAGAATTATAAGAATTAAAGAAACCTTAAACGAAATCTTAAGCCAGCGTACAGGAAAGCCTTTAGATAAAATTCAGGCAGACACAGAGCGTGATAACTTTATGTCGGCAAAAGAGGCTATGGAGTATGGCTTGATTGATAAGGTTATTACCACCGCCAAAGAAATAAAATAAAAAACATAAAATAGGGGCTGCGCAAAGTAGAGCAGCCCCTTTTATCACAATTATGATTTAATTACATAAAAGTATAGTATATGCTTTTTGGTGCAAGTTGTGCCCGAAACTTGCGCTTTTTTATCCCACGGGCAAGAAAGGCTGTGTTTTTGTGTCTAACGGAAACGAAAACAATTTTACAATTCACTGCAGCTTTTGCGGAAAAAATGAACATGAAGTTATAAGAATTTTTGAAGGACCCGACGTTTGCATATGTAACGAATGTATTTCGCTTTGCAATCGCTATATGGGTGAAAACTTTGATATTTCTGAGCCTGAAATTTCACTTTCAGGTCTTCCGAAACCTAAAGAAATCAAAGAGGTTTTGGATCAGTATGTAATCGGTCAGGAAAAGGCTAAAAAAACGCTTTCTGTTGCTGTTTACAACCACTATAAGAGAATTGGAAGTAAAAGTGCGAAAGACGTGGATATTCAAAAATCCAACATCTTACTCTTAGGTCCTACCGGTTCGGGTAAAACATTGCTTGCTCAGACATTGGCCAAAATATTAAACGTTCCTTTTGCCATTGCAGATGCAACAACGCTCACCGAAGCAGGATACGTGGGCGAAGATGTTGAAAACATACTTTTAAAGCTTATTCAGGCGGCTGACGGCTCTATTGAGGATGCCGAGCGTGGCATTATATATATTGACGAGATTGATAAAATAACAAGAAAATCTGAAAACACTTCAATTACCCCTGATGTAAGCGGTGAAGGCGTTCAGCAGGCACTTTTAAAGATTCTTGAAGGAACAGTTGCCTCTGTTCCCCCAACGGGTGGCAGAAAGCATCCTCATCAGGAATTTCTGCAGATTGATACAACAAATATTCTCTTTATCTGTGGCGGTGCATTTGACGGAATTGAAAAAATAATTTCAAGAAGAACAACGTCAAAATCAATGGGCTTTGGTGCAGATATAAAAAGCCGAGAAAAAGAAAATATCGGCGAAGTATTTGAAAAAATTGAACCTCAGGATTTATTGAAATTCGGTATAATTCCTGAACTTATCGGAAGACTTCCTATAATCGCATCACTTGATATGCTTGATAAAGATGCTTTGGTGCGCATTATAAAAGAGCCTAAGAATGCAATTTTAAAACAATATAAAAAGCTATTTGAATTAGATGGAATCACATTAAATGTTGAGGATGAAGCCGTTGAAGCAATTGCACAGAAAGCCTTAGACAGAAAAACTGGCGCGCGCGGTCTTCGTTCAATTATTGAAGAAACCCTTTTAGACATTATGTATGAAGTACCATCTGAAGAAAATGTTGAAAGCTGTACCATTACAAAAGAATGTGTAACAGATAAAAAACAACCCGAAATTATCAGAAAAAAAGCGGAAAAGGATAATTCGGTAGCTTAAAATTTCAAAGGCTGCCAAAATTTTGGCAGCCTTATTTAAAAACGAGGGATAAATATGGACTTAATTGAAATTGGTCAGATAGTAAATACTCACGGAATAAGAGGTGAAATAAAATTAAACCCCTGGACAGACGATTTGTATAATATTGAAGAATTAGATGTTTTATACTTTGAAAACGGAACTGAACTTTTAATTGAACGTTCCCGCGTACATAAAAACACAGTTATCATAAAGCTTAAAGGTATTGATAATATAAATGATGCTGAAAAGCTTAAAGGTAAAATCTTATTTACAGAAAAAACACCGCTTCCTGAGGGTAGATATTACATAAAAGATTTAATCGGCTTAACTGCGGTTGAAAATGAAGAAGAAATCGGAACGCTTACTGACGTTTTCAACACAGGCGCAAACGATATTTACGAAATTAAAACAAAGATAGGAAAAACCTTGTATCTTCCCGTTATCGATGGCGTTATTGGTGATGTTGATTTGGAAAACAATAAAATCTATGTCACAATTCCTGAGGGGTTAGAGGATTAAGGTTATGAGATTTGATATTTTAACGTTGTTTCCCGATATGGTGAAAACGGTTTTGAGTGAAAGTATTATCGGCAGAGCTGAAAAAAGCGGGATTTTAGAAATTAAATGCACAAACATTCGCGACTTTTCAAAAGATAAGCATAACCGCGTTGACGATTATCCCTACGGCGGCGGACAGGGGATGGTTATGCAGCCTATGCCGATTTATGATGCATATAAAGCGATAGAGGAAAAGACAGAAGAAAAACCCTATGTGATTTATATGTCGCCGCAAGGTAAGGTTTTAACGCAGCAAAAAGCAATTGAGCTTTCAAAAAAAGAACATATTGTTATCCTTTGCGGTCATTATGAGGGTGTTGACGAGAGAGTTTTAGAAGAAATTGTAGACGAGGAAATTTCAGCAGGTGACTATGTTTTAACCGGCGGTGAAATTCCTGCAATGCTTTTGGTCGATGCAGTGTCACGAATGATTCCGGGGGTTTTATCCTGCGATGAATCTTTTGAGAACGAGTCGATTTATAACGGACTTTTAGAACATCCCCAATATACAAGACCGCCTGAGTTTATGGGAAGAAAAGTTCCTGACATTTTGCTTTCAGGACACCACGCAAATCAAGAGGTGTGGAGAAGGCGTGAGTCTTTGAAAAGAACACTCATTAAACGCCCTGACCTTTTAAAAAAGGCAAAACTCACGGACAAAGATAAAAAGATGTTAGACGAAATAAAAGCAGAATTAGAGTGTGATTAAAATGAATTTAGAAGAAAAAAGAGTAAGTGGTGAAACTGTTTACAACGGAAAAATTATAAAGCTTGAAAAAGACGTTGCACGTCTTCCTGACGGAAGCGAGGCAACCCGTGAGGTTGTTCGTCACCCCGGCGGAGTGGGAGTTGTGACGGTGGACGAAGATGGATATGTTTACATGGTGCGTCAGTACCGTTATCCCTTTGGTGAAAACACTCTTGAAATTCCTGCAGGAAAATTAGACGGTAAAGATGAAGACCCAAGGCTTGCAGGAATTCGTGAATTAAAAGAAGAAACAGGGTTTACGGCTAAAAACTTTGAATTCTTAGGCTCATTTTTTGCAACACCGGGGTTCTGCGATGAAATTATACGTATCTTTTTAGCAACAGACCTTACGGCAGGGGAAACTGACCCCGACGATGATGAATTTTTAGAGTGTGAAAAATACAAGTTTGACGAATTGATGAAAATGATTGAAAAAGGCGAAATCCGCGATATGAAAACTGTAACGGGAATTTTGCTTGCTAAAAATAAGCTGGGAATTTAATTCCTATTGAAATTTTTATTCAATTATATTATTATAAATAGGAGAGCTTTTCTTGATAGGAATATTAAACGTTTTTAAACCAAAGGGAAAAACATCCCATGATGTTGTTTCTTTTGTAAGACGAAATTTACATATAAAGAGAGTAGGCCACACAGGAACTTTAGACCCTGATGCAGAGGGTGTTTTGCCTGTTCTTATCGGTAAGGCAACAAAGCTTTCTGATTTGATTATGGCATCAGAGAAACGATATCGCGCAAAGGTTTGGTTAGGCGTTATAACAGACACCGAGGATTTAAGCGGTACAGTTTTAGAAAAACGAGAAGTAAACGTTACCGAGCAGGAGGTAACAGATGCCGTTATGAGTTTTATTGGCGATACAGAGCAAATTCCACCTATGTATTCGGCAATTAAGGTTGACGGACAGAAGCTTTATCAGCTTGCAAGAAAAGGTATTGTAACTGAGAGAAAAGCGAGGAAAATTTCAATATACTCATTGGAAGTTTCAAATTTTGACGGAAACTCTTTCGATTTAGATGTTCACTGCTCAAAAGGAACATATATACGCGCTCTTTGCCGTGATATCGGCGAAAAGCTGGGATGTGGCGGAGCTATGGGTGAGCTTTTAAGAACTCAGAGCGGAAACTTTACTATAGACAACGCTCACACATTTGGAGAAATAGAAGAAGGTGTTAAAAACGGCACGATAGAAAACCTGCTTATTTCAATAGAGGACGTTTTAACCCACATAAAAAGGGTAGATGCAAACGAAGAAAATGCATCGAAAGTAAAAAACGGAATAAGACTAAGACCAGAGCAGTTAGGTATAGAAAAATATGAAAAGGACGAGCTGTTTCGTATATATGAAAAGGACGAGCTTATCTGTGTATTAAAAGTAATTGAAAGCGAAACTGAAGGTCTTTTATTAGCAATGGAAAAAAGCTTTTATTAAACGGAGGATATATGAAAACAGTAAAAGGGGATAAAGGAGAGCTAAAACTAAATAGCGGAACTTCTGTTGCCATAGGAAATTTTGACGGCGTTCATAAAGGCCATACAAAGCTTTTAAAAAAGCTTTCTGAAATTTCAAAAGCTTTCGGTTTAATTTCCTTGGTTTACACTTTTTCAGAACATCCCCAAAAAAGCAAGGCCATAACCGATTTATCCGAAAAAATAGAAATAATAGAAAACTTGGGCGTTGATATTTTATATTTAGAAGATTTTGAAAAGGTTAAAGATTTATATCCTGAAGAATTTATAAAAGATATCCTGATAGATAAATTAAACGCAAAGCACATAGTTATAGGCGAAAACAACCGCTTTGGGAAAAACGCCGAAGGTGATGCTGAGCTTTTGAAAAAACTAAGCGAAAAGTATGGCTTTTCTGTTACCGTTGTTAAGCACGTTTATATAGACGGCGTTTTGTGCTCAAGTACGGAAATCAGAAAGTGTATTGAAAACGGAAATGTGAAAAAAGCAAATGAGCTTTTAGGAAGAAACTATAAAATTTCAGGTGACGTAATCAGTGGAAAAAAACTTGGAAGAACCTATGGATTTCCAACGGCAAATCTTAAGTTTTCATATACTAAGGTTACCTTAAAAAGCGGAGTGTATGCCACAAATGTGTGCTTTGGCGAAAAAGTGTACAGGGCAATCACAAACGTGGGAACAACAAGCTTTGATGAAACCGAAATTAAAAGGATTGAAACATTTATAATAGATTTTGAAGGTGATTTATACGGAAAAACAATCAATATTGAATTTATAGAAAAAATGCGTGATTTTATCCCGTTTGAAAATATAAAAGAGCTTGAAGAACAACTTATAAAAGATAAAGAAAACCGACTTAATATAACGGAGGAAATGAAATGAAAGTAACATTACTTCAGCACACACCTGATCCCGAAAAAATCGTTGCGGCAGCAGCAAAGCTTTGCTATTCTGATAGCGGAGTGGAAAATATTTTGGATGGTTTAGATAATGAAAAGACCGAAAAGTTTTTAAATATGTTAATGAGCTTGGGTCACGCAAGCCCCATTGAACACGTAACCTTTACTTTCGGTATTGAGGGCGTGAGCCGTGCTCTCCTTGCACAGTTTACACGTCACAGAATCGCAAGCTACAGCGTTAAATCACAAAGGTATGTAAAAGAGGGAATGTTTGAATACATAGTGCCGCCTGAAATTGAGAAAAACGAGAAGGCAAAAGCACTTTTTATAAAAACAATGGAGAACGATCAGAAAGCGTATGACGATTTGGTCGAGATTTTATTTAAAAAGCATTTTGATGACCTTATTGAAAAAGGCGTAGACGAAAAATCTGCAAAAACCAAGGCCGAAAAAACGGCTATTGAGGATGCAAGGTTTGTTCTTCCTAATGCCTGCGAAACGAAAATGGTTGTTACAATGAATGCGCGAAGCTTAATTAACTTTTTCCACCACCGTTGCTGCACAAGAGCGCAGTGGGAAATAAGAGCTTTGGCTGATGAAATGCTGAAACTCGTAAAAGAAGTTGCGCCAACTTTGTTTAAACACGCAGGCCCGTCATGCGTGGGCGGACCCTGCCCTGAGGGTAAAATGACCTGTGGTGAGGCGCTTAATATGAGGAAGAAATATCTATCGGAGGAAAAGTAATGGGAAAACTAATCGTAATTGAGGGTGTTGACTCAAGCGGCAAAGAAACCCAGACAAAGCTTTTGTTTGAATATTTAAAGGAAAAGGGAATGAATGTTAAGACGATTTCTTTTCCTGACTATGAAAGCGATTTTTGTATGCCCGTAAAGCGCTACTTAGCAGGCGACTTAGGCGATAACCCCGACGATGTTAATGCATACGCCGCATCTTCATTTTACGCAATCGACCGCTATGCAAGCTACAAAACGAAATGGGGAAGTTTTTATGAAAATGGCGGATGCGTTGTTTGCGACCGATATGTTACCTCAAATATTGTTCATCAGGCTATGAAAATAAAAGGTGATAAAAAGGAATTTATCGACTGGCTTTCAGATTTTGAATATAATAAGCTTGGTCTTCCAAAGCCCGACGCGGTTATATTTTTAGATATGCCTCCTGAATGTGCCATTGAGCTTATGAAAAACCGTGCAAACAAAATCACGGGAGAGAATAAGAAAGATATCCACGAAAAGAACAAGGATTATTTAGTTTCTGCATATAACAATGCGGTGAGCGTTTGTGAGCATCTGGGATGGAAAAGAATATACTGCGCAGAGAGCGGAAAAATCAAGACAATTTCCGAAATTCACGGAGAAATTACAGATTTTGTTGAGAAAATTTTAAAATAGAGTTCGAGTATTTTGGAGAAAACGAGAGCAAAACGGAGAAAAACGAAGTTCTCAAAATGTATTTTAAAATTCGTAAAAAAAGTACTTGACAAAAATCACAAACTGTTTTATAATAATTAGCGTTGCATAAAGAAACAGTATAAATCTGTAAAAAATTAGGAGGAAAGCATAATGAGTACATTTATGGCAAAAGCTCATGAAGTTGAAAGAAAATGGTACATTATAGATGCTGAAGGCAAGCCTTTAGGTAGAGTTGCAGCAGCAGCAGCTAACATTTTAAGAGGTAAGCACAGACCTGAATACACACCTCACGTTGATTGCGGCGAATTCGTAATCGTAATCAATGCTGCAAAAGCTGTTTTGACAGGCAAAAAGCTTGACCAGAAAATCTATTACAGACACACAGGCTGGGTTGGCGGCTTAAAAGAAGTTAAGTATTCTAAACTTATGGCTGAAAAACCTGAATTCGCAATGACAAAAGCTATCAAGGGTATGCTCCCGCATAACACACTTGGCGCAAAATCTCTTACAAGATTAAGAGTTTACGCAGGTGCAGAACACGATAACGCAGCACAGAAACCTGAAGCTTGGGCTTTAGAGATTAAATAAGGAGGAGCATAAAAATGGCAGACTTTTTCTACGGTACAGGAAGAAGAAAGAAATCAGTTGCAAGAGTAAGACTTTTACCCGGTAAAGGCAACATTTCTATAAACGGCAGAACATTAGACGATTATTTTGGTCTTGAAACACTTAAAATTATCGTTAATCAGCCTTTAGTTTTAACAAAAACAGAAGGTAAATTCGATATTTTCGTTAACGTTGTAGGCGGCGGCTTCACAGGTCAGGCTGGTGCTATCCGTCATGGTATTTCAAGAGCTTTATTAGAGGTTGACGAAGAAACATACAGACCTTTACTTAAAAAGGCTGGCTTCTTAACACGTGACCCCAGAATGAAGGAAAGAAAGAAATACGGACTCAAAGGCGCACGTCGTGCACCCCAGTTCTCAAAACGTTAATCAGTTTACGTTTATATATCCCACACCAATTGGTGTGGGATTTTTTTATAGAAATTTCTATTGAATATCGTCGAATAATGTGTTACAATATATACTTAGATTATGAAAAAAACGATATATTTCTTTTCGGAGGATATTATGAAAAAAATTATTTCTGTTATAAGTTTATTCTTAGTGCTTTTGAGCCTGTCGGCTACAGTTTTTGCAGGAAGTGTTCCCGAAGACATTCTTTCATCGGACGATGCTTTGGTTTTCTTCGGTGAGGTCGTGTCATATAATGAAGGTGAAACTGTTGATGTTAAACCTGTAATGAAGATTAAGGGCAGCGTTGAATTAAATGCTGCAGTAACATACAAAGAGCCGACACCTTGTGGTGATATTGATGTGAAAGAAGAAAGCGTTTATCTTTTTGCTTTTTACGATGAAAACAATCCCACATATATTTTTGAAACAACAAGCTATGACGTTAAAACCTTAAAGCTTAGCGGAACAGAGCATGATATGTGGAAGCGAATGGAAGAAAGCCTGAATAACGGTGAATTTACAGATGCAGAAAATGCCCGTATCAACAAAGCAAATGAAAGCTTAAAAAGAACAGGGGATAAATTAAGCATAAAAGAGCTTATGAATATAAACCCTGAAACAACTGAAACAGTTCACCTTATTATAAACGGAAACAAAAAGTATTCTGTAGACAAAGATGCTTTTTTCGCTTTGGCAGAAGAGATAGTTGTTTCAGATATAGATAACGCACAGATTGACACAGAAGACGGTCTTTATATTCTTATAAATAATGACTACTTCACACCTTTGTTTATTTCAAAGGGCTGTAAGGTGGAGAAGCATAGCCCAAAATTCAGCAGACCCCCTTACGCTGACTATATTATGAACGCAGAGGACTTAAACAAGCTATATTCACTTCTTCCAAAAGACGCAGAAAATATCCTTCCGCCACTTGAGACGAAAACAAATATTGGACTTTTTGTAGGAATTGGCGCAGGTGCTTTAGCTGTTATTTTAATAGCTGTAGTTTTCGTTATTTTAAAGAAGAAAAAGAAAGCTGAATAAATATTTAAAAAGATTGCGTTTTTGCGCAATCTTTTTATGTATACATCAAATTTTGTCCATAATCAACACTTTTTTTTGCGAGAATTATCATATGAATTGCGGTATATTTACATTAAGTAAAAATTTTTGAGGTGTAACTATGAATTTCAGAAAACAAGCAGAAGAACTGGTTTCAAAAATGACACTTGCCGAAAAGCTTACACAGATGCGCTATGATGCACCTGCTATCGAAAGATTGGGTATTCCTGAATATAACTGGTGGAATGAATGTCTCCATGGAGTTGCAAGAACGGGAACTGCAACAGTATTTCCTCAGGCTATCGGTATGGCATCAAGCTTTAATACAGACCTTATGTTTAAGGTTGCAACGGCTATTTCAGATGAAGCAAGAGGTCAGTATAACGAATATAAATTATTTGGAATGACAGATTACTATCAAGGCTTAACATATTGGTCGCCTAACATAAATATTTTCCGCGACCCGAGATGGGGCAGAGGTCACGAAACCTACGGCGAGGACCCGTATCTTACAGGAAGAATGGGTGTTGCATTCATTAAAGGCTTACAGGGTGAGGGAAAGTACAGAAAGTTAGATGCTACCATAAAGCATTATGCAGTTCATAGCGGCCCTGAGGGTGAAAGACACAGATTTAATGCAAAAGTCAATCAAAAGGATTTGTATGAAACATATCTGTGGGCTTTTAAGTATTGTATTGAAAACGCATCTCCGTCAGCAGTTATGGGGGCATATAACAGGGTAAATGGCGAGGCTTGTTGTGCAAGTAAAACTCTTCTTGGAGATATTCT
>JAZNOF010000006.1:0-40659 GCA_045580665.1 Congzhengia sp.
AACTTACAGAACCAAAAGTTCCGGGGGTTCAGATTCCCCCCGTACCCCCTAAACTGCTTAGGGGCGTTGCACCCGCTAAGTACCCCAGCCTACATAGTGCCGTATCGTACAATCTTGCGTCGCTTAGAGAAGATTTTCAAATTTTCTCTGCGAAAAGCGAAAAAATTTTATCGCAAATCGGCTATGTGCAAAAGTTCCCGATATAGCACAGCCGATTTAGCAGACCTGAGCAAATTATTTTGCGAATGTCTGCGTGCAATAAAATTTTGAGAGTGCGCAGTTAGAAAATTAAAAACTTCGACAGCGACAAATGGTTTTGGTTCCTTTTGCCGAAACAAAAGGAACGCTCACCGCAGGTGAACAAACTAAAATTTTTAAACCACATACAAAAGTATACACAAAAACTGCAAAACGCTTCCTGCAACAACAAACAAATGAAAAATCGAGTGCATATATTTATGCTTTTTTCCCACGCCATAAATTACTGCGCCGATTGTATAAGCTATGCCGCCTGCCAGAAGGAGCAGAATTCCAGGAAGTGCAATCGCCTCATAGGTTGCCTTTGCCGCAAGCACTATGCACCATCCCATAGCAAGATAACAAATCATAGAAAACTTTTTATATTTTTTAAGGTCAACAGCATTTAAGGAAATTCCTAAAGCCGCAAGCGCCCAGATAACACCAAAAATTGTCCAGCCGAGCCACGCCGTATGCTCTCTTAAAGCTGTTAGTGCAATAGGCGTGTATGTTCCTGCAATGAGCAAAAATATTGAGCAATGGTCAATAACCTGAAAAACTTTTTTTGCAGTTAAATGAGGTTTTAAACCGTGGTAAATACTCGACATCGTATATAAAATAATCATAGTAGCACCATAAATTGCACTTCCCACAACTCCATATACATCGCGGTGAATTGCCGCAAAAACAACGCACAGAACCAATGCCGCAATCCCTAAAGCTCCGCCGACGATATGGGATACCATATTAAAAATTTCTTCGCCCTTCGTATATTGGGGAAGCACCCGTTCTGATAGCTTTGTTCGCATCATAAAATAGACTCCTTTTGCCCAAAATTTGTATTTTAATTATACAACACGAAAAAATTCCTGTCAAGTAGTTTTGGAAACTATTTGTCGTAGTTTAAAAAACTGTTAATTTTTTTCAATTTTTTATTGACAATATTTCGCTGTTTTAGTATAATAAATCTTGTGCCATAATTGTAATAACTACATATTTTGCTGGAGTGGCACAGTTGGTAGCGCAGCTGATTCGTAATCAGCAGGTCGTGGGTTCAAGTCCCATCTCCAGCTCCAAACAGGCTGCGTTGAGCTTTATCTCAATGCGGTCTTTTTTAATTCGTATTCTATATAAAGGTGGAGGTATATAAAATGTTTAAAAGCGAGTATTTAAACAACGTTATGGAAACCGTAAGAAAAAGAAATGCTTCTGAACCTGAATTTTTACAGGCTGTAGAAGAAGTTTTAGTTTCCATCGAGCCCGTTATTGAGGCTCATCCCGAATATGAAAAAGCAGGTTTGCTTGAAAGAATCGTTGAGCCTGAAAGAGCAATTTCTTTCAGAGTTTCTTGGGTGGATGACAACGGTAAAGTTCAGGTTAACCGCGGATACCGTGTACAGTTCAACAGTGCAATCGGACCCTACAAGGGCGGTTTAAGATTCCATCCTTCAGTTTACCTTGGTATTATTAAATTCTTAGGATTTGAACAGATTTTCAAAAACTCTTTAACAGGTCTTCCCATTGGCGGTGGCAAAGGTGGTTCTGACTTTGACCCCAGAGGTAAGAGCGATGGCGAAATCATGAGATTCTGTCAGGCATTTATGACAGAGCTTTACAGACACATCGGTCCTGATATCGACGTTCCCGCAGGTGACATCGGTGTTGGCGGAAGAGAAATCGGTTACCTTTACGGTCAGTATAAAAGAATTAAAGGTTGCTGGGAAAACGGCGTACTCACAGGTAAAGGCTTAGATTACGGCGGCTCTTTAATCAGACCTGAAGCTACAGGCTTTGGTGCTACATACTATGCTAATGAAGTTTTAACACACTTAGGCGATACATTAAAAGGTAAAACAGTTGCTGTTTCAGGCTTTGGTAACGTTGCTTGGGGCGTTTGCCAGAAGGTTACAGAGCTTGGCGGTAAGGTTGTTACAATCTCAGGTCCTGACGGATATGTTTACGATCCCGACGGTGTTTCTACAAAAGAAAAATTCGACTATATGCTCGAAATGAGAGCGTCAGGTCGTGACCGTGCTCAGGACTACGCTGAGAAATTCGGCTGTGAATTCCATCCGGGTGAAAAACCATGGGGTGTTAAAGTTGACATTTGTATGCCATCTGCTACACAGAACGAAATCGGCATTGAAGAAGCTGAAAAAATTATTGCTAACGGAACAAAATACTATATTGAAGTTGCTAATATGCCCACAAAGAACGAGGCTATGGAACTCTTAAAGAAAAATAACGTTATCATTGGACCTGCAAAAGCTGTTAACGCAGGCGGTGTTGCTGTTTCAGCTTTAGAGATGGCTCAGAACTCTATGAGATACAGCTGGTCTGCTGAAGAAGTTGACGAAAAATTAAAGGGTATTATGAAAAATATCCACAAGGTATCTATGGAAGCTGCAGAAGAATACGGCTTTGGCTACGACTTAGTTGCAGGCGGTAACATTGCAGGCTTTAAAAAGGTTGCAAACGCTATGATGGCTCAGGGTATTGTATAATAATAAATATGTAACAAAAAGCTTTCGGAAAATTCCGAAAGCTTTTTGTTTTATATATCTAATGTTGTTCCGCTATAAATTGCCGTTGTTATTTTCTTTTCTTCTATATCTTCTACTTTAGCGTTTGCAAGCATAAGCTTTATTCTGTTTTGCTGATTTACGCGACTTGCGCCGGGGTCGTAGTCAACTGCCACAATATTTGCATCGGGATGAATTGATTTGATTTTGTTTTCCATACCCTTTGCGACAATATGGTTGGGAAGGCATCCAAAGGGCTGAGTACAGATAATATTTTTAACGCCCTCTGCCACAAGCTCTGCCGTTTCAGAAGTTAATAACCAACCCTCGCCCATTTTAACACCCTGACCGATATATTTTTCGGTTATGTCCTTCTTTTCGGAAAATCCCATAGGGGCGCGAAATACGCCGTGTTTTTTTATAACTTTATACATTTTATTCTGAAAGCCCGCTAAAAGCTTATAGATAATCTGATTTATCGCTGCACTTTTAAAGTTTTCGCCATAAAGTTTGTGGTCAACTACCCCGTTATAAACGCAGTAAAGGCAAAAATCCAAAAGTCCGGGAACAACTACCTCGGCACCCTCGGATACCAAAAATTCTTCTAAGTGATTATTTCCGATAGGCGAATATTTTACATATATTTCACCAACGATTCCCACCCTTGCTTTCTTTTCATCACATTTTTCTATGGCAGCAAAATCGTCAAGCATTTTTGTAAAATGTTTTTTCAGGTATCCAAAAGTTACAATTTTTTTATTCTTCCATTTGCTAAGTAAAAATGCCTGCCACTTATCAATAATCTTTTGTGTGTCCCCTTTATTTACCTCATATGGCTCGCACTGATTTTTTATCATCATCAGAAAATCTCCTGCGATAACCGCTATCATAGCCTTTAACAAAAATGACGGGGTTATTTTAAATCCTGGAGATTTTGATAGTCCCAAGGTATTTAAGGAAATGATAGGAACTTGTGTAAAACCTGCCTTATCAAGCGCCTTTCTTAAAAGATGAATATAGTTTGACGCTCTGCACCCGCCCCCTGTTTGCGTTATTAAAAGTGCGGTTTTGTCAGGGTCAAACTCTCCACTTTCCAATGCATTTATCATCTGACCTATTACAATGATTGCAGGATAACACATATCGTTATGAACATACTTAAGTCCTGCCTCTACAACCTCAGGACCTTCGTTTTTAAGCACATGAGTTTTATATCCGTCCTGCCTTAAAATCTGCTCAATAAAGGAGAAATGAACAGGAAGCATATCGGGAATTAAAATTGTGTGAGTGCTTTTCATTTCCTCGGTAAACACAGCGCTCATATTCGGTTCTTCTTTATGCTTCATTTTCCTTCTCCTTTTTTTTGCTCTACGGCACACAAAAGGCTGCGAAGTCTTATTTTAACTGCGCCCGAATTGTTTATTTCGTCGATCTTAATCTGGGTGTAGAGCTTGTCATGACTTTCTAAAATTTGTCTTACCTCGTCAGTTGTAACAGCATCAATACCGCAACCAAAGGACACAAGCTGAACTAAATTTGCACGATCACACTCTGTGCAGAATTTTGCGGCACAATAAAGACGTGAATGATATGTCCACTGATTTAAAACAGAAACCTCAGGGGGTGTGACCAGTTCACTCACGCTGTCGTCAGACAGTATTACCACACCTAAAGAGGAAATTAAGCGATCAATTCCATGGTTAATTTCAGAGTCAATATGATAAGGTCTTCCCACTAATACAACAACGGGCAAATCATTTTTTTCTGCATATTCTATTGCTTCTTTTCCGTATGCTGTCACTTTTTGTCTGTTTTCATAATATGCCTTATATGCTTTTTTTGTTGCCCGTTTTACCTCGCACATTTTTATATCAGGGTAAATCGCTTTTAAAGATTTTATAATCTGTTTTGGGAATGTTTTCGGGTGATCTATACCGATATATGCTTTTATAAAATTCAGCTGAGCCACCTCAGGCATATTTGCAGAAATGACTTCGGGGTAATATGCAACAACGGGACAATTAAAGTGGTTATCGCCCTTGCCCTCGTCAATGTTATAAGACATACAGGGGTAAAAAATCGTGTTGATACCTTTGTCTGTAAGCTCTTTTATTGCACCATGAACAAGCTTTGCAGGATAGCAGATTGTATCCGACGGAATTGTATCTCTACCCAGTTCATACGTCTTTCTTGTTGCAGGTGATGAATAAACCGTTTCTATTTCTAATTCGTTAAAAAATGCAGTCCAGAAAGGGTAAAGCTCAAAAATATTTAAAGCATAGGGAATTCCTATTTTCCCTCTTTTACCTTTAAATTCTTTTTTTGTACTTTCTTCAAACAACCTACGTTTATACTGGTATGCATTAGGCAAATCCTTTTTATCACCGCTCGCCAAAGGAGTTTCACAGCGATTGCCCGATATAAAGCGTCTGCCACCTGAAAATGTATTTACAGTAAGTCTGCACTTGTTGGTACAGCCGCCACAGATAACCTCTTTTGTCGTGTTTTCAAAGTTTAAAAGTTCATCTTTTGAGCTTAAAGATGACGCCTCTTTTTTCTGCTCTTTTGCAAAAATTGCCGCACCAAATGCGCCCATAAGACCTGCAATAGAGGGTCTTGTGACTTCTTTTCCGATTTCACGTTCAAAGGAGCGTAAAACTGCGTCATTATAGAATGTTCCGCCCTGAACAACAATGTTTTTTCCTAAATCTGCAGCGTTCCTTGCACGGATTACCTTATAGAGCGCATTTTTTACAACGCTTGTTGAAAGACCTGCAGAAATGTCGCCGATTGATGCACCGTCTTTTTGCGCCTGCTTTACAGAAGAATTCATAAACACAGTGCACCTTGAGCCTAAGTCAACAGGATTTTCGGCAAAAATACCGAGCTTTGAAAATTCCTCTGCGTCGTAACCCATAGACTTTGCAAAGGTTTCAATAAACGAACCGCACCCCGAGGAACAGGCTTCGTTAAGCATTATATTATCAATAGCGTGATTCTTGATTTTAAAGCACTTTATATCCTGACCGCCGATGTCGATAATAAAATCAACGTCGGGTTTAAAAAAGCTTGTAGCTTTAAAATGTGCCATAGTTTCGACAAGCCCGAAATCAACACCAAACGCGTTAACCATCAGGCTTTCGCCGTATCCCGTTGCGGCAGTTGCGCAAATCTTTATGCGGTCACCGCAAAGGTTATATATTTCAATCAGCTGCTTTTTCACAGAATCTAAGGGGTTTCCCTTATTTGAGTTGTAAAAGCTGTATAAAATCCTGTTGTTTTCGTCAATTAAAACAAGCTTTACCGTTGTTGAGCCACAGTCGATACCTAAATATGCATTTCCATAATATTTTTCTATATTGGAAAACTCAACAGAGGCTTTTTTATGGCGCTCACGAAAAATTTTATAGTCCTCCTCTGATTTAAACAGAGGCTCTAAATATGTATCGTTTTCGTTTGTTTCCGATGCATTTTTCAAGCTTTCCAAAAGCTCAGAATACGTTGTTTTTGTACCTGATGAACGGGCAAAAATCGCCGCACCCATCGCCACGAAAAACAAGTCGTGATCAGGGAAAATCGCGTTTTCATCAGAAAGGTTTAAGGTTTTTATAAACTGCTTTTTAAGACATTCAAAAAAGTGCAAAGGTCCACCTAAGAACGCTATTTTACCTTCTAATTTTCTTCCTCGTGCCAAGCCCGTTATGGTCTGCTCCACTACTGCGTGGAATATACTCGCCGAAATATCCGCTTTGTCTGCATTCTGATTTAATAGAGGCTGAATATCGGTTTTGGCAAAAACGCCGCACCTTGAGGCGATTGGGTAAAGCTTTTGAGCCTTTAATCCCACCTCATCCATCTCATCAGGGGTTAAATTTAAAAGCACAGCCATCTGGTCAATAAATGATCCTGTTCCACCTGCACAGGTACCGTTCATTCGTTCCTCAACACCGTTTGTTAAAAAAAGTATTTTTGCATCCTCTCCGCCAAGCTCTACAACAACGTCAACCTCGCCCAACGTTTCACGGATAGCTTTTTCTGTAGCAAACACCTCTTGCACAAAGCTAAGTCCTGAATTATATGCCAGCCCCAGTCCCGCTGAACCTGAAATTGCCACAGTAAACTCCTCGTCACCTATTACGTTCTTTGCCTTTTGAAGCATTTCCAACGCCTTTGCTCTTACCTGAGACAAATGGCGCTCGTAATGGGAAAATATTAAATTTTCATCTTGCATGACCACGATTTTTACCGTGGTAGAGCCTATATCTATACCCACGCTGAGACTCAAGTTACTGCCTCCCTGTATTTTTCTACATTTTTCGATAAATTCAATATATTTTAACATATATTTTATTTTTCAGCAACCAAAACACAAAAATTTTTACATTGTATTAAATATTTCTTAATTTGAAATAATAGTATTGGTGATTAGAATGAAAGAAAAAAAGCATGTCCTTTTTAAAAAACACTTTTTTATCTTTTCAGCAGGCGCTTTGGGCTACGGCTTGCTTGAACTTTTATGGCGCGGAAGAACTCACTGGACAATGCTCTTAGCAGGTGGAATATGCTTTTATATTTATTACAAGCTATGTGAAGACGAAAAAAATATGCCACTTTTTAAAAAGTGCGCATTAGGTGCTTTAATTATAACCTGTATTGAGCTTATATTCGGAACAGTTTTTAATGTGTCACTTTCCATGGATGTGTGGGACTACTCAAATCTTCCCTTTAACTTTCACGGACAGATTTGCGTTCCTTTTTTCATCTTATGGTTTTTTCTTTGTATACCGCTTACTTTTTTGTGCGATAAACTACAAAAGGCACTGTGTTAATCACAGTGCCTTTTGTAATTCTATAGTATTTTTATCGGGTAACTGTACCAATAATATCGCCGCAAACATTAAAACTCCGCCCAGAATCTGAGGGATGCTCATACTCTCGCCCAATAGCACCCAGCCTGATAGAGCCGCAAAAACCGACTCTAAGCTCATAAGCATTGAGGCAGAGGTTGGATCTGTGTATTTCTGCCCTACAATCTGAAGCGTGTATGCAACACCGCAGGACATAATTCCTGAATACAAAATCGCGCCTATGCATTGCTTAATAAGTTCAATATTGGGATTTTCAAAAACAAACATTACGATTAAATTAAGTGTACCTGCAACCAAAAACTGAGTGCATGAAAGCTTAACGCCGTCAGTTTTCGGTGAAAATTTATCAATAACAATTATATGGAAAGAAAATACTATGGCGCATAAAAACGTTAAAAAATCGCCAAAGCAAAAGTTTATTTTTTCGCCGAATAGACAAAGAAAATACATTCCGACAACTGCCATTAAAACGCCTGCTACAATTTTTCCTTTAAGCTTTCTTCCCGTAAAAATTCCGCCTGCCGCAACAAAAATTATGTAAAGAGCGGTAATAAATCCGCTTTTTCCTGCGGTGGTTTCCTTTAAGCCGTAGGTCTGAAGTGTTGCGGCAACGCACAGGAGCGCTCCGCATATACTTCCGTAAATCAAAAGCTTTTTAAAGTCGCATTTTTCATAAGTTCCGCTTTTCTTTTTGCCCTTGTCGATAAAAAAGATTACGGGCAAAAGCACAATTCCGCCAAGGAGTGTTCTTAATCCGTTAAAGGTGTTGGGCTCGATAAAGTCCATACCAACGCTCTGTGAAACAAAGGAAATACCCCACACAACAGCGGTTATTAAAAGCAGAATATTTCCGCGCATTTTTTTAGTCATAATTTCTCCTTAAGGTCTATTTTAAAACAACATTTTTTTCGCCTAAAAGCTCTTTTAACTCCTTTAGTGCTTCGTCACTTGCACTTGTCCACAAACTTTTTTCCGCAATTGCGGTAAATTTTGTTTCTTCAATGTGTATGCACACGGGAACATTTCCTCTTCTATTTAAAAGAATTTCTTTGGCACGGTCTAAAAGATAATCTTTACCAAGTTCAAATTTTAAAAAGAGCTTTTTGTCGGAAGTTTGCGGTTTTTCGTATGTGAAAACTTTGTTTTCTTTTGGCATCATTCCGTGCTCTAATACCTCAATGTCATCACATATAATTTTCGGAACTTCCTCTTCTTTAAATGAAAGCTTTCCGCTTATAACTAAAGGCGTGTCCTCATTTAAAAAGCTTTTTGTTCTGTCGTAAACATTAGGGAAAACCAAAACCTCTGCCTGCCCAGTTAGGTCCTCAGCATTTACAAACGCCATCATTTTATTGCTTTTTGTAATCTTTGTTTTTATACCTGCACAAATCGCGCAAACTTTGACGCTCATACCGTCTTTTAGCACGCTTCCCTGAACAAACCCCTCGTCTTCTTCGCTTTGTCCCTGAAGTTCTGAAAAGGTCAGGGTGGAAATTCTCGAAATCTCATCGGAGAATTCGCCTAAAGGGTGTCCTGAAATGTAGTAGCCCACGCTTTCTTTTTCAAGCTTTAAAAGTTCTTTTTGAGAATACTCGGGAACATCGGTAGAAAACGCCTCTACCGTTTCTTCCTCGTCACCCCAAAGAGAGAGCTGACCTTGTACATTTCTCTTTAAATCGTCTGCAAAGGAGTCTAAAACTGACTCGTAATCAGCAAGTAAGCAAGAACGTTTTTCACCCATTGCGTCGAAAGCGCCTGCTTTAATCAGGTATTCGTGAACACGTTTTGTCACATTTAAAGATACTGTTCTTTTTGCAAAGTCACGGTAGTTTTTAAACTTTCCGTTCTTTAGCCTTTCTTCAACGATTGCATCAACAGCGCCTATGCCAACGTTTTTTATAACGCCTAAACCAAAACGTATGTTTCCGTCAGTAACTGCAAAGCCTGCAACACTTTCGTTGATGTCAGGAGGCAGAATTTTAATACCCATTCTTGCGGCTTCGTTTGAGTATACCGCAACCTTTTCAGGTGCACCCAAAACGGAGGAAAGGAGTGCTGCCATATACTGAGCAGGATAAAAATGCTTTAAATATGCCGTCTGGTATGTTACAAATGCGTATGCCGCGGCGTGAGATTTGTTGAATGCATAGTTTGCAAAATCCATCATTTCGTCAAAGATATCATTTGCCGTTTTTTCATCAACTCCACGGGCAAGTGCTCCCTCTATCTGTACAGAGCCGTCTTCATTCTTTTTGCCGTAAATAAAGTTTTTGCGCTCTTCGTTCATTACGTCAGCTTTTTTCTTACTCATGGCACGGCGCACTAAATCTGACCGTCCCAAAGAGTAGCCGCCAAGCTTTCTAACGATTTCCATAACCTGCTCCTGATAAACCATACAGCCGTAGGTTACGTTTAAAATAGGCTCTAAGCTTTCGTGCTTATAAGTTACCTTGTCAGGATTGTTTTTGTTCTGCACATACCGCGGAATCTGGTCCATTGGGCCTGGGCGGTAAAGAGAAATTCCCGCTATAATATCTTCTATATTTTCGGGCTTGAGCTCTTTCATAAACTGTTTCATTCCCTGACTTTCAAGCTGGAAAACACCTTCGGTTTCCCCTCGGGAAATCATTTTATAAACGCCCTCTTCATTTAGGTCGATTGCGTCAATATCAATTTTTTCACCCGTTGATTCTTCTATGATTGTAAGGGCATCTTTAATAATTCCAAGATTACGAAGCCCCAAAAAGTCCATCTTCAAAAGTCCCAGTTCTTCAACTGTATCTTTGGGGAACTGAGTTATTAAAACATCATCATTTTTTTGAAGAGGAACATACTCCGTTAATGGCTTTTGTGAGATAACCACGCCTGCCGCGTGAGTTCCTGCATTCCTGATTAACCCCTCCACTGCCATTGCATCATCAATAAGCTCTTTTACGGTTTCGTCGTTTTCATATTTTGCTAAAAGCTCGGGGTTTAATTTTAGCGCCTTATCAATAGTCATTTTAAGGTCAAAAGGAATCATTTTCGCGATAACGTCGGTATCTGTATATGAAACATCTAACACTCTTCCAACATCACGGATTGCGTTTTTAGCTTTCATTTTGTTAAAGGTTATAATCTGAGAAACGCAGTCGCGACCATACTTTAGAACAACATAGTCAATAACCTTCTGCCTGTCTTCGTTACAAAAGTCAACGTCGATATCGGGCATACTTACGCGCTCAGGGTTTAAGAAACGCTCAAAAATCAGGCTGAATCTTATAGGGTCGATATTAGTAATTCCAAGGCAGTAACTTACAATACTTCCTGCGGCAGAGCCTCTTCCGGGGCCTACGGGAATACCATTATCTTTTGCGTATTTTATAAAATCCCAAACAATAAGGAAATAGTCAACATATCCCATAGAATTGATTACGTCAAGCTCAAATTCAAGTCTTTCTTTGGCCTCGGAATTTTCGCCATAACGTTTATTTAAACCAAGATAGCACTGCTGTTTTAAATACTGGAATGAATCCATTCCATCAGGAACGTCATACTTTGGAAGTTTTAAAACGCCAAACTCAAAATCTAAATCGCACATATCCGCAATTTTCTGTGTGTTCTCTAAAGCCTCGGGAATCCCACCGAAAAGCTCTTTCATTTCATCTTCGCTCTTTAGGTAAAACTCATCAGTCTCAAACGCCATTCTGTCAGTTTCCGAAACTTTTCTGTTCATCTGGATACACATAAGTAAATCCTGATACTTGGCATCAGACTTTTCTATGTAGTGAACGTCATTTGTGGCAACCAAGCCAATTCCAGTCTCTTTGGAAACAGATATTAAAAATGAATTAACCTTTTTTTGTTCAGCCAAGCCGTGGTTCTGAATTTCTAAAAAGAAGTTTTCTTTTCCGTAAAGATTTGCATATTTATTTATAAGCCCTTTTGCTCTTTCTTCGTCATTTGAAAGGACAGCCTGAGGAATTTCGCCTGCCAAACACGCAGAAAGGCAAACGAGCCCCTCGGGGTACTTTTCTAAAACGCTAAAATCCACACGGGGTTTATAATAAAAACCATCCACAAATCCTTGAGAACAGATTTTTATAAGGTTTTTATATCCCGTTTCGTTTTTTGCAATCAGCACAAGATGGTGAGTAGTGTTGCCGTTTTCGTGAGATTTTACGTTCATATCCTTCGCCGCAACATAAACCTCACAACCGATAAGGGCTTTGATTCCTTCTTCCTTTGCAGCCTTGTAAAAGTCAATCACACCGCACATATCGCCATGGTCAGTTATGGCAATAGCATTCATATTAAGTTCTTTTGCTTTTTTAATAAGCGGATTTATTCTGCAAAATCCATCTAAAAAGCTGTATTCAGTATGCGTATGCAGATGAACGAAACTCATAAGCCCCTCCAAAAAATTCATATAATAACATTTTACATTATTACGCAAAAAAATTCAACATTTTTCTCATATTTTTAGCCCAAAACATTTGACTTTTCTTACCCTAAAGGATATAATATTGTATTATATAGGTAAAACTAAAATGGGATGGTTATGCTTTCCTTTGGTTTTAAACTTAAAAGGCGGTAAAATTATGTTAACCAGTAAGCAAAGAGCATACCTTCGCGGTCTTGCAAACGGTGCTCCCGTTATCTGCCAGATAGGAAAAGAAGGTATTTCAGATAATTTAATAAAACAGTTAGACGACGCACTTTCTGCCCGCGAGCTTGTAAAAACAAGGGTTTTGGAAAACGCACCGATGTTTGCCAAAGAAGCCCTTTATGAAACTGCAAAGCTTCTTCGTGCAGAGCCTGTTTTTGCTATCGGCAAAACCTTTGTGTTATACAGGCAAGCAAGGGATGAGAAAAAGCGTGTTATTAAGCTTTAGCAAGGGAGAAAATAATGAGAACGGGACTTTTCGGCGGAACATTCGACCCCATTCACACAGGGCATATTGAGCTTGCAAAGAAAGTTATGTCACACTTTTCTTTAGACAGAATTATTTTTATTCCTGCAGGAAATCCTCCCCACAAGCTTTCAAAAAAAAGAGCCGACAAAATCCACAGGCTCAACATGGTAAAGCTTGCAACGGAAGGGTTTTCGGGATTTGAGGTTTCGGACTTTGAGGTTTTTTCAAAAACCCCCAGCTACTCATACATCACGATAACCCACTTTAAGGAAAAATATCCTGATGATGAGATTTTATTTGTCGTGGGCGCTGATTCTTTTCGTGATTTTCCCGAATGGAAAAACTACGAAACCTTAATTTCACTTTGTGAGTTTATAGTAGTTTCGCGACCAAACATTTCAAAGGAAAGCTACTACGAAAAATATGAGGGCATCAAAAATTTTCCGAAAGCCCTGTTTATAGATGATGCAGATTTTGATTTTTCATCAACAGAAATCAGAAATCTTATTAAAAATAACGATTTGAAAAACGGATTTGTTCCCAAAAAAGTACAGGATTACATTGTAACAAATAAACTTTATATATAGGAGTTTTTATGACCACCGAACAAATGAAAGAAAAATTAAGTACAATGCTTACCGAGCACCGCTACACCCACTCAATAGGCGTAATGGAAACTGCGGAAAAGATGGCTCGCATTTTTGGAACTGACACAGAAAAAGCCTTGGTTGCAGGACTTTTGCACGACTGCGCAAAGCAGATTGACAGAAGTGTTCAGCTTAAAATGTGCAAAGAGCGAGGCATTGAAATTGACGATATTAAGAAAAGTGCGCCGTCATTAGTTCACGCAGATTTAGGCGCATCTGTTGCCGAAACAGAATTTGGCGTTAACAACGAAGATATTTTAAACTCAATAAAATATCACACCTTGGGCAGAGAAAATATGACAGACTTAGAAAAAATTCTGTTTTTAGCAGATATTATAGAGCCAAACCGCAGAGATTTTGAAGGTTTAACTGAGCTTCGCCGTCTTTGTGAAAAGGATTTGGACGAAGCGATGCTTTTCGGCCTTACCCTTTCAATAAAGAACGTAGAAAGAAAAGGAAGAATACTACATACTCAAACTATTGAGGCTCAAAAATATTACAAAAATCTTCTTGATAAAAAGGAGGAAAATATATGAATTCAACGGAAAAAGCAAATCTTGCCGTTAAAATTTTAGATAGCAAAAAAGCAAAAGACATTGACCTTTTAAAAGTTGGCGAGCTTACTATTTTAACTGACTACTTTGTAATCTGCACTGCAGATTCTTCAACTCAGGTAAAGGCTCTTGCCGATGCTTTAGAGGACGAATTTGAAAAGCTTGACATAAAACCATTCTCCCGCGAAGGAAAAGACGGTATGAACTGGCTGCTCTTAGACTACGGCGACGTTATTGTTCATATCTTCTACCGCGAAATGCGTGAGTTTTACAGTCTTGAAAAACTTTGGGATGATGCCGAGAAAATCGACATAAACGAAATCATAAACGAAAAATAACATATTGGAGGCATAAAAATGGACTACAATTTTAAAGAGATAGAGAAAAAGTGGCAGGAAAAATGGTATTCTGAAAATACCTTTGCTGCAAAGGAAGATTACACACTTCCAAAATTCTATGGTCTTGTTGAATTTCCCTACCCCTCAGGTCAGGGACTTCACGTTGGCCACCCCAGAAGCTACACAGCTTTAGACATTATTGCAAGAAAAAAACGTATGGAAGGCTATAACGTTTTATATCCAATGGGCTGGGATGCTTTTGGTCTTCCTACTGAAAACTATGCTATAAAAAACAAAATCCACCCGAAAATTGTTACAGATAACAACATTGCTAACTTCAAGCGCCAGCTTAAAAGCATCGGCTTTTCATTTGACTGGTCAAAAGAAATTTCCACAACTGACGAACGCTACTATAAATGGACTCAGTGGATTTTCTTACAGCTTTTCAAAAAAGGTCTTGCATATAAGCAGGAAATGCCTATTAACTGGTGCACAAGCTGTAAAGTTGGCCTTGCAAACGAAGAGGTTGTTAACGGCGTTTGCGAGCGTTGCGGAAGCGAAGTTGTTCAGAAAAACAAAAGTCAGTGGATGCTTAAAATTACAGAATACGCTCAGCGCTTAATCGACGATTTAGATGGTCTTGACTACATAGAAAAGGTTAAAACCCAGCAGAAAAACTGGATTGGACGCTCAGAGGGTGCAGAGCTTGATTTTAAAATTGACGGTATTGACGACACAATCCGCGTATACACAACCCGTGCTGACACTTTATTTGGTGCAACCTATATGGTTTTATCTCCTGAGCATGAGCTAATTTCAAAATACGCTGACAAGATAGAGAATATAGACGAAGTAAAAGCATATCAGGCAGAAGCTTCAAGAAAATCTGAGTTTGAAAGAACAGAGCTTTCTAAAGAAAAAACAGGCGTTTGCTTAAAAGGTATTTCAGCAATCAACCCCGTAAATGATAAAAAAATTCCCGTATTTATTTCAGACTACGTTTTAACAAGCTACGGAACCGGCGCGATTATGGCTGTTCCTGCTCACGATGAACGTGACTGGGAATTTGCAAAAAAATTCGACCTTCCCATTATTGAGGTTGTTGCAGGCGGCGAAGATGTCCAGAAGTGCGCCTACACCGACACATACAGCGGCAAAATGGTAAATTCCGACTTCTTGAATGGTTTAGAAGTTAAAGATGCAATCAAGAAAATGATTGAATTTTTAGAAGAAAAAAATATCGGCACAAGAAAAGTTAACTATAAACTTCGTGACTGGGTATTCTCACGTCAGAGATACTGGGGCGAGCCTATTCCGCTTATTTACTGCGAAAAATGCGGTTGGGTTCCTGTTCCTGAAAACGAACTCCCCTTGACACTTCCCGAAACCGATAACTTCGAGCCTGGCGAAAACGGAGAATCTCCCCTCGCCAAAATGACCGACTGGGTTAACACAACCTGTCCTCATTGCGGCGCACCTGCTACCCGCGAAACCGATACGATGCCTCAGTGGGCAGGTTCATCATGGTACTTCCTGCGCTATATCGACCCTGAAAACGACTCAGCTATTGCCGCGACAGAAAAGCTTAACTATTGGCTCCCTGTTGACTGGTACAACGGCGGTATGGAACACACAACACTCCACCTTTTATACTCACGTTTCTGGCACAAGTTCTTATACGATATCGGCGTAGTTGCAACTCCCGAACCGTATAACAAGCGTACATCACACGGTATGATTTTGGGAGAAAACGGCGAGAAAATGTCGAAATCACGTGGAAATGTTGTAAACCCCGACGATATGGTTGAAGAATTTGGTGCAGATACTTTCAGAACATACGAAATGTTTATTGGTGCGTTCGACCAGTCTACACCATGGTCAATAAACGGCGTTAAGGGATGCTTCAGATTTATCGAGCGTGTATGGAATCTTCAGTCAATTTTAACTGATGAAGAGGGCTTATCAGCAGATTTAGAAAAAGCGTTCCACAAAACAATCAAAAAAGTTACAGACGACTTTGATAAAATGAAGTTTAACACAGGTATTGCGGCACTCATGGCACTAATCAATGACATTTACAAAAAAGGCAGCATCACCCGCGGAGAGCTTAAGATATTCATTACTCTCTTAAACCCTGCCGCACCTCATATCACAGAAGAAATGTGGGTAAATGCAGGCTTCGAAGGATTTTTACATCAGACAAAATGGCCTGAATTTGATGAAAGCAAAACTGTTGACGACACAGTTGAAATAGTTGCTCAGATTAACGGAAAAGTTAAAGACAAAATCGAAATTCCTGCCAACATTTCAAAAGAAGAAATGGAAAAAGTGGCTTTAGAAAACGAAAAAATCAAAGAGCTTACACAAGGAAAACAGATTGTAAAAGTTATCTGCGTTCCCGGAAAATTAGTTAATATCGTTGTAAAATAAAACACAATAAAACGCATAGAGCTTTCTATGCGTTTTATTTTTGGAGGACACTAAAAATGAGATTTGCAGTTGTTGATACCGGCTCAAATACCATAAGGCTTGGCATATACGAGTACGAAAAGGAAAAGCTCAACATCATATACAATAAAGCAGTTTTCGCAAATTTAGCGGGATATATAAAAAATAATACTCTCGCACCAGAGGGGATTGCAAAATGCGCAGAAGCAGTAAAAGTTCATCAGGCTACTGCAAAGGAATACGGGTGTTCCTTGAACGTTTTTGCTACTGCCGCAATAAGAAATGCTGAAAATACGGAAGAAATTGTGAGCGAGGTTTATCGCATAACAGGCGAAAAAATTGACGTTTTATCAGGCGACGACGAGGCGGTTTTAAGCTTTTACGGCGCCGTTTCTGACTTTCCCTGCCAAAGCGGAGTTATGGCAGATGTAGGCGGAGGAAGCAGTGAGATAATTCCGTTTAATAAAAAACTACCCCACAACTTTTTTTCTGTTCCATGGGGTTCTTTAAAGGCCTATAAAAATTTTGTAAAAGGAACACTTCCCACCGAAGAAGAATTTCATCTTATAAAAAAAGAAATCTTCTCAAATCTTGAGAAAAATTATACAGAACGCAAAAAAATCACCGATTTATGCATAGTGGGTGGCGGTGTTGACGCATCTGTTAAGCTTACAAAAGCTTTTTTGAACGAAGATAGCCTTTCTATAAGCGGGCTTTTAAAAATTTCAGAAATTATAATAAACGAACCTGAAACCGCTAAAGAAACTATTTTAAGGTTTGCTCCCGAAAGGCTTGAAACCATCGCCCCCGGCATAGCTATATACCTTGCCGCCTGTGAATTTTTTAATGCCCAAAGCATACACATTTCCGACAAAGGAATAAAAGAAGGCTACATTTTAAAAAAGCTTGTTTAGTAAATTTAATATTAATGTTACGTTTTCTTAATATATTAATAGTATAATTAAAATAGAAATACTATACTTATTAAAAATAAAGAGGGTGATACTATGACAAAATGTATCCGTACAATAGCGTTAATCGCGCTTTCTGTGGTTTTCATTTTATCAGGCTGTACAGGCTCCCCCGTTTCAAATCATCACGAAGAAGGTCCCTTAGTTTATTACTTGGACGAAGCAAGTCAGGATCTGGTCGCTCAAAAAACAGATGTGCCTAACTCAACAAGAAAAGGTCAGGCAAAATATATGATTGAGCAGCTCTTATCTTCTCCCGAGGGAAAGATCAGTCCTTTAAACGATGGAACAGAGCTTATATCTATCGTTATCAAAGATGAAATTGCCATTGTTAATTTTTCGAAAGAATTTTCAGGTGTTGAAGGCATAAAAGTCACGCTTGCTCCTGTAGCCGTTGCAAAAACCCTGTGCTCTTTGGATTTTATTTCCGGAGTTCAGATTTTAGTTGAGGGTGAAGATGCCAAAGGTGCTGACGGAAAGCCTTTAGGCGTGATACTTGAAAGCGATCTGGTACTTAACAAAAGTGAGCCTACCTCAGCGCCAAAAACCGCCATTACACTATACTTTGGCGATGAAAATGCAGAATTTTTGGTTGTTGAGCGCAGAAATGTTGAAATTGCCAATAACGACACTATTGAAAAAGTTATAATGAACGAACTTCTGAAAGGTCCTACCGTTTCAGGAAATATTGGAACTATTCCTGCTGAAACAAAGGTTTTATCGATTGAAACAAAAGACAAAGTTTGCTTTGTTAATCTTTCAAAAGAATTTTCCGATAAGCACCCGGGCGGAACTTCTGCAGAAAAGCTTACGGTTTATTCAATCGTAAACTCTTTAACTGAGCTTGGAACAATCGACAGGGTTCAATTTTTAATCGAAGGCGAAAAACGCGAAGAATACGTTCATATGGTATTCAACGAGCCGATTTTTCCCGACAAAACAATAGTTAAACAGTAAAGCATCAGGCTGTGGCAAGAGCCACAGCCTGATTCAGTATAAAGGAGAAATTACATATGAAAAAAACGCTGTCGATGATATACCGTCTTGGTTTTTTAATATTTTTTATGTGGGCAATGTTTGAAAACGCACTTTTGTCTTACGACTCCATTTTCAGCTCATTCTCTGAGCCCGCTATAATAACCGATTTTATCTGCTTTATATGCGTTCTGATAGTTTTTATTTTCAGCGTTTTGGGAAATATACCGAATGTCTTAATTCGAATTAAAGCTGTGTGCACCGCTTTGGCAATTTTTATTCTCGCGGTTAACTTCCCTGTTTGGTTTTTCCCTGAAAGCTACGGCTGGCTCTTAAAGGTGATGCTTCCGCTTTTAATGTTTTTAGACTGGCTTATTTTTGATAAAAAAGGTTCATTTAAGCTTTTGGATGCTTTGTTTATCCTTTTGGGAATTGCTCTTTTATACCTTTTATGGTCGCTTTTAAACGGCAATCTATTTGATTTAAACGGGTTATTTGACTTTTTCGGGGGATACGATAATTTACTGAACACAATTTTACTCACTCTTGGTGCAGGCGCGCTTATGTTTTTAGCAGATAAACTTTTTTCAGGAAAAGGCTCAAAAAATCTCTGGGATATATTTTCTTTGATTTACAGAATTCTGTTTTTATGTATTACAGGCTGGGCAATGAGCACTTTTTCGAAAAAAAGCTTATATAACCTGTTTTTTGCTTTGAAAAAATTTGAAGTTTTATTCTGCTTTTTAAGCTTTTTATGCATACTGCTTGTCATTATAATATGCATAGTACGATTAAGGTCATTCAGCTCAAAAACCACATTTCCAAGAATAAAAGGCGGGTTTACGGTAGCGGCGGTGCTGATTCTTTTATGGCGTTTTGTTCTGTTTAACGAATCGCTAAGCGAAAATCCCGTGGTGTTGATTTTTACATTTATCTGCCCCTTAATGATGATTTTTGACTGGATACTCTTTGATGCAAAAGGGAAATTTCACGCAATAGACCCGCTTTTGTGGTCTGTGCCATCTATGGTCTACTTTGTGGTTTGCTATCTTACAAATACACTTTTTGCGCTCTACCCTGCATTTACTGCATACAGTGCAGAAAACATATTCTTAATGATTCTCCTCGGAATTCCCGCAGTTTCATACGCAGTATTTTTGATTGATGTATGTTTTAAGAGGAGATAGCGAAAAAATAAGAACTCCGCAAGCGCTGCTTGCGGAGTTCTTATTTTCTTGTTTATTTAAAATATTTAACTGCTGCTTCGAACATTCCCATATCGTAGTTGCCCGCAACGTTTTTATAAAGACCGTTTCCGATACGCTCTGAGTGTCCCATCTTACCGAACACTCTGCCATCGGGGGATGTAATACCCTCAATTGCTAAATATGAGCCGTTGGGGTTAAATAATATGTCTGTTGTAGCGTTACCGTCTAAGTCAACATACTGCGTTGCAATCTGACCGTTTTCAATCATTTTTGCAAGCACATCGTCATTTGCAATAAATCTTCCCTCACCATGTGAGATAGCAACATTATAAACATCACCAACATTGGTATTTGCAAGCCACGGAGATTTGTTTGACGCAATTCGTGTACGAACAATTCTTGACTGGTGGCGGCTGATTGTGTTAAATGTTAATGTCGGGCAGTTTTCGTCGGTATCAATAATTTCGCCAAAAGGCACTAAGCCAAGCTTAACTAACGCCTGGAAGCCATTACAAATACCGCAGATTAAACCATCGCGATTCTTTAAAAGCTCATGAATATCGTTCTTGATAAGCTCGTTTCTCATAAATGCGGTTATAAATTTACCTGAACCGTCAGGCTCGTCACCGCCTGAAAAACCACCGGGAACAAACATCATCTGACTTTCCTTTAATTTCTTTGAGAATGCCTCTGTTGACTCTGCAACAGCCTGAGGTGTTAAGTTCTTGATAACGAAAATATCAGCCTCTGCACCTGCAGTTTCAAGTGCCTTTGCAGTATCGTATTCGCAGTTTGTGCCTGGGAATACGGGGATTAAAACCTTGGGTTTTGCTACCTTGATTTTAGGAGCTACCCTTGTTTCTGCCATATATGAAATGTTATCAAGTTTTTCTTTTTTGCCATCTGTTTCTGTTGCAAAGATAGGCTCTAATGTGCTTTCATAATCAGAAAGCAAGCTTTCACCAGAAACAGTTTCATCACCAAAGGAAATACTGAATTCGCTCTTGGTATAGCCCAAAACTCTTCCGCAGGGAACGTCTTTGGAAAGCTCTAAAACGAATGAGCCGTAGTTATAGTTAAACATCTTTTCGATTTTTACATTGCTTGCAAATTCAAAACCGATTTTGTTACCAATGCTCATCTTGAGAACGGCTTCGGCAACACCGCCTAAGCCTAAGGTATAAGCACTTACAACAGTACCATCTTCAACTAACTGATGAACTGTTTTATAAATACTCTTAACGCTTTCAACCTTGGGAAGTCCGTTTTCGTCATACTCAGGCTTTAATAAAACAACTTTGTTGCCTGCAGATTTAAACTCAGGCGAAATAATATTTTTAATATCCTCAGTTGTAACCGCAAATGAAACAAGCGTGGGCGGAACATCAATATCTTCAAAGCTTCCGCTCATTGAGTCTTTACCGCCGATTGCACCAATTTCATAATCAAGCTGAGCCTGGAAAGCTCCTAAAAGTGCTGAAAGCGGTTTTCCCCAACGCTTAGCATCTTTCATGGGCTTTTCAAAATATTCCTGAAATGTAAGGTAAACATCGGAAAATTCTGCACCTGTTGCAACAAGCTTTGAAACTGATTCAACAACTGCTAAATACGCGCTATGATACGGGCTCTTTTCAGCAATGAATGGATTGTATCCCCATGACATCAAAGAGCAGGTATCGGTATGTCCCTTTTCAACAGAAACCTTGTGAACCATTGCCTGAATAGGTGTGTTCTGGTGTTTTCCGCCAAAAGGCATCAAAACTGTGTTTGCACCGATTGTTGAGTCAAAACGCTCAGAAAGTCCGCGTTTTGAACATACATTTAGGTCTTTTGCCAAAGCGGTTAAGCTTTCGGTAAAGTTTCCGTTATAACGGCTTTCTTTATAATCAACGGGGCTTACGGGAGCAATATCAATATGCTTTTCTGCACCATTTGAGTTTAAGAATTCTCTTGAAATATCGACAATTTTCTTGCCGTTCCAGTTAAGAACAAGTCTTGCCTCTTCTGTAACTTCAGCAACAATTGTAGCCTCTAAGTTTTCGGTTTCAGCAAGCTCTATAAAGCGGTCAGCATCTTCTTTTGCAACCACAACCGCCATTCTTTCCTGAGATTCGCTTATTGCAAGCTCCGTTCCGTCTAAGCCTTCATACTTTTTGGGAACTTTATTTAAGTCAACGCAAAGTCCGTCTGCAAGCTCGCCGATAGCAACGGAAACACCGCCTGCACCAAAGTCGTTACATCTTTTAATTAAAAGTGATGCTTCTTTGTTACGGAACAAGCGCTGGAGCTTTCTTTCTTCAGGTGCATTACCTTTCTGAACCTCTGCTCCGCAGCTCTCTAACGACTGAACATTATGAGATTTTGAAGAACCCGTTGCACCGCCGCAACCATCACGGCCTGTTCTTCCACCTAAGAGAATTATTAAATCTCCCGGAATCGGGCGTTCGCGTCTTACATTTTCAGCAGGAGCCGCCGCGATAACTGCACCGATTTCCATACGCTTTGCGGCATATCCATCATGATAAAGCTCGTCTACCTGACCGGTAGCTAAACCTATCTGGTTTCCGTATGAGCTGTAGCCTGCTGCCGCAGTTGTAACGATTTTACGCTGAGGAAGTTTTCCCTCAATTGTATCTTTAACGGGTTTTAAGGGATTTGCCGCACCCGTTACACGCATAGCGCCATAAACATAAGATCTGCCTGATAACGGATCACGGATAGCGCCGCCTATACAGGTTGCCGCACCACCGAAAGGCTCAATCTCTGTGGGATGGTTGTGGGTCTCATTTTTGAACAGGAGCAACCATTCTTCTGTTTTTCCCTCAATTTCCACATCCATTTTAACGGTACAAGCATTGATTTCTTCAGATTCGTCAAGCTTTTCAAGCTTTCCGTTCTTACGAAGATATTTAACCGCGAGTGTTGCGATATCCATAAGGTTTATGGGTTTAGTTCTTCCCAATTCTTTTCTTACTGCAAGATACTTGTTATACGCATCTTCCAAGAGTTTATCCTCAAATTTGACACTATCAATTGTGGTTAAAAATGTTGTGTGACGACAGTGATCAGACCAGTATGTGTCAATCATTTTAATTTCTGTGATTGTGGGGTCGCGATCTTCTTTTATAAAATAGCTCTGGCAGAACGCGATATCGTCTAAATCCATTGCCAAGCCTTGCGTTTTAACAAAATTTGCAAGCTCGTCTTTTGAGAATTTACAAAAGCCCTCTACAGTTTTTACTTCTGTGGGAATATCGTACTGTGTAGCTAATGTGTCAAGCTTTTCAAAAGATGCCTCACGGCTTTCAACGGGGTTAATAACATACTTTTTGATTGCGGCAATGTCTTCAGCTGAAAGATTTCCGTATAAAAGATAAACCTTCGCTGTCTTAATGAGCGGGCGTTCTTTCTGAGAAATAAGCTGAACGCACTGAGCCGCAGAATCAGCTCTCTGGTCGAACTGACCCGGGAGAAACTCTACTGCAAAGGAAACATCAGCGCTATTGTCAAGCTCATCTGTTACAATATCTAACTGAGGCTCTGAGAATACAGCTTTTTTGCAGTATTCAAAAAGGTCAGCGTCAATATTTTCAACATCATATCTGTTCAAAATACGAACATTTGTAAGTCCGCTAATCAACAAAAGCTTTTTTAAGTCATTAAGCAAGGCTTTTGCTTCATGGGCAAGTCCTTCTTTTTTCTCAACAAAAATTCTGTATACCATTTACTTTACCTCCAATGCTTTTTTTCCTATGTCACGGCGGAAAAATGCATTTTCAAAATGCACCTTTTCTACCAAATCATAAGCCTTTTCTATTGCGGTTTTCAAATCATCGGCAGTTTCGGTAACACCCAAAACACGTCCACCTGATGTTACAAGCTTTTCATTCTTTAGTGCCGCACCTGCAACATAGATAAGCTTATCGTCAGGCATTGTAATCTCAAAACCTTTATCGTAGCTTTCGGGATAGCCATTTGACGCCATAATTACGCAGCAGGCAGAACCGTCTGAAAACTTAACTTCACATTTTTCGAGAGTTCCCTCACGAACGCTTTTCATAATTTCAAATAAGTCGCTTTCTAAAAGCGGTAAAACAACCTGAGTTTCGGGGTCGCCAAAACGACAGTTGTATTCGATTACCTTAGGTCCGTTAGGGGTGAGCATAAGACCAAAGTATAAGCAACCTTTAAAGGTTCTTCCCTCTTTGTTCATTGCCTCGATAGTGGGAATAAATATTGTTTTCATACAAAGGTCGGCAACTTCTTTTGTATAGTAGGGGTTAGGAGCAATTGTTCCCATTCCTCCTGTGTTTAAGCCCTTGTCGCCGTCTTTTGCACGCTTATGGTCCATTGAAGATACCATTGGTTTTACGCATTTTCCGTCAGTAAATGCTAAAACTGAAACCTCAGGGCCAGTTAAGAATTCTTCTATTACTATGTTTGAACCACTTTCGCCAAAAACCTTATCTTCCATCATAGAACGAACAGCATCTTTTGCGTCATCCCTGGTTTCAGCAATTATAACACCTTTGCCCAGTGCCAAGCCGTCAGCTTTGATAACTGTGGGAATAGGGGCTGTTTCTAAATATTCCAAAGCTTTATCTATATCGGTAAAAACTTCATACTCTGCTGTGGGGATTCCGTATTTTTTCATAAGGTTTTTAGAAAATACCTTACTTCCCTCAATTATTGCCGCTTTGCTTTCAGGTCCAAAGCAGGGAACACCTGCCGCCTCTAATGCGTCAACCGCACCTAAAACCAAGGGGTCATCAGGTGCTACAACAGCAAATTCTATGCCGTTATTTTTAGCAAATTCAACCTGAGCATCAATGTCTTTTGCACCAATGTCAACGCAGGTTGCGTCCTTTGCAATTCCGCCGTTTCCGGGAAGTGCAAAAATTTCAGTAATTTCTTTATTTTCTTTAAGCTTTTTTATCAAAGCGTGCTCTCTTCCGCCGCCGCCAATTACCATTATTTTCATAAAGGTCTATACCGCCTTTCCGCTTTTAAAATCAAAGTCACTTCACGGCAAAACCGTGAAGTGATATATTTTAGTGATGGAACAATCTCATTTTTGTAAATGCCATTGCCATATTGTATTTGTTGCAAACCTCGATAACATTATCATCACGGATTGAACCGCCTGGCTCTGCAATGTACGACACACCGCTCTTAGCCGCACGTTCAATATTGTCACCAAATGGGAAGAACGCATCACTACCTAAGGCAACTCCGCTGATTGTATCTAAATATGCTCTTTTTTCTTCTTTTGTGAAAGCCTCAGGTTTAACGCTGAACAAGTGTTCCCACGCGCCGTCTGCAAGTAAATCTTCATAGTCATCTGAAATATAAACGTCGATTGCATTATCTCTGTCAGGGCGTTTAACTGTGGGCAGGAAAGGAAGGTTTAAAACCTTGTCGTGCTGACGAAGATGCCAGTTGTCAGCTTTCTGACCTGCTAAGCGTGTACAGTGAATTCTTGACTGCTGACCTGCACCTACACCGATTGCCTGACCGTCAACAGCGTAACATACAGAATTTGACTGTGTGTATTTTAGTGTGATTAAAGAAATTATTAAATCTCGCACCGCACTTTCAGGAAGTTCCTTATTGTCAGTAACAATTTCTTCTAAAAGAGAGCGGTCAATTTTAAATTCGTTTCTTCCCTGTTCAAATGTAATTCCATAAACCTGTTTGCATTCCTTTTGTGCAGGTTTAAAATCAGGGTCAATTTTAATTATATTATAGTTTCCGTTTCTTTTCTTCTTTAAGATTTCAAGTGCCTCAGGCTCGTATCCCGGAGCAATAACACCGTCTGATACTTCCCTTGCAATAAGTTTTGCACAGGTAACGTCACAAACATCACTTAATGCGATAAAGTCACCAAATGATGACATTCTGTCTGTTCCTCTTGCTCTTGCGTATGCTGTAGCCAAGGGAGAATCGTCTAATCCCTCAATATCGTCAACAAAGCAAGCTTTCTTTAATTTTTCAGGCATTTTAATACCAACTGCTGCTGATGTGGGGCTAACGTGTTTAAATGAGGTTGCCGCGGGCATTCCTAAAGCCTCTTTAATTTCTTTAACAAGCTGCCAGCTGTTAAAAGCATCTAAAAAGTTAATGTAGCCAGGTCTTCCGCACAAAATTTCAATGGGAAGCTTACTTCCGTCATGCATATAAATTCTTGCAGGCTTCTGGTTAGGGTTACAGCCGTATTTTAATTCAAATTCTTTCATTTTAATTCTCCCTTACTTATTTTTATTGATAATAATATCTTTTGCTTCACCTGTAGAAAGGGATACGCATCTTACAAAAAGTGAAACCTTATTGTCTTCATTTAAGTTTTCCCAGACTAAGTCTGCAAGCTCCTCTGCTGTATTGGGGAGTGAAACCTCCTCAGGCTCGCCGTAGAATGAGGGAATGGGATTTCCGTCACATTTATAGGTGTGAATAAAATGGCCTATTCCTTTGCGGGGTGAGTAATCGTAGAAGAAACGGTTACAAACCTCAGGGTTTCCATTAGCACTCTTTAAGATTGAGAGTTTATATGAAAAATCGCCATCCTTGTAATTAATAATTCCCGAAATTCTGGGTGTAAAGTTAGGCTCGTCAGGCTCAAACTCACGGGTTCTTAAAGAATCCTCAAAGGTTTTTCCGTCCTTTACAAAATCATAAATTGTGTTTGTCTGGTCGCCGTTTGTGATAATATCAATACCCGGGAGTGCAAGGTAGGGATTATAGATAATCAGGCTTGGGTCAGAAAGCTTTGACTCATCAAAAGCCTTTGTTCTCATTCCTCCTTCGAAGCTTTCAAAAACTCTGTTACGGCTGTTTTCGCTTCTGCCCATAATAAAATAGGCAATCATAGCGTTTTTACCGTCTGCCGATTTTCCGATTACTATGCCTCTGCCGGGATATGTGTTTTCAGAAAGAAGTGCTTTTAAATCAAATAATGCCATAATATGTCCTCCGTTTAATTAAGTTCTTTTGAAACCTTTTCAACTGCCTGTGGAAGTATAATCCACTCAGCCTGCTCCATCACGCGCTTTTGTAGTATTTCAGGGGTGTCGCCATCTTCGATAGCCACCGCTTTTTGCATAATGATTTTTCCGCCGTCGGGAATTTCGTTCACAAAATGCACCGTTGCACCCGTAACCTTAACTCCATAGGAAAGAGCCGCCTCATGAACATGAAGACCATAGAATCCTTTTCCACAGAATGAAGGTATCAAAGATGGGTGAACGTTTATTATTCTTTCAGGATAGCGTTTTGTAAAGCTTTCGCTTAAGATGCTCATAAATCCTGCAAGAACAATAATGTCAATTTTATTTTCTTCCAAAATGTTAACGATTTTGCTTTCGAAGTCTTCCTGTGATGCACAGGTTTTCTTTAAAACAGTATATGTTTTAATACCAGCATTTCGGGCACGGGTTAAAGCGTAGGCACCCTCAACATTTGAGATAACAGCAGTTATTTTTCCGCTTTTTATAATACCACTTTTTTCTGCGTCAATAAGCGCCTGAAGATTTGTTCCGCCGCCTGAAACCAAAACCGCAATATTTTTGGTTAGCATATCGTCACGCTTTCGTCACTCTTTACTGTTTCACCGATGATGTATGCATCTTCACCGTTAGCTTTTAAAATAGAAAGAGCTTTGTCTGCATCGTTTTTAGAAACAACTACGCTCATACCAACGCCCATATTGTAGGTGTTGAACATATCACGTTCAGGAACATTTCCTACCTTTGCCAAAAGGTCAAATATCGGAAGAACACGGATTGCGCTCTTTTCAATTTTAGCGCCAAAACCTTTAGGTAAGCTTCTCGGAATATTTCCGTAGAAACCACCGCCTGTGATGTGTGATACGGCCTTTACTGTAACCTCATCAAACAAAGCACACATAGGTTTAACATAGATTTTTGTAGGAGTTAAAAGTGTATCGCCTAAAGATGCGCCACCTAATTCGTCATAGGGTTTTAAAAGGTCTGTGTTTTCAACATCGAACACACGGCGAACCAAAGAAAAACCATTTGAATGAACACCGCTTGAGGGGAGTGCAATTATAACATCGCCGTCAGTTATTGTTTTGTTGTCTAAAATCTTGTCTTTATCAACAACACCAACAGAAAAACCCGCTAAATCGTATTCGTCAACGGGATAAAATCCCGGCATTTCAGCAGTTTCACCGCCGATTAATGCACAACCTGACTGAACGCAGCCCTCGGACACGCCCTCAACAATCTGGGCAATCTTTTCAGGATAGTTTTTGCCGCAGGCAATATAGTCAAGGAAAAAGAGTGGTTTTGCACCGCAACATATAATATCGTTAACACACATAGCCACGCAGTCAATACCAACTGTGTTATGCTTGTCCATTAAAAATGCCATTTTAAGTTTTGTTCCAACGCCATCTGTTCCGCTTACTAAAACAGGCTTGTTTATACCTGCTAAATCAAGCTCAAACAGGCCACCGAATCCGCCCACGTCAGAGCAAACCCCGCTTGTAATCGTTCTTGCAATGTGTTGTTTCATAAGCTCTACTGCTCTGTAGCCTGCGGTAATATCAACGCCTGCTGCAGCGTAGCTGTCAGATCTTGAAGTATTGTTCATAGTTCTTTTTCCTTTCAAATTTATTTTTGTCTATTCTTTTCCGTTCCAGCAATATGTGCAAAGCTTGCAGGGGTCTATGCCTATTGCCTCTTTGAGTCCATCTAAAGACTGAAACTCTAAGGATGCAAAGTTAAACTTTTCACAGATTGTTTTCCTAAGATTTTTGCCTCGTTCAGTGTTTGAATCACTGTATTCGTCAATATACTTAAATCCCTCTTCTCCCTCAAGCTCTAAAATAACCCGTCTTGCAATCAGCTCTAAATCGCTTGTGGAGCGGGAGAAATTAAGGTATTTACAGCCATACATTATAGGAGGACACGCAGACCTCATATGAACAGATTTTGCGCCGTTGTCATATAGAAAATCAACTGTTTTCTTAAGCTGAGTTCCGCGGACGATAGAGTCATCAACGAATAAGAGGTCTTTTCCGTCAATAAGCTCTTTTACGGGAATCTGTTTCATCCTTGCAATCTTTTCTCTGTCGCCCTGACTGGGAGGAGTAAAGCTTCTCATCCATGTGGGCGTGTATTTTATAAAAGGTCTTGCAAAAGGAATATGACTTGCATTAGCATAGCCTATTGCATGGGGTGTTCCCGAATCAGGCACACCTCCTACATAGTCAAGCTCCTCTGCATTTTTTGCCTTTTTATCATTTTCAGCCATTATCTCGCCGTTTTTGTATCTCATCATCTCAACGTTTACGCCCTCATAGCTTGAGGTGGGGTAACCGAAGTATGACCACAAAAACGCACATATACGCATTTCTTTTCCGGGAGGTGAAAGCTCTGTTAATGAATCAGCAGTAATTTCAACAATTTCTCCGGGGCCTAATTCCTTTTCGTTTTCGTACCCCAGCTTCTGATACGCAAAAGCTTCAAAAGACACGCTGTAACCTTCAACATTTTTCCCGATTGCAACAGGAATTCTTCCAAATTTATCACGTGCTGCAATTATTGCTCCGTCATCTTTTAAAATTAAGATTGACATTGAGCCATCAATAACATCCTGAACGAATTTGATTCCCTCGGTGTATGTGCTCTTCTGGTTTATCAGGGCAGCTACAAGCTCTGTAGAGTTAACTCTGCCCCCCGTCATAACACCAAAGTGACCGCCTGATGATGAGGTGAGATATTCTTTTATAAGCTCGTCCGAATTATTTATAAGGCCTACCGTACAAATAGCATAAGTCCCGATATTTGAACGGATTAAAAGCGGCTGAGGGTCGCTGTCACTTATGCAGCCTATGGCAGCATGACCGTGCATCTCTTCTAAAATGTTTGCAAATTTTGTTCGAAACGGTGAGTTCTCTATATTATGAATATCACGCTGCAAACCCTTTTCTTCATCCACAGCCGCCATTCCGCCGCGCTTTGTTCCAAGATGAGAATGGTAGTCTGTTCCGAAAAAAACATCGGATATTGCGTCGCGTTTGCTTACTGTTCCAAAAAATCCACCCACTGTGGTACCTCCGTTTTTTTATGGTTTAGTTAAACTGTTTTTCTATCTGTGCATTCTTTTCCAAAACCTTTTTGGTGTTTTCTGCACGATTATTATCTAATTTATCTGCTAATTCCTTATCTTCTACAGCTAAAATCTGAATTGCTAAAAGCGCCGCATTCTGGGCTCCGTCAATAGCTACCGTTGCAACAGGGATTCCGCCCGGCATCTGAACTGTTGATAAAAGTGCATCAAGTCCGTCAAGAGTTGAAGATTTAACAGGAATACCGATTACTGGAAGTGTGGTGTTCGCCGCAATAGCGCCTGCTAAATGTGCCGCCTTTCCTGCCGCTGCAATAATCGCGCCAAAGCCGTTAGCGCGCGCATTTTGTGAAAACTCTTTTGCCTCAACGGGAGTTCTATGAGCAGAATAAACATGCACCTCAAAAGGCACACCGAATTCCTTTAAAGTATCTATCGCCTTTGAAACTACAGGAAGGTCGCTATCGCTTCCCATAATGATTCCGACTTTTTTCATTTTTTTACCTCGCTTTTCCTTTGCCCGAAAATAAATACAGACAGACCTATCTTGTTAAGGATAGGGCTGCCCAGACGGTCGACAAATATTGCTTTTTGCTCCCCTGTGGTTATCCACTTTCCGTCAGTTGCAAAAAACCTCTCCAATTTTCAAGCAAAATTATATAAATTTTAACATTTTTCGCCTCTTTAATTTTACCACGGAAACGCCCTTGTGTCAAGCCGAATTGAAATTTTTGGAGGGTTTGTGAAAGATATCTTTTCCCTTTCTTCACTATTTGACAAAAAATCACAAATATGATAGTATTTAACTATATTATTTTGATGTGAGGTATGGGCAATGAAAAAACTATTTTCTGCTTTTTTAACACTTATTTTTCTGATTTCTTTGTGCGGATGCAAAAAAGATGCTCAAAGCAGCGAAAACTTAAAAAAAATAATTGAAGGAAACGGATATGATATCGAAATTGATGTGTCTTCTGCCGAAATTGTGACGTCTTCAAATCTGCCCGACGATGTTGAGGGTTTGCGAAACAGCGAAAACTACACTCTTGTTTTAGTTTCAAGTGATGACGGCTCAAAAACAGTTTATAGCATTTGTGCTGTTGATTTTGGAAACGAAAAAATGGCACTTTTTGAATACGGCAACCATTTTCCGCTCAGCATACTCAAAGACGGTTACATAGACATCGCAAGCCGAAAGATACAACAGCAGAATTTTAACATTGTTTCAACTTATATAAAAGAGTATGGTTTTGATTTTACAGAGGAAGACTCCTACGCTGATGCATATATAAGGCGCATAACAGGCAGCAACGGCTACATCCCCTTAAGTGAAGCGCAAGGCATTATCGACGCATCTTTAATGGATACATTTCCAAATCTTTTAACCTACGATTCTGCCGAAGCAGTTTTTGAAGAAGGAAGTGCCGTTATAACCTCATACAGATGCATATCAACAATTGACGGCGACGAGGTTATAATTGGTCTTGACAAAGATTTTAATGAGCTTTATAACTCTATTGACGACGGCGGCGCTGTCGTCGATGACGAGGAATATGAATACGACGAATTTCGCTTCGTTGAGGAAGACGAACTGCCTGAGGCTTCGGAAGTTGAAGAAATTCCTGAGTCAAGCGACACAACGATGTACAGAGTAAGAAAATCCGCAAACGATGCATCCTCTCAGCTTGGAGCGTTTTCAGATTATAATAATGCTGTAAAGCTTGCGCAAAGTAAAAAAGACGAGGGCTATAAAGTTTATGATACTAACGGAAAGCTGATATATACTCCATAAAATAGGTTGCAGCAAAATGCGCACACTAAAAAGGCAAGGAAGAACTCTTCCTTGCCTTTTTACTTACTCTCCTCATAACACCTTGCAAGTGCAGATAGTGCCTTTTTTTCAATTCTTGAAACATAAGACCTTGAAATTTTAAGTTTCTTTGCAATTTCCTGCTGAGTATATGCTTTTTCCCCCAAACCAAAACGCTTTATAATTATTTCCTGCTCCCTTGGAGTCAGGCATTTTTCCATAAAACCTGCAAGTTTTTTTATGTCCATATCCGTACCCACGCGGTCAGCAATTTCTTCGTCGTCAGCAGGTAAAATATCCATAAATGTAACTTCGTTTCCGTCACTATCGTGACCTAAACACTCGTTTAGCGATATTTCCTGTTTTAGTTTCTTCCCTGCTCTTACAGTCATCAGAATTTCATTTTCGATACAGCGAGAGGCATAGGTCGCCAAGCGGGCCTGCTTTGTGTAATCAAAGGAATTTATGGCTTTTATAAGCCCGATTGTTCCAATAGAAATTAAATCCTCATCGTCACATCCCCCCACCTGATTATACTTTTTTGCAATATGGGCAACAAGTCTTAAATTCCTTTCTATAAGAACATCCTTTGCGTTTTTATCCCCCTTTGACGCAAGATGCAAATATTTCTTTTCATCGGCAGGGGATAAGGGTTTCGGAAAGTTATTCTGCCCCGATACATAGGAAATCAAAAACAGACCGTACTTCAAAAAGTACATAAGTGCAAATGTAAGTCCTGAAAGCATAAAATCAACCTCAAAAATTTAATATGTTAAAATTTATATGCTTTAAAATTTTAATCTTGCAAGTCCTATAAAAAATTCTTTTTTGACAAAAATGTACATGCATAAGCGTTCACATATCATAACCTCCCACATAATATGTTGTAGAGAATGTTTCTCAAAATATATTTTATCAGGAGGTAAATTATGGGAGATAAACGTTATCCTTCGGCAACATCACCTTGTCAGGATATTCAGGGTTCGGTTTGCGTACATACAGATAAAGTCTACGATTCTTGTAAGGATAAAGACTGTATCGAGGATGCCCGCGTATTTTTAACAGCCTGCGGTCAGGAATTAATCGACAAAGCGGTAAATGTTAAGTGCAGAAAGGCGGAAATCATCTGGGCGTTCCCCGATGTTGAGCCTATTCCCTTTAACAGAGGCTACTACACAGTTGACATTAAATTCTTCTTTAAAATTACGTTGGATGTTTTCTTAGGCGTTGGAAAACCCACAACAGTTGAGGGCCTTGCTACTTTTGACAAAAAGGTTATCCTATTTGGTTCAGAGGGTACAGCAAAAGTGTTCCAGTCACGCTATAGCTACGACAGCTTTGACGAACAGCTCTGGCAGAAAACCAATATGCCAAAGGCGGTTGTTGAGGTTGTTGACCCCTTGTGCTTAGGCGCAAAGGTTGTTGATTTAGACGACGAAAAATGCTGCTGCACAGACGATTTAGACTTCACCACAATTCCCGAGTGCATCTGCAATGTGTTTGATGACAGGTTGGTTTTGAGTGGTGAAAGAAAGCGTGTTTTCGTTTCTATCGGTCTTTTCTCAATCGTGAAAATCGAAAGAAGCGTTCAGCTCTTAATTCCTGCTATCGACTTCTGCGTTCCCGAAAAGGAATGTACAACATCATGCGACGAAAGTCCCTGCGATTTGTTTGATAAAATCTGCTTCCCCTTCGACGAGTTTTTCCCGCCCGAGCGTGAAGACTGTGACTACGGAAACGGTTGTTGCGACTAAAACAATAAAAAAGCTCCATTCTATGAATGGAGCTTTTTTACGTATTCAATTTCAGGAAATTTTTCACAAGTTAATGAAATTATGTAATCTCCGATTTTTTTAGTGCTTATAGTTTCGTTCAGGGAGTCAAAAGTCAAAAAGTCTGTAATTCCTGTTCCAAGCATCTTTACATACGCTTCTTTTCTTGTCCATACTTCAAAAAATCGTGAAATAGCTTTCGATTTATTTTCTAAAACATATCCTCTTTCTTTTTGGGTAAAATATTTTCTTGCAATATCTGTATTAACGTGTCTTATTTTTTCTGCATCAACACCTATGGGGCTATCGGATACTGCGCAAATCACCAGATTACTCGAATGAGCAAGGCTGAAATGAAGATTGATGTTTTCAGCATAAGGCTTTCCGTTGTCATAGGTTTTATACCGTATCATCTCGCGCGGAAGTCCCGTAATCTTAGAGAGTGAATACTGCATAAGCGCACCTGCACAGATTGACAGTTTTTTTGCCTTAACATCTTTTATGCGATTAGCCTTTTCTTTTCTTTCACTACACAATGTTTTGTATGATTTTGCAATATCAACATCCGAAATTTTTGTTACATCACAACCGAAAACTTTTACCACAACACTCCCCCCTTATTTATATTCTATACATTTATTTATTTTATGTCAATATAGTTGAAAAATTTTTTAAAAGTGGTATAATATATATAATATCGAAAGGAGCGATTTTATGAATATATGGCATAATATAAGCCCAAAGAGAATTTCGAAGGACAAGTTTGTTGCAGTTATTGAAATTTCAAAGGGAAGCAAAAATAAGTATGAGCTTGATAAGGAAACAGGTCTTTTAAAGCTTGACAGAATTTTATATACATCAACACACTATCCCGCAAACTATGGTTTTATTCCGAGAACCTATGCGGACGACTTAGACCCATTGGATGTTTTGCTTTTATGCTCTGAAAGTATTCACCCATTAACAATGGTTGAGTGTTATCCTATTGGCGTTATATCTATGGTCGATAATGGTCGCGCCGACGATAAGATTATTGCTATTCCGCAAAACGACCCCAGCTACAATTCATACACAGATATTTCTCAGCTTCCACCCCATATTTTTGAGGAAATGACTCACTTTTTTAAAGTTTACAAAGAGCTTGAGGGAAAACAAACCGCAGTAAGCGAAGTTAAAGGTGCAGACGAGGCAATTAACATTATCGAAAGAGCGATTGACAGTTATATTGAAAATTATTGTAAATAAGGATAAACAGCGCACATGCTAACGCAAGGTAAGGAAGAAAAACTTCCTTGCCTTCTTTTTTTCATTGTGTCTACGACGGGTAGCTTTTGTTACGGCAAAAGCCACGCCTGCCGCAGGCAAATGCATAAAAAAATAGAGAAGTTTATAAAAACTTCCCTATCAATCTGTAGCTTATGCGCTGTTTGTTTTTATTTTAGATTAAGATTCCCTGTATTCGCTGCCTTAAGATATTCATTAATGAAACTATCCAAATCTCCGTCCATAACTGCGCCGATATTACCCACTTCAAAGTTTGTTCTATGGTCTTTAACCATATTGTATGGGTGGAAAACGTAAGAGCGAATCTGGCTACCCCAGGCAATATCTTTCATATCGCCTTTCAAGTCCTCGATTTTTTCCATCTGTTCACGTTCAGCTATTTCAAAAAGCTTAGCCTTAAGCATTTTCATAGCAGTTTCTCTGTTCTGGTGCTGTGAACGTTCGCTTTGGCAGGATACCACAACGCCCGTAGGAATATGCGTCATACGGATAGCCGAGTCGGTCTTATTGATATGCTGACCGCCGGCACCGCTTGCGCGGAAAGTATCAACTCTTATATCTTCAGGGTTAATATTAACCTCTATATCATCGTTAATTTCAGGCATAACGTCTACTGATGCAAATGATGTATGGCGTCTTCCCGATGCGTCAAAAGGCGAAATTCTGACCAAACGGTGAACGCCTTTTTCGCACTTAGCATAGCCGTAAGCGTTAGGGCCGCTAAGCTGAATTGTAACGCTTTTAACGCCTGCTTCATCACCTGCCAAAAAGTCTAATGTTTCAACGGTAAATCCACGGCGCTCTCCCCACCTCTGATACATACGAAGGAGCATAGACGCCCAGTCCTGAGCCTCCGTACCGCCTGCACCGGGGTGAATTGCGATAATTGCGTTGTTAGCATCGTATTTTCCTGAAAGGAGCGTGTCAAGTTTCATCTGTTCGAGGTCAGCAACAAGCTTTTTGTAGCCTTCCTCAACCTCGGGAAGCAGGGATTCATCATCTTCATCAATGGCAAGCTCAACTAAAGTACACATATCCTCCCACTCGCCTTTAAGTGAGTTAAACGCATCAACCTTTGCTTTTAACTGTTTGGTTTTCTGTAAAACCTTCTGTGAATTTTCAAGGTCATCCCAGAAGCCTTCCTTTGCAGTTTCCTCCTCTAAATCTTTTATCTCGGATATAAGCTTTTCAATTCCAAGAGAGTCTTCCATTTCGTTTATATCGTTTTCCATCGACTCTAAATCCAAACGGTATCTGTCGAATTCAACTGTCATTTTATCAGTCCTTACTCTTTATTTTTATTAAATAATTGTACTTTAAGTATTGAGTCCACAATAGCATCAATACATTTTTTTGCCTCGGGCTCAATATTTTTAATGTTTTTATAAACCTTTATAATGCCTTGCAGAGACACCTGAAAATCACGGGAATGTTCACCCTCAAAGCTTTTAAAAATTGCCTCAAATGCCTTTTTTCGTTCTGCTCGGCTCACCTTTTCGAGTCCTTTGGTTGAGCTTTCGTGAAGCTGTTTACTCACGTTTGAAAGCTTCGACAAAACGAAACGCTCTCCAAACAAACTCCAGTTTGCAGGATTGTGCTTATTTATTGCAGTGCTTTCGCTTTTTACGACTATATAGTTTTTGTTGTTTAAAAGCACTCCCACTACCGAGCCGTCAGGCACGATATTTTCAAGATTTTCTGATATTTTTTCAAATTTATCGCTTTCAAATTCTTCAAGCCGTAGTCCCGGCCCGTCAAAATTGTATATCTTTTTAATTCGGCTTTTTATATGCTTCGGCGCCTCCATTGCACTTACCAAAGCAAGATTTCCGCCTTTGGAGTGACCTGCAAGATAGAGGTTTTTATTTTCAAAAACCCTTACGTTTTCTTTAAGGTAGTTAATAGCCAAAAGATGCGTTTTTGTGGGATATTCATAGCTCAGCCTGAAGTTTTCAAACCAGCCGATTAAAGAATAGTCAGTTCCCATAAATGCAACAATCGTTTCGCCTTTTATCCTGAAGGTTACAGCGCCAAACTGTGCCTCATTATTTTTATAGCTGACAAAATTATAGGCTTTTAAATCCTTATATCTTTTAGAATCTTTTATAATTTCAAGCATTTTGTAGCTATCCGGCGCAATGGAATTGTTCTTTTCGCGTTCACGCGCTTTTTGGGCGCGACTGTAAAATTCTGAAAACGTTACTGCACCTTTGAACGAGTCTATGGGCAGATACGTAAGCATAGCACACAAAAGGTTATCCTGAGTGTTCCAATGAACATCTTTTATACTTATGTCTTTATAATACATCAGGTAGTCTGTGATAGTGTACATAAAAACACATTCCTTTAAGAATTACTCTGCGTTTTGACCGCAGCACTTTTTATATTTTTTGCCTGATCCGCAGGGGCAGGGGTCATTTCTTCCAACCTTGTCATCTGCTCTTCTCTGAGAGGGAGCTAAAGACCCATCACTTGCTGCGTGGATAGGTTTTGCAACCTGAACACGCTCAACAGGAGCTTCAACACGGGCATGATAAATAAGCTTCAAGGTTTCTTCCCTTATTGCCGCTATCATTTCCTCAAACATATCAAAGCCTTCGAATTTATATTCAACAACAGGGTCGTGCTGACCGTATGCACGAAGAGAAATTCCGCTCTTTAACTGGTCCATAGCGTCAATATGGTCAATCCACTTACTGTCAACTACACGAAGAAGTGCCACGCGCTCAATTTCACGCATAGTTTCTTCGCCGAATTCTGATTCGCGCGCTTCATAATATTCCTTAGCCTTTTCAACTAAAACATCTTTTAAAGCTTCTTTTGAAAGCGTTTCAATCTCGCCGTCGGTAAATGAAACAGAGTCCTTTTCAAGATATATGCTTTCTAAAAATTCAATCAAGCCCGAAAGATTCCACGCAGTTGCATCATCTTCTTCGCCTGTGTAACGAAGAATAGCTTCGTCTGTAAAATCTTCAATCATTTTCATAATATAGTCTTTGATACTGTCGCCGTTTAACACCCTCTGACGCTGAGAGTAAATAACTTCTCTTTGCTGATTCATAACATCGTCATACTGCAAAACGTGCTTTCTTATATCAAAGTTTCTGCCCTCAACACGTTTCTGTGATGTTTCAATAGCGTTGGTGAGCATTTTATTTTCAATAGCTTCGCTTTCGTCAAGCCCTAAAGTGTCAACAATGCCTTTAACACGGTCAGACCCGAAAAGACGCATCAAATCATCTTCTAATGAGATAAAGAACTTAGATGTTCCCGGGTCGCCCTGACGGCCTGCACGGCCACGGAGCTGATTATCAATTCGACGTGATTCGTGGCGTTCTGTACCGATGATATAAAGACCGCCTGCCTCTCTTACTTTTTCAGCCTCGGGAGCGATTTCCTCTTTGTACTTTGCAAGTAAATCAGAAAATGTTTTTCTTGCATTTAAAATTTCTTCGTTATCTGTTTCGCCAAAGCCCGTCGCCTCTAAAATCATTTCGTCAGAAAAACCAAGGCGCTTCATTTCGTGCTTTGCCATAAACTCAGCATTTCCGCCAAGCATAATATCAGTACCACGGCCTGCCATATTTGTAGCAATTGTAACTGCACCGAGTTTTCCCGCCTGAGCGATAATCTCTGCCTCTTTTTCGTGGAATTTAGCGTTTAACACCTCGTGCTTAATGCCGTTTCTTTTAAGCATAGCAGAGAGTGCCTCAGACTTTTCGATTGTAACCGTACCAACAAGCACAGGCTGACCTTTTTCGTTGCACTTTTTAACCTGCTCAACAACAGACATAAACTTACCCTTTTCGGTTTTGTAAACCGCGTCTGATTCGTCGCGTCTTGCAAGCTCTTTATTTGTAGGAACAACGATAACGTCAAGCTTATAAATTTCCTGAAATTCTGATTCTTCGGTCTGTGCTGTACCAGTCATACCCGAAAGCTTTGTGTAGAGTCTAAAATAGTTCTGGAAAGTGATTGTAGCTAAAGTTTTGCTTTCACGCTCAACTTTAACGTGCTCTTTTGCTTCAATTGCCTGATGAAGTCCGTCGCTGTAACGTCTTCCGAACATCATACGGCCGGTAAATTCATCAACTATAATTACTTCTCCGTCTTTTACCACATAGTCACGGTCACGAGCCATTGTTCCGTTCGCCTTTAGTGCCTGATTGATATGATGAGAAAGGGTCATATTCTCGGGGTCTGAAAGGTTTTCTAAATTAAAGGCACGCTCTGCTTTTTCAACACCCGACTTTAAAAGTGTTGCAGTTTTTGCCTTTTCGTCTATCAGGTAATCTGCATCTATATTTTCGTCTGATGTTTTTGTGTCGCTTTCAGTAACTCTGTGAGCCTTTAAGGTTTTAACAAATCTGTCAACAATCTGGTAAAGCTCTGTTGACTTATCCCCCGCGCCTGAAATAATAAGGGGAGTTCTTGCCTCGTCAATTAAAATTGAGTCAACCTCGTCCACAACGGCAAAGTTCTGACCGCGCTGAACCATCTGTTCTTTATAAATAACCATGTTATCACGAAGATAGTCAAAACCGAACTCATTATTTGTTCCGTAGGTGATGTCTGCGTCATACTCTTTTTTACGGTCTTTCGGGTCAACCTCGTGGATAATAAGACCAACAGTTAAGCCAAGATACTTAAATACCTTTCCCATCCACTCACTGTCACGCATTGCGAGGTAATCGTTGACAGTAACAATATGAACGCCTTTTCCCGAAAGAGCATTAAGGTATGCAGGAAGGGTTGAAACCAAAGTTTTACCTTCACCTGTTTTCATTTCGGCAATTCTTCCCTGGTGAAGAATAATTCCGCCCAGAACCTGAACATAAAAATGCTTCATTCCAAGCACTCGCCAGGATGCCTCACGAACGGTTGCAAAAGCTTCGGGCAAAATATCGTCTAACGTTTCGCCTTTTTCTAAACGAGCCTTGAATTCAGATGTTTTTGCCTTAAGTTCGTCTTCTGAAAGCTTTGAATATTCATCCTCCAAAGCCATTACACTGTCAGCAATAGGACGAACCTTTTTAAGCTCTCTGTCACTATATGAACCGATTAGTTTTTCGAGTAATTTCTTCAAAATATTTCACCTCAGTTAATTTAAGTCATATCTAAAATAATCCATTTTTTAGTATACCACAAATGCGCCCCTATGTCAAAGAATTATTAAAAGTTTACAGTTTGTTTCCATATTGGCTGAATAAATGTTTGATTACAAAAAAATTGCTTTATGTTATTATTTTACTGTATTCAAATTTTATTTATTCAATAGATAAGGTTTGGACAAATTTCTCAAACCTTTTTTCTATCTATTGAAAACGGTGCAAAAATGTTATATAATAAACACATATTTGTTTGGTTATTTTAACCTATATGGTAAATTTATAAACAATTTATCAGGAGGGATACGAATGATTAAAAACTATATATTTGATTTTGGAAATGTTCTTGCAGAATTCTATCCCGAAAAACTTACGGCACCATACGTCTCGGATGAAGAAACGAAAAAGTATATAAGCAACATTGTTTTTGACAGGCTTTACTGGAATAAGCTTGACGCGGGAACAATTACAGATGAAGAGGTAAAAGAATCAATTCGAAATCGTGTGCCAGATGAATTAAAAGAAATCTCATGCACAGTATATGACAACTGGATAAACAACTTAACACCCGTTCAGGGGATGCAAAAATTGATATATGACATACATAAAAGCGGGAAAAAGATGTATCTTTTATCAAATATCAGTACAGGATTTAAAAAATACTATTGTAAAGTTGAATGGATAAATGACCTTTTTAGCTACTTTGATGGGTTGGTTTTTTCAGGAGAAATAAACATAGTAAAGCCCAGTACAGAGATTTTTGAACACATACTTGGAAAATATAATTTAAAAAGAGAAGAATGCCTTTTTATAGATGACAGCAAAATAAATATTAAAGGCGCAAAGAACGTAAACATAAATGGATATTTATTCGACGGAGACGCGGAAAAGCTAAGGAAATATATTGGACTATAAGCAAGAGAGCACAGATAT
>JAZNOF010000007.1:0-1983 GCA_045580665.1 Congzhengia sp.
TGGACCTTGAAGATCCTGCTAACGAACCTAATTACGAAAAAATCTTAAAAATGATTGTTCCCCCGGAAAAAGCTCCCGACAAAGCTACATATATCACTATTGACTTTGAAAAAGGTGTACCTGTAGCAATTGACGGCAAAAAATATGACAGCGCAGTTGAACTTCTTACAAAAGTTAACGAAATCGCAGGTGCTAACGGCGTTGGTATTGACGATATCGTTGAAAACAGACTTGTTGGTATGAAGAGCCGTGGCGTTTATGAAACTCCCGGCGGAACAGTTCTTTATGCCGCTCACAAAGAGCTTGAATATCTCTGTCTTGACAAACAGACACTTCACTATAAACTTGACCTTGCAAACAAATTTGCTGACCTTGTTTATGACGGTCTGTGGTACACACCGCTCCGCGAAGCTATGAGTGCATTTGTTGATTCCACGCAGGAAACTGTAACAGGTACAGTTAAGCTTAAACTTTATAAAGGTATGGTTACGCCTGCCGGCTGCACATCTCCCTACTCACTCTACGATGAAGAGATTGCAACCTTCAGCGAAGATGAAGTTTATGACCAGAAAGACTCTGCAGGATTTATCAACCTGTTCGGTCTCCCATTAAAAGTCCGCGCAATGATGATGGCAAAAAACAAGAAAAACTAACATTTAAAGCCCACTCAAGCGAGTGGGCTTTTTTCATATTCTCTTGTTATTTCTATAACCGTCTCATCGGGATATGAAACCATAAACACCTTTTCATCAAGAGCATAAAATTTAACGAATTTATGTCTTTCGGTAGGTTTTATTTTTTCAAGGGTAGGCAAATTTTCAAATCTGCCCTCTGATAAAATCATATTTATTTTCCCTTTTTCAAGCGGATATTCTTTCATCCATGATGGGCTTTTTCCTCCCCTGCAGGAAAGAAAATAATCCTTTGTAAGTTCTTCCTTTAAGTCATTTGCAAAATCGTGCAAAAACTCAAAATATTCTGCTCTTTGATGGGGAAAGTCAAGATATCCCTTTTGGGCATAACGTTTTCCAAGCATATTATACGTACCAAACGGTGACTCAAACTTTTCAAGCAGATGCTTTTCAGTGTATTTCAGCATTCCCGAGTTATGGTAAATGTCAAGCACTGCTTCAAGATTTTTAAGGGTAGCAATATCCTTTGCAGAAAGACAGTCGTTTGATATAATTTCATAAGGGGGAAACTCATCAAAAACCATACCATATTTTTCCGCTTCTTTGTGCATAAGAGTGCCCGGAAGAACCTTCAAAAAGCCAAGCTGAAGCTCATCGGGTGCAAGGTCAAATGCAAAATTAAAACTCTTTTTAAAGCTTTCAAAATCCTCATGCGGAAGACCTGCAATAAGGTCCAGATGAATTGTTATTCCTGCTATGCGGATTTCGCGCATATTTCTTTTTATCCGCCCCAGATTACATGGACGGTGAACTGCAGCAAGGGTGTCGGGATTGATGCTCTGAAGCCCCGCTTCTATACGGATATTATCCTTTATCTGCCCCAGCATATATATGAATTCCTCATCTATACTGTCGGGGTTTATTTCAATATGAAACTCGGTCTCTCCACCGAGGTTTTTTATTATTTCAAGTATTTTCTTGGCACGCGGCATATCGGAATTGAAGGTCCTGTCAACAAATTTCACGAGACGGACTCCTGCCTCTGTAAACTGCTTAAGTTCATTTTCCACCTGCTCTACGGGCTTATATCTCACGCCCTTGTCAATACAGGAAAGGCAGTATGCACAGTTAAAGGGACATCCACGCGAGCTTTCGTAATAAAAAATTCTGTTTTTTTCCGCAAGATCATCGTCAGAATATATAAATCCTATTTGGGATAAGTCGGTTGGCGTCCCCTGAATAATTTTTGTTTTTATTCCACCTGTTATCATTTCATAAGTTGCCTGCTCCCCTTCACCCGCTATAATCGCGTCTATAAACGGGTGTTTTTCAAGCAGATTTTCAGCGTTGC
>JAZNOF010000008.1:0-62906 GCA_045580665.1 Congzhengia sp.
GTCAGCTGATTCTCTGAACTCTCTTAAGCAGAAGATTTTGTCCATTTTAGCAACGTCTTTTGCAAAGATAATACATTCAGGACCTACCATTAAAGCCGCGTCGCCGTTTGCTGAAATTGCAACGCCGGCACGTTCAAATAACGGCCAGAAGCCTGAAAAATATCTTGCGTTTGCGTAGTCTGACTCGGTGCTTGACACAACCATAACATCAAGGCCTTTTTCGCGCACTAATTTTGCAGCTTTAGCTATTCTTTCTTTGTATTCGTAATCGGGTATGCATATTCTTGACATTTTCGTCATCCTTTCATAATGTGATTATACACATTTTATTATACTTCTAAATCTATTTTTTGTATTTACATTTTCTTAAGAAGTGTTTGCACAAAATTATGAAAAAATAATTTTTTTAAAGAAATTTTGTTGACAATTTGTTCTTTTATGCTAAGATAAAATCAAGAGGTGATAGCTTTGGAATTTCAGCTTAAAGAGTTTGACGAGGTGCTCAGTGTTTCAAGAATTGCAAATATTCATTATTATGAGTTTAACTAATCAATATAACACGCTTGAAAACAATCATGCATTCCGCGAGCTTGTTTATGTGGATAACGGAACAATCAATGTAAATGCAGAAAATTACAAGGGTCAGCTTAAAAAAATGAGCTTATAATTCATAAGCTCGGTGAAACCCATTCTTTAACATGTGGCGAAAACAGTGCTCCTAACGTGATAATTATAGGATTTGAGTGTATGTGCCCACAACTTGATGTTTTTTCTGAGATACCTGTAACGCTCAACTCTGAACAGCAAAAGCTATTAACCGAAGTGATAAGAGAGGGGAGAAATGTTTTTCTTCCACCCTATGATATTCCAAACCAGAAGTATATGAAAAAACGTAAAGAATATCCTGCTCTGACCAGATGATAAGATTCAAGCTTGAAACCTTTTTAATCGAACTCATACGAGGTACTAAAACGGAGAATGCAATTAATCAGTTTGAATTTTTAAATTCCAAAACCGGTGAGATTTATAACTATGTAACCGAAAACTATAAAGAGAAAATCACTTTAGGTGAACTGTGTTTCTTATTCAACACCAATAAAAGCAAGCTTTGCTATATGTTTAAAAGCGCATATGGGGTTACTTTGGTGAAATATATAAATACGTTAAAGATAAAGGAAGCCAAAAGGCTCATGAGAGAAGGGAACGTAAATTTAACTCAGATTTCCGAGATTGTAGGATTTTCTTCTATTCACTATTTCAGCAGAGTATTTAAACAGTATGAAAATATATCGCCGTCCCAATATATTGAAACAATAAAAGCAAGGTTAAATCTTTAAAAAAGGTCGCACAAGCGGCCTTTTTTGGATGAATGAATTTTTGTTTATTTTTTTTGAAAAAAAGTTTGTTAAACTCTTGACTATCTACCTTTGGTTGAGGTATAATAATATGTAAATTTAAAATTACACGGAGGTTTTAACAATGGATAGAGTATACAATTTTTCTGCAGGTCCTTCTATGCTTCCCGAATCAGTTTTACAGAAGGCTGCTGACCAGATGGTAAATTACGAAGGCTGCGGTATGTCAGTTATGGAAATGAGCCACCGTTCAAAAGACTATGAAGCAATTATAAACGGTTGCGAAGCTTTAGTTCGTGAGCTTATGAATGTTCCTGATAATTATAAGGTTTTATTCTTACAGGGTGGTGCATCCAGCCAGTTTACAATGATTCCCATGAACATTGGTAACAAAAACAAAAAGTGCGACATCGTTGTTACAGGCCAGTGGGCTAAAAAAGCAGCTCAGGAAGCTAAAAGATACATAGAAGTTAATGAAATTGCATCTTCGGCTGACAAAACCTTCAGCTACATTCCTAAGCTTGATAAAGAAACATTTTCAAAAGATGCAGACTATTTTTACATTTGTATGAACAATACAATCTACGGAACAAAATATAACGAACTTCCAGACACAGGCGACGTTCCGTTGATTGCTGATATTTCATCAATGGTTATGTCAGAAGTTATCGATGTTTCTAAATTTGGCATGCTTTACGCAGGTGCTCAGAAAAACTTAGGTCCTGCAGGTGTTACACTCTGTATTATCAGGGAAGACTTAATCGGTAACCAGATGGATATTACACCTACAATGTTCAACTACCAGATTCACGTTGACAACGGTTCAATGTATAACACACCTCCTACATACGGTATCTACGTTATGAAGCTCGTTTTAGAGTGGATTAAAGAGCAGGGCGGTGTTGCAGCTGTTCAGAAAATGAACGAAGAAAAAGCTAAAATCTTATATGATTTCCTTGATTCTTCTGAAATGTTCCGTGGTACAGTTGTTCCTGAGGACCGTTCTTTAATGAATATTCCCTTTGTTACAGGTAATGAGGAATTAGACGCTAAATTCGTTAAAGAATCAAAAGAAGCCGGCTTTGTTAACTTAAAAGGTCACAGAACAGTTGGCGGTATGCGTGCAAGTATCTATAACGCTATGCCGATTGAGGGCGTTCGCGCTTTAGTTGAATTTATGAAGAAATTCGAAGCTGAAAATAAATAATTTTTAGTAAACAAGAAAGGGTTGTAAAAAATGTATGATATTCTTACTTTAAACAAAATTGCAAGCTGTGGCTTAGATAAATTCGGTGCAAACTACAAAATTTCAGACGATTGTGCCGACCCCGACGGTATCGTTTTAAGAAGCTTTTCAATGCACGATATGGAGCTTGGCGCTAACTTGAAGGGTGTAGCAAGAGCAGGCGCAGGCGTTAACAATATTCCTATTGAAAAATGCACAGAAAAAGGTATTGTTGTATTCAACACACCCGGTGCAAACGCTAACGCGGTTAAAGAACTCGTTATTTTGGGTCTCTTGTTGGCATCAAGAAAAGTTGTTGCGGGTATCGAATGGGCAAAAACACTTTCAGGTGCTGAGGTTGGAAAAACAGTTGAAAAAGGTAAGAGCTCATACGTTGGTCCTGAAATAAAAGGTAAAACATTAGGCGTTATAGGTCTTGGTGCTATCGGTGCTATGGTGGCAAATGCTGCAGAAAGCCTCGGTATGAAGGTTATCGGCTACGACCCCTTTATGACAGTTGACGCAGCTTGGAGATTATCATCAGGCATCATCCACGCAGCATCTATGGACGAAGTTTTTGAAAACAGCGACTATTTAACACTTCATATGCCTGCAAATGATGCAACAAACGGCTCAATCAATAAAGAGGCTTTCGCTAAAATGAAAGACGGCATCAGAATTTTAAACTTTGCACGTGGCTCATTAGTTAACGATGCAGACTTGGCAGTTGCATTGGAAGAAGGGAAAGTTGCTTGCTACGTAACAGATTTCCCCAACGACGCTGTTCTTTCAATGGAAAACGTTGTTGCAATTCCTCACCTTGGCGCATCAACACCTGAGTCTGAGGATAATTGTGCTATGATGGCAGCAGATGAACTCCGCGAGTTCTTAGAAAACGGTAACATCAAAAATTCAGTTAACTTCCCCGACTGCGAAATGGCAAGAGCAGGTGTTAGAATTGCTATAACACACAAAAATGTTCCCTCAATTCTTTCAAACCTTTCAACAATCGTAGGCGACAAAGGAATTAATATTGTAAATATGCTCAATAAGAGCAAAAAAGAAAATGCATACACAATTATGGATATCGACGGCGATGCTCCTGATTCTATCAAAGAAGAATTAGCAGCGGTTGACGGTGTTTACTCAGTAAGAGTTATCAGATAAAAAATTTAAAAAAATGCTTGCATTTACTAAATTTTTCTGTTATAATTGAATTTGCTGTTTATTATTAGTTGATTTTTACGAGAGAACATGGAGGTGCTTATAGATGGCTAAATGTGAAATTTGCGGAAAAGGCGTTACATTCGGAATTAAAGTGAGTCATTCTCACAGAAGAAGTAACAGAGCTTGGAAACCGAATATAAGAACTGTTAAAGCAGTTGTTAACGGTACACCCAAAACCTTACACGTTTGCTCAAGATGTCTTCGTTCAAACAAAGTTGAAAGAAGCGTTTGATTGTAAACAACAATTTAATTTGTGAAATTACGCATCGGTTTTTCCGATGCGTTTTTTCTTTTTTATATTGAATTTCAAATCGGACTATGATAAAATAAAATTATTGTAAAAAAAGTACAATTTTATATGTAAGAATAAATAGGACAGGGATTGTAACACAGCTTGTGTCGATTGGGGAAAATACTATGGATAAGGAAAAAACCAGATTTAGCTTGATTTGTTTTATATCGTTTTTTTTAATACCTATTTATGCAAGTGCAAATATGGTTTGGCCATCTTTATATATTGCAGAAGGTATGAGAAGTTGGTATGTGATACTAATCAGTCTTGGAATTGAGATAATATTTGTAAAATGCTTTTTAAAAGAATCATATTTGAGGTCGGTTTTGATAGCCTTTGTCATGAATTTGATGTCCGCTGTTTTGGGGATTGTTGCGATACCATTGAGTGGTTTTGTGGGTGAAATATTAATGATACCCTTTGGCACAGGCACGTTTCATCCTACTCATTGGCTGATGAGCTATATTTTTGCCATACTTTCTAATGTTTTGATTGAAGGTTTTACCATTAAATTTGTATTCAAACATAACTTCAAAAAGATGTTTTGGTGGTTATGTGTTGCAAATGCAATTAGTGTTATAGTTTGCATTTTGTTTCATGGAATTACAATGCAAAATATAAGCATATAATTTTTGATCCCGACTTGACACGAGTCGTATGATGTAGAAATTTATAAAAAGGAGTAGTTTAAAATGAACATTTTATCAGTTGGTAATAGTTTTTCAGAGGATGCTCAAAGATATTTGCACCAGATTGCAAAGCGTGATGGATTTACTCTCAACACATTCAATCTTTATATAGGAGGCTGTCCTCTTTCGCTTCATTATAGAAATATGCAAAGCGGAGAAAAAGCATATACTCTTGAAATGAATGGAGAAAGTACAGGTTTTAAGGTTTCTTTAAAAGAGGCGCTATTAAATCGTAACTGGGACGTTGTGACAATCCAGCAGGTAAGCCACGAATCGCCTTACTATGAAACATATCAGCCCTACCTTGATAGAATAATTGAATATGTAAGACTCTGTGTGCCTAAAGCCAAGATTGCCATTCATCAGACATGGGCGTATGAGCAGGACTGTCAGAGATTGAATGATGAATTGGGATATAAAAATCATACTGATATGTTTAAGGATATAAAAGAATCTTACGAAAAAGCTGCTGAAGCGGTTAGTGCAGATTTAGTTATTCCATCGGGGGAAGCTTTTCAAAAACTTATCGCATCAGGAATAAAAAAAGTGCACAGAGATACATTCCATGCAAGCTACGGACTTGGCAGATTTACACTTGGATTGCTTTGGTATGGGATTTTATCAGGAAACGATATTAAAGATAATACATTTTCAGATTTTGATGAAGAAATTTCTAAGGAAGAAATCAAAATAGCCAAAAAGTGTGTTTCAGAAATTTGTAATTTCTGAGAAATAAAAAGGAGAGAAAAAGATGTACGACTACAAGCAGGAGAAGTATGAAATCTGGCCCCGTGTTGTAAAAAGTGGAGTTAAAACAAAAATCAACATCAGGGGAGCTTTCCCTGAAAAAGCTTACTATATTCTGGTTGACGGTGTAGAAGACTGGGAATCTCAGAGAGTGAGTACAACTTATCTTCACTGTACGGATGGTGCTAAAGTTCCATGTAAATATGAAAACGGAATCTTAAGCTTTGAATATGAATTTTACGGAGACCAGGAATGGCGTGTGTTCATTTTTGAAGATGAAGAAAAGGGAGCAAAACCTTTAAAAACAGGCTTTAAAGAAAACTGGAAAGATGTTTTTTGCAGAACTGATTTTAGCATTTACTGCTTAGAAGAAGATTTATACGGAAGTGTTGCTTTGCGCGGAGATTTACATCTTCATTCCCTTTGCTCAGATGGTGAGAGACCGCCTGAAAATGTTGTGGCAAGCTACAGAAGCTCAGGCTACGACTTTTTGGCAATAACTGACCACCACAATGATAAAGGCTATCAGGAAGCGGCAAAAGCTTATAAAGACTCAGACTGTGCCATGGAAATAATCTACGGCGAAGAAGTTCATAATCAGGATATGGGCGTTTATCACATTGTAAATTTGGGCGCAAAATACAGCGTTAACGATATTATTTTAAATGAGCACGAAAGAGTTGAAAAGGAAGTTTTAGCACTTTCAAAGACAATAGAGGCATCCGATGGAATAAATAAAGAAGAGCTTACGTGGAGAGCATGGATACATAAAGAAATTAAAAAAGCAGGTGGATTATCTGTTCTTGCTCACCCTTGCTGGAGAATTTGCTGGGATATTCAGAATATGCAGACCAAGATGTTTTTCGAAGTTTTAAAAAGAGGCTACAACGATATTTATGAGGTTGTTGGCGGCGGAAATGTTCCTATGCAGATTGCTCTTTACAATGAATCACGTGCAATGGGGATGAATTATCCCGTTGTTGGCTCAAGCGATTCCCACGCAGTTTGCACAACGGGCGATATGGGCTTTGATAAAAAATATACTATTACAATAACAAAGGACAAAAAGGATATTTTAGGAAGCGTTATGAATCACCAGAGCGTTGCTGTCTGGGTAATGCCTCATGGCGACATTCAGGTTGTAGGAAATCTGCGTATGGTAAAATATGCATACTTTCTGCTTGAAAACTATTTCCCAACTCATAAAAAGCTTTGCTACGAGTCGGGAAGATGTATGTTTGACTATATTCACGGCGAGAAAGGTGCAAAAGAAAACCTTGCTCGTGCAGATAAAGTGATAGAAAAATATAGAAACAGATTTTTCGGATTGGAGTAGGATAATATGATAAAGGTAACATTACTTGGCGATTCAATAAGAACTTGGGGATATGGTTTAAAGGTTCCCGAAATTTTAAAAGATGAATTTGAATTTTTTCAACCTGAAGAAAACTGCCGTTTTTGCAAAAACACATTAAGAGGAATTTTTGATTGGGAAAAAGGCATTGCAGGAAGCCGTATTATTCACTGGAACAACGGCCTTTGGGACGTTTGTGATGTTTTTGGCGATGGGCTTTTTACATCAGAAGACGAATATGTTTCAAATATGCTGAGAATTGCAGACCTTCTTTTAGAAAGATGCGATAAACTCATTTTTGCTACCACAACTCCTGTTCGAGAGGGAAACCCTCACATTAAAACGAAGGATATTGAAAGATATAACAGCTTAATTGTTCCCTTGTTGGAAGAAAAAGGCGTTATAATCAACGACCTTTTTGGAGTTTTGATAAAAGACGTTGAAAAATACATAAGAGCAGACGACTGCCTGCATCCAACAGAAGCGGGATTTGATGCCTGCACGGAGGCTGTTGTTAAGATGCTTCGTGAGGTTTCAAAAACATTGGGAGAAGAAAGCAAGGTAAAAGAACGCAAGGTTTATGATGACTTTACAAAATCAGGCGCTCCAGTTTATTAAAAAAATAAAAAAAACCTTGACATTTGAACTTTTAACAGATATAATATATAGAGCATTGTGTGATAGAATGTTTAAACAATGTGTCAGAAAGGCGGAAAACTATGCTGTGTGATTTAAGCTCTGTTTTAAATAACGACGGTGCAGTTTTAAAAATATCAGGCAAAGTCGATTTGACTGAAACCGAAAGCTTCGGGGTTTTATTTCCTGAGGGAGTAGAAGTTTTGGGCGAAATTGTTTGCCGTAAAGATGTTTTAGAGCTTTCGGCATCTGTTTTGGGAACATTTAAAACAGAATGTGCAAGATGCTTAAAAGAGCTTGAGCGAAAATGTGCTTTCGATTTTTGCGAAACACTCGCGCAAGACGGTGAAAGCGTTACCGACAAAGACTCTGTTATTATCTTCTTAGGATATGAGATTGATATTTCAGATATAGTTGAAAGTAATGTTTTACTTAACTTGTCATCTAAATATATTTGCAGCGAGGATTGCAAAGGAATATGCCCCAAATGCGGAGCTGACTTAAATGTTTCTTCCTGCAATTGCGAAGATGACGAAATTGATCCAAGATGGGAAAAATTAAAAAATTTTAAGTGATAAATTCAGGAGGTGTTAAATCATGGCAGTACCTAAGAGAAAAACCTCAAAGGCAAGACGTGATAAAAGAAGAGCAAACTGGAAACTTTGTATCCCCGGTTTTGTAAGCTGCCCCAAATGCGGTGAGCCTATTATGGGTCACAGAGTTTGTAAGGCTTGCGGATATTACAACGGCAAGGAAGTTGTAAAAAAAGAAGCGTAAAACATTTGCGTAAAAGGGTAGAGGAGACTTTTTTGTCTTCTCTATTTTTATTATCTGACATTTCTGGAGGTGAAGTTATGAAATACGGAGCATTTGTTTCATCGATAGATAAAGGAAGTATCGCAGAAGAACTTGGAATTGAAAAAGGCGATTTGGTACTATCTATTGACGGGCAGAAAATAATCGATTACTTAGACTATAAGTTTTTGGCAACAAACGAAGAAATAGTGATGGAAGTCAAAAAACAAAACGGTGACCTATATGAGTTTGAAATCGTAAATGAAGACTTAGAAGACTTAGGAATTAACTTTTCAAATATGCTTTTTGATAAGCCGAAGAGCTGTCAGAACAAATGCATTTTTTGCTTTATTGACCAGATGCCAAAGGGTATGAGAGACACCCTTTATTTTAAAGATGACGATTCAAGGCTATCTTTTTTATACGGAAACTATGTTACCCTGACCAATATGAAGGATGAGGACATAAACAGACTTATCCGCTACCGTATTTCGCCTGTGAACATCTCGGTTCACACAACAAACCCTGACCTTCGCGTAAAGATGTTGAAAAACAAAAGAGCTAATAAAATTTTAGAGCAAATTCAAAAGCTTTACGATAACGACATAGAAATGAATATGCAGATTGTTTTATGCAAGGGGATAAACGACGGAGAAGAGCTTGACAGAACTATTTCAGATTTGTCGAAATATTTACCACTTGCAAAAAGTGTTTCTGTTGTTCCTGTGGGCTTAACGGCATACAGAAAAGGGCTTTGTCACTTAGAACCTTTCTTAAAAGACGATTGCGTAAAGGTTATAAATCAGATAAAAGGCTGGCAGAAAAAGTTTTTAGAAAAATTTGGAACAAGGTTTGTTTATGCCTCTGATGAATTTTTTGTAAATGCAGGAATTGACATCCCTGAAGAAGTTGAATATGAGGACTTTCCTCAGATTGAAAACGGTGTTGGAATGCTTGCTTCAATGGAGGCAGAATTTGCTCTGGCGCTGCAAACTAACAAAAAAACACCGAAAAATTTAAAAACAGTTGTTGCAACGGGAGAAATTTCATACGATTTTATAAAAAAGCTGGTAAATATGGCAAAAATGCGATATAATATAAATGATACAGAGGTGGTTTCTGTAAAAAACGAGCTTTTCGGCGGAAAAGTAACAGTTTCGGGTCTTTTAGGCGGTAATGATTTAATAAGAACGCTTAAAGGAAAAGATGCCGAAAGAGTTTTAATTACGGAATCTATGCTCAAAGCAGACGAGGACATTTTTTTAGACGACATCACGCTGATTGATGCGCAAAAAGAGCTATCTATGAAGATTATTCCCGTTAAAAATGACGGAGGAGCTTTTTTGGATGCACTTTTGGGTGACTAATCACGAGAAAGGAAAAAACTATGAGAAAAGCGACAGTTGCAATAGTTGGAAGACCAAACGTCGGAAAATCAACGCTTTTTAATAAAATAGTGGGGTCGAGAGTTTCGATTGTTGATGATACTCCCGGTGTTACCCGTGATAGAATTTATATGGAGGCAGAATGGCTCGGAAGAAACTTTACCCTCATTGACACAGGTGGTATTGAGCCTTCCTCTGAAAACGAGATTTTAAAGGGTATGCGCCTGCAGGCAGAGATTGCAATTGAGCGTGCTGACTGCGTAATTCTTTTAACCTGCGTTCACGATGGGTTAACTGCGGCAGATGCCGATGTTGCCACAATGCTTCAAAAGGCAGGAAAGCCCACGGTATTAGCCGTAAACAAGGTTGACCACGGCGGTGAGCCACCGATGGCTTTTTATGAATTTTACAACTTAGGACTTGGCGACCCTGTGGCAATTTCCTCAGTTCATGGTCTTGGTGTTGGAGATTTGTTAGACGAAGTTTTTGAAAAAATTCCCAAAGAACTTTTAGAACAGACGGAGGAAGAAAACGATTCTTTGAGAGTTGCAATCGTTGGAAAACCCAACGCAGGTAAATCCTCGCTTTTAAATAAAATTTTAGGCGAAAACCGAGTTATTGTAAGCAACATCGCAGGAACAACCCGCGATGCGATAGATACAGAATTTGAAAAGAATGGTAAAAAATACACCTTTGTAGATACCGCCGGAATGAGAAAACGAGGGAAAATTTATGAAGGAATTGAACGTTACAGCGTTATTCGTTCACTTTCCGCCATTGATAACTGCGATGTTTGTGTTATAGTTGTTGATGCAAACGAGGGAATTTCTGAGCAGGACTCAAAAATTGCAGGCTATGCTCACGAAAAGGGTAAAGCCTCGATTATAGCGGTAAACAAGTGGGATTTAGTAGAAAAAGACACAAACACAATGAAAACCTTTACAGAGGAGATTAACTTAGAGCTTGGTTTTATGCTTTATGCTCCAAAGGTATTCATTTCAGCCCTGACAGGTCAGCGTGTTGAAAAATTGTTTGAGCTTATTGATTACGTTCACGCACAGAACTCAATGAGAATAAAAACAGGTATGTTAAACGATGTGTTGTCCGAGGCAACAATGAAGGTTCAGCCACCATCGGATAAAGGAAAACGACTTAAAATTTATTATATGACGCAGGCTTCAACCTGTCCGCCCACATTTGTGGTTTTTGTAAACAGTAAGGAGCTTATGCACTTTTCATACTTAAGATATTTGGAAAATCAGATACGCGGTGTGTTCGGCTTAGAGGGAACGCCCGTGAGGTTTATAGTCCGCGAGCGAAAAAGTGGAGAATCGGAGACTAAAGAATAGCTAAGGGAGGACTAAATTATGATTTTAGCACTATTACTTTCAGCACTTTCAGGATATTTAATCGGAAGTGTTAACACATCCATTATAGTTTCAAAGTTCAAAAAACAGGATATAAGACAGCATGGTTCAGGAAATGCAGGTGCAACAAACACACTTCGTGTTTTAGGAAAGGTTGCCGCAATATTGGTAACCATAGGCGATGCATTAAAGGCAGTCATTTCGATTTTACTTGCCTGGGGAATTGCAGTATGGTCGGGACAAAATGCAGAAATCGTGGCATACTGTAAATACTTGGCTGCATTTTTTGCTGTTATCGGTCATAACTACCCCGTATTTTTCGGCTTTAAAGGCGGAAAAGGTATTGTTACCTCAACCACAGTTATATTTATGCTTGACTGGCGCATAGGAATTATGGTTTTGGCAGTTTGCCTTTTTGTAATCGTTATGACAAGATACGTGTCAGTAGGTTCAATGCTTGGATGTATGCTTTATCCTTTGTTTGTGATAGCGTATTTGGATGGTGAAACCTTACTTTATAAAAAAATGCACCTGCTTCTTGCGGCAGTTTTGGGGCTTTTAGGATTGTTCAGACACAGAAGCAATATTAAAAAGCTTTTAAAAGGCGAAGAATCTCAGATTGGCAAAAAGTCAGAGTAAGGGCAGAGAGGTAAGTGCTATGAATATAGGTGTATTAGGCTCGGGAAGCTGGGGTTGCGCTTTAGCAAACATTTTAGCGGAAAACGGAAACAATGTTTGTTTATGGTCTTATTTTAAAGAGGAAAGCGAAGAACTTTTAAAGTACCGTGAAAACAGAAAAAATCTTCCAGGACTTATTTTGTCAGAAAGGATTTCTTATACAAGTGATATAAAAGCTGCGACGGAAAATAAAGAACTTATTTTGTTTGTAACACCTTCGTCTGTAATAGGAAGCACGGCTAAAGCTATGGCGCCGTATGTTAAAGACGGAGCAATTTTAGTTTGTGCGTCAAAAGGTTTCGACTCAGAAACTCAGGACACTTTAACAGAAACAATAAAACGTTATGTGCCAAATGCTGAGATTGCGGCGCTTTCAGGCCCCTCTCACGCAGAAGAGGTTGCAAAGAAAATGCCTACAACTTTGGTTGCGGCAAGTGAAAATTTAAAAACTGCTCAAAAAGTTCAGAATATTTTTTCGACAAAGTATCTTAGAGTTTATACCGGCACAGATGTATTGGGTGTTGAAATAGGCGGAGCTTTGAAAAATATTATTGCACTTTGTGCAGGAATTTCCGACGGTTTAGGCTTTGGTGACAATACTAAAGCTGCGATTATTACCCGTGGTATGAATGAAATTGCCCGCCTTGGAACAGCTATGGGAGCTGACCTTAAAACCTTCAGCGGACTTACAGGAATGGGCGATTTAATCGTTACCTGCACGAGTATGCACTCAAGAAACAGAAGAGCAGGTATCCTCTTAGGTCAGGGAAAAACGCCCGATGAGGCGATGAAGGAAGTTAAAATGGTGGTTGAAGGTGTTTATGCCACAAAAGAAGCATATAAGCTTTCAAAACGATTAAATGTTGAAATGCCTATAACAGAGGAGGCATACAAGGTTTTATTTGAAGAAAAACCTGCAAAGGATGCGGCGATTGACCTTATGCGACGTGAACAGAAACACGAAACCGACAACGGCTTTGTATCTGAATGATAAATTGACGGAGAGATAAAAATGTTTTGGTTTAACAAAAAAGAAAAAACTGAAAAAAACATAATTGAAAATGTTGTAAAAGAAGTGGAAAAACTTGAATTTTCGGCAGAAGAGCCGAAAGAAGAAATCTACAAAACTCAGGAAAAGAAAAGCTTTTTTGCAAAGCTTAAAGAAGGCTTGTCTAAAACAAGAAATGCAATCTTTGGAAGGTTAGATAGCGTTTTTTCTGCATTTAAAACAGTTGATGATGATTTGTTTGAAGAACTGGAAGAAACGCTGATTATGGCAGATATCGGGGTTGACACCTCGGTATTTATGATAGAAGAATTAAAGAAACGCGCAAAAGAAAAGCATATATTAGAGCCTGCTGACTTGAAGAATGAGCTGAAAGACGTTATCGGTGAAATCTTAATGGGGCAGGATTCTGTTTGCCACTTAGAAGATAACCCTTCTGTAATAATGGTGATAGGTGTTAATGGTGTTGGAAAAACAACGTCAATAGGCAAAATGGCAAGCTTTTATAAGTCAAAAGGAAGAAAGGTTTTGCTTGCTGCTGCTGACACATTCCGCGCAGCAGCCATTGACCAGCTTGAGATATGGGCAGAGCGTGCAGGTGTTGATATTGTTAAGCATCAGGAGGGCTCAGACCCCTCAGCCGTTGTTTTTGATGCTATTCGTGCAGCTCGTGCGAGAGGGGCAGACTTGGTTATCTGCGACACGGCAGGAAGACTTCACAATAAGAAAAATCTTATGTATGAGCTTTCAAAGACAGCAAGAGTAATTGAACGTGAAACAGGAAAACCTGCAAACGAAGTGCTTTTGGTTTTAGATGCATCAACAGGTCAGAATGCGCTTATTCAGGCGCGTGAGTTTAAAAATGCCGCAAACATAACAGGCGTGGTTTTAACAAAGCTTGACGGAACAGCAAAGGGCGGCGTTGTTATTGCACTTTCTAAAGAACAGAATATAGGTGTTAAGTTTATCGGTGTTGGAGAGGGAATAGAAGACCTTCAAGAATTTAATCCTGAGGAGTTTGCAAAGGCGCTTTTCCCTGATGATAACTCAAATTAAAGAAGGGACTGAAAGGCTATGAACGGCTTTGACGAAAATTTCGGGGGATTTGGAAATTTTAAAGATTTTGGAAATGTCAAGGATATGGCAGATAAATTCAAACAGCAAAAGGGTAATATGAGCCGCGGAAGAAAAGTATTTCTTTTTTTGGCGATTGCCGTTATATTGCTTATCATTTTTGGCGGAAGTATCTTAAATCTTGTGATGGATGTTTGGCAGATTGACGAAATCGGAAAAGGCTTTACTGATATTTTCTGGAAAAATCTCTTTTGCCGTCTGGCGGTTTCAGCGTCAGGATTTTTAATTGTATTTATTGTATCATCAATAAATTTGTATGTTTTGAGAAAACTTGCATTTATAAAACATACAAATATACCATTTCTTGAAAAGAAATGGCCATATATTTTATTTGCTGCGCTTTTTGCTTTGGTTTTTGGCGGCATAATGGGCGAAAATTCTTATGTGGAATTATTAACTGCTTTAAATGCTACAAGCTTTGGAACTTATGACCCATTATTTAATCAGGACATCGGTTATTATATATTTATAAGACCTTTTTTGGAAACGATTGTTTCATCCCTTAAAGGCGTATTTTTAGTTCAGACAATTTTTGTAGCTTTAGCGTACTACTTTGTGCTTTTACTATCAGGCATAAAGGGTATAAAAGAAATGGTAAGGTCTGAGCGCGGTGCGCTGTCTCACGTTTTGGCAAACGTTATAGTTTACTATATTGCTATGATTTTTTCCTACCGTTTAACAGCGGAAAACTTAATGTATCAAAGCTTTGGTAACGATATTGCAGGTGCAGGCTTTATTGAAACGAATATATGGCTCAACTACTATAAGGCGGCACCGTTTATAATAATTGCGGCAGTAATTTTAGCAGTGATCTTTTTGTACCGCAGAAAATATAAAATAGCCGTAGGCTTTGTTGCAGCTGTGCCTGCAGTTTATATTCTTGTTCTTCTCATATCGCTTTTAGTTAATCAGTTTGTAGTAGTTCCTGACGAGAGAAACTACCAGACAAAATATATCGAATACAATATGAATGCAACAAAGGATGCATTTGGTTTAGACGAAATAAAAGAGGTTCAGTTTGATTTTAATAAGCCCTTAACAGACGATGTTATAGCGGAAAATCAAAACGAGCTTTTAAATACAAGAATAACCGACTTTTCATCAAGTTTAACAGCTTACAATCAGCTTCAGTATTTCAGAAAGTATTACACGTTTAACGATATTGACGTTGTTCCTTATGAAATTGACGGCGAACTTACAGGTGTGTTTATGTCGGCTCGTGAAATGAACAAAGACAATATGGAGGAGTCGGCAAGGTCGTATACTAATGAAAAATTCCGTTACACTCACGGCTTTGGTGTTGCGGCAAGTCCGTTTAACAAAGTAACTGCCGACGGTCAGCCAAGCTTTAATATAAAAGACATTCCGCCAAAATCAGAAAACGGAATGCCTAAAATCACCCAGCCGAGAATTTATTACGGCGAAAGTACGAATGACTACGTAATCGTAGGCTCGAATAATAAAGAGCTTGATTATTCGGAAGGCTATACGGATATTGAATATACCTATGAGGGCGACTCGGGAGTGAAGCTTAACTTTTTTAAAAAGCTTTTATTCTCGCTTTATTATGGCGATTATAAAATGTTCTTCTCGGGAAATATTGATTCGGAAAGCAAGATTTTAATTAACCGTAATGTTTTAGAGCGTGTGAAAATGGTTGCACCTTTCTTTGCTTACGAAGATGACCCCTGCATAGTTGTTGATGATAACGGTGAAATCAAGTGGGTGATTGATGGCTTTACAACATCAAATCGTTATCCGTATTCTCAGAATTACGAGGGTGTAAACTATATAAGAAATTCGGTTAAAGTAATTGTAGATGCATACACGGGTGACCTGACATTTTATATTATTGACTCAGATGACCCCGTAGTTAACACCTACAAAAAGATATATCCCTCGCTCTTTACTGATGAGCCGATACCTGAAAGTATTGTGGAGCACTTAACTGTTCCTGAGTCTTATTTTAAAATTCAAACTCAGGTTTACCAAAGATATCACTTAAGCGATGCTGGACAGTTTTACGACCAGTCTGACGTTTGGCGTATATCAACGGAAAAATATCACGATAATGAAATAACCGTTGCTCCGTATTTTAATATGTTTACAGTTGAGGGCGAAACAGAGCCTGAGCTTGTTTTAACAATTCCCTATGTATTAGGCGATAAATATAATATGGTGGGAATTTTAATGATGAGAAGCAATAAAGAGCACTATGGTGAGCTTGTGCTTTACAGAATTCCAAAGAGCGACACGGTTTACGGTCCGATGCAGATAGAAAACAAAATAGATAACGACCCCGATATTTCAAGAGAAATGACTCTCTGGGGTCAGGGTGGTTCAACTGTTATACGCGGAAATCTTTTGGTTATCCCATTTGAAAACTCGATTTTCTATGTTGAGCCTGTTTATATAACATCTCAGAATAATGCGTCGCTCCCTGAGGTGAAACGAATAATCGTAGCATACAAAGATGAGGTGGCTATGGAACCCACACTTGAGGAGGCGATTGCAAAAGTGCTTAAAACCTCTGACGGTATAGCGGGGGATGCATTAACGCAAGGCGGGGAAACAGTAACGGAACCAAACGAAAGTGTTACTGAAACGCCTGGTGAAGATAATGAAATTGATAAAATTCAGCAGGTTTTAGATGCATACGAGGCACTTAAATCTGACTGGGATGAGATGGGCAAAGAACTCGCAGAATTTGAAAAAGTGATAAACTCATTAAGATAAAGAATGACCTCCTGCAAATTGCAGGAGGTCATTCTTATGCGAAAAACTTTTGCCAATATCCAAATATAAATATTACTATTATAATTATCGGAAGAATGTATGTCACATAAAATCTTAACGACTTCGGAAACTTTAAGCCTTTTCCCGTATCGGCTTCTTTTATAAAATTATACCAGCCCCAACCACGTTTGTTTGTGCAGAAGAAAAGAAAAATTAGACTTCCTATTGGGAGTAGGTTATTTGAAACAATAAAGTCTTCCAGATCCTGAATTGTAGAGCCTTCGCCCAAAGGCTTTATAAAACTTAAAACATTAAATCCTAAAGCGCATGGGAGAGAAAGTAATATTACTAAAATTCCGTTTATCAAAACAGCTTTTTTTCGAGTCATACCCCACTTGTCCATACAGTAACTTAAAATGTTTTCAAATACTGCAATAACGGTAGACATAGCGGCAAAGGTCATAAATATAAAGAAAAGTGTCTGCCAAAGATTACCGAAAGGCATTTTTGTAAAAATTCCCGGTAATGTTACAAACACCAGACCGGGACCTTCCCCTGGGTTTACACCAAATGCTGAGCAGGCGGGGAAAATTATAAGGCCTGAGAAAAGTGCAACAATGGTGTCTAAAATACAAATACTTAAAGACTCGCCCGTTAAGCTTCTGTCTTTTCCTATATAGCTTCCAAAAATACTCATTGAACCGATACCGATACTCAAAGTAAAGAAAGCCTGACCCATAGCGGCGAAAATTACGTTTATAACACCTGCATCTTTAAAATTCTGAATGTTTGGTACTAAGTAGAACTTAATTCCGTCTAACGCATTTGGAAGTGTTATACTCCTTATGCTAAGTATAAGAATTATAACAAAAAGCGAGCTCATCATAATTTTGGTAATTCGCTCAACGCCTTTTTGAAGTCCTAAACTGCAAACAATAAAGCTTGCGATTACCATAGCAAGCATCCAGAAAACAAGTTCTGTGGGGCTTGCGAGCATAGAGTTAAAAACACCCTGTGCAGTGTCAGCAGTAAGGTTTGTAAGAGTACCTGAAAGGGATTTAAACACATAAGATAGCATCCAGCCTGCAACAGTTGTGTAAAACATCATTAAAAGATAGTTGCCAGCGAAAGCAATATTACTGAACGAATGCCATTTTGTGCCTTTTGGCTCTAAAAGTTCAAAGCTTTTTGCAACGGACTTTTGGCTACCTCTTCCAACCGCAAACTCCATCACCATAATGGGAAGTCCCATTAAAAGCAAAAACGCAAGATAAATAAGAACGAAAATAGCACCGCCATATTTACCTACAATATAAGGAAAACGCCAAACATTTCCCAAACCAACAGCACAGCCTGCTGAAATGAGTATGAACCCCAACCTTGAGGAAAATTTTTCTCTTTTTTCCATTTTTATCTCCTTGTTTGTTTAATATTTTATTACTCTGTCTTTCCCTGAACCTATACGTGTCGTATAGATTGTTTTTGTGTCTTTTTGAATGGTAACGATATCAAATAAAAGCTCGGATTTGTCACCGTCAGAACGGGGAGTCTTGTATTCATAAAAGCAAGTGCAGTCTGTATATATAACTGGCACACCGCTTTTGGTACACTCTTCAAAATCGCTATGTCGATGACCGCAAAAATATGCCACGATTTCTGCCCTTTTGTATCTTGAGAACTCGGCGTTACATTTAACAGAAAACTCGTTTTCATAATATGTTTTGTTTAAATTCTCGCCGTTTTTATATGCATCTATAATATCAGCTAAAACATCTAATTTTCTTGTTTCGTGGGTCTTGCTTTTTTCAGAAAAGCTTTCAAAAACATGTGAAACGAAAATAATGCTCCAATTATCCTCGTGGAATTTAAGCGCCTTATTAATAAGCCAGTCAATCTGATTTTGAGATAGGGCGAAAGTGGATTGCTTTGCATAGTTAAACTTTCCGTTTTTATTAACGGAATAGGGGATATCACAGGTGTCTAAAAAAATGTAGCGGACTTTGTTCTTTTTATCATCGAAAAAATAGTAAAGGCCGAAAGAATCACCAAAGGTTACTCCTTTAATTTCAAGATGCGAATAAAATAAATCAAAAAGCTCTTCTGCACTCAGATGATTTTCTGATTTTTCGTTTTCAATGCACCAGTCCCAGATTGAATTATCGTCGTGGTTTCCGTTAACAGGGAAAAAGTTTTCGCTCTTTAGAAACTCATTAAGCTTTATATAATTGTTAACCTTATATTCTTTCTTCCCGTCGTTAACATAATCTCCGCCTAACGCTAAAAGCCTTAAATCAACGCTTTGCTTAATCTCGTTATAGGCATTTAAAAGCCTTTTTGTTCTTATGTTGTGATTTTCCGTATCGGAGTAGTGAATATCTGTCATAAACCCGAATGAAAATGAATTTTCATTTTCATAAGACTTAATCTTTTTAACGGCGTCTTTAACATTTTCCTTTATATATTCAGGATAAGTGTCTTTTGATGAAAGCTCGGGGGAAATGTAGCCAAAGTTAACGTAGCCTGCTTTTAAAAAATCTTCTTTTGTCACTTATATCACCTAAAGTTTTTAATAAATTCTTTCATTACGTTAACTGCAGTTTCTGCGGCAGTTTCCAAAAACTCCATATAGTTTTCAGCCCCCGACCCGTCTGCGCAGTCAGAAATTGCACGAAGAACGCAGAAAGGAACGCTGTTAACGAAACATACGTGACCGATTGACGCACCCTCCATTTCCCCTGCAATAGCACCAAAGGTTTTTACAATACGCTCTTTTACCTCGCTTGATGCTAAGAATTGGTCACCCGATGCGATTGTGCCCTCAAGGTAGGGAACATTCTGTATTTTTATAGCTGAAACTAATTTTTCGCGAATTTCATCGCTTGCAGGAATCTTAACGATATTGATTCCTGAAATTAACCCTGCAGGGTCGCCTAAGGGTGTTGTATCCAAATCGTGATGAACAACGTCTTTTGATACGGCGATATTACCGATTGAAAGCTTGTCAGTGAGTGTTCCTGCAACACCTGTGTTTATTATGAATTCAGGAGAATATTTTAAAATCATAGCCTCCGCACACATAGCAGCAAAAACCTTTCCCACTCCGCAAACGGCTAAAACAACGTCTTTTCCAAAGATTGTTCCGCTTAAAAATTCTATACCGCTTATGGTTTCACTTTTCTTGTTTTCCAAAAGCTCTGAAAGAGCGCGAACTTCAATTCCCATTGCACCGATTATACCGATCATTTTTCTTCTCCTTTCGGATACTCAAAATTGTTTTTATCGTTTTCTAAAATCTCAAGATAGAGCTTAGCTTCAAGCTTTGCTTTTTCTAAATCGAGGCTCTTATAATTTCCACACTCAATTTCACTGTTTCCAAAAATCTCACCGTCGTGGTCGATAATTCTCTTTAGGGTGTCTAAAATAACCGCCTTAACCTTTTCGTTGTTTGCATTATTTACCAAGAGATAAAATCCTGTCTGGCAACCCATTGGACCGAAATATAGAACGTCATCTTTGATTTCAGAACTGCGAACATAGGTTGCAAACATGTGTTCTAAAGAATGCATAGTTGAATTATCCATTAAATCGTCCGTGTTAGGTTTTTTAGTTCTTAAATCGTAGGTGGTAACGCTACCATCAATTCTCGATATATATAGCCCTGGAGTAATGTATCTGTGGTCAACCTCAAAGCTTTTAATTTTCTTTATTTCTTCCATAGTTTTCTCCTTTATAATTTAGCCTCAATGTCTTTTGAAACCAAAGACGGATTTTTAAGTTTAATCTCCTTATTATCTAAATAGGAAAGAACTCCTGCATCAGTTGCAAATTCAAATTTTATTTTGTATGCAATCAAAGCCTGACGGTTAAGCAGAGGATTTTTCCCAAGCACACCGTATTTTCCATCGCCTAAAAGAGAGTGTCCTATATGTGCCATGTGGGCACGTATCTGGTGTGTACGCCCCGTAACCAAATCAACCTCGACCAAGTCGTGGAAATTATATCTTTTTAATACCTTGTATTTTGTAATTATTTCCTTTGAACCTGGAAAGAATTTATCCGAAACAACTGCCTGCTTTGTTTTTTCGTCCTTTCTGTGAAAGGCTTTTAAGGTTTCGGAATCTTTTGGTAAATGACCGCAGACAATACAAAGGTAAGTTTTTTTTATTTCCTTATATTTAATCTTCTCACATAAAATGCGAAGAGCCTCTGAGGTCTTTGCCGCAATAACAAGCCCTTGTGTGTTTTTGTCAATTCTGTGGGCTAAGGCAGGAGCAAAGGTTAAATCACTATTCGGCTCATATTCGCCATTGTCGTATAAGTATTTCTGTATGCGGTTAATCAGGGTGTCGGGGGTTTTTGTTTTGTCGGCGTGAACACTTAAGCCCTGAGGCTTGTTAACCACAATTATGTTTTCATCTTCATAGACAATATCCAAAACTGCGCTTGAAAGATTTAAAAATTCCAAAGCCTCGCTTTTTTCTTCAAAAAACTCGTCATTTATATAAACTTCTAAAAAATCAGCTTCCTTTATAATATGCTCTCCCTGAGTAACCCTTTTTCCGTTTACCTTAATCCTTTTTTTACGCAGGGATTTATAGACTAAGCTTTTCGGCATAGTTGGCAGCATCTTTATTAGGAATTTGTCAAGGCGTTGCCCTGAATCGTTTTTTGTAATGGTAAATGATTTCATAGTTTTTTCCTTATATAATAGTGTCAGGAATCATTATAACATATAAAATACAAGGATTCAAATTTTTTTTACATCTCTTTGGGTGTAAATTATTATTGCCTTCCGCAGGAGTGACTTTTGTTTCGGCAAAAGTCACCAAAACCATTTCAGCCTGAAATTTCGGATGAAAATGTAACTGCTCCATTTTCGAAATTTTTAATGCCGCTTCGGATTCGCAAAATATTTTGCTCAGCCTCGCTAAATCGGTGAGCAAATAATGGAACTTAAGCTACACCGATTTACAATTAAAAATTTCTCAATATCGCAGACATTTTACAATCTGAAATTTCAAAGGCTGGCTGACGGCTACGGCACAATTTTTGTGTATCGCACAATTTTTCGTCGCTTTGGAGAAGATTTTTAAATTTTCCTGCAAGGGCTCAAAAATTTTATTTCAAATCGGCCATGTGCAAAAGTTCCCTATATCGCACAGCCGATTTAGCAGACCTGAGCAAAAATATTTTTGCGAATGTCTGCGTGAGATAAAATTTTCGAGAACGAGCAGAACGAAAATTAAAATCTTTGACAGCGACAAATGGTTTTGGTGCCTTTTGCCGAAACAAAAGGTACGCCCACCGCAGGTGAACAAATTAAATATATAGTAAAATGTAAAATTATAAAAATCGCCTACTGTAAAACTGCACAAAAAGTAATCAAAAATTAATAAAAACTTTGTTTAAGATTTTTTGCAACTTTTTTTTGAAAAAACTTGCATTTCCACAATTCATATAGTATAATTAAAGGGCTGTGATATGGCATACGAGGAAGTGGGAGGTTGCCGCGACTTTCGCGGGTTTTTCCATGGAGAATGTCCGATTCAAGAAACCGGGCGACATTAATCACGCAAAAACGGCTTACTTTTATGAGCGCTAAGGGATAGTTATGCCCGTAGCGTGTGTCCGTTTGTGCAGGCTGATTGTATCTATTTTCGACCCGGAGACCGAAATTGGTTTTCGGTATTATTTATGAGAGGGCGCTAAACGCCCGGATGAGTGTCGAAAAAAGATACCGTCGTTCCATCACAGACAAAAAATAATAAAAGGAGGAAACACAAATGGCACAGGCAAGCCAGAAAATGAGAATCAGACTTAAGTCTTACGACCATGTATTGTTAGACCAGTCAGCTGAGAAGATTGTTGAAACAGCCAGAAGAAACGGAGCTAAGGTTTCAGGACCTATTCCGCTTCCTACAAAGAAAGAAATCGTAACAATTCTCCGCGCTGTTCACAAATACAAGGATTCGAGAGAACAGTTTGAGATGAGAACTCACAAAAGATTAATTGAAATCGCTATGCCCACCGCTAAGACAGTTGATGCTTTAATGAGAATCGAACTTCCAGCTGGTGTTGATATCGAAATCAAAAACTAATCTTTGTAAAGTTCGCAAGCTGCAATGCGGCTTGTAGAAAGAAGGCACTGCCACAGTTTAAGATACGTGGCGGGTCATGTTCGCGAAATGCGAACCAATAACCAAATTTGGAGGTGCTTTTATGAAGAAAGCGATTTTAGGTAAAAAGCTCGGCATGACACAGCTTTTCAACGAAGACGGCGTTATGATTCCTGTAACAGTTGTTGAAGCAGGTCCTTGCAGAGTAATCCAGAAAAAGACAATCGAAAACGACGGCTACGAAGCAGTTCAGGTTGGCTTTGGTGAAAAGAAAGAAAAACATACAACCAAAGCTATGCAGGGCCATTTCAAAAAGGCTGGCACAGGCTACATGAAATATCTTCGTGAATTAAAGCTTGAAGCAGCAGCTGAAATGAACGTAGGCGACGAAATCAAAGCAGATGTATTCGCTGCAGGTGAAGCTGTTGACGTAACAGGTATCACAAAAGGTAAAGGTTATGCCGGAACAATTAAGAGATGGGGCACACACAGAGGTCCTATGACTCACGGTTCAGGTTACCACAGAGGCCCCGGTTCATTGGGTGCTTGCTCAACTCCTTCAAGAGTTATGAAGGGCAAGAAGCTCGCTGGACACTTGGGTGTGGAAAAAGTAACAATTCAGAATCTTGAAGTAGTTTTGGTTGACGCCAGCAAAAACGTAATTGCAATCAAAGGTGCTATTCCCGGCCCCAAAGGCGGCATGGTTATCATCAAAGATTCTGTTAAGGCATAACAAAAACGGATACGAAAGGAGGAGTATAAATGCCTAACGCGAAATTATTAAACATGGAAGGTAAAGAAGTCGGAACATGCGCGTTAAACGACGCAGTATTCGGTATCGAACCGAGTAAATCGGCTATTCATACAGTAGTAGTTAGCTACCTTGGCAACCAGAGACAGGGAACACAGAGCGCGTTAACACGTGCTGAAGTTCGCGGCGGTGGTATTAAACCCTGGAGACAGAAAGGTACAGGCCGTGCAAGACAGGGTTCTATCAGAAGTCCTCAGTGGACAGGTGGTGGCGTAGTATTCGCTCCCAAGCCGAGAAGCTACAGAACAAGCGTTAACAAAAAGATTAAACAGCTCGCTATGCGTTCAGCTTTGTCCGCAAAGTTTGCTGATAACGAAATGCTTCTTTTAGATAACATCACAGTAGAAGAGATTAAAACAAAAACAATCGCAAATATGCTCAAAAACTTAGAGGTTTCTGAAAAAGCATTGATTGTTCTTCCTGAAGTAAACGAAAACGTTTACCGTTCAGCTAAGAACATTCCCGGAGTTGGTGTATCTTACGTTGGTATGCTTAATGTATATGAGTTACTCAAATACAAAAAGATTATCATGGTTAAAGATGCTGCCGATAAATTAGGGGAGGTGTATGCGTAATGAAAAGCCCTTACGATATTATCTTAAAGCCCGTTATCACAGAAAACAGCATGGATATGTTAAGTGATAAAAAATACACATTCAAGGTTGCAACCGACGCAAACAAAATTGAAATCAAAAAAGCAATCGAAGAAATCTTCGGTGTTAAAGTTTCAAAAGTAACAACCATGAATATGGACGGAAAGCTCAAAAGAATGGGCAGATATGAAGGCAGAAGAGCTGCCTACAAGAAAGCTGTTGTGAAACTCACAGAAGACAGCAAAACCATTGAATTCTTCGAAAGCATGGTTTAATTAAACAAACACTATTAAGGAGTGAATAGGATGCCGACAAAAAAATATAATCCTACCTCACCGGCTAGACGTTTTATGACGGTTTCTACCTTTGAAGAAATCACAAAGACAGAACCTGAAAGAGCTCTCTTAGAGCCCATGAACAAAACCGGCGGTAGAAACAGCTATGGCAGAATCACCGTTCGTCACAGAGGCGGCGGCAACAGAAGAAAATACAGAATTATCGATTTTAAGAGAAACAAGACCGGTATCGCTAAAGTAATCGGTATTGAATACGATCCTAACAGATCAGCAAACATTGCTTTAATCGAGTATGAAGATGGAGAAAGAAGATATATCTTAGCTCCCTTAGGCGTAACAGACGGTGCAGTTATCGACACAAATCCCGACGGCGCTGATATCAAACCCGGTAACGCAATGAGAATTGAAAACATCCCTGTAGGTACTTTAATCCATAACATTGAGCTTATGCCCGGTAAAGGCGGTCAGCTTGTTAGAACAGCAGGCGCTTCTGCTCAGCTTATGGCTAAAGAAGGTAAGTACGCTCAGGTAAGACTTCCCTCTGGCGAAGTTAGACTTATTGCTATGAACTGTATGGCAACAATCGGACAGATTGGTAACTTAGACCACGAAAACGTTTCTATCGGTAAAGCCGGAAGAAAACGTCACATGGGCTGGAGACCTACAGTAAGAGGTTCTGTAATGAACCCCTGTGATCACCCCCACGGTGGTGGTGAAGGTAAGTCACCTGTTGGACGTCCCGGACCGGTTACACCTTGGGGTAAACCTGCTTTGGGTCTTAAGACAAGAAAGAAAAAGAATCTTAACGATAAGTTCATTGTAAAGAGAAGAAACGATAAATAAGTTTCGTGTTCGTTATAAAATCAGAGCAACGCTCTGACAAACTTTGGCGAAGGAGGATTTAAGATGGGTAGATCGGTTAAAAAAGGACCTTTCGTACAGGAAAAGCTTTTGGCGAGAATCATCAAAATGAACGAAGCCAATGAAAAAAGAGTTTTAAAGACATGGTCAAGAAGCTCAACAATATTCCCTGAAATGGTTGGACACACCATCGCAGTGCATGATGGAAGAAAACACGTGCCTGTGTTTGTATCAGAGGATATGGTTGGACACAAGCTCGGTGAATTCGCACCGACAAGAACATTTAAAGGTCATGCCGGAAATAAAACAAGCGGTAAATAATATTTCCTTTTAAAGAGAGGAGGAGTCATTGTGGAAGCAAGAGCAAAACTTAGTTACGCTCGTATTTCATCAAGAAAAGTCAAAATCGTTATTGACATGATAAGAAATAAGCCCGTGGCTGAAGCAATGGGTATCTTAAAGAATACACCCAAAGCAGCAAGCGAGCTGTTAATAAAATTGTTACAGTCAGCTGTAGCAAATGCTGAAAACAATCATAACATGGACGTTTCAAAACTCTACGTTGCAGAAATTTTTGCAAACCAGGGTCCTACATTAAAGAGAGTTAGACCCAGAGCACAGGGTAGAGCGTTCAGAATCAGAAAAAGAACAAGCCATATTACAATCGTTGTAAAAGAGCTTGCTCAGTAATCATTAAAAGAAGGAGGTAGAGTCACTTTGGGACAGAAAGTACATCCACACGGTTTAAGAGTTGGTGTTATTAAAGACTGGGATTCGAAATGGTTTGCAAATGACAAAGATTTCGGAGACTACCTGGTTGAAGACTATAAACTTAGAAAGTTCTTAAAGAAAGCACTTTTTGCTGCCGGTATCGCTAAGATCGAAATCGAAAGAACAGCAAAGAGAGTTAAGGTTAACATTTTTGCTGCAAAACCCGGTATCATCATCGGTAAAGGCGGCAGCGAAATCGAGAAGGTTAAAAAGCAGTTAGAGGCTATGACAGGCAAAAGCGTTGCTTTAAACATTGAAGAAGTTAAACAGCCCGATATGGACGCACAGCTCGTTGCTGAAAATATCGCAGCTCAGTTAGAAAGAAGAATTTCTTTCAGAAAAGCAATGAAATCTACAATGAGCAGAGCTATGAAGCTCGGCGCTAAAGGTATTAAAACAACCTGTTCAGGTCGTTTAGGCGGAGCTGAAATTGCAAGAGCAGAGCATTACCATGAAGGTACTATTCCGCTTCAAACCTTAAGAGCAGACATTGACTACGGTTTCTGGGAGGCTAATACAACCTACGGTAAAATCGGTGTTAAAGTCTGGATCTATAAAGGAGAAATCCTTCCCGAGAGTAAAAAGATTAAGACTGAGGGAGGTAAATAAGAGATGTTATTACCTAAAAGAGTTAAATATAGAAGAGTAATGCGCGGCAGAATGAAGGGTAAGGCTCTCCGCGGTAACACAGTTACCTACGGTAGCTACGGTCTTCAGGCGCTTGAATCTTCTTGGATTACAAGTAATCAGATAGAGGCTGCCCGTATCGCGATGACACGTTACATCAAAAGAGGCGGTCAGGTTTGGATAAAGATATTCCCCGATAAGCCTATCACAGAAAAACCTGCTGAAACCCGTATGGGTAGCGGTAAAGGTTCACCCGAATATTGGGTAGCTGTTGTTAAGCCCGGTCGAGTACTCTTTGAAATCGACGGAGTTTCAGAAGAAGTTGCAAGAGAAGCACTTCGTCTTGCTATGCACAAACTTCCTATTAAGTGTAAGTTTGTAGCCCGCGAAACTGAAGAAATGGAGGGTTAATCAATGAAGGTAAACGAAATACGTGAATTAAGCGCAACAGAACTTGAAAGTACTCTCGCTGACCTTAAGAAAGAACTCTTTAACCTCAGATTTCAGAATGCTACAAATCAGTTGGAAAACCCAATGAGAATTCATGAGGTTAAGAAAACAATTGCCAAAATTAAAACAGTTATGGCAGAGAGAAAACTTGCAGAGTAAGCGAGAAATTGCTTTGAAAGGAGTGGAATCATGGCTGAGACCAGAAATTTCAGAAAACAGAGAATCGGTAAGGTTGTTAGCAACAAGATGGACAAAACAATCGTAGTTGCTATCGAATATAATGTAAAACACCCTCTTTACGGTAAAATCATAAAGAGAACTTATAAGCTCAAAGCGCATGATGAAAACAACATCTGCGGTATCGGCGATAAGGTGTTAGTTATGGAAACAAGACGTCTCTCTAAAGATAAGAGATGGAGACTTGTTGAAATCGTAGAAAAAGCACAATAATTGATATTGAGAAACGGAGGTAACCAATATGATTCAACAGCAGACGCTTTTGAAGGTTGCGGATAACACCGGAGCTAAAGAACTGATGTGTATCAGAGTATTGGGCGGTTCTAAAAGAAGATACGCGGCAATCGGCGATGTGGTTGTTGCTTCTGTTAAAAAGTCAACGCCCGGGGGAGTTGTTAAAAAAGGTGATGTCGTTAAGGCAGTTATCGTTAGATCTGTTTCCGGCGTAAGACGTAATGACGGAACATACATCAAATTTGACGAAAACGCAGCCGTTATCATCAGAGATGACAAAAACCCGAGAGGAACGCGTATATTCGGACCTGTAGCTAGAGAGCTGAGAGAAAAAGAATATATGAAAATTCTTTCTTTAGCGCCTGAGGTACTCTAATTATTAAAATAAAGGAGGAGCCGTAAGATGGCAAAGATGAATATTAAATCCGGCGACGAGGTTGTAGTTATTGCTGGTAAAGATAAAGGTAAAAAAGGTAAAGTTATAGAAGTTTTACCTAAAACAGGTAAAGCAATTGTTGAAGGTGTTGCAGTAGCAACAAAACATGTTAAACCCAAAGCTCAGGGACAGACCGGCGGTATCATCAAGCAGGAACTCCCCGTTGACGCTTCTAACATTATGGTTGTTTGCTCGAAATGTAAGAAAGCAACAAGAGCTGCAAGAAAAGTTTTAGAAGACGGTTCAATCGTAAGGGTTTGCAAAAAGTGCGGAGAAACCTTTAACGACTAATTTTGCAAAAAGGAGGTAAATAGCAGATGGCTAGATTACAGGAAAAGTATAGCAAGGAAGTTGCTCCTGCTTTAATGGAAAAGTATTCTTATAAAAGCACAATGCAGATTCCGAAGCTTGAAAAAATCGTAATAAATATCGGCTGCGGCGAAGCTAAAGATAACGCTAAAGCATTAGACGGCGCAGTTAGTGACTTAGCTCAGATTACAGGTCAGAAACCTATAATCACAAAAGCAAGAAAGTCTGTCGCTTCTTTCAAAGTTAGAGAAGGTATGAACATCGGCTGTAAAGTAACACTTCGTGGTGCTAAAATGTACGAATTCTTAGACAGATTCTTCAACGTAGCTCTTCCGCGAGTAAGAGACTTCCGCGGAATTAACCCCAACTCCTTTGACGGACGCGGTAACTACTGCGTAGGCGTTAAGGAACAGTTGATTTTCCCCGAAATTGACTACGATAAGATTGACAAAATCAGAGGTATGGATATTATCATGGTAACAACGGCGAACACAGATGAAGAAGCAAGAGAGCTTCTTTCACTCATGGGTGCACCGTTTGCCACGAAGTAATTCGGGTATAGGAGGAAATTTAAATGGCTAAAAAAGCGATGGTCAATAAACAGCGCAAAACGCCTAAATTTAGCACAAGAGCGTATAACAGATGCAAAATCTGCGGTCGTCCTCACGCGTACCTCAGAAAGTACGGCATCTGCCGTATCTGCTTCAGGGAATTAGCTTACAAAGGTCAGATTCCCGGTGTTAAAAAGGCAAGCTGGTAAGTTATTTTAAAATTCGGAAGGAGGTATAAAGATGCATACAACCGATCCTATTGCAGATATGCTCACAAGAATCAGAAACGCAAACGCTGCAAAGCATATTTGCGTTGATGTTCCCGCATCCAACGTTAAAAAAGCAATCGCTCAGATTTTGTTGGAAGAAGGATATATTAAAAACTATCAGATTATAGAGGACGGAAAACAGGATATTATCCGTATCGCTCTTAAGTACAACGGAAAGGAAAAAGCTATTTCCGGTCTTAAGAGAGTTTCAACACCCGGCCTCAGAATATACAAAAATAAAGAAGAGCTCCCGAAGGTATTAAGGGGCTTAGGTATAGCAATCGTTTCAACATCCAAAGGCATTATGACCGATAAAAAGGCAAGACAGGAAAATGTCGGCGGAGAAGTTATGGCGTTTGTTTGGTAATTAGCTAAAACAATTTAAGGAGGTGCAACAAAGTGTCCAGAATAGGAAAAATGCCTATCGCGGTTCCCGCAGGTGTAACTGTTACAGTAGCTGAAGGAAACGTTGTTACTGTTAAAGGACCCAAAGGCACACTTACAAAGGATTTACATCCTGATATGATTATAAAACAGGAAGGCGCAGAAATCATTGTAAACCGTCCTTCTGAAATAAAAATGCACAAGTCATTACACGGTTTAACCAGAACACTTTTAAACAACATGGTTGTTGGCGTAACTGAAGGCTACGAAAAGAAGCTCGAAGTTAACGGTGTTGGTTACAGAGCAGCTCTTCAGGGCAAAAACCTTGTTATGAACTTAGGATACTCTCACCAGGTTGAAATGGTTCCCGTTGACGGAATTACAATCGAAGTACCCAATGCGAACGAAATCATCATTAAGGGTATTGACAAGCAGATTGTAGGCGAATTCGCAGCGAAAGTTCGCGAAAAGAGACCGCCTGAACCATACAAAGGTAAGGGTATTAAATACTCAACAGAACACATCAGACGTAAGGAAGGAAAAACCGGTTCTAAGAAATAATATAGAAGTGGTTTTAACTCTTGAAATGTTAGAGATTATGGCAAAATCCATAATTTTTACGGCATTACTAAAAAAGGAGTGAATCGAATTGATTAAAAAGCAGTCAAGCAATGTTTCAAGACTCAGAAGACATAAAAGAGTTAGAAAGGCTGTATCAGGTACAACCGCTCGTCCAAGACTCTGCGTTTACCGTAGTCTTAAAAACATCTATGCTCAGATCATCAATGATGAAACAGGCTCAACTTTAGTTGCAACATCATCATTAGATGCAGAACTTAAAGGAACTTACGGCGGAAATAAGGACGCTGCTAAAAAAGTTGGCGAACTTATCGCAAAAAAAGCTCTCGAAAAAGGTATTGATACTGTCGTATTCGACAGAGGCGGATATATCTATCACGGCCGCGTAATGGAACTTGCAGAAGGTGCAAGAGAAGCCGGTCTTAAATTCTAAGAAAAGGAGGAAAACGTTTTGGCTCAACTTATAGACGCAAGCACATTAGATTTAAAAGAAAAAGTTGTTAACTTAAGCCGTGTTGCTAAAGTTGTAAAGGGCGGTAGAACCTTCAGATTCAGCGCATTGGTTGTAGTTGGTGACGAAAACGGATACGTTGGTTGCGGTACAGGCAAATCAGCTGAAATCCCCGACGCTATCAGAAAAGGTATCGAAGACGCTAAGAAAAATCTCATTAAAGTCAACATGGTTGGAACAACAATTCCTCACGAGATTACCGGCGAATTTGGTGCAGGCAGAGTATTATTAAAGCCTGCTGCAAAAGGTACCGGAGTTATCGCAGGCGGAGCAGCTCGTGCTGTTTTAGAGCTTGCAGGTATCTCAGATATCAGAACAAAATCTCTTCGTTCTAACAACCCAAGAAACGTTGTTAAAGCAACAATCCAGGGCTTAGCATCATTAAAGAATGCAGAAGAGGTTGCTCGTCTTCGCGGTAAGACAGTAGAAGAAATTTTAAAATAGGAGGCAAAAGCCATGGCTAAGCTTAAGGTTACTTTAGAAAAAAGTACAATCGGTAGAAAAAAAGACCATATAGCAACAGTTAAGGCACTTGGCCTTAAAAAGATTCGTGATGAGAAAATCCACGAAGCAACCCCTGCAATCTTGGGAATGATTAAAAAGGTTGACTATATGGTAAAAGTAGAAGAACTTTAATCCAAAGGAGGTGCCACAAGATGAATTTGAACGAATTATCCCCGGCAGCCGGTTCTAAAAAAGAAGCGTTCAGAGTTGGACGTGGACACGGTTCGGGTAACGGCAAAACATCAGGCAAAGGTCATAAAGGTCAGAACGCTCGCTCAGGCGGTGGCGTAAGACCCGGTTTCGAAGGCGGTCAGATGCCTATCTACAGACGTCTTCCGAAAAGAGGATTTACAAATATCTTTGCTAAGGTATATACAGAAATCAATTTAAGCGATTTGAACGGTTTTGAAAGCGGTGCAACAGTTACAGCTGAAGACCTCAAAAACGCTGGTATTATCAAAAAAATCAACGATGGCGTGAAGGTTTTAGGTGGCGGCGAGCTTACTGTTAAAAATCTCGTTGTTAAAGCTGCTAAATTCACAAAATCTGCTGAAGAAAAAATAGCCGAAGCAGGCGGTAAGGCGGAGGTGATCTGAGAATGTTTCAGACATTGCTAAACGCATGGAAAATTCCGGATCTTCGCAAAAAATTACTTTACACCATTTTAATGCTCATAATCTTCAGATTCGGTTCATTCATTCCGGTTCCCGGAATCAATGCTGAAATGATTAAAGAGATGATGGGTGGATTTAATGAAGGTATTCAGGGGCTTTTAAATAACTTCTCAGGCGGTGCATTAGAACGTGTTTCTATCTTCGCTATGAGTATTACCCCCTATATCAACGCATCAATCATTTTGCAGCTTTTAACAGTTGCAATCCCTGCATTAGAGAGACTCTCAAAAGAGGGTGAAGAAGGAAGAAAGAAGATTGCTTCTTACACAAGATTTGTAACAGTAATCTTAGCTTTCGTTCAGGCTACAGGCCTTTTCTTCAGCTTCCAGAGCGCTATGACAGACAAGGGAATTTTCGCATACTTTGTTGTAACACTTACATTTACAGCAGGTACAGCATTCCTTATGTGGCTTGGTGAGCAGATCACCGAAAAAGGTATAGGCAATGGTATTTCATTGCTCATCGTTATCGGTATCGTATCACGCGGTCCTCAGATGATTCAGTCTATTATCGCAATGGCTGAACAGGCAGGCGGAGTAACAGTTTCAGTTGCTGCAACAATTTTAGCAATCTTAGTTATTGCAGTTGTTGCTATCGGCGCAGTAGTGCTTATGAACGAGGCAGAAAGAAAAATTCCCGTTCAGTATGCAAAACGCGTTGTTGGAAGAAAAGCTTACGGCGGACAGAGCACACACATTCCGCTCAAAGTTATTATGGCGGGTGTTATGCCCATCATCTTTGCTGTTTCAATTATGTCTTTCCCGAAAACAATCTCTATGTTTATTCACGGTCAGACTGGCCCCACAGAAGGCGCTTGGGCAGCAATCTTAAGATGGTTCTCAGAAACACATCCGTTCTATATAGTATGCTATTTCTTACTCATACTGTTCTTCACATATTTCTATACAGCAATCCAGTTCAATCCTATTGAAATTGCTAACAATATGAAGAGAAACGGCGGATTTATCCCCGGTATCAGACCCGGCAAGCCCACATCGGACTATATTGCAAAGGTGCTTTCAAAGGTTACACTTTTAGGTGCTATCTTCTTAGCTCTTTTGGCAATCCTTCCGATTATCCTTGCATTTATTCCCTCACTCAGCGGAATTTCAATCGGTGGAACATCACTCCTCATCGTTGTTGGTGTTGCTTTAGAAACAATGAAACAGTTAGAGTCTCAGATGCTTATGAGACACTATAAAGGTTTCCTTGAATAAGGCGGAGGTTTGATATGAAACTGGTTCTGTTGGGAGCACCTGGTGCCGGAAAAGGTACTCAGGCGGCTATAATAGCAAAGGAATTTAATATCCCTGCAATTTCAACGGGGCATATTATAAGAAATGCAATAGCAGATAAAACTCCTGTGGGAATTGAGGCAAAAGGTTATATTGACCGCGGAGAACTTGTTCCCGACAGTATGGTAGTTGAAATGGTAAAGGAACGTATTAAGATTGATGACTGTAAAAACGGTTACATCTTAGACGGTTTCCCAAGAACTATTTCTCAGGCGGAAATCATGGAAGCATTGCCGATTTCGGTGGATTTGGTTATTGAAATCTGCGTTGATGAAAACATCATTGTAGAAAGGCTCACGGGTCGCCGTGAATGTAAAAAGTGCGGTGCATCTTACCACGTAACCAACAATCCCCCAAAAGTGAGCGGAGTTTGCGATGTATGCGGAGATATGCTCAAAAGGCGCGACGATGATGTCCCCGAAATTATAAAAAACAGAATTAAGGCTTATCATGAGCTTACAGAACCCTTAAAGAACTTTTATGCTGAAAGAAATCTTTTGATTTCAATCACAGGTTGCCACGAAGTAGAGGATACCTCGAAGGCGGTTTTAAAAGCAATAAGGGAATGGATTGGTGAGGCAAGCGTATGATTAAAGTAAAATCATTACACGAGGTTCAAAAAATGAGGGTGGCAGGCAGAATTACTGCTGAAACCTTTGAGGTTTTAAAAGACCACATTAAACCCGGCATCACCACGGGCGAGCTCGACAGAATAGCTGCAGACTATATCAAAAGCTGCGGTGCAGGTTGTGCGTTTTACAACTACAACGGATACCCCGGTCACATCTGTATTTCGGTAAACGAGGAGGTTGTCCACGGAATACCGGGAAAAAGAGTGTTAAACGAGGGCGATATCGTAAGTGTTGATTTAGGTGCAACTTATGATGGATATCATGGAGATGCGGCAAGAACGTATGCGGTGGGTGAGATTTCACCTGAGGCACAAAAACTGATATCCGTAACAAAACAGAGTTTTTTTGAAGGAATAAAAATGGCCGCTTCGGGCAACAGAGTTTTTGATATTTCAGCAAGTATCCAGAATTTTGTTGAACAAAACGGATATTCCGTAGTGCGTGCATTAGTGGGTCACGGGATAGGTAGTAACCTTCACGAAGACCCGGAGGTTCCAAACTTCGGAACTGCAGGCAGAGGTCCAAGGCTCGTTTCCGGAATGACAATTGCGGTTGAGCCAATGGTAAACACAGGTACTCACAGCGTTATAACGCTACCTGATGAATGGACAGTGGTAACAGCAGACGGGAAACTTTCAGCTCATTACGAAAACACAATTTTAATAACAGACAATGGTGCTGAAATCCTGACTAAATGCTGATTTGAGGTGATGATATTTTGAATTTCTGTGCCGGTAATATTGTACTTTCGAAGGCAGGAAGAGATAAGGGTAAATACTTTATCGTTTTAAGTATCGTCGATGAGCAGTATGTTTTAATTGCTGACGGTGACTTAAGGCGGGTAGATAACCCGAAACGAAAAAAATGTAAACATCTTTTAGATACCGGTTCAAAGTCTGAGCTTGTTGAAAATAAACTCAGAGACGGCGACCGGGTTACCAACCCAGATTTAAAAAAAGAATTAGCAAATTACAACTGATTTGTAAGGAGGTTTATCATTATGGCTAAAGACGGAGTTATTGAGCTTGAAGGTGTTGTAACTGATGCATTGCCTAATGCAATGTTTAAGGTTCAGTTCGAAAACGGACACGAAATTTTAGCTCACATTTCAGGAAAACTCAGAACAAACTATATAAGAATACTCCCCGGTGATAAGGTAACAGTTGAAATGTCCCCTTACGACCTTACAAAAGGCAGAATCACCTGGAGAGCAAAATAAACAAACAAATTATTGCCGCAAATGGCGGTAAACATTGCCATGAAGGAGGTATTTACAACATGAAAGTAAGACCCAGTGTAAAACCTATGTGTGAAAAATGCAAAATAATCAAGCGTAAGGGTAAAGTCATGGTTATCTGTGAAAACCCTAAGCACAAGCAGAAGCAGGGCTAAAAAGCTTCGTGATTTTTCCGGGATAAGCGGCTGGCGCATTTTTGCGTTACTTTCCCGGTGTGGCTATAGATTTTATAACACAAAATAACAGGAGGTGCGAAAGAAGCATGGCCAGAATTTCAGGCGTAGACTTACCAAGAGAAAAAAGAGTTGAGGTTGGCTTGACATACGTATTCGGTATCGGTCTTGCAAGCTCAAAGAAAATTCTTGCTGAGGCTGGTATCAATCCTGACACAAGAGTTAAAGACTTGACAGAGGATGAAGTATCTAAGCTCAGAGAAATCATCGACAGAGATTATGTTGTTGAAGGCGATTTAAGAAGAAATGTCGCTCTTGACATAAAAAGACTTATGGAAATCGGCTGCTACCGTGGCGTAAGACACAGAAAAGGTCTTCCCGTTAGAGGTCAGAAAACCAAAACAAACGCAAGGACCAGAAAGGGCCCGAAACGTACAATCGCTAACAAAAAGAAATAATAAAATAATAGTTTTATTATCTGTCGAAAGGAGGAACTATCTAAAATGGCAAAAGTTGCTAAGAGAACTACTCGTAGAAAAGTTAAAAAGAATATTGAACGTGGCGCAGTACACATTCAGTCAACTTTCAACAATACAATCGTAACAATTACAGACGTTGCCGGTAATGCATTAAGCTGGGCAAGCGCAGGTGGCTTAGGTTTCCGTGGCTCAAGAAAGAGCACACCCTTTGCAGCACAGATGGCAGCTGAAACAGCAGCTAAGGCAGCTATGGAACATGGTTTGAAAACAGTTGAGGTATTCGTAAAAGGCCCCGGTTCAGGTCGTGAAGCAGCAATCCGTGCTCTTCAGGCTGCTGGTCTTGAAGTTACAATGATTAAAGACGTAACTCCTATTCCTCACAACGGTTGCAGACCGCCCAAAAGAAGAAGAGTTTGATTTAGAATTTTTGAAGTTAGGAGGAGAAATAAATGGCTAGAAATATGCAGCCTATACTTAAAAGATGCAGAACTTTAGGTATTGAGCCTTCTGTTATGGGTATCAACAAGACATCTAACAGAAATCCTAAGCCTATGAGAAGAAAGCAGAGCGAATACGGACGCCAGCTTACTGAAAAGCAGAAAGTTAAGTTCATATACGGTATGCTTGAAAAGCAGTTCAGAAGATACTATGAAATCGCAATTAAAATGCCGGGTGTTGCCGGTGAAAATCTTCTTTCAATATTAGAATCAAGACTTGACAACGTTGTGTTCAGACTTGGTCTTGCAAACACAAGAAGAGAATCAAGACAGATGGTTAACCATGGTCATGTTCTCGTAAACGGTAAAAGACTTGATATCCCTTCATACCGCGTAAAAATCGGTGACGTTATCACACTTAAAGAACGTACAGTAAATTCTGAAAGAATGAAAGATATCGTAGAAGCAAATTCTACAAGAACCGTTCCGAAGTGGTTAGATATGGATAAGAAAACTCTCACAGGTAAAGTTATTGCTTTTGCTCAGAGAGACGATATCGATTTTGAAGTCGAAGAACATCTTATTGTCGAATTGTACTCGAAATAATATTTTTATTTCGTATTACGTAGCTTTACAATCAAGATTACCCTCGGCGAGTATGCTCAGTACAATGCGGGCATACGCAGTATAACGCATATTGGTTTGCGTGAAAATTAACCGAAATATATGAGGGAGGTTAACTATGTTAGAAATAGAAAAGCCAAAAGTAGAGTGTGTAGAAATAAGTGAAAATGGCACTTACGGTAAATTTATTGCAGAGCCATTAGAACGTGGTTACGGCACAACACTTGGAAACTCATTAAGAAGAATGCTTTTATCTTCACTTCCCGGTGCTGCTGCAACATCTGTAAAAATTGACGGCGTGCTTCACGAGTTTTCGACAATACCGGGCGTTAAAGAAGATGTTACAGAAATCATTCTTAACATTAAACAGATTGCTGTAAAACTTCATTGCGATACACCTAAGGTTGTTTATATCGAAGCTGAAGGCGAAGGCGTTATCCACGCCGGCGACATTAAGCTCGATTCTGATATTGAAATTTTCAATCCCGACCTTAAAATCGCAACCTTAAATAAAGATGCTAAACTCTATATGGAGATTACATTCTCTAAAGGTAGAGGTTATGTTTCTGCTGAAAGAAACAAACAGCTTAATCAGAACATTATCGGTGTTATTCCCGTAGACTCTATTTACACACCCGTACACAGAGTTAACTATTCAGTTGAAAACACCCGTGTCGGAAATATTACCGACTACGACAAGCTTACACTTGAAGTTTGGACAGACGGTTCCATAACCCCTGACGAATCAGTAAGCCTTGCCGCTAAAATTATAAACGAGCATTTAATGCAGTTTATCGACCTTTCTGAAGAAGCAAAGAATGCTGACATCTTAATTGAAAAAGAAGTTGGTCAGAAAGAAAAAGTGCTTGAAATGACAATCGAGGAGTTAGATCTTTCGGTTCGTTCTTACAACTGCTTGAAGCGTGCAGGAATCAACACAGTCGAAGATTTAACAAACAGAACAGAAGACGATATGGTTAAAGTTCGTAATCTGGGAAGAAAGTCATTAGAAGAAGTTATCGGAAAACTCAGTGCACTTGGTCAGACATTTGCTAAAAGAGAGGACTAATGCAAAATACAAATAATCAAGGAGGTAGTTACAGATGCCGGGAACAAGAAAGTTAGGTCGTCCGACCGATCAGCGTATTGCCATGTTCAGAAGCCAGGTTACAGCGCTTTTAGCTAATGGCAAACTCGTTACAACCTTACCTAAGGCTAAAGAGTTAAGATCAATCGCTGATAAAATGATTACACTTGGCAAGAGAAACACCTTACATTCAAGAAGACAGGCATTGTCTTATATTACGGATAAAGAGGTTGTTTATAAACTGTTCGAAGAAATCGCTCCTAAATATGCAGACCGTAACGGTGGCTACACAAGAGTATTAAAGATGGGCCCCAGACGCGGTGATAATGCTGAAATGGCTATTATCGAGTTGGTTTAATCGAATAACATTTTTGTATACAAAAATTATATAGCGAAAGCTTAAAAACAAGAAAGCATCAGGATTTTCCTGATGCTTTCTTGTTTGTTGCAAGGTTTGAATTTTTGTACCTGAAAATTTTTTGTTGACAAGTTTTTTCGCATAATATATAATTATCTTAAACAACAGAAGTTTTCTGTTAAAAAATAAAATAAGGAGGCATGTATTATGAAAGACCTAAAATTACCTTTGTTGTTGCTTGATAACAGCAATATGATGAGTGTATTGAATGAAGGAGAGTTCAAATGTAACAACCTTTCATTTGATGAGGCAAAACATATTTTGGAGATGTATGAAGAAACAGATGTATTACAGTGTTTTACAAACAGGGATATTGAAAAGATTATTTTTGAATATCTTGGTGTTGAAAAACGCAACTTTGAACACAAGACAATTCGTAATATGCGCCCCGGTCAAGATGCGATTGTGTTTAAACTCTATGTAACCCCGTCTGAAACACAGCCCATAATTCAGGCTGATGATGGTGTTGAGGCAAAGAAAATACAGAATGTGTATGTTTATTGTCAGTTTATAACAAGATTAAAATAACAACATATAACCTCGTCTTAAAACGTAAAATGTTAAGACGGGGTTTTGTTTATTTTAAATTCTTGTAAAATTTATCTTTGGTATTGACACGCAATGTGTGTATATGTTATAATATGCTATTGTACGGTGATGCGGATGTGGCGGAATTGGCAGACGCGCTAGACTTAGGATCTAGTGTCTCCGACGTGCAGGTTCAAGTCCTGTCATCCGCACCATACAAGAGCAAGCGAAAAAGCTTGCTCTCTATTTTTTTAATATAATATAAAAAGGTGGATATGGAATGGAAATTTTATTACAGCTCATTTTACTGGCGCTCGGTTTTGTGATGCTTGTAAAGGGTGCCGATTGGTTTGTTGACGGTGCGGCAGGTATTGCAACAAAATTTAAAATTCCACAGATGGTAATCGGATTAACAATAGTTGCAATGGGAACAAGCGCTCCCGAGGCAGCAGTAAGTATTTCTGCTGCATTAAAGGGAAGTGCAGGAATAACAATTGGAAATATCTTAGGAAGTAATATACTGAACATCTTAATAATACTTGGATTGTCCGCAGTTATAACCTCACTTGCAATTGTAAAATCGACCATAAAAGTTGATGTTCCTTTTTTAATTGCGATTTCACTTTTGTTATTTGTTTGCGGTTTAAACGGAAGTATTGGTCTTTTGGAAGGTCTTTTGTTTTTGATTGTCTTTGCGGGATACCTTGTATACTTGATGATAGACGCTAAAAAGAATATGGCAAATGAGCCTGAACCTGAAAAAGAAATATCTGTTTGGAAAGCAATTTTATTTGTGATAATCGGTCTTGTTCTAATAGTTTTGGGAAGTGACTTTGCAGTAGATGCAGCAACAGCTCTTGCACGTATTTTTGGATTAAGCGAGCGCTTTATCGGACTTACAATAGTGGCTTTGGGAACATCCCTTCCTGAACTTTTCACTTCTGTTAATGCTGCAAGAAAAGGAAACGCAGATATTGCTATCGGAAATATAGTAGGAAGCAATATCTTTAACATACTGTTTGTTGTAGGTTTGTCGGCAGTTATCGTTCCTGTACCATTTGCAACAGGATTTTTATACGATACGTTGGTTTCAATATTTGCCGCTGTTCTTATAGTAGCGTTTTCTTCTAAGTCGAAAAGATTAAAACGCCCTGCGGGTGTAGTAATGCTTTTGAGCTACGCAGTATATTTTGCAGCGATTTGGTTTAAATTATGGTAAAAATAAGAGGACAGCTTAAGCTAACGCAAGGTAAGGAAGAACTTCTTCCTTGCCTTCTTTTTTTGGCATTGTGTCGCCGACGGAGTAAATTCTTTGTAAATTTACTTTTGCTTTTATATTTAAATTGATCACCTGCGGTGGGCGTTCCTTTTGTTTCGCCAAAAGGAACCAAAAGCATTATGTCGCGGTCGAAGATTTTAATTTTCTAACTGCTCACCCTCAAAATTTTATCGCACGCAGACATTCGCGAAAATTTTTTCGCTCAGGTCTGCTAAATCGGCTGTGCTATATCGGGAACTTTTGCACATAGCCGATTTAAGATAAAATTTTTTCGTTCTCGCAGAGAAAATTTAAAAACCTTCTCTAAGCGACGAAAAGTTTGTGAGATACGCAGAATTTGTGCGATTTTCGCCAGCCAGCCTTGGAAATTTTGGATTGTAAAATGTCTGCGATATTGAGAAATTTTTAATTGTAAATCGGTGTAGCTTAAGTTCCAATATTTGCTCACCGATTTAGCGAGGCTGAGCAAAATATTTTGCGAATCCGACGCGGCATTAAAAATTTCGAAAATGGAGCAGTTACATTTTCATCCGAAATTTCAGGCTGAAATGGTTTTGGTGACTTTTGCCGAAACAAAAGTCACGCCTGCTGCAGGCAAATAAAAAAATAGAGAAGTTTAGAGAAACTTCCCTATTGGCTGACAGCTTAATCTGTTATCTTATTTTATTGCTAAAGTAAAAACTGTAAGTACTATAACAACCCCAAAGTTAAATGCTGAGAACATTCCAATATAGTAAAGTGATTTTTTAGGGTTATGCTTTAAGTATTCCTTAAAAGTGATAAGGCTTGCTAAAGACGCAATAAGCGTTCCTGCACCGCCAATATTAACACCCCATAAAAGCTCTTTGTAGTTTTCTGTAAACTGAGAAAGCAATATTGCCGAGGGAACATTACTTATGAACTGACAGGAAATAATGCTTACAATCAGAGTGTTTTTGTTAAGCAGAAAGGAAATAAAATCGCGCACTTCGGGTATCCTTGACATATTACCTGCAAATATAAAGAAAAGCACAAAGGTAAATAATAGGGCATAGTCTACAGCTTTGAGTGCTTTTTTGTCCGTAAAGAACAAAACCAACGGAATGATAACGAGCCCTATAAGGTAGTGGATGCTTCTGAACACTATGGCGATGGAAAGAGCAAAAAGAACCAGATATATAAGTGTTCTTAGAGGGTGTATGTCGAGCTTTTTATCCTTGATTTTTACAGGCTCTGATTTTATAAAAACGCAGCAGACTGTGATTAAAATTATGGATACGATAAAAGGCTGTACCATAATTTCCATAAATTCGCCTGTGGGAATATTAAACTTGGTATAAAGGTATAAGTTTTGTGGATTTCCAAAAGGCGTCAGCATACCGCCAAGGTTTGCGGCAATGTTCTGCATTATAAATGTAAACGCCATATATTTTTCTTTCTTTGCGGTGGAAAGAACAAAATAACCTAATGGAAGAAAGGTTAGTAGCGCCATATCATTTGCGATAAGCATGGAGCCAATAAAGGTTATATACACAAGTGCCAAAATACACATTCTTGTTGTTTTAAAAAACTCTATTATTTTCCGTGCAAGCATATAAAAGAAGTTTATATTCTTTAAAGCACAAACAACTGCCAGAACGCAAAAAAGACAGGTGAGAGTTTTAAAATCAAAGTAGCCTGCGTACTCTTTGTCTATGGGAACAAACAAGCAGGTAATTAAAGCTGCCAAAAAAGCAACTGTTAAAACCGTATTCTTCTTAATGAAACGCAAAATCATCGCTTTTCTCCTTTTTATCATTTCCAAAATCACATTTTAGCACTTTTTGTCAAAAAATTCAATAAGGTAACCCAATTGTAATACAAATGAAATTGAAAATGATAAAAAACTGTGCTATTATAATAATATAAAAGAAATATATTGGGGGTTTTATAAATGGGCGGAAGCGATTTTATTCAGTTTATAAAAACGATTCAGATATCCGATATTATCGATATCCTGATAGTTGCCGTAATAATATATACAATTATCAAACATTTCAGAAAAACCCGCGCTGCACAGCTTTTAAAAGGTATAGGAGTTATCCTTGCGATTACATATTTGGCCGAGTGGCTTAACTTAAATGTTATAAGCTTTATTTTAGAAACTGTTATGCAGGTTGGATTTATAGTGCTTGCAATAATTTTCCAGCCTGAACTAAGACGTGCTTTAGAGCATATGGGAAGAAGTAAGTTCGGGAAATGGTTCTCGGTTGAAAAGAATGAAAATGCCGATACATATGAATCTGTGGCAGAAGCTGCAGGTCATATGTCAAAATCAAGAACCGGCGCATTGATAGTTTTTGAACGTGAAACAATTCTTGATGACTTGCTCACCGGAGGAACGCCCATTGGCGCAAGTGTTTCGAGTGAACTTTTAGAAAATATCTTTGTTCCCAACACACCCTTGCACGATGGTGCAGTTATTATCCGTGATGATAAAATTTATAAAGCATCCTGCGTTTTGCCGCTTTCTGCAAACAAGGATTTAAGCAACGAGCTGGGAACACGTCACAGAGCAGCACTCGGTATTTCAGAGCAGTCTGACTGCATCAGCCTTGTTGTTTCTGAAGAAACAGGGAAAATATCGGTTATGCAGGGCGGAGATATGATAAGAAACTTATCTCCTGAGTCACTTTATAAATTGCTTTCAAAAGTGCTTTCACCTAAAGATGATTTGAGCACTAATATGAAAAAGAATTTTGACAGCTTAAAGAGCCATGCAATAAACAAATTCAAAAGCTCAAAGAAAAAAGACGAAGGCGAAGAACAGTAAAGATTGGAGAGATAAAAATGAAAAGTAACTTATCACTTAAAATCATTTCCCTTCTCTTTGCCATCATTATGTGGTTTTACATTATTGAGGTTCAGAGTCCTGAGGTTGAGCGTACTATAAAGGACGTTCCCGTTATGTTTACCGATGTTGAAGAGCTTGAAAGCAAAGATTTAATGCTGGTAAATGATAAGGATTACAGAGTTGATATAAAGGTAAGAGGGCAGAGAAAATATGTCGTTGACATAAACAGCGAAAATTTATCGGTTTCAGCTGATGTAAGCAAAATTGAGCGCACAGGCACATACTCAATTTTTACAAACGTGGTTGTTCCCTACGGAAATATAGAAGTAGTAAGCCAGAAACCCTCGGCGGTTACAATAACTGTCGACGAAATAGTTGAAGACGAAAAAGAAGTAATCGTAAAAACCACGGGACATGCGGCAAAAGGATACACAGGTGGCGAAATTAAGGTAAGTCCTGAGAAAGTTAAGGTGAGAGGTGCAAAATCCATAGTAGGAGCAGTTGACCACCTTTTAGTAACTCTTGATATAACAAATAAAAATCAGGATATATCGTCGGTTGAAAAATTCCAGATAATAGGAACAAGCGACACCGTGATAGAAAGCAGATACATATCCTGTGAAAAGGATAGTGTGGAGGTTTACTGTGAAATATTGAAAACAAAAACAGTGCCAGTAAAACCGAGATTTTCGGAGGAAGTTTTTGAAGAGGGAAAATACGAGCTTGATAACAGCTCTGTAAAATCAATTGAGGTTGCGGGAAGTGCATCTTTAATTGAAAAGCTTGATGATGTAGAAACAAGGGTTATAACCCGTGAAATGATAAACGATGACGGTGAAGTTGAAGTTGAGCTTGTTCTTCCTACGGGAGTTGAGTCGTTAGACGGCGATAAGCTTACGTTAAAGCTTAAAAAGGTTAAAAATTAGAGTTGTTTTGTGGAAATTAACCAAAAACAAAATATAAAAATTAGTATTTTTGGATAAAAAAGGTATTGAAATTCTTGAATAAAAGTGTTATTATATAACCATACCACAACAAAACATAACTTTTTTTCATTTTCTCTCCTTTTAAAAAAGGATACCAAAAGGGTCGTGCAGATAATGCGCGGCCCTTTTGGTTTTTATATTCATAAAATTAAACTTTAAAAAAATGCTCTTTTCTGTATTTTATCGGAGAAACTCCAAGCTTTTCCTTAAATGTTTTTGAAAAAAAGCTTGCAGAAGTAAAACCTATTAAAGATGCAATTTCAGAAACAGAATATTTATTTTCTGAAAGAAGCTTAAGCGCTTCTGTAATTCGAAGATTCACAATATACGAGCAGGGCGTCTGACCTTGCTCTTTTTTAAATATCCTGATAAAAGAATCGTTGCAAAGGTTAACCAAAGAGGCAAGCTCGCTGACAGAAAGAGGTTGCATATAGTTTTCACGGATATACTTAATAACAGGGGTTGTAAGAAGCTTTTTTTCGTTTTCGCCTGAGTGCAGCAAAAAGTTGCTTTCCGTTAACACGCTTGTAAGAATAAGCAAACCTGCAGTTATGCGAAGCCTGAAAGTTTGGGGCATGGCCTTATATACCCGATGCAATTCATCAAAAATTTGCGAAATCTCACAAACCTTTGGATGCGAACCCGAAAAAAGAATGTGGCTATCACGGGCCGTGGTAAAATCCACCGCCTCTTTTAGTAATTCAGCGTCAAATGTAAAACCACGGAGTATTGCATTTTCGTCTTCGGAAATGACTTCGTGAACAGTATAGGGAGCGCAAAAAATTAACTCCCCCTCATTTAATGTATAAACTTTGGTGTCTACATGAACTTCTACACTTCCTTTGATTATCTTCATTATCTCTGCTTCGCGGTGGTAATGGGCCATAACAATGTGACGCTTTTGATTTGGTGATGAGGCATATACGGGAAAGTCAGAAGCGATATGTTTTTCAAATCTGTATGGAGCTTTTTGCATAAAATCCTCCTGAAAGTCGATTTTGTTAAAAAATATAATAAAATTATTATAGAAAAACAAAATATTAGTCGTTATAATTAAATTATAAAATAATTTAAAAAAATGTCAATACTTAGGAGTGAAAATATGAAAATACCAGACATTTGGGGACAGGGACAAATATTTGCGTTTTCTGCCATAGACGGAAAAACAAGCAGAAAGGAAGATTTTGTTGGAATTTTAGCAGGTGACAGAGTTGGCATAAGGTTTCACACAAAAACAAGAAGAGAGCTTGCCATTGTGGGAAGCGGTGCAGCCTCGCCTGACTTTCATGCTGTGTGCGGAGATTATATTTGCGCAGATTCAGTAGGTGGAAGCATAAAAATATTGTTTTATACTGCCCATACTGTTATCGGGGAAGTACCTGAAGGTGCTGAGGTTACGGTGTTTACAGAAGGTAAACACAATAGGGAATACATAGATAATGTTGAAGTACATGATACCTGTGACGGAGAATATACTGCGCTTTTGGTACAGGGGAAGAAGTTTGCCTTTTCTTATGCTGAAAAGAAGGAAATAGCTGTTTTGCTGGCAAAGGGAGGCATATTTGCTGATGTAGATAAAGAAGAAGAAAAAAAGATAGATTTTTACAAAAAATACTCAAACTCAAAACATTACGAATTACTCTATTCGAAGTGCCTTTCGGTGATGAAAACACAGCTTTTCTCACCTGAAGGAGTTTTTAAAACAATATGGTCAACTCCCGACAGACTGCCTCATCGGGATTTATGGCTCTGGGACAGTGTGTTTCACGCTATCGGTTTTAGAAATGTAGATGGAAGAATCGCAGAGAGCCTGATTTTGTCAATGCTTGAGTCCCGTCAGCCCGATGGGCGTATCCCATGCAGAACCACAATTACAAAAGATGGCGTTGTGTTCAGTCCTGAAGAAACCCAGCCACCTGTTATAGCGTGGGGTGCGTGGAAGGTGTATCAGAAAACAAAGAATAAAGAGTTCTTAAAAAGAGCTTTTGAAGAAAATTCCACATTTTTAAAATGGTGCATGGAAAACAGACAGTATTCTGACGGACTCTATGCATGGTGGGTAGATGAAAGCCAACCTTTCTGCCGATGTGGAGAATCGGGGATGGATAACTCACCAAGATTTGACGAAACAAAGCATCTTTTAGCAGTTGATTTTTCCTGTTTTATGGCAAACGAGATGCGTTATATGGTGAAAATCGCAGATGAACTAAAAATAGATAGCAAAGCATTTGCGGTAGAGTTTAATAAAATCAAAAATGCAATAAATGAAAAGCTTTGGGATGAAGAAAGCGAATATTATTTTGACTATGATGCTGACAGAGAAAAAATACACAAGGTAAAAACTCCCGTTACATTTCTTCCGCTTTTTTCAGGAGTTTGCGATAAAGAAAAAGCTGATAAGCTGATTGGGCATCTTACAAATCCGTCTGAGTTTTATTCTGAATTTCCCATTCCGTCAGTATCTAAAGATGATGCGACTTACGGTAGCGATATGTGGAGAGGTCCTGTGTGGATAAACTATAATTATATGATTTGCGAGGGACTAAGGGAATATGGCTTTAGTGAGCTTTCGCAGGAGATTTTAGAAAAAACTGTGTCAGTGGTGGAAGAATGGTATGAAAAGAACGGAACAATTTATGAATTCTATGATTCTGAAAACAAAAAATCGCCCTCTAAGCTTTCAAGAAAAGGTGATGCAGTTGAACCCTATGATATTTGCGGAAGAATTCAGGCAATACGTGACTATGGGTGGAGCTGTTGTCTTACACTGGATATAATTGAAAATTTATAGAAAAAAAGGTTGTTTTTTAACAACCTTTTTTTGACTTTTGCAGATAAGTTGTGGTATAATATAAATAATTATGTTTTTATATAAAGGGGCATAGGCTTTGGACGAAAGATTTTTAAGAAATGAAATGCTTATCGGAAAAGAAAATCAGGAAAAACTACATAATTCGTCGGTTATTATTTTTGGTGTTGGAGGCGTTGGCTCAAGCGTAGCGGAGAGCTTGGCGCGATGCGGTGTTGGAAGTATAACCTTGGTTGATTCAGACTGTGTTGATATAACCAACATAAACAGACAAATTCACGCACTTTCTGAAACGGTTGGTATGCCTAAGACCAAAGCTATGGCAGAAAGGGTAAAGTCTATTAACCCCGAGGCAAAGGTCACAGAGGTTAATATGTTTTATCTTCCTGAGAATGCTGACAGTATTGACCTTTCAGAGTTTGACTATGTTGTTGATGCAATTGATACTGTAAGTTCTAAAATCGCGCTTGCGTGCCGTGCACAAAAGTTTGGCGTTCCAATTATAAGCTGTATGGGAACGGGAAACAAGCTTCACCCCGAAGAACTTAAACTTTCAGATATATATAAAACTAAGGTTTGCCCTTTGTGTCGCGTAATGAGATATGAACTGAAAAAGAGAAACGTCAAAAAGTTATGTGTGGTTTATTCTGAGGAAGAACCAATTACCCCTTGTTTTCAGCCTGAAGGCGAAAAGAAACGAACAGTGCCCGCAAGTATGTCCTTTGTGCCTGCGTCGGCAGGTCTTTTAATAGCATCCCGTGTGGTTTCGGATATAATGAGTTTTAACGGAGGAAGAAAATGAAAAAGTATTTTGTTGACCAGAGCGTAACAGACGCTTTAGAAAATAACTATATGCCCTACGCAATGAGCGTAATCATATCCCGTGCTATTCCTGAAATAGACGGGTTTAAACCCTCTCACAGAAAGCTTTTATACACAATGTATAAAATGGGACTTTTGTCAGGTGAAAAAACCAAGTCTGCAAATGTTGTGGGACAGACAATGAAGCTTAACCCCCACGGTGATATGGCAATTTACGAAACCTTAGTCCGTTTAACGCGTGACCACGGAGCGCTCCTTTATCCTTTTGTTGACTCAAAAGGTAACTTTGGTATGCACCAGTCCCGTGATATGGCGTTTGCTGCATCAAGATACACAAATGTTAAGCTTGACGGAATTTGCGAAGAGCTATTCTGTGATATTGATAAAGAAACAGTTGATTTTGTCGACAACTATGACGGTATGCTCAAAGAGCCTACGCTTTTACCGACAGCTTTTCCCAATATTTTAGTTAATGCAAACCAGGGTATCGCCGTAGGTATGGCATCAAATATCTGCAGTTTTAATTTAACTGAGGTATGTAACGCAGAGATTGAGTTTTTGAAAAATGAAAAGGCTAACTTAATGGCGCATATTATTGCGCCTGACTTTGCTACGGGCGGACAGCTCATATACAAAGAGGAAGAAATAAAGAACATTTTTGAAACAGGCAGAGGAAGCGTGCGTGTTCGTGCAATTTACAACTATGATAAGAAGAACAACTGTATTGAAATTACAGAAATTCCATACACAACCACGATTGAGGCAATAATTGATAAAATTATTGAGCTTGTAAAGCAGGGAAAAGCAAGAGAAATTGCAGATATCCGTGACGAAACAGATAAGAACGGCTTAAAGATTGCCATTGACTTAAAACGCGGAACAGACCCCGATAAGCTTATGGCAAAGCTTTATAAGCAAACGCCTTTAGAAGATGCATTCTCCTGCAATTTCAATGTACTTATTGACGGAACGCCAAAAGTAATGGGTGTTCGCGAAATTTTATCAGAGTGGACAAAGTTCAGGGTAGGATGTGTTAAAAGAAGCTTAAGCTATGATCTGGATAAGAAAAATCACAGACTACATCTTCTTTTGGGTCTTGAAAAAATACTTGTTGACATTGACCGTGCAATTTCCATAATCAGAAATACAGAAGAAGAAGCTCAGGTTGTTCCAAACCTTATGGAAGGCTTCTCGATTGATATGATTCAGGCAGAATTCATTGCGGAAATTAAACTTCGTCATTTGAACAAAGAATATATTTTAAAACGTCTGGCAGACATAAAAGACTTAAAGGCGGATATCGCAGAGATAAGCAAAACCTTGTCTTCTGACATAGCGGTTAAAAAGCTTATTCAGTCAGAACTTAAGGAAATTGCAAAAAAACACGGAAAACCAAGAAGAACACAGATTATTATGCCTGACGAAATCGACGATACACCTCAGGAAGATTTTATTGAAAACTATAAGTTAAGACTTTATTTTACAGAGCAGAACTACGTTAAAAAGGTTTCTTTGGTTTCGCTTCGTGCAAGCAATGCCCATAAACTTAAGGAAGACGACAGATTCATATGTGAATACGAGTGTGAAAATGTTGATGAAGTTTTGTTCTTCAGTGACAAAGCAAATGTATATAAAATGAAGATTGCAGACCTTCCTGACCATAAAGCAAGCTCATTGGGTGAATTTTTGCCTAACATTTTGGGTATTTCAGATGAGAAGATTTTATACATGGCAGTAACCAAAGATTACTCAGGATATATGATGTTTGCATTTGAAAACGGAAAGATTGCTAAAGTTCCCATGAAGAGCTATGAAACAAAGGCTAACCGTAAAAAGCTTACGGGTGCATACCATGAAAAAACACCTGTTACGGATATGCGTTATTTAGACGGAGACACAGAGCTTGTTGCTTTTTCTGACCAGAATAAAATTTTGGTGTTTAATACTGAAAAAATTACGCCTAAGGCTTCAAGAAGCTCTCAGGGCGTTCAGGTTATGACGCTTAAAAAGGGAAGCAAGCTTGCAAAAATTTGCACATTAAACGAAGTGACATTTGCAGATTACACTTACTATAAGACCAAAAACATTCCAGCACGAGGTGCATACCTTAAGGAAGAGGATTTAGCAGGCGAACAGCTCACACTTATTTAATTTTTGAAAGGTAATGCTATGAAGGAAAGAATTTACACGATTCCGCTTACTGAAAGCTTAGATGCAGATACAGAATGCCCCTTTTGCTTTCTTGAGCAAAAAATTGAAAAAGAACAGATAGAGTATGCTTTAGGCCCTGCTATGATGGAGCCTGATTACAGGCTTTTGTCAAATGAAAAAGGCTTTTGCCGAAATCATATGGAGGCGCTTTTTAATTCACGACGTGCTCTTCCTTTTTCCCTTGTTCACGATACGAGAATTGACGAGGTAATAAAGGGTCTTGAAATGGTAGCAAAAAAGCCTGAAAAGAAAAAGTGCGACGCTTTGGGAGAAACTTTGAAAAAGCATACCTCAAGCTGTATTGTGTGCGAAAGAATTGAGAGCACAATCGGAAAATTTATAAATACCTTCTGGTATCTTTACAAAAAAGAACCCGATTTTAAGAACCGAATTCTATCAGGAAAAGGATTTTGTATTCATCACTTTGAAGACATAATAAAAGCATCAGGACAGGCAGGCTTAAAGAAAAACGAATACGTTAACGAATTGTTAAGCCTTGAGATTGAAAACCTAAAGCGTTTAAAGAAAAATGTTCACGAATTTACAAAACAATTCGATTACAGAAGCGGCGGAGAGTCAAAAGAAGATATTCGCGATGCTCATATTCTGTGTGCAGAAAAACTTTCGAAATATTGCGAAAGGTCGTAAATAATATGAAAAAAATTATTGGCATAACCGGAGGAAGTGGAACCGGAAAAAGCGCGGTTTCACAACTTTTCAAAGAAAAAGGCGCACTTATACTTGATGCTGACAAAATTTATAAAGAAACAATAAAACCCGGAATGCCGGCGCTATCAGAAATCGAAAAAAATTTCGGGGAAAACGTTATTTTACAAAACGGAGAGCTTAACCGCCCCGCTTTAGCCAAGATTGTCTTTAACTCTGAAAGCAAGCTACATAAATTAGATGCCATTACGCATAAATATATTATAGCAAAAATGAAAGAGCAGATCAAAAAGAGCAAAGATAAAATAATTATCATTGATGCACCAACACTCTTTGAAAGCGGACTTAACGGCATCTGTGATGTTACAATCGGAGTTTTAGCCGAGAAAGATATTAGAATTAAAAGAATTATGGAGCGTGACTCTTTAACAGAAAATGCAGCCAAAGAACGCATTTTTGCGCAAAAAGATGATAGCTTCTATAAAGAAAAATGTGATTTTGTGATTGAAAATAATGGCGGTTTTAATGAACTTGAAAAAACTGCCCAAGAACTTATTAAGGAAGTAGCCGGTGAAGAAAATTAAAAGACTTTTTATAATAATTTTAATAGTAATTATAGCGTTTTTCTGCATAAATAAGATTGCAGAAAAAATTTATCCTTTAGGGCACAAAGAGTACGTTGAAAGCTATGCAGAAAAGTATGATGTTCCCGAAATGCTTGTATATGGAATAATTAAAGCAGAAAGTAACTTTAACCATAATGCAGTTTCAAATAAGAATGCATCAGGACTTATGCAGATAATGGAGCCTACGGGTGAATGGATAGCTGAAAAGCTTGGCATAACGGACTTTGATGCTGTAATGCTTTCTGACCCTGAAACAAATATTGAAATGGGTTGCTTTTATATATCATACCTATTGGATATGTATGAGGGCGATAAAAAATGTGCGTTGTCCGCATATAACGCAGGCTACGCAAATGTTAACTCGTGGCTTTTAAACAAAAAGTATTCCTATGACGGAAAGAATTTAGATGTTGTTCCGTACCCTGAAACAGAAAAATATGTAAACATTGTTATGCAGAACGAAAAAATATACGAATTTCTTTACGAGGAACGTTAAGATGAAGTATTTAAAGATTTTACTTTCGGTGATTTTGGTTGCAGGAGTTATTTTGGGAGTATCTTTTAAGCCTAAAAAAGTCACCAAAACCGCATTTTTGCTTGATACCTACATAACTGTAACAGCATACGGGAAAAATGCAGAAAGTGCGGTGGATAAGGCAATAGACAAGGTGCTCGAAATTGATAATATGCTTTCATGCTTTAAAAGTGACAGCGAAATTTATAAACTTAATGAACATTCACGCGCCAAAGTATCCGATGAGTGCTTTAATCTTATAGAGCGGGCAGTTGAGCTTTCTAAAACAACAGACGGCGCGTTTGATATAACAGTAAAACCTGTGATTGACTTATGGGGATTTGGAAGTGAAACACAAAGCGTGCCCGATGAGGACAAGCTTTTCAAAACGCTTGATTTGGTAAACTATAAAAATATTATTTTAGATGAAAAAGAAAACTTAGTATCCTTTAAAAATGAGGGGATGAAAATAGATTTAGGCGGTATAGCAAAAGGGTACGCCGCCGATTGTGCCGCAGAAATTTTAAAAGAAAACGGCACTTTAAATGCATACCTTGACTTTGGCGGAAACGTTGTAACAATAGGGGGAATGCCTCAAAGCTTTTTTAAAACAATTTTAGGCAGGGAAAATTTGCGGCCCTTTGTTATAGGAATTCAAAATCCTTTAAAAGAGCGAGGCGAAATCTTTGAAAAGGTTACAGCAAGCGGTGAAAAATGTTCAGTTGTAACTTCAGGCGGTTATGAAAGATATTTTGAAGAAAACGGGGAAAAATATCATCATATTATTGATACAAAAACTGGAAAACAGCCCCAAAACAATATACTAAGCGTAACAGTTGTGTCCGACTCATCAGAAGTAGCAGACGCGTTGTCTACTGCGTTTTTCGTTACAGGGGAAGAATTTGCAAAAACAAAAAAAGAAATGTTTAAAGAAGTTATATTTTATAAAAACTCGGGCGAAATCATTAAAATTACGGGAGAAAAATAAATGAAAAAGCTTTTGATTTTAGATGCTAACAGTATAATTAACCGTGCGTTTTACGCCGTGCGCCCCCTAACAACTAAAGAGGGCTTAAATACCAACGCTATCTTTGGCTTTTTAAATATTTTATTTAAATATATGGAGGAAATCGCACCCGACTATATTGCGGCGGCATTTGATCTTCCAAAGCCCACATTCCGTCATAAAATGTTTGATGGCTACAAGGCAACAAGGCATAAAATGCCTGATGAACTTCGTGAACAGATGCCTGTTTTAAAAGAAGTTTTATCAGCTATGAACATAAATATTTATGAAAAAGAGGGCTTTGAGGCAGACGATATTATCGGCACGGTTTCCCGTATATGCGAGGAAAGCGATGTTTTCTGCTGTGTTTTAACAGGAGATAAAGACGATTTGCAGCTTGCCTCCGACAAAACCTTAATTCACCTTGTAACAACAAGAATGGGAAATACTACAACAGAGGTTTTTGATAGCGGTAAAGTTTTTGAAAAATACGGAGTAACCCCAAAAGAGTTTATTGACTTAAAGGCAATAATGGGGGATTCATCTGATAATATCCCAGGTGTAAAGGGTATTGGCGAAAAAGGCGCAACTGCCCTTATTTCAGAGTACCATTCAATTGACGGAGTTTATGAGAACATCGAAAACATAAAAGGCGCAACTAAAACAAAGCTTATAGAAAATAAAGAAGACTGCTATATGAGCAAAACTTTGGCAACAATAGACAGATGCGTTCCTATGGAATTTAAAGTTTTTGAAAATGAAGTTAAAGAAGCTGACAATGGCGCACTTTTTGATATATTTACACGCCTTGAGTTTAAGTCATTTATTAAAAAAATGGGACTTTCCCCCGATACAAAAGCAGTTGTTGACATATTTGAGGGAGTAGAATTTAAAACCGTTACTGATAAAAATGAACTAAAATCTCTTTTGAATTGCGAAAATATTTCATTTATAATGGAAAATGAAGAAATTTCGTTTTCAAATGATTTAAAAAAAGCATATAAATCATCTTTTTCTGAGAATAAGGATATTTGGAAAACATTTTTTGAGTCGGATATAAAAAAGAGTACCCACGGGTTAAAATCTGCTATTTTATACCTTAAAGATGAGAAAATAGAACTTAAAAACGTTGATTTCGACACAGAAATCGGAGCATACCTGATTTCTCCCTCAAGAAAAGGCTATGAGATTGAAGAGCTTTCAAAAGACTTTTTGGGAGTTTTTATTGAGGAAAACGAGGGCGGAACGCAGGTTTCTTTAGAAAGTCTTTTAGAGCCTCAAAAAGACAATAATACTCTAATGAAAAAGATTGTTGCTCATATTGCCTTAAAAGAATATGAAACTGAAAAAATGAAAGAAAATGACTCAACGAAACTTTTTGAAACAATAGAAATGCCCTTGGTATATGTTCTTGCTGATATGGAAAAAGCAGGTGTTAAGGTTGACCGTGAGCGCTTAGAAGAATTTGGTGTTATGTTAAAGGCAGAGGCTGAAAAGCTAACATCTGAAATTTACGACCTTGCAGGGCACGAATTTAACATAAATTCACCAAAACAGTTAGGTGTTATTCTGTTTGAGGAGCTTGGCTTAAAGGCTAAAAAGAAAACCAAAAGCGGTTATTCAACAAATGCTGAGGTTTTAGAAAAATTAAAATATGAGCACCCAATAGTTGAAAAAATATTGGAATACAGAAAGATAACAAAACTCAATTCAACTTATGTTGAGGGTCTGTTCTCTGTGATCAACAATGAAACGGGCAGAATTCACTCAAACTTTAATCAGACAGTAACAGTTACGGGAAGAATCAGCTCAACAGAGCCAAACCTTCAGAATATTCCCGTAAGAACTGAATTGGGGCGCGAGATGCGAAAAATGTTTGTGGCAGAAAACGACAACTTTGTTTTGGTTGACGCAGATTATTCCCAGATTGAACTTCGAGTTTTAGCTCATATTGCAGACGATAAAAATATGATAGACGCTTTCTGTTCAGGGGCTGATATTCACTTATCTACCGCCGCTAAAGTGTTTGGTGTTGACAGTGCGTCAGTTACGCCTGAAATGAGAAGTGCGGCAAAGGCTATAAACTTCGGCTTGGTTTACGGAATGGGCGAATTTTCGCTTTCCCAGGACCTTAAAATCAGTGTAAAAGCTGCAAAAGAATATATTAACGATTACCTTGGAAGTTATCCCAACGTTAAAAAATATATGAGCGATACGGTAGAGTTTGCAAAAGAGCACGGATATGTTAAGACTATGTTTGGAAGAAGACGTGAAATCCCTGAAATCTCATCTACCAATTATCAGCTGCGCTCATTTGGTGAGCGTGCCGCAATGAACACTCCAATTCAGGGAACTGCGGCAGATATAATAAAGCTTGCAATGATAAATGTTCATAAGAAACTTAAAGAAGAAAAATTAAAATCAAAGCTTATACTTCAGGTTCATGACGAACTTATTATTGAAGCATTAAAAACTGAAGAAGAAAAAGTAAAAGAAATTTTAAAAACAGAAATGGAAAAAGCCGTTGCCCTTTCTGCACCCTTGATAGCGGATTTGAAAACAGGGCATAGCTGGTATGATACAAAATAAGGTTGTGATGGTATGTCGTTCACAGTTGATGTAAAAAACGAACTGTGTAATATAAAATATGATAAACGATGTTGCCTGCGAGCACATCTTGCAGGTATTGCAGGTTTTTGCGGAAGCGTTTGCTTTGAAGACAGTAAAAAGGTTTTCAAAATGCGAACGGAAAGTGCGGCAATTGCAAGAAGAGCATATAGCTTGGTTAGAGAGCTTTGCGGCATAAAGGCAGAAATCAAAACAGCAAAGAAAATTCACAGTATTGTGATAGAAAACTGCGAAACAATGCTTTCTGAGCTGGGGTATATGATAAATGGTGTTGTAAAGTTTTATGCTGACCCCTTTGTTATGCACGATGATTGCTGTAAGACTGCATTTTTAGCAGGTGCATTTTTAGGGGGAGGCTATGTTAAAACCCCGAAAAACGGCTACCACTTCGAAATAAAAACCCACTATCGTGATTTAAGCCGTGATTTGTGCGAAATAGTAAACGAGGTAGGATTTGAGGCAAAGTCAGTTATAAGAAAGTCAGAATATGTTGTTTACATAAAGCAAAGTGATACTATTTGCGATATTTTAGGCTATTTGGGTGCAACAGATGCTATGCTTGAGCTTTGTAATGTTAAAATTTTAAAAGATGTTCGAAATAACATAACAAGAAAAGTAAACTGTGATACTGCAAACATAACAAAAGCGGCAGAGGCGGCAGCTGTACAGCTTAATGCGATAAATGTAATTAAATCAAAAATAGGTCTTGAGGCAATTCCCGAAAGCTTAGAGCAGGTGGCGCGCCTGCGTATTGAATACCCCGAGGCAAACCTTACAGAGCTTGGGAATATGCTTGTTCCGCCAATAAGCAAGTCGGGAGTAAATCACAGACTTAAAAAAATTATGAAAATGGCAGAGGAATTAAAATAAATGGAAAGTATAGGAACAGTTGTAAAAACAGATGGGAAAAATGCGGTGGTTTGCGTAAACCGAGTGTCTGCCTGCGGTGAAAATTGTGCCCACTGCAAAGGCGGATGCACTCCCACAAAAGCATACGCAGAGGCAGAAAACTGCGAAAATGCACAGGTTGGCGATACAGTGAAAATCGAAACTGAAACGGCTGATGTTATTAAAGCATCCCTTGTTTTGTATTTTGTACCTTTAGTTCTTTCCATAATTTCTGCGTGTATAGCATATTCCTTCGGAACAGATGCGCATTTTGTAGTTTTAGCTTCGGCTTTTGTTTTTATTGTTCCATTTTTTGTTTTGAAAAAGTTTGAAAAAAGAATTACACCGATTTCGAAAATCACAAAAGTAATAAGAAAGGCTTGAAAATAAATGGCAATGGATGGTTTCAGCGTTTTGGCGCTGACAGATGAAATAAACAGAGTCCTCTCAGGCTCAAAGGCTGACAAAATTCAGCAAACCGAGCATGATGAGCTTTTAATATCCTTTTTTGGTGCCTGCGGAGGTAGAAAACTTCGATTAACTGCTAACCCTTCGGTTGCCCGCGTCTGTTTAACTGAGGACAAAAAGAAAAGCCCTGAAACAGCACCGCTTTTTTGTATGCTTTTAAGGAAACATTTATCGGGTGCAAGGCTTATTTCAGCAACTCAGCCTGCTTTTGAAAGAATTATTGTTTTAACATTTGAAGGCTTAGACGAGTTTGGCGAAAGATGCGAAAAGAAGCTTTATGCTGAGCTTATGGGAAGACATTCGAACATAATTTTAACGGACGGGCAAGGAAGAATTATCGACAGTATAAAGCACGTAGACTTTTCTGTAAGCTCTGTGCGTCAGATATTGCCGGGGCTTACCTACGAAGCACCTCCTGCACAGGATAAATTAAACCCCTTGGAATGTGACCTGAACACTTCCTGCGAGGCACTTAAAAACGCTGATGGCGGAGAAAAAATTGATAAAGCACTTATGCAGACGTTTCGTGGTATAAGCCCTTTAATTGCAAGAGAAATATGTAATAAGGCGTTTAAAACCTGCGATAAATTTATGGGAGAACTGACTTTTTCTGAAATTTTAGATTTGGCAACAGCTTCCGTAGAAATATTCAAAAAGGTAAAAGAGAAGGAATTTTCTCCTTGTTACCTTTTGAGAAACGATACAAAAAAACCTTTTGAATTCTGTGCATTTAATATAGAGCAGTACGGTGAGGCATCAGAAAGCATTTTTGGAGACTCAATGTCTTATATTGTGGAAGAATTCTATAGAGAAAGGGATGCAAAGGAAAGAATTGCCCACAAAAGCGCAAAGCTTGTAAAAACAGTTTCAACAAATATTGAAAGGTGCGCCAAAAAACTTGTAAACCAAACTGCAGAGCTTGACGATACTAAGAATATGGAAAAGTTCAAGCAATTCGGTGAACTTATAACTGCCAATATGTATAGAATAAATAAGGGCGACAAGTGCGCGGTGGTGGAAAATTACTATAACGAAAATGAAACAGTTTCAATCCCACTTGATGAAAAAATGTCGCCATCTGAAAATGCTCAAAGGTATTTTAAAAAATACACAAAGGCAAAAAATGCAAAGTCTGAGCTTACGCGCCAGATTGAAAAGGCAAGGTCAGAGCTTTCATATTTAGAGTCGGTGGAAGAAGAGCTTCAAAAGGCGGAAAATGAAAAGGATTTGGCTGAGATTTCAGAAGAACTTTTTGAACAAGGCTATATAAAAAGGCAGGAAAAAGATAAAAGAAAACGTGAAATTTCAAAGCCTATGGAGTTTGAAACGCAAGACGGGTTTACGGTGCTGGTTGGAAAAAACAACAAGCAGAACGATGTTTTAACGCTTAAAACCGCAAAAAATGCAGACCTTTGGTTTCATACAAAAGATATTCACGGCTCCCACGTAATTTTAAGGTACGAACACGGAAAAGAATTTTCAGATACCGCAATTTTGGAGGCAGCACGTCTGGCTGCAAAATATTCAAAAGCCAAAAATTCAGAAAACGTACCTGTTGACTATACTTTGGTTAAATTTGTTAAGAAACCGTCGGGGGCAAAACCCGGAATGGTTATTTATACTGATAATAAAACAGTTTATGTAACACCATAAAAATACTGAATTTATAACGCCGTTTAAATATTCCTGTCTTCCGCTTATTGGCTCTTTTGTACTGCCTAAGCTAACGGCATAATCAAAAAGCTCAACCCGGTTGGTGTTACCGTTTAAAATTTTATGTCCAATTTCGCTTTCAAAGCTCGAATATTTTTCTTTAATGAATTCGCCAATTCTTCCGTATTCAATAATTTTAGCAGCGTTTATTAAACCGAGAGCCACAAAAATAAATCTCATGGGCACAAGAGTTCTGCCGTTTTCTATTATTGGGTCGACATCAAATACAACTTGTTTACCATCAACAAATACTGTAACGGGCTTTTCACATTCTGCATTTGGTGTTAAGTATGAAAAAACCAAAGTAAGAGCACATATCAATGTAAACGTTCTCTTCAAAATACTATGTTTAATAAAACCAACTCCTTGTTTTTTGAAATATTATAACATAAAACGATGTAAAAGTCTATACAGTTGGTATAAATTACGTAGAATTCACATAGACAAGACGCTCATCATTTTATGATGAGCGTCTTATACTATTCGGTTCTCTCCGCTTCAGCCAGCATATTCTCAATAAATATCCCATACCCACGAGTCGGGTCATTCACAAAAACGTGGGTTACAGCTCCGATTAGTTTACCGTTTTGTATTATGGGTGAGTCTGACACGAGTGATGTCAATATGGGACAACAATTTTTCAGCCATTTTGATTTCTTTATCAGTTGGTAAGGCCTGTGGCAGCGTATTTTTCATATATAACGCAGCATATTTTGAGCCGGCATAATTATGATACGGCAAAACCTTTACCCTTGTTATATTTTGAAGCTGTTTTAAAAATTCTGCAATTTTTTCAATTTGGTCAGAATTATATTCAGGTACATATGGTATACGAATTTCTGTTTCTTTGCCCAAAGAATCGATATATTTAAGATTATCCAATATAATTTTATTGCTTTGTCCTGTGCATTTAATGTGCACATCTTCGTCAAATGACTTAGTATCGTATAAAAATATATCAGTGTATGGTAACACTTTATCAATGCTTTCTTTTGGTACATAACCACAGGTATCAACCGCTGTGTGGATGCCTGCTTCTTTTAATTCTTTTAAAAGCTCCGCACAAAAATCTGCCTGACACAAGCATTCTCCGCCTGAAAGTGTTACTCCTCCGCCGCTTGTTTCATAAAAGTCCTTATCTTCAAGTAATATCGGCAATAGTTCATCTACTGTCATTTCCTTGCCGTAAAATTTCAGCGCTTCGCCAAGACAAGCCTTTTCACATTTTCCGCAGGCAACACATAAATCTCTTTCAAAAATATGACCTTCTTGTGTGATTTTGTGTGCACCTGATGGGCATACGGAAACACATTCTCCGCAACCGATGCATTTGTTTTCATAATATGCCATCTGAGGTTTAAAATCAATGCTTTCGGGGTTGTGACACCACACGCATTTTAAAGGACAGCCTTTAAAAAATACTGTTGTTCTTATTCCGTCACCATCGTGTACAGCAAAACGTTTAATTTCTATCACTTTAGCTTTATTCATCAGCGAAATAATCCTTTCGTTACAATGAAAATTAACCCATTCGGATTAAATTCCTATTACCTCTTCTTCTTTTGCAAACATTTTATCATAATCAAGAGTTTTCCCCTTAATATCAAGTGCCTTTTCGATACAATTAACCACTTGGGTTGTTATAAGTCTGGTGCCTTCTTTTGTGTAATAATGCGTCAAATCTGAGTGATATTCCACAGGAGCGTTGTTCATCAGCATATATAAATCATTTATTTCTCCGCCATATTTTTTCACAATTTCAATCGCTGCAGAATTGTATGCTTCGGTATCTCTGTTATATCTTTTGCATACTGTAAACAATTCTTCCTGAACTGGCGTTGAGGTTGCAAAAATCATTTTTGCATCAGGAAAAAGAATTTTAATAATATTACAGATTCTATAAATATTCTCTTTGTATATATCAAGAGAAGTATGGTGTTTACCATCAAGCATAACAAGGTCATCCCAAAGACCGGCATTCCAATGCACTAAATCAATATCATTACCTAATTTAAGCTCTTTTTTCCAGTCATAAAGATGTCTTATTATATATCCTGTAAAACGACAGTTATCTTTGGGGAAGTATACCTCCGCAGAACTCTCAAACGCCATTTTTGTGTATGTATCATACCCCATTCTGATAGAGTCACCAATAAGTAGTACTTTCTTCATAATCCTTCTCCTCCTTTTTCAGTTTTATTGCCCAGAATAATGCCTAAAGAAATCAGGACAAATGCAACAAGATACTGAATTTTAAATATGTTCTCACCAAGCAGAACTGCCCCAAAGACGCAGGCAAACAACGGCTCTGCAAATTTGATGATAAACATTTTTGAAAGGCTATTACTTTTTAAAACATAATACCAAAGTGTGTAGCTTGAAATAGATGCGGTGCACATATAAGCAAAAACGGCAGTGGATTTTAATGTAAAATTAAGCATTTCCCCACCCAAACTTAAGGCTGCAACAAATAGAATCATTCCACCCGAAAGCTGCGAAATGCCCGTAATCCAGTAGGGGGAATTATGTTCTACAGATTTTTTGCTGATTATACTTGCGACTACAATACAAATTGAGGCTAAAATAATAAGAATATCACCTGATAAAAAAGTAATGCCGTCAGGACTGTAGTTAATTGCAATTATTCCGCAAAATCCTATCATTGCCCCCACTATTTTTAAAAGATTGAATTTTTCGCTTTTAAAGAACAGGAATGAAGAGCAAACGTAGAGCAATGCGCCCAGCTGTTTAATAAGCGCGGTTTTAGAACTATCGGTAGTACTTAGTCCTATGTATGTAAATGTGTAGTGCAAAACTATCGAGAATAACCCCATTATAAAAATATTTCTTACATTTTTAAGTTTTGGTGTTGCAATTTTTTCTCTCTTTATCAAGCATATCGCACATACAATAAGGCCGCTTACTATAAATCTTACACTTGCAAACATTAAAATATCAGGTATTGAACTTGCGCTGATATTAAAAGAGTTGTATCCTATTTTAATAAACGGGAAAAGCGATCCCCCAAGTGCCATTGAAAGTAATGACAAAGAGATTGTTTTTATACTGTTATTCTTCATTTTTAAAACACACCTCAATAACTTTATCTGCTAAAATTTTTGAGCCTTCTTCACCAAAATGTACCCAGTCGGAATGGAGAGAATTATCAAACCCTGCAGATAAGGAATACAAATCATTAACTTCTACTCCAAGTTCCGTCATCACTTCGCGTGCCTTATTGTTATATTGCTCAATTTCTCTGTTATAGCGGAAGAAATCAGGGTTTCCCCATTCTTCGATTACAGCAGTGGAAAGTGCAAAGATTACCTTTGCATTAGGAAATAAAAATTTAATTCTTTTATAAACCCTTTTAAGCATTATTACATAGGTTTCAATTTCGGTAAGCGGTTCATCACCAAAGAGCCTTAAAACATCCCAAAGACCATTGTTCCAATGAACAATGTCAATTTTTTCTCTATCTATACCATTTGCCCATTCGTGCAGATATCTCAGAGTATACTGTGCAAAACGACAATTTTCCCCGGGAGCATATACATTGGCTCTGCCCTCAAGCTTTTCTTTCACATAAACGCCGTATCCGGGGCTGCCTGGAGCACCAAATCTTATTGAATCACCGATTAAATATATATTTTTCATATTTTTCGCCTGCTAACAATTATTTTCTGCCTGTTTTATAAAACAATCCTGTTCGGTTTTACTTAAATTTACAAAATACGCATTCCATCCGCAAACTCTGACCTGAAGATTTTTATATTTTTCAGGGTCTTTTTGCGCTTTTTTCAGTTCATCTGCATTAAATACATTTCCGTGTAACGCCATTCCGCCTTTACACATATATGTTTTAAGCAAAGTATAAAAAGCATTAAGTCCTTCTTCTCCGCTTACAGCTGACGGATGAAGCACAACATCAAGTACAGTGCCGTTAGGGAAAAGAGTATGGTCTATTTTTGTTACTGAATTTATTAAAGCTGTAACGCCGTTTTTATCCTGACCGACAGTTGCGCATAAATTTTTGGAAAGCACATCGCCTGCCTTTCTGCCATCAGGAGTTGCCATAGTTTTAGAGCCGTATCCAACAAAATAGTCAGTGCAGAAAAGTGCTGCTTTGAACACACCGCCCCGGCTATTGGATTTATTGTTAACAAGCGAAGCACAATAATCTGTAATATCTTTTGTTAACTCATCGGCAACAGCATTGTTATTGCCGTATTTTTCAGGTATATTTTTTGCGATAAGACGGAGTTTTTCATTGCCGTCCCAGTTATTCTTTAAAATTTCGCAAAGCTCTGAATATGTAACTCTCTTTTCCTCAAAAACAAGTCTTTTAACTGCACACACAGAATCAACAAGACTTGCTATGAAAAAGAAATAGTATGAGGTATTATTATACTCTGCGCCGCCTTCAAAAACATCAACGCCTGTTTCGACACTTCTGTCATACATAGCGGACAATAATGGATCGGGACCTATTTCGCCATAGTATTTTTCAATTTCACGAATATAGTTCATTCCGCTTTCCGTCATAAACTTTATGTGTGCTTTTATGGCGGAAATAAAGTCATCATAAGTTTTAATATCACCTGTTTTAATACTTATCTGTTTGCCACTGTTCAAGTCAATACCGCCTGTCACAGCAAACTCCACTGCTTTTGCAAGGTTAACACCGCCGTTACCCGTAGATCCGATTTCCTTACCCCAGACAGCGGGC
>JAZNOF010000009.1:0-77106 GCA_045580665.1 Congzhengia sp.
ATATTTCCCGTCTATGTTATTTTTTCGCCCCTGTGAGGCCGTTTGGGGTCCGGGGAATCGGAACCCCGGAACTTTTGGTTCTTTTAGTTATAAAAGAACGGTGTTTCGCAAATTTTGAAAAAATTTGCCCCGTCGGAGACAGTTTGAAAAAACTGATTTTTAAAGTGGTTTTGGTACCTTTTGGCGAAACAAAAGGTACGCTCACCGCAGGTGAACAATTTAAAAATAAAGAAAAAAGTAAAGTTTATTTAGAGTTTGCCACGTCAAAGGCAATCATGTAAAAAATAAAAGCTAAGGAAGTCAATTGACTTCCTTAGCTTTTTATTTTTCTAAAAACTTTTCCATAAGTTTATATCCCGGTTCAATATAAAGTCCCGTTGACTCTGCATTTTTTTCGTTATACGAAAGACCAATTTTTGTATCTTTTCTACTGTCATACAACACAAAAGGAATGGCATCGCGAACGTGGGTTTTTAAAGCGATAGGTGTGGGGTGGTCAGGTGTAATTAAGATTTTAAAATCTTCGCCCGTAGATTTTAGGTACTCAGTTACGGGTCCAACAACCTTTTCGTCAATCAACTCAATAGATTTTATTTTGCCCTCTAAATCACCGTGGTGACCGCATTCGTCGGGAGCCTCCATATGAATGTAAACAAAATCTGTTCCATTCTTTAGTGCATCTATCGCGGCAGATGCTTTTCCATCAAAGTTTGTTTCAACAGTACCCGTTGCGCCCTCTACTTCGATTACATCCATTTTTGTGCCTGCGCCAATGCCTTTTAAAAGATCAACTGCTGAAATCATTGTTCCAGATACTCCGTATTTGTCGGCAAAGTAAGAAAGCTGAGGCTTAGTTCCCTCGCCCCAAATCCAGAGTGAGCTTGCAGGGTTAAGTCCGCGGGAAATTCTGTCTTTGTTTATGGGGTGGTCTAAAAGCAAATCGTAGCTCTTTTTCATAATATCCAAAATCATGTCAGCGCCTTCGCCATTAGGGAGATATTCTGTCACTTTTCTGTCGGAAATATCGTGGGGAGGCGTGAGTGTTACATTTGTAGAACCCCCGTCCCAAACCATTAAATGACGGTAGCTTGTTCCGCCGAAAAATGAGATATTGGGAACTTTTAAATTTTCTTTTATGTAATCAATTAAAGCGTGAGCTTCTTGAGTGGTGATTTCACCTGATGAGTAGTCAACCATTGTTTTATCGGCAAAGTTTTCCTCGTTTGAAAGAGTAACTAAATTTGCACGGAATGTAACATCTCTATCAGAAAGGCTAACGCCTATGCTTAAAGCCTCAAGGGGTGAACGTCCTGTATAATAAACTGTGGGGTCATAGCCTAAAACACTTAAATTTGCAACGTCACTTCCGGGTGACATTGATGCATCAACTGTTTTTACAAGTCCTGTTTCACCTTTTGCGCACAAAGCATCAATATTAGGCTTTTTTGAAACCTCCAAAGGTGTTTTTCCATTCAGGCTGTCCAAAGGATAGTCAGCCATTCCGTCGCCTAAAAAAATCACATATTTCATAGTTATTTCTCCTGTTATTCGTTAAATTTATCTTTAAGTTTATTTGTAACCTTAACGTATCCGTTTATAAACTCTTTGTTTTCAGCGCCAAACTTTATACCAAGTATGGCTGATATAAAGATTAAGAAGGGCGCAAAAATCAAAACGTACCAGCGCGTTTTCTCCATAAAAGCAAGAAAGTAAATAAATAAAAATCTTATAAGGCTGTTAAAACGGTCAAAAAGCGTAATATCGACCTTAACTCTTGGAAGATTGTCGGGGAAGGTATAGTAGCTTTTTACAATAATGTCCCTGAATGGAAGAATGTTGCTTTCTGCTAAAATATAGAGCAAAATTAAAACTGCGCAGAAAATCGTAAGGGGCAGAATAAACCTGATTTCATCAACCGTTTCAAGCCCGTGATTATACCGCACGTTTTTACGGCTTAATTTCCAGAATCTTGAATAAATCATTCCGCACATAACAAGTGTCATAATAACTCCAAAAACTATTGCAAAAGGGCGGAATGTAAACCATGAACCGAATAATGCGGTAAACAAAAGACTTATTAAAATAGCTAACAAATAGTCTAAAAACGGAAATAAATAATGCTTTAAATTTTTCATATCTTTGCCTTTCTATCTTGTTATGTTAAGCGTTTTTAAAATTTCTTCCTGCTTTTGAAACATTTCTTTTTCCTCGTTTTCGCTTCTTTCGTGGTCAAGTCCTAAAAGGTGAAGCATTGAGTGAACTGTTAAAAAGCAAAACTCACGAAGTACAGAGTGTCCGTAATCTTCAGCTTGTGACACCGCTTTTTCAGCAGAAACTAAAATATCTCCCAATACAACGGCGTTATCTATTAAGTCTTCCTCATAAACTATCAGCTCGCCGTTTTCGTCCTCCTCTAAAAGAGGAAATGACAAAACGTCAGTAGGGCGGTCAATTCCGCGGGAAAGCAGATTTTGCTCATGGATATTTTCATTATCCGTAAATGTTAAGCTTATCTCAGCATCAAAAGGAAAACCTTCGCTTTTTAAGGTTTCCTCCATGCATTTTTTTAAGGTTTCAATAAGCTCGTTTGAAATTTCAATTTTATCCTGTTCATTTTCCCAGATAAGACGTACCATAATTATCTTCCGCCTTTCTGAGATTTTTTTGCATTTATTTTATTGTTGTGTTTTTCATAAGCCTGAATAATTTTCATAACAAGGGGATGACGAACAACATCTTTATGTGAAAATGAGCAAAACTCGATATCTTCTATACCTGATAAAATTTTCATAGCCTCTTTGAGTCCTGAACGCTTGCCGTCAGGTAAATCAATCTGCGTGATGTCACCTGTGATGATTGCCTTTGAACCGAAGCCTATTCTTGTTAAAAACATTTTCATCTGCTCGGGAGTTGTGTTTTGCGCCTCATCCAAAATTATATAGGCGTTATCTAAGGTTCTTCCGCGCATATATGCTAAAGGCGCAACCTCTATGGTTCCTTTTTCAACGTAGCTTTGGTAACTTTCCATACCAATCATATCGTAAAGAGCATCGTGAAGAGGGCGAAGATATGGGTCAACCTTGTTCTGCAAATCTCCGGGCAAAAAGCCGAGTTTTTCTCCTGCCTCAACTGCAGGGCGGGTAATGATAATTCTGCTTACTTCTTTTTTTCTGAAAGCTGTAACGGCTTTAGCTACGGCAAGATAGGTTTTACCTGTACCTGCAGGGCCTATACCAAACACAATTGTGTTATTATTCATAGCAGAAATATAGTTTTTCTGACCTAAGGTTTTGCTTCTTATGGGCTTTCCCTTTGATGTAACGCAAACACAGTCGCCGCTTACCTCAGAAAGTCTTTTTTCTTCACCTTCCGTGGCTAAAGAAATGGCATACATTATTTTTTGCTCGTTTAAATCTCCACCACGCGCAACGGTATCGGCTAAACTCTCAATTACACGCTGACCAAGTGCTACTGCACCCTCGTCACCTGTGATTTTAAGTGAGCCTCCGCGTGCAGAAACAGAAATACCAAGCTCTTTTTCGATGATTTTAATGTTTGCGTCAAAATCGCCAAATAAAATTCCTATATTTGCGTGTGATACGTCAATAATACTTTCTGACATATATATCCTCCAAGATTATTTACCGGTTTTGTTTATGATAGCAGCCTTAACTGCATTTTTCATAAGCATAGCTATGGTCATAGGACCTGCACCGCCCGGAACGGGGGTGATAGCTGATGCTTTTTCTTTAGCTTCTTCAAAGTTTACATCGCCAACTAAACGCTTGTCGGGAAGCCTGTTTATACCAACATCAATAACAACAGCGCCTTCTTTAACCATATCGCCTGTTATAAGCTCAGGAACGCCGACTGCTGCAACTAAAATGTCAGCTTCTAAACATTCCTTCTTTAAATCCTTTGTGCGTGAGTGGCAAACGGTAACTGTTCCGTTTTTGTGGAGTAAAAGCATCGACATAGGCTTTCCTACAATGTTACTTCTTCCAACAACAACACATTTTTTACCTGAAATTTCAATACCGCTTTCGGCAATTAATTCCATAACGCCTGCAGGGGTGCAGGGAAGAAAATCAAAGTTTCCAATCATAATTTTTCCCACGTTTACGGGATGGAATGCATCAACGTCCTTTAAAGGAGAAATTGCATTTATAACTGCTTCTTCGTCTAATCCTTTGGGAAGAGGAAGCTGACACAAAATACCGCTTACATTGTTATCGTTGTTTAATTTATCAATTAAAGCCAAAAGCTCTTCCTGAGTTGTTTCTGCAGACAGAGCATATTCTAAAGATTCAATACCGCAATACTCGCAAGCAAGCTTTTTATTTTTAACATATATTTTAGATGCGGGGTCATCTCCTACGATTATTACCGCGAGAGCCGGTTTTATTCCCTCTTTTCTGAGAGCCTCTACCTCCGCTTTGAGTTCGTCCTTTATTCTTTGTGATACTGCTTTTCCGTCCAGAATTTTTGCTGACATTTTCTTTTCCTCCGTTTTTATGTTTTGGTGTTATTAAACAGTGCTTTTCAAATCCGATTAAATCCTCTCTGCCTGCTTTTTTTAAAGCATTTAAAACAAGATGGTAGTTATCGGGATTTTTGTATTGCAAAAGTGCTCTTTGCATAGCTTTTTCCTCTTTTGATTTAGCAACGTAAACAGGTTTCATCGTTCGCGGGTCAATTTCTGTGTGGAACATACAGGTTGAAATTGTTCCCGGTGTGGGGTAGAAGTCCTGCACCTGCTGAGGAGTAAGGTTGTGCTCCTTTAAATAGAGTGCAAGCTCTATTGCGTCGGCAAGCGTACTTCCCGGGTGGCTCGACATAAGGTAGGGCACTAAATATTGCTCTTTTTTAAGTTTTTTATTTATAGCATAGAACTTTTCGCAGAATTTATCGTAAACCTCACGGCGAGGCTTTCCCATATATTTTAAAACGTTTTGGGAAACGTGCTCAGGGGCAACCTTTAGCTGTCCGCTTACGTGGTGTTTAACAAGTTCTTCGAAAAATTCGTCGTTTTTATCTTCAAGCAAATAGTCAAATCTTATTCCAGAACGAACAAAAACCTTTTTAACACCCTCTTTTTTTCTGAGTTCTCTTAAAAGGTCCAAATATTCGCTGTGGTCGGGATTTAGATTTTTGCAGGGAGTGGGGAACAGACACTGACGTTCTCGGCAGGCACCTGCTTTTTTCTGCTTTTCACAAGCGGTGTGCTTAAAGTTTGCGGTAGGTCCGCCAACATCGTGAATATATCCCTTAAAATCGGGGTCAGAAATTAAAGTATCCGCTTCATTCAGAAGTGACTTATTACTTCTTGCCTGAATAATTCTTCCCTGATGAAATGTTAATGCACAAAAATTACAAGCACCAAAACAGCCTCTTACTGAGCTTAAACTGAATTTAACTTCTTCTATTGCAGGGATTTTACCCATAGATTCATACATGGGGTGGTAATTCCTTGTGTATGGAAGCTCATAGGTCGCATCAAGCTGTTTCTGTGAAAGAGGAAGTGAGGGCGGAACCTGAATTAAATAGCGGTCCTTATGCTTCTGCACAATGGTTTTTCCCCTTATAGGGTCTTGCTCTTCGTGGGTAAGCTTTTCTGCTAAGGCATATTTATACTTATCCTCTTTGACTTCGTCAAAAGAGGGAATTTCAACGTATTTTTTTAAATGCTCAACATCTTTTGACATATAGCACGTTCCGCGAATGTGTCGTAAGTCCTTAATATCACTTCCGCGTTCTAAGGCGCGAGCGATTTCAACAATAGAGTTTTCGCCCATACCATACATTAAAAGGTCTGCGCCTGAGTCATCTAAAATTGAACGGCGAACACTGTCCTGCCAGTAGTCGTAGTGAGCAAACCGGCGAAGACTTGCCTCAATTCCGCCTATAAGTATGGGGATTTTACCAAAAGTACGCCTTGCAAGATTTGCATAGACTATGGTTGCTCTGTCGGGGCGAAGTCCCATTTTACCGTTTGGAGAATAAGAGTCTGTGGTACGCCTTTTTTTAGCTACGGTATAGTGGTTTACCATTGAGTCCATATTTCCTGCAGAAATTAAGACAGCAAGGCGTGGAGCACCCATTATCGTTATTGATTTTTGCGTTGATACATCAGGCTGTGGTATAATTCCCACACGGTATCCGTTGGCGGTTAAAACCCTTGAAATTATGGCATGGCCAAAGCTTGGGTGGTCAACGTAAGCGTCGCCTGTGATGTATAAAAAATCAAGTTCGTCCCATCCTAAATAATCCATATCCTCTTTTGAAACGGGTAAATAACCTTTATCAGAGTAAACCATTAAATCATTCCTATTGCATTGACATTTCTAAATAATCTTCTTTGCTTATCAAAACCTCACGGGGCTTACTGCCATCGGGAGGGCTTACAATTCCACGCTCTTGCATCTGGTCAATCATACGGGATGCGCGTGAAAAACCGACTTTAAGTCTTCTTTGCAGGTGGGATGCTGAAATTTTTCCTGTTTCAACTGCAATTTCAATAGCCTTTGGCAAAAGCTCATCGTTATCTGATGGGTCAGCCATCTCATCAGTAACATTAACAGGTTTTCCTGCATCAATTTTTTCTATAATATCTTCATCATAGCGGGCTTCTGAGTCGCCTTTTATGAATTCTACAACACGCTCAACCTCTTTATCGTCAATAAATGCACCCTGAATACGTAAGGGTTTTGATGCACCTACGGGTTTAAAGAGCATATCACCCCGTCCCAAAAGCTTATCTGCGCCTGACTGGTCTAAAATTGTTCGGCTGTCGATGTGAGATGATACTGCAAAGGCAATCCTTGAGGGAACGTTTGCTTTAATTAAACCTGTGATAACGTCAACCGAGGGACGCTGTGTTGCAATAACCAAGTGCATACCAGCGGCTCTTGCCATCTGCGCTAAGCGACAGATAGAGTCTTCCACCTCATTAGGTGCAACCATCATAAGGTCCGCAAGCTCGTCTATAATAATTACAATGTGGGGGAGAGTATCTTCTCGTCCCTGTGCAGTAAGCATTTTGTTGTAGCCTTTAATATCACGAACGTTGTTTTCAGCAAATAAGCTGTAACGGCGGAGCATTTCCTGAACCGCCCAATATAGTGCGCCTGATGCACGTCTTGGTTCTGTAACAACGGGAATTAAAAGGTGAGGAATTCCGTTATAAACACCAAGCTCAACAACTTTAGGGTCAACCATTAAAAGCTTAACCTCGTTGGGATCGGCTTTATAAATTAAGCTTGTAATCAAAGTGTTTATACATACACTCTTACCTGAACCCGTAGAGCCTGCAATTAAAACGTGGGGCATACGGGAAAGGTCGAACACTATATTTTTACCTGAAATATCTTTACCCATGGCAAATGCGAGCTTTGAGGGGAACTTTCTGAATTCGTCAGAGTCTAAAACCTCTTTTATGTTAACAACGCTTACTGCCTTGTTGGGAATTTCAATACCAATTGCTTCTTTTCCGGGAACAGGCTCAATTCGAACACTGGGAGCAGCCAAACGAAGCGCTAAGTCGTTAGAAAGACCGACAACCTTGCTTACTTTAATACCTTCGCCCAAAACAAGCTCGTAACGTGTAACCGCAGGGCCTTTGCTTACGTTTAAAAGTTTAGCGTCAACGTTAAAGCTTTTGAGTGTTGCAATAAGCTTCTGTGCAGTTTCGCGAAGCTCTGTTCTTGAGTTTGAATCGTCGCCTGAGTCATCAACATCGTTTAAAAGTGATACTGACGGGAAGGTGTAGGGAATACGCTCAAAAACGTCTTCCATTTCCTCTGAAACATCCTCCATACCTGAAAGCTTTTTGGGTGCGTCAACAATTTTTTGCTCTGTGAATTCCTCGGGAGCGTCATCGTCTGTAACAGGGGGAATAACATCATATACGGGGACTGCATTGTCTATGATATCGTCAATATCAACCTCGTTATCCGTTTCGGGAATTTCTGCTTCAACTGGCTTTTCAGTTGCCTTTTTGGCTTTTACCTTAACCTTTTTGACAGGCTTGATTCCAAGTTGCTCGTCGGTAAAATCTATAATAACATTATCATCTGAATGCGTATGTTCTTTTCTGATTTGTTCAGCCTTTGTTTTTATAGTTTCTTTTGCGTCATTTGTTTTAACGTAGGTCTTTAAAATTCCGCGAAGCAAAAGCTTAACGGGAGACCATTTAACTAAAAACATTGTTAAAGCTAAAATTGCCGTAAGGGCGATAATAAACGTTGCAACCTGGCCTAAAAGTGCACGAAGAATATCGGTGATAAAACCGCCAATTAAGCCACCGCCAATACCATCAGCACCCTGAGCGTAGTTGTAGAACATATTCGTAAAAGACAGCGGGTTTTGCTTGTTCGCAGAAAAAGCGTGAACAAGTATTGATAAAACACCTAAAATTGCAATGATTACGGGATACTTGGTTTTGTGGATTTCGTAGTTTTTACGGGCAGCTTTATGTATACCATTTACGATAAACACGATAGGTAAAAGGTAAACAGGCCAACCAACACAACCCAAGGCAATATCTTTTACGAATGAGCCGAAAAATCCGTCGGGAAAGTAAAGAAATACGCCTAAAAGAATTCCTGCAACTAAAGTAAACAGGGAACTGAATTCATCATTTTTTAACAATGAGGGGGTGTTATCTTTCTTTGATTTATTATATACGGTTTTCTTTTCTGATTTCTTATTTTTTAAAGCCATAACAGCAAACCATACTCCTATTCTATTTTATAATACATATATATTATCATAAATTGCAGAAAAAAGCAATAAAAAAACCTGAAAGAATAATCTTTCAGGTTTTTGATATCTAATCTAATACATATACAACTGCTTTTCGTCTTCCAAAACTGTAACACTGAGAAAGTGTACTGTAGCAAAGGTCAACACGCATATTTTTGATTGCACCGCCGGTGTCGCCTGCGATTGCGAAACCATAAATCCATGAACTACCGCCGTCGGTTGATTCAATATAGAGCTTTGAGTTTAACGGAATAACTCTGGGGTCAACGGCAACAATACCATAAACCGGGAGTCTTCCTGTTGCGGTCTGACCCGCCCACTGTCCGTTTGATGCGCTTGAACCTTCATAAGCTGTTGCTTCAACGGTTATTTTCTTTTTGAAAGTAAAAGTACCTGAAGCAGTGTAGGCTGTATTTCCCTCAACCTTGGTTTTTGAGTTGCTCTGTGCCATAGCAGGCATAGCGTGGAAGGGAACACCATCGGGCGTTGTTCCGGGGGTTAATGACGCCCCCGCAGTCTGAGTAACTTTTGCACCAATGCGGTTTTCAACGTAAACTTTTTTTGTTCCTATTTCAACAATTTCCTCAACCGGAGAAGACTTTGTGTGTTCGCCGATGAGTGTTGCGGTAACGTGACCGTCTTTTGAAATCTTTTTGTATGTTTTTGAAAATACGCCTGATTTACCTTCCTGCAAAATTTTTCTGTAGCCTGTTTCTTTGTCGGCATTCTCAACTGTTTTAACAGTATAAGGAATTTCCTCTGTAACCTCATAGATTTCAACGTTAACTTTTGTAATGCTTACAGTTAAACCGTCTTCAATGGGTGAGTTTACATCAGGAATAACTTCGTCATATTTTCCTACAGAAACACCGTTTGCTAAAAGAGCATCGCCAACAGTTGCTTCTGTTGTTTTGATTTCGGTAACTGTATCTGAATCGTTTAAAAGCATTGTCTTTAAACGTCTGATATAGATAATGTCACCGTCTAAAATTTCGTCTTCTTTTGATTTTGAAATAAAATCATCTTCCGAAAGCTTAATGTCTGCAACCTTAAGTGCCTGACCTACGGTAGTGCCTTTTGTTTCAACTTTAAAGCTTTGTCCGTCATCAATAATTGTGACAGAAGTAAGGTCCTTACTTGCTGCTGATGGAGTTAAACCGTAGAAAGCGGTTGAAATAACCATAACGAGCAGTATGGCAATAAAGCGCTTTGAAGAAATCAAAGATGATTTTTCACCGAAGAAAGACGTCCAATTTTTGTTTATCATAAATACCTCCCGTGATTAACAAGATGTTACAAAATTATTAAATCTTGTCTGCGGCATTGCCTATTATAGAATATTTTTATTGCTTTGTCAAACTTTTATGCCAAATTAAGCAGAAAACATTAAAGAAAAAACTGCCAAAAATTGTAAAATAGTCCCGTAAAGCCCGTAGTTTCGGGGTATTTGAAGATTTTACAACTTTTTGAACAAATTTTAACTTTTTTTTGTTTTTGGCTTTAAAAATTAGAAATAATTGTAAACAATTTACATAAAAAGGAAATAAAAGAGGTCTAAAAACCTGCCTGTTGAATATAAATATGGTTAAAAAGAGGTGTAAAAATGGACAAGATTAAGAGAGAAATCCTACCCAAAATTGAAAAAAATGCATCGCAGTCTTTGTCAGCGTGCGATTTTAATAATCTATATGAAATAAGATTTAGGGCTCAAAGGCCTGTTATGCTTTATTATTCCCATGGCTCATTTTACTTAAAACGTAACGGCGGTGTATGTAAAAACGAAAACGATGCTCTTTTTTATTCCCAAAAAGAAATATCATCTTTAGTAAGCGCGTTTTGTAAATCTTCTGTATACGCTTATGAAAACGAAATAAAAGAAGGGTTTATAACTATAAATGGAGGACACAGAGTTGGTATATCAGGAAAGGCCGTAACGAACGAAAACGGAATAAAAAATATTATACGTTTTTCGGGAGTGAATATAAGAATAGCAAGAGAATTTAAAAACTGTGCAGACGGGTGTATTCGTCATATATATGAGGACAAGCGCATATATAATACTGTAATTATTTCGCCTGCAGGTGTTGGCAAAACAACTGTTCTTCGAGATATTGCAAGACAGCTTTCGAAAAACTTTAAAGTTTCTGTAATAGATGAACGAAGTGAAATAGCGGCATCTGTAGATGGAGTGCCTCAGTTTGACGTAGGCGTGCAGACAGATGTTTTAGACGGATTTCCAAAACCTGAGGGGATTATGTGTGCGCTTCGTTCTCTTTCACCTGACGTTATAATCACAGACGAAATCGGAACTGAAAGGGATATGTCGGCAATAAAGAATCTGCTCTCAGGAGGATGTAAAACTGTGGCTACTATGCATGGTTACAGTATAGAAGAGGCGGTTTCAAAAAAGAAAGAGCTTTTAGAACTTTTCGAGAGGGCGATTTTGCTTGAGAGAAAGAAAGGAGTGCCTGAGGTAACAAAGTGTGTAAAGCTTTAGGAATTTTAATGGTTGCCTTTTCAACAATGGTTTTTACATATTCAAAAGTCGAAGATATGAAACGCAGACTTGAAAACGTAAAGCAACTCAAACGGGGACTTGGTATTATAAAAAATGAAATAATGTTTTCCTCCCGTGAAATGGGAGATACGGCATACGAGCTGTCACAAAATCTTAGTGGTGATTTATCAGAAATTTTTAAAGCTGTTGCTGAGAAAATGTCTGCTGACACCCATATAAGCTTTGGACAGGCGTGGAATGAAGAAATTAAAAGTTGTGAAAAAAACATAATGCCTGAAAGAGTATTAAAAATAATGAAGGATTTTGCAGATACAGCAGGTAAAATGTCAAAAGAAATAGAACTTGAAAATATTGAAAAAGCAATAAAAGTCTTAGATGATGAAACAAAAGAAGAATTTGAAAACTACACAAAAAACAGAAGGCTTATATTTTCCCTTGGCGGAATATCATGTCTTTCTGTATTGATACTGCTTTTGTAGGAGGAAATAAAAATGGGCGTTGACTTAATATTTAAGATTGCGGCAATCGGAATTTTAATAAGTGTGTTAAATCAGGTTTTAATACGTGCAGGCAGAGAGGAGCAAGCTATGCTTACAACCCTGGCAGGTCTTGTTGTCGTTCTTTTAATGGTGATAGAGCAGATAGAATATCTTTTTGATACAGTAAAATCTGTTTTTAATCTTTAGGTAGAGATATGGATATTGTAAAAATTGTTGCAATCGGTATAACAGGTGCGTTTTTTTCTCTGTTTTTAAAAGAGTACAAGCCTTTTTTGAGTGTAACTCTCGCAGTTATCACAAGTTGCGTTTTGCTTTTTTTGATTTTACCACAAATTGAAGAAATAACATCATACGCAAAAAATATTTACAGAGCGGCAGGCGGAAATGATGTCCATATTGATAGCATTTTAAAAATCACAGGTATTGCCTGTCTTGCATGGTTTGGAAGTGACATATGTAAAGACGCGGGGCTTTCATCGGTATCCTCAGCTATTGTGATAGCGGGAAAATCGGTTTGCCTTGTTTTGTGTATACCCATCGTAAGTCAGCTTTTTGAAATGCTTGTAAGAATCCTACCTTAAATACATAAGAAAGGGCGCTGTTTGTATGAAAAAAATAATAGTTGTACTGAGTTTCTTCCTTATAATATATATACCACATATTGTGCACGCGGAAAAAACTGACAACATTATAGACGAGATGCTTGATGTTCCGAAAGTTTCGGAATTTGATACGGCACAAACGGCAAAAGCTGCATCAGAGGGAAAAATAGATATAACGTTTTCAGGAGTGTGTGACAAAATCATAAATCTGTTTTTAGAAAACATACGGGATAACTACGCAATTATTTTTAAAATGTCGGCAGCAGGAATAATATCGGGGATTGCGGCAAATCTTAGTGATACAAAAAATGATATAGGAAGAATTGCCTGTGTGGCAGCGGTGGGAGTTTTGTCTTTAAACGCCTATACATACACCGCAAAAGTTGCTGAGGAAACATGCGATACGCTCTTTTTGTTTGTGCAATCAATCGTACCGTCTGTTGCGGCGGCAAGCTTGGCTTCGGGCCACACGGCAGAGAGTGCGTCCTGCGGGGTTGTTTTTTGTGCTATGCAAATTTTTATACATATATGTAAGGAAGTGATTTTTCCTCTTATTGCAGTAATAACAGCACTGGGAACGGTTGATAATCTGGGGGATACACAGTATTTAAAAGGCGTTAATTCATTTTTGAAAAAAACGCTTTCATGGGGAACAGGTCTTATGCTCACACTGTATGGCGGAGTTGTAGCCCTGCAGACACAGACTGCAGGCGCTTTTGATTCATTAGCGGGGAAATCTGTGAAATATGCAGTTGGTAATTTTGTGCCAATCGTAGGAGGGGCACTTTCTGACTCTCTTGATATGGTTATGCAGAGTGCTAAGGTAATTAAAAGCGCCCTTGGAGTCAGTGGAATTATCGGAGTATGTTTTTTGTGTGCAGGTCCTCTGATTAACATCTGCTCGATTGCTGCGGCATATAAGATAGCCGCAAGCATCGTTTCGGTTTCTGCGGACAAAAGAGTTTCTGCGGTAATTAATGAGATAGGCGGAGGTATTGCAAAAATATGTATAAACATAATGGCAGTGAGTGTTATGTTTATATTAAGCATTGCAATGCTTTGCAGATTTGGAGGTATGGTATGAGCGGGTATTTAAGAACAGTAATTGCAGTTGTTATGTTTGTGTCGCTGATGAACGGGATACTTCCAAAGGAAAATGCAGGTAAATACGTATCATTCGTATCAGGACTTATCATTACCGTAGTTTTACTTTCACCTATTTTCAGCATATTTAAAGATGAGAGTTTTTCTTTGTCGGGAATAGAAACTGAAATTTTAAATACTGAAGGAACAAATTATTTAATGGGAGAGTTTGAAAAAAATCTTGCCCAAAGAATTGAGAGTGAACTATCCGGAAAAACAAAGGTAACGGTATATTCAGAAACTAACGAAAATGGTGAAATTACGGGAGTTGAAAAGGTGGAAATTTCGCCCTATACAGAAAAAATTGCAGATGAGATTTCAAACCTTTTGAGTATTGACAAAAGCAAGGTGGAGGAAAAGTAGTGAACTATAAGGAAGAAATAAAAAAATTTTTAGGACAAATCAAGAATACAAAACTGCTTGTCATCATATTTATATTAGGGATAGTGCTTATGCTTCTTCCGACAGAAAAAGGAAAGAAGGATAAAGAGGTGATTGCGGGGGCAAGCTTCGGAACAGAGTATAAACAAAACATAGAAAAAGAGCTTGAAAAAACACTTTCACAGGTTAAGGATGCAGGGAGCGTTAAGGTTTTAATAAGCCTTGACGACAGTGGTGAAAGCTTTATAGCCGCAGATGAAAAGAATGAGGAAAAGGAAGACGAAAAAGCTTTGGAAAAAAGCTATATTTTAAAAAATGACGACGGGGGAGGTCAGTCGCCCGTCGTACTTAAGAAAAGTATGCCGAAGGTATCAGGCGTTTTAGTTATTGCTGAAGGGGCAGGGAATGAAAATATAAAAAATGAGTTAAGGCTTGCGGTAAAGGCGGTTTTAGGAGTTAAACCGCACAGAATTTATGTGCTTGCAAGAAAGTAATTTAAAGCCGGAATTGCGGCAGAAAGGTAAGGGTTATGAATTTAGTAAAGTCAAAAAGAGGAGAACGAAAAAATTTTATAAGAAATACGGAAAATAACAGAAAAAATAAAATGCTTGTTATAAGAAAAAGACAGGTTGCGGCGGTTTCTTTAATACTTTTAATCGGTATAGCCGGCTACCTTAATATGATGATTCGAAACGGCGAGGCAGACCCCGATATTTCGGTTATGTATAACGAGGCATCGAAACGGCTTGGTGAAGCAAAAATGGTAAATTCTACCGAAAAATCTGAAGAGCCGTCTGAAAACGGAGAAAAGAATAATACAAAAGCAGTTTCAGACAACTATTTCACAAATGCAAAGCTTGAGCGTGAAACAAAAAGAAGTGAATCAATCGAAATGCTTGCTGAAATCTTGAATTCACAGGGAGCCGACAAAGAGTCTAAGGAGAATGCGCAAAAACAAATAGAGCAGTTATCTAAATTCACAGAATGCGAAGTTTCGGCAGAAAATATGATTAAAGCAAAAGGGTATGGTGAATGCATTGTGTTTATGGGCGAAAATGTGACATCTGTTGCAGTAAGCACCAACGGACTTAACGAAGTAGACGCGGCAGTTATATGTGACCTTATCGCACAAACAGGAGCAGTTTCTGCATCTTCTGTTAAGATTGTTGAGATAAAACCCGAATAAGTTTAAAAAACTGTTGTAATTTTTAAAAAAAGGTGATATAATAAAAACAGTTATATTGGCATTGACATTATACTAAGGAGGTAACTCATATGTCCGAAAAAGACATTATTTTAGAAACTCAGGAAAATTCAGGTGAAATTAAAATATCAAACGACGTAATAACATCTATCGCGGCTCAGGCGCTTGCTGAAATAAAAGGCGTTCAGATTGCTTTGTCTGCAGCTGAAGGTATAGTTGATAAACTTGTTAAGAAAAATTCTCAACGTGGCGTTAAAATATATCTTGATGAGACAACGAAAAATGCAGATGTTGATGTTCATATTGTAATCGCTTACGGTGTGAATATTCCCGAAATTTCATGGAAGGTTCAGGAGTCTGTTAAGAAAAACGTTGAATCTATGACAGATATTACAGTTAATAAAGTAAACGTTTTTGTTGATAATGTAACTATTGAAAAAGAACCTAAACCTCAGAAACCTAAAAAGGTTAAAGAAGAAAAAATCGACGAATAAAAGAAAAACGGGGCTTGGTTTAAAACAAGCTCCGTTCTTTTACATAGGAAGGAAATGAGTATGAAAGTAGGATTTATCGGCGGCGGAAATATGGCATGCGCAATCGTAAATGGTATAATATCTTCAGGTCTTTGTAAAAAAGAGTCGATTGTAGTTTGCGATGCAAATGGTACGGCTTTAGAAAAATATAAAGAAATAAAGACGAGCACAAACAACAAAGATGCTTTGTCATGTGATTATATAGTTTTGGCAGTTAAGCCTCAGATTATGCCTGTGGTTTTAAGTGAACTTGCGTCTTTTGATATCAAAGATAAGGTTTTTGTTTCAATAGCGGCGGGAATTTCTGTAGAAACTATAAAAAATTCATTAGGTAAAAACGCTAAGGTTTCCCGTGTTATGCCCAACACACCTGCTTTGGTTTTAGAGGGTATGACTGTGGTTTCGGAAAATGACGGATGTCTTTCGGATGAAGAATTCAAAGGCGTTTTAGGCATTTTCAACTCAGTAGGAAAAACTGAGGTTCTTCCTGAAAGCTTTATAAACACAGTAACAGGCATTTCAGGAAGCAGTCCGGCGTACGTTTATATGATGATTGAGGCAATGGGCGATAGCGGCGTGCGTGACGGCTTACCGAGGGATACAGCGTATCGCCTGGCAGCCCAAGCTGTTTTAGGCTCTGCCAAAATGGTGTTGAAAAGCGGAAAACACCCCGGCGAACTTAAAGATATGGTATGCTCACCAAAGGGAACAACTATTGAGGCGGTTGCAGAACTTGAAAAGCGAGGATTCAGAACGGCACTTATTGAGGCAATTAAGAAATGTAATGATAAAGCGAATAAATTAGGCTAAAAAAAGATGCACCATACGGTGCATCTTTTTAGTTAGCATTAACAATCGTTATCTCATCCGCATACCTTACAAGATTCTGCGTGTGATACATAATCGTGATAAGCGTACCTCTCATAAGCATTAAATTGTCTTCATCTTTATTAAAAATTTCAATCTGTTTTTTTGCCGAGGGCGAAATGCGGAATTCTTCTTCTTTTCCGTCTATAACAATCTTTAAAAAGTCGTCGCCTAAAACGGATAAACCTCCTGTTGCCGCAGTCTGTCCGTTAATGGTACGGAAAGCACCTGAATAGTCTGAAATATTAGGATTCGGAGTTGCCACGGGAAGAGGAGTAACGGTAGGACGAGCATCCTCGTCTTTTTTACAGCCTGCGAAAGTTCCTATAGAAATGGCTAAGATAAGTCCCGCAATAAGTACTTTATTTTTCATTTTGTTACCTCACTAAAATTTTATTTTTTTTCTTACTATATTAATATAATACGAAGCCATAAGGCTCAAAAGATAGTCATAAAATATAAAAACAAGCTCTAAGATTGCAACCACTATAACTAAATGGGATAAAACATAGTCGAAAATTGGCCCAAAGCTTACATATTGCAGAAGAAAGTACTTCACAATAAAATACAAACAAATAAGCATCGCATTAAAATAGAATATTTTAACAACCCATTCAAGCCATAAATTGTTGAGCTTTTCAATGTGGCTTTTAACGATTGGGTAGTAGCCGATAAAAACAATAAACAGAACAATCTGAAATTTTGTTGGTACAAGCAAAAGTCCAATGAGCGCTGATGCCACATATTGAATCAGGGAAAAACGTGTTCCACATTCTGCCTGAGTTACCAAAACACAAAGTGAGGTTAAAGCCAAAAGTGCAATTTTTCCCGTAGGGAGTATTGTAGAGCCATAAAGGCACACAATGGTCAAAGCAGTTAAAACCGATGCAAACGATAGTTTACGCGTCATAAAAAGCTCCTTTTTAGCAGCAGGGAACTAAGTCCCCACCCATACATTCACAGCAACAGTCAGCGCACAACAAATTTGAGCAACAGTTGCACATTTGATCTGAATTTGACATCATACCGCCACCAACATCTCTGTATTGCATACGTTGGGATTCTATGGCAGAAAGGGTTCTTCTGTATTCTGAGTTATATGGGTCCATATTAACAGCTTGGCGAAGAAAATTCACACCTTGCTCGTGCCAGCCCCGTCTTATATAAATAAGCCCTTTTAAATAAAACCATTCTGCATTTCTGTCGGATGCGTTATCTAAAATTCTTTCGGCTTCATCTAACGAATTCATATTTATCAAGTTTCTCACCTGAGCAAACATTCCTGCACCTGAAGAAGAGCCTGACTGATTATACCCGCTGTTTGCACCAGTCAGGGTTTCGTAAGCTTCGTTAATTTCTTTGAATTTTTCAGAAGCTAAGTCAGCTAAAGGGTTTCCAATGTATTTGTCAGGATGATACTGTTTTGCAAGCTTTCTGTAAGCTGATTTTATTTCATCCTGCGTAGCGTTTTTAGAAACGCCTAAAACTTCGTAAGGGTCACGCATTTTTTCTTTCTCCTTTTTTGTCTAAAACATTATCGAGCTTTGTTTTAAGACCTAAGTAAATTATATTATCTAAAATAGATTTGTTGATTTTTAAATCAATCAGTTCATAACTGCTTGAAATACTGCTCAACGCAAGAGTTAAATTTTCGTGGACAGTTTCCTTGTCGGGCGGTAATTCACACATAAGATACGGATTGAACCGATTTTTCTTTTTGTCTTCTTCTAAATCGTCAAAAGCATCTAAAATATAAATAAATCTTCCAAGCATATATCCTATATGTGCTAAAATTCTTTTTGTGTTTTCGTCATTTATAAAATCGGGCACAAATAAAAAACTCATTAAAGATGAAAACTCGTTTGACAACTTATCAGGAATACTACATTTGTCCTTTTCGAGAGCAGACAGTGCTCTCATATACTTTTTGCTTTCGTTATATAGTTCCTTATAATTTTTTGAAATTTTGCACTTTGCGCCGAAAAGGGAAATGTATGCAAAAAGAGCCTTTGCACTTTTTTCGTCGCGGATATCATCTTCAAGTTTTAAAAGAGCCAAAATCACCATAACTGCCGCTGAATATGAAAGGCTTTCGTTTGTTTTCTGAATGACCTTTTTTGAAAAAGGGTTTGCTATGCACCTTTCTTTTCTGCAACTGTATTGTTCTTCGTGAACCGAGGAAAGCAAAAGCGCTAAAAAAACGGAATCGTAGTTTAATGCAAGGCGCGAAAAAAATCCGTATTCCTTTTTTAAAGTTTTGCAAAGTCCGCAGTAGTATGAACGGAAAATATTGTATTCTTTAATTTTAAGCTCATCTTTTAAAGGCTCAACATAACCAAACATTTGTCACCCGCTAATATATTTTTATTTTTATCACATACTAAAAATAGTATAACACAATTTCCCATAAAAATCAACCGATAAAAGGGGTGAAGCCTGTGAGTTATCACAGGCTTCGGGGGATTATTATGAAAATTAGAGATTTTAGCCGGAATTTCTTCCGACACCTAAAATATAACACTAATTTATGAACCAGATATGAACTTAAAGTAAATTTATTTTTAAACTGCATAAATTCTAAAAGAAATTTCTTTAAAAGTTTGATAAAAATTTATCTATATTATACTTGAATTTAACTAAAAAATATACTATAATATATATTGTATATTTATGAATAGATATAAAATTTTTTAAGAGGTGGAAAAAGTATGAAATTAACAGTTGAAGACATCCAGGTAAAAGGAAAGAGAGTTTTGGTAAGATGCGATTTTAACGTGCCATTAAACGACAAGTTCGAAATTACCGACGACAACAGAATTGTTGGCGCTCTTCCCACAATCAAGTATTTAATCGATCAGGGTGCAAAGGTTATTCTTTGCTCACATATGGGTAAACCAAAGGGCGAGCCTAAGCCTGAACTTTCACTTGCTCCCGTAGCTAAGAGCTTATCAGAAAAATTAGGTAAAGAAGTTGTTTTTGCAGCTGACGATAACGTTGTTGGCGAAAACGCAAAAAAAGCTGTTGCAGAAATGAACGAAGGTGATGTTGTTCTTTTACAGAACACACGTTACAGAGCTGAAGAAACAAAGAATGTTGATACATTCTCACAAGAGCTTGCATCACTTGCTGATGTATTCGTTGGCGATGCTTTCGGTACAGCTCACCGTGCTCACTGCTCAAATGTTGGTGTTACAAAATACGTTGAAACATCTGCTGCAGGCTACCTCATCGGTAAAGAAATCGAGTTTTTAGGAAACGCAGTTAATTCACCTGTTCGTCCCTTAGTTGCAATTTTAGGTGGATCTAAAGTTTCTTCTAAAATTTCAGTTATTGAAAACCTTTTAAAGAAAGTTGATAAGCTTATAATCGGCGGCGGTATGGCTTACACATTTTTTGCAGCACAGGGCAAAACAACAGGAACATCACTCTTAGAGCCTGACTACATTGACTATGCTAAAAAGATGCTCGACGAAGCGGGCGACAAGATTTTACTTCCTATTGACACAGTTGTTGCAAAAGAATTTAATAACGATGCAGAGTCAATGGTAGTTGAAGGAGATATTCCTGAAGGTTATATGGGATTGGATATCGGTCCTAAATCTATTGAACTTTTCTCAAAAGCTTTAGCTGATGCAAAAACAGTTGTATGGAACGGACCTATGGGCGTATTTGAAATGCCTAACTTTGCAAAAGGAACAAATGCTATCGCAAAAGTTTTAGCAGATTTAGATGCTACAACAGTTATCGGCGGCGGCGACTCTGTTGCTGCTGTTAATCAGGCAGGCTTGGGTGACAAAATGAGCCACATTTCAACAGGCGGCGGCGCTTCTATGGAATACTTGGAAGGTAAAGTCCTCCCCGGTATCGATGCTTTAACAGACAAATAAGATTTGACAAGGAGAATTTTAAAATGGGAAAATATATAATTGCAGGTAACTGGAAGATGAACAAGCTTCCTTCAGAAACCTATGATTTCGTTAAAGAGATTGCTGAAAGAAACGCAAACGCTCCCTGCGAGGTTGTTTGCTGCACACCTTATGTTTGCTTAGCTGAGGCTCTTCGTGCCGCTCAAGGAACAAACGTTAAGATCGGTGCTGAAAACTTACACTTTGAAGATAAAGGCGCATTCACAGGCGAAGTTTCTGCTGATATGCTTTTAGATTTAGGTGTTCAGTATGTTATCATCGGTCACTCAGAAAGAAGACAGTATTTTGCAGAAACCGATGAAACAGTTAACTTAAAAACCAAAAAGGCTTTAGAAAAAGGTCTTATTCCTATCGTTTGCGTTGGTGAAAGCTTAGAAGAAAGAGAAGCCGGCGTTACAATGGACTTAATTGCTGCTCAGGTTAAAAAAGCATTTTTAGGAATTGATGCAAAAGATGCTGAAAAAGTAGTTGTTGCATACGAACCTATCTGGGCAATCGGAACAGGCAAAACTGCAACGAGCGACCAGGCAGAAGAAGTTTGCGGCGGTATCCGTGCTATATTAGAAGGTCTTTACAATGCTGAAACTGCTAAAGCTGTTACAATTCAGTACGGCGGAAGTATGAATGCAGGTAATGCTAAAGAGCTTTTAGATAAACCGAACATTGACGGTGGTTTAATCGGCGGCGCATCACTTAAAGCTGACGACTTTACAACAATCTGTAACTGGAAATAAATAAACTTTTGAGGCTGCGATTTTCGCAGCCTCTTTGAAAGAAAACAAAAGGATGGAAAAACAATGAAAAAACCTTTATTACTTTGTATTATGGACGGGTTTGGCATAAACTCTGCAGATGAGGGAAATGCTATCAAAATGGCAAAAACCCCGAATTTAGATAACCTCTTTGCAAATTACCCTAACACAACCTTAGAAGCAAGCGGAATGAGTGTTGGTCTTCCTGAGGGACAGATGGGCAACTCTGAAGTCGGACACACAAACATCGGCGCAGGAAGAATTGTTTATCAGGAATTAACCCGTATAACAAAATCAATCAAAGACGGCGACTTTTTTGAAAATGAGGCGTTTTTGGCGGCAGTTGAAAACTGCAAAAAAAACGAAAGCTCACTTCATATTATGGGCTTAATGTCAGACGGCGGTGTTCACAGTCACAACACACACATCTATGCGATTGCTGAAATGGCAAAACGCTTAGGTCTTTCAAAGATTTTTGTTCACTGTTTCTTAGACGGACGTGACGTTCCCCCTTCATCAGGTAAGGACTTTGTTGCTGAAATGGATGCAGAGCTTAAAAAACTTGGCGTTGGCAAAATCGCAACAGTTATGGGAAGATACTACGCTATGGACCGCGACAATCGTTGGGAAAGAGTTGAAAAGGCTTATGATGCTATGGTAAAAGGCGAGGGCGAAAAAGAAGTTTGCCCCGTTTCTGCAGTAGCAAAATCTTATGAAAACGATGTAACAGACGAGTTTGTTCTTCCTACAGTAATCACGGAAAACGGCGATGCAGTAGGAAAAATCTCTGAAAACGATAGTATCATTTTTGCAAACTTCAGACCTGACAGAGCGCGTCAGATTACAAGAGTTTTTGCAGACCCCGATTTTGACGGCTTTAAAAGAGATTATTTCCCTGTATACTTTGTTTGTATGACACAGTATGATAAAACAATGCCTAACGTAAACGTTGCATTTAAACCTCAGGAGCTTGTTAACACACTTGGCGAATACCTTAGCAAAAAAGGTCTTTCTCAGCTCAGAATCGCTGAAACCGAAAAATATGCTCACGTTACATTCTTCTTTAATGGCGGTGTTGAAAAGGTTTCAGAGGGCGAAGACAGAGCGTTAATTAACTCTCCCAAGGTTGCGACCTATGATTTACAGCCTGAAATGAGTGCTTTTGAAGTTACAGAAAAGCTTTTAGAAAAACTCGATGAAAATAAAACAGACGTTATTATTTTAAACTTTGCAAACTGCGATATGGTTGGTCACACAGGTATCATTGATGCGGCAATCAAAGCCGTTGAAACTGTTGATACCTGCGTTGGAAAGGTTGCTGACAAGGTTATGTCAATGGGTGGTGCAATGCTCGTTACTGCTGACCACGGAAATGCAGACCAGATGATTGACCCTGAAACAAAGGGAGCGTTCACTGCTCACACAACCTATCCTGTTCCCTTTATTGTAATGGGACTTGGTGATGTTAAACTTCGCGCGGGCGGTGTTTTAGCAGATATCGCACCTACAATGCTTGATATCTTGGGATTAGACAAACCCGTAGAAATGACAGGTACAAGTATTTTAGAAAAATAATTTCCAAAATATAATATTTTTATTAAATGATGCACATTCTATAATAGAACGTGCATCATTTTTTTATGGAGGAAATTATGAAAGATTATATCGAAATTACGGATATCTATGCAAGAGAAATTTTAGATTCGAGAGGCAACCCCACAGTTGAGGCCTGTGTGTGTACAGAGTGCGGAGTATGCGCAACCGCATCCGTTCCGTCAGGTGCATCAACGGGTGCTTTTGAGGCGGTGGAACTTCGTGACGGTGATGAAAAAAGATATAACGGTTTGGGTGTAAAAAAGGCGGTATCCCACATAAATAACGAAATTGCAGATGAGCTTGTGGGGTTAAATGTACTTTGCCAACGCGAGCTTGACAAAAAAATGATTAAGCTTGACGGGACGGACAATAAATCAAACCTCGGTGCAAACGCAATTTTAGGTGTTTCGCTCGCTTGTGCAAAAGCTGCGGCAAAATCGTTGGGAACAAGCCTTTATAATTATATCGGCGGCGTAAATGCTCATGTTTTGCCCACACCTATGATGAATATTCTAAACGGTGGGAAGCACGCAGATAACAGTGTTAACCTTCAGGAGTTTATGATTATGCCAACAGGCGCAAAAACATTTTGTGAGGCATTAAGAACTTCAACTGAGGTATTCCACAGCTTAAAGCGTGTTTTAAAATCAAATAACTATTCAACTGCGGTTGGGGATGAGGGTGGCTTTGCACCGAATCTAAGGAATGATGAAGAGGCTCTTTCTTTAATCTGCGAGGCAATTGAAAAGGCGGGATACGTTCCCGGAGCAGACTTTAAAATTGCAATGGATGCTGCCGCAACAGAGCTTTTTGAAGAGGCTAAAAAAATAGGTAAAGACGGTTACTATTTCTGGAAAACGGACGTTTTCAAAACCCGTGATGAAATGATAAGATATTGGGAAGAGCTTGCACTCAAATACCCTATTATTTCTCTTGAAGACGGACTTTCAGAAGAAGACTGGGATGGTTGGCGCAATTTAACAAATGCATTAGGTAATAAAATTCAGCTTGTGGGAGATGACTTGTTCGTTACGAACACTCAAAGACTTAAAAAGGGTATAGAAAATGGCGTTGCAAACTCGATTTTAGTTAAGGTTAATCAGATTGGAACCTTAACTGAAACCTTAGAGGCAATTGAAATGGCAAAAGAGGCAGGATATACCGCCGTAACCTCACACCGTAGCGGTGAAACTGAAGACACAACAATTGCAGACATTGCAGTTGCCGTAAACTCAGGTCAGATTAAAACAGGGGCGCCGTCAAGAACGGACAGGGTTTGTAAATATAACAGATTATTAAGAATTGAAGAAGAATTAAACAGTACGGCGAGATATTTAGGTGATTGTGCGTTTTATAATTTAAAGAAGTAAAATAAATATAATGATTTAGTATACCATCTAATAGGGAAGTTTTTCTAAACTTCTCTATTTTTTTTTGTTTATTTGCCCGCGGCAGGCGTGACTTTTGCCGAAACAAAAGCTACCCGTCGGAGACATATTAAAAAAGAAAAAGGTAAGGAAAAAATCTCCTTACCTTGTGGTATCATATGCTAAATATCGTAATTGTTTTTATTCTTCCCAGTTGTGCCACACGTTCTGAACGTCATCGTTGTCTTCTAACATATCAATGAGTTTACCCATAAACAAAAGGTCTTTTTCGTCAGTTAAAGCAACTGTTGTCTGGGGAATCATTTCAACCTCTGCAGATGCAAAGCTGTATCCTTTTCCTTCTAATGCGTCACGAACTTCGCTGAAGTTTGCAGGGTCTGTTAAAATTTCAAAGCAATCTTCGTTTGCAGTAAAGTCTTCTGCACCTGAATCGAGTGCGTCCATCATAACGGTGTCTTCATCTAATTCTTCCTCGGAGTTATCAATGATTAAAACACCTTTTTTGTCGAACATAAAGCTTACACAGCCGTTCTGACCTAAATTTCCTCCGAATTTATCAAAGTAGTGACGAAGGTCGCCTGCGGTTCTGTTACGGTTGTCGGTTAAGGTTTCAACAATAACAGCAACACCATTGGGACCATAACCTTCGTATGTGATTTCTTCGTAGTTATCAGAGCCTAATTCTCCTGATGCTTTTTTGATGCATCTGTCGATATTATCGTTAGGCATATTGTTAGCTTTCGCTTTTGCGATAACGTCGCGGAGTTTTGAGTTTGACTCGGGGTCCGGGCCACCTGCTTTAACTATAACTGTTATTTCACGACCGAGCTTGGTGAAAATTTTGCCTTTTTTAGCATCGGATTTTTCTTTTTTGTGTTTAATGTTTGCCCATTTGGAATGTCCTGACATAGTTTTTATCTCTCCTAATTTGTATTTTGTATAAAATTTAATTTTAAACGTAAAATAAATAAAAATAACCTGAAAGGAAATTTTTATGGATTTTCTAAAAGCTTTTTTAGTTGGCGGAGCACTTTGTGCTATCGCGCAAGTTTTAATAGATAAGTTTAAACTTACACCCGCAAGAATACTGGTTATATACGTAACTTCAGGAGTATTTCTTACGCTAATCGGAGTATATAAACCGCTTGTGGATTTTGCGGGCTGCGGAGCAACTGTTCCCCTTACAGGGTTTGGGTACACTTTAGCAAAAGGCGCTATGAAGGGAATAAAAGATTTTGGCTTTTGGGGGATTTTCTCAGGCGGAACTGCAGGTTCTGCTGCAGGAATTGCGGCGGCGGTTGTGTTCGCGCTTTTGATTGCCCTGATATTTAAACCAAAGCCTAAAAAATAAATCCTGTTTCAGCCAAACTATAGTATCTATCCTGCGCAACTATTATATGGTCTATCATTTTAATGCCCATACTGTTTAAAATGTCACAAAGAACTCTTGTTGCTCGTTTATCTGCATCCGATGGTAGAATTGTCCCGTTAGGATGGTTGTGAGCAATAATTATGTTCTTTGCTTTATGTTTTAAAACTTCCGAAACAACAAGTCTGGGACTTGCTTCAATCTGGTCGATGGAGCCGGTTGCAATAATACCACTCCATTTAACATTGCGGTTTGAATTGACACAAATCAAGGCAAATTCTTCTATTGTTTTGTTCTTTAAAAGCATAAGAGCATAGCGGCCAATTGATTCGGTGTCATGAAGAAGAACTTTCCGCTCACTTCTTGATTTTTCATAAGCTCTTGCTAGATGAGGAATCATTGTAAGAAGTGTTGCACTTTGCTCGCTTAGTCCCTGAATTTTTGAAAGAGCTGAAACATCTGCATCAAAAACGTTTGCAAGATTTATATATTCATCTAAAATTTCATGAGCAAGGGAATTGGTATCGCGCCTCGGAATTGCATAGTAAAGCAGCATTTCTAATATTTCATGTTCGGCAAAACCGTCGAATCCTTGTTCTATGAAACGCTTTCTCATACGTTTACGGTGACCTTCGTGAAGCGCACCGTCTTTTTCGGGCATACCATTCATCCTTTCTTACACATATAAATATATTTTACACTTTTTTTAAGTAAATTTCAACCTTTTTTATCAAAATAAACAGTAAGATATAAAAATTTAGTGCCGCTTGAGTATTTTTTTGAATATAATGGCTATATAATCAGAATTTGGCGGTGAAAAAATGAAAAGATGTTATATCACATTTTTATCGCAGACGGCATCGTACAGATTTAAGAAAATGGCGTTGGAATACGGATTTTCTGTTAATATTGTTCAAACTCCGAAAGAAATAAGCTACGGGGGATGCTCCTATGCGGCAAGGTGTGACTGTGATACAGCGATAAGACTTTCTGAAATGTGCAAAAGGAAGGGGATTTCATATAGCAGAATATTTCAGGAAAAGACAGATATCAATGGAAGAAGAAAATATATTGAATTATAAAAGGGACTGCATTGCAGTCCCTTTTATACATATTACTTTTTAATGACAACGGGATATGTACACATCGAATCAGACGCAATTTCTTTTCCGTCTTTTGTAACTCTGTAAGAGATAAGGAGTTTTCTGTCCCACTGAAGATCAACTTCATATCCGCCGCGGGTACGCATACCCCTCACCTTACCTGTAAGCATCTTCTGTGAGTAGATGGCAGGAAGGAGCGTAATTGTGTCGTCATCACTCTGAACAAGCATTTCACCTAAACCTGCCGCATATCCAAAGTTTCCGTCAATTTGGAAGGGAGGATGCGAGTCAAAAAGGTTGGGGTAGAGAGCATTTGTGCAAAGGAAAGTTATGTATTTATATGCATTTTCACCGTCTAAAAGTCTTGCAAAGAGGTTGATAATCCACGAACAGCTCCAGCCTTGAGCGCCTGAGCCGTTAGCTAAACGAACCTCTAATGATTTTCTGCAAGCCTCAAAGAAAGGAGAATCTTTCTTGATAACCTGAGCAGGACAGAGCGCGTAAAGGTGAGACAAATGTCTGTGGCCAGGGTCTTGTTCGGGGAATTCTTCGTTCCATTCCATAAGTCTTCCGTCTGACGTGATTTTAAAGGGCGTAAGCTTTTCCTTAATGTATTCACATTTTTTCTTAAGCTCTTCTTTGTTTCCTAAAATATCACAAATTTTTGAAGTATATGTAGCAAAGTCTGTGTAAATACCTATGTCCATTGCAGAAATTCCGCAAAGTCCTAAGAGTCTTCCGTTAAATTCAAACATATTTTCGGGAGAACATGAGGCAACTGCTTTAAGTAAGCCGTCTTCGTCTTCGTAAAGCCAGCTTTCAACAAACTCCATAGCACCCTCTAAAATATCTATATGCTCTTCTAAAAACTTTTTGTCGCCCGTAAAGTCATAATGCTCCCAGATATGACGGCAGTTCCATAAGCCGCTCATTGGCCAGAATGCATATTTTGCGTGAGCGCCTGCAGGGAGACAGAAACGCCATAAATCGATATTGTGGAAAGAAACCCAGCCCTTAGCACCACAGTATTTTTCGGCAACCTCGCGTCCTGCTTCAGATAAATCGCGGAGCATAGAGAACATAGGCATATGACATTCAGGAAGTGCTGACATTTCAGCAGACCAGTAGTTCATCTGAAGGTTAATGTTAGCCGTGTAGTTACAGTTCCAGGGTGGGTCGAGTTCCTTATTCCATATTCCCTGAAGATTCATAGGCTGAGAACCCTCTCTTGAGCCTGCCAAGAGAAGATAACGGGAGTAGTTAAACAAAAGACCCAATAAGCATTCGGGAACTTTTCCTGCTGCTGCCTGTTTTAATAAAACATCTGTCGGTCTTGGGTCGTATTCGCCTGTTATAACCTCACAACGATTGTACTTGGGGCAGTAGTCCTCTAAATGACGGGCATATAGTTCATCAAATGTATATTTTGAGGCTTTCTCGATATCATTTTTGCAAAGAGACATATAGTCTTTGCCCTCGGATATGGGCATTTTGTTCCAACCGTTAAAGCCTGTTCTGATTGAGAGGATAATGTATGCATATGTAGCTTTCTGAACAGAAAGTGCCGCGCCTCTTGCAAAATACAAACCGTCTGTAAAGACCTTCAATATTGCACCGAAAGGAATGGTTTCTTTTCCTTCACAGCTTGGCATATTATAGTTTTCGTTGTCCTCTTTAAATACTCTTGAATCATAGTCAACGGGACATCTTCCCTCGATTATAACAGTATCTTTTTCGCCTGTTGTTTTATGGTCTAACATACTGTTTAAATATGCGTCAAAGTTAAGACCTTTTGGAATTTCTGATGTTATCTTAACAACAAAAACATTATCAGGGAAAGAAACAAAAGCTTTTTTTGTAACCCTTTTTCCGTTTAATCTGTAGTCGGAAGAAACTGTACCTGTTTTCATATCAAGCTCGCGAATATAGTGCGAAACATCCTGTGTTGTTAAAGGAGTTCCAGCTTCGTAGGAGTGATTGGGAAGAGTGTAGTCAATACAGTTTTTCATAACAATGTCAAGGTAGCCAAAAGGAACGTATTTAGAGGAGTTAAAACCTAACATATCCCCTGTAACAACATCGTCTGCCTCGTCGTATTTACGGTTTTTTATAAGCTCTTTGAGCTTTTTCATATTTTCTTTTCCATCAGGCACTTCGTCTTTGTGGGGTTGACCTGACCAGAGTGTATCTTCATTAAACATATATCTTTCAGAAACAGCCCCTGAATAAGCCATAGCACCGAGACGACCGTTACCTAAAGGAAGAGCCTCAGTCCAGCGAGATGCTTCTTTTTCATACCATAATTTATGCATAAAATCCATCCTTTCTTTGCTTTCTTTTATAGTATAACACCTTAAAAATTTTGTCAACGAAAAGGCAGAAAAAAGTTTTGGACAAACTACACTTTTTTTTGCATTAAAGTAAACGGAGACGATATTAACATAATATAATATTGCAAATAAGATGTCAATCATAATATATTGCAATAAATAAAAATAAATTGCAGAAGGGCAAATTGTGTAACAATTATGTTACAATTTCGGGGTATTCATTGAAAAATATTGTTTGTTTAATGTATAATTATAATGTATAACTTTATACAAATACATATGAGGTGACCTATGGATAAGAAAGAACGAATTTTAAAAAGGCTTTCAAAGGTTGAAAGAAAAGTGAAGAAAATTGCCGGAAGAAACGGTGAGTTTGTGTCGTTAACTAACTATTCACACCTTGCAGAAGAAAAAGAGGGCAGAATAATCTGGACGAATGCGATAAACGTTGCCCTAAGAGAAAATGAATTTTTGTATATTCCTGAAAGCGACCTTCCATATTATGTTGACGCATCTATAATTATTCCTTCCGGAAGATGTATAAAAGCTGAAAAAAATGCAGTTATCTGTATGACTGAAAATAGCAAAGTTTTAATGTTCAGAAACGAAAATGTAATAGACGGGTCTCATATATTGCCTCAAAAAATTAAAAAGGATAAAAATATTTCTATAGATGGGGGAAGATGGGAAACCTTGTACCGCGTAAGAGCAAGCGAAGGCGGAAGCGGAAGATATGATGAGGTTGATTCATACCACGGTATTTCTGCGGTTATGCATTTTAATAATGTCAAAAATCTTTGTCTTAAAAATATGACATTTTACTATGCTCCCTGCTTTGGTATTCAGATAGGCGAAATAAAAAATGCCGTTATAGAAAATATAGAATTTGAAAATTGCTTTTCTGATGGTGTTCATATAAATGGAAATTCAGAAAATCTGGTTGTGAGAAACATTAGAGGCTATGTGGGTGATGATCTGGTGGCACTTAATATGTGTGACTGGGATGAATCAAGTGTTAACTTTGGACCATTGAAAAATGTTTTGTGCGAGAATTTAGAGCTTTCGGATGAAAGCCCCTGTAAATCTTTAAGAATTATTCCGGGTATTTATCAATTTGATAACGGAACTTCCATAGATTGTACTGCGTCAAATATAATTGTAAGAGAAGTATCGGGAATAACCGCTTATAAGATGTATATGCAAACTCCCGCATACAAGATAGGAGAAACCCCCGAGGAAAGACGTGCCGGAAACGGAAACAACTTGTTTTTTGAAAATCTTAACATTGACCTTTATGAGCCGGTTGATAAAAGACCAGAACAGATGTGTTCAGATTCAGTAAGAGGGAAATTTGGCGCATTTGAAATAGGCTCAAATATAAAAAATGTTTATTTTAAAAACATAAATTTAAAGCTTTATAAAGAAAAATTTCCTCTTTCGTATTTTGCCTCTATAGGCCCGAAATCGTCATTGGTGGGGGAAAATGAAATATTTGATCCCTATATAAGTTCTAAGGTTGAAAATCTGTATTACTCTGAAATTTTCGTCAACGACAAAAAGATTGATGATTTAGAACCTTATATATGCTGTGTTGAGTTTGATGATATAAATAATGACGGTTTTTCAACAGCGAAAGGTGAGATTAAAAATATTATCAAGGAATAATGAAGGAGCTTTAGTATGACAGAAAACAAAAGAATACTTATGGCGCTAACAAGATTTGATATCGGCGGTGCTGAAACTCATGTTTTGGAACTGTCACTTGAGCTTTCCCGTATGGGATATCATGTTACTGTTGTTTCTAACGGCGGTGTGTATGAGAAAAACTTGGAGGAAGCAGGAATAAAACACTATAAAATTCCGCTTCATTCAAAAACACCTGCAAATATGATAAAGTCCTTAAGCCTTTTAAAGAAGATAATAAAAAAAGAAAAGATAGACATAGTTCATGCCCACGGCAGAATTCCTGCGTTTTTGTGCGGGATTTTGAAAAAGTGTATAAATTTTACCTTTGTAACAACTGCCCATTGGGTGTTTGACACATCTCACGGACTTAAATACATCACTAATTGGGGCGAAAAGGTTGTTGCAGTAAGTGAGGACATAAAAACATACCTTATGGACAACTACGGAACAAACCCCACAGATATTTTTGTTACTATAAACGGAATAGATACAGAAAAGTTCTGCAAAGACGCTGACTCTTCAAGTGTTGTTTCAGAGTTTTCACTTTCTGAAAACTCAAGGAAAATTGTGTATATCAGCCGTATGGACGAAGACCGCGCACAAGTTGCCTTTGAACTTGCTGAAATTACTCCTGAGCTTGTTAAAATCTGTCCCGACTTAGAAGTGGTTATAGTTGGCGGTGGTAATGTTTTTGATAAGCTAAAGGAAATGACCGACAAGATAAATGAAGACTTAGGCAAACGCCATATAATCTTAACTGGCGGAAGAACTGACATTTATAAATTTGCGGCTTTAGGTGATATTTTTATAGGTGTTTCCCGTTCGGCTTTAGAGGCAATGGCTTGTGAAAAGCCCGTTGTAGTTGCAGGAAATGAAGGCTATATCGGAATTTTTGACGAGGATAAGCTTCCTGTATCAATTGAAACAAACTTTTGTTGCAGAGGCTTGGAGTTATCTTCTCCTGAAAGACTCTTAGAAGATGTTAAAGTCCTTTTGGAAAATTCAGTGGAGGAAAACGAAAGACTTGGGAAATACGGAAGATGCACTATTTTAAATAACTATTCTCTTGCAAAAATGGCAGGGGATTGCGTGAAGATGTACAACGCGGCAACCGACGATAAAAAGTGGGATGCAGTTATCTCAGGTTACTACGGCTACGGAAACGCAGGCGATGAATCTCTTTTATACGCAATGACAGAAAATCTCCGTGATAAAAAAGACCATATAAGACTTTTAGTGCTTTCGAAAGACCCTGAAAAGACAGAAAGTGAGTACGGCGTTTATGCCTGCAGCAGATATGACATCTTCAAAATGAAAAAGGCATTAAAGAACAGTAAAATGCTGATATTTGGCGGAGGAAGCCTAATTCAGGATGTGACAAGCAGTAAATCGCTATGGTATTATCTTTATGTTATAAAGCAAGCAATAAAGTGTAAAACACCTGTTATGTTTTACGCAAACGGCATAGGACCTGTAAATAAAGAAAAAAACAGAAAGCTTGTAGGTAAAATTTTAGACAAGGTTGAAACAATAACCTTAAGAGATGAAAATTCATACCGTGAGATTTTAACTATGGGGGTAGATCCCGCAAAAATTAAGCTTACGGCAGACCCTGCCCTTACCATAAAGGGAATAGATGTAGAAAATGCGAAAAATCTTTTGTCTGAAGAGGGAATACCCATGGACAAAAAGATTCTTGGTATTTCGATAAGAGACTGGAAGAACTGTCCTCCGTCATATTGGGATGAGCTTGCTGAGGGAATAGAAACGGTTTGCAGAGAATTGCAGCTTTGCCCCGTATGGATTCCTTTAAAACGTGACGATGATATTTTAGTTTCAAACAAAATAGCAGAGAAAATGAAAATCGAAAGCTACCTGCTTTCAAAATCCTATAATTCCTGCGAGCTTGTTGGTATTATAGGTTTATGCGATATGGTAATTGCAATGAGACTTCACGCAGCAATTTATGCTGCAAGCTGCGGTGTGCCTGTTATAAATCTGTCATACGACCCGAAGGTTAAGGGATTTTCTGAATATATCGGGATTGATACGAGCTTAGATTTAGAAAGCTTTTCAAAAGACAAAATTATAGAAATTTCCCGAGGCATTTCAAAAAATAAAGAAAACATTATAATAAGCTTAAACAAAAGAGTAGAAGAGCTTAAAGAAAAAGCTTATGAAAATGCAGATTTAGCACTTGAAATTATAAATAAAGAGTGGTGAAAATATGAGACTTTTAGGAATTGACTTTGGTGATGCAAGGGTGGGCATCGCATTGTCTGACCCGTTGTGTATAATGTCACAGGGTTATAAAACAATAAAAAATGACGGAACAGATAGTCTGTTTTCAGAGATTGTTGAAATAATAAAGGAAAAAGAGGTAACAAAAATTGTTATCGGTCTTCCTAAAAATATGGACAACTCCGAGGGTTTTCGTGCTGATAGTACAAAAGAGTTTGCAGAAAAACTCAAAACTTTTACAGATGTTCCCATAGAGTTTTGTGACGAGCGCTTAACAACTGTAAGCGCCCACGGCTTTTTGAGCGAAATGAATGTGAGAGGAAAGAAGAGAAAAGGTGCGGTTGATGCATTATCTGCTGCTCTGATTTTAGAAACTTATATGAAGAAAAACGGATTTTAGGGAGGTGGTAATGTGAAAAAATTCTTTTCACTCATATTATCCGTAATAATGATAGTTACCGCATTTTTGTGTATACCCGTAGGCGCTGAAGATAAGATTTACTATGACGGCGCGTGGCATACATACAGAGGAAACTTTTTTGACCTGAAAATAAACGGCGAAAAGATTAACTGCAGTGTTCCACCTATCGTGTTCAGCGACTATTCTGTTGTTCCTGCCCGTGATGTGTTTGAAACTTTAGGGGCAACCGTTTTATGGCGTGCAGAAAATCAGCGTGTTATCATACAGTATAATAAGACAGAAATTATCCTTACCATAAATAGTACAACGGCATATAAAGATGGTATTGCAGAGCATATGCCGATAGCACCTAAAATTATTAACTCGAAAACAATGATACCTGTAAGATATGTGTCGGAGTCTTTAGGATTTGACGTTAACTTTGACTCTAAAACAGATACGATTTCAATTGACACAATAAAAAAAGAAGAAAAACCGGAAACACCTGTGTATACGTCAAGACTTATGTCTTACACAACTGCTGAAAAAGATGGGACATTTACAGCTGTGTTTACCCTCTCATCAGGAAACGTAAAGCACTCATCATTTATGCTTGAAAACCCATACAGACTGGCGGTTGACCTTCCGCTTACAGATAGAGCCGTAACAATAAAAGATACGGAAGTAAATACTGAACTTATTACAAAAGTAAGACTTGGCCAGCAGGCAAACGGAACTTTAAGAATTGTTTTTGACCTTCCGAAAAAATCAGAATACAAAGCAACTCTATCAGGAAAAAAACTTACGGTTGTTATAGGCGATACAAGTAACGTAACACCGCCACCTGCTGTAACCCCCGAAGAACCCAAAGAACCTGAAGATGCTGAAAATCCTGAAAATCCGGAAGAACCTGAAGAACCTGTTATTGTGGAAATTGATATTGAGCCGTCGCGCACAATAACCATTGACGCAGGTCACGGAGGTTCGGACCCCGGTGCAATTTTCACAGATGAAGACGGGGTTATATGGTTTGAAAAGGATATAAATTTAGGCGTTGCTTTAAGAGTTCGTGATATACTGGTTAAAAAAGGCGTAGAGGTTGTTATGACAAGGGACGACGATGAATTTATAGAACTTAAAGAAAGAGCAGAAATTGCAAACAGAGCAGAAACCGCACTTTTCTTAAGTGTTCACACAAATTCGTCAACCGCCGACACGGCAAACGGGATTGAAACCTGGGGAAGCTTGAATATCAACACAATTCTGTCGGGTGTCAACGATAAGCTATTTGCAGAAAATGTTCAAAAAGCAATAATAAAATCCACAAGTGGACGTGACCGCGGAATCAAGGATTCTGAAACATTGGCAGTTTTAAAATATTCAATAATGCCCTCAGTTTTAGTTGAAGTAGGATTTATTTCAAACGAAGAAGAAAGAGAACTGATGTTTACAAACAGTTACCGCGACAAACTTGCCGAAGGCATTGCAGAAGGTATTTTAAAAACCTTTGAAGATATGGGCGTATAAAAAAATATTAACCCTCCATAATAAAAATATGGAGGGTTTTTTATATGGAAAATAATAACAATCAAAAAAATACAGATGAAATAAAGGACTTTGGAAGCTGTGAGGTAAAAAATTCAAGGGGTAATATCCATTGTTTGACGATAGTTGGTGAAATTGAGGGCCATAACGTTCTTCCGCCAAGCAGTAAAGCAACAAAATATGAACATGTTCTTCCGCTTTTGGTGTCTGTTGAGCAGAACGAGGAAATTGACGGGCTTCTCCTTATTTTAAACACAATGGGCGGAGATGTTGAAGCAGGGCTTGCTATAGCTGAGCTGGTTGCCTCAATGACAAAGCCAACTGCGTCAATCGTTTTGGGCGGAGGACACAGTATCGGTGTTCCTTTAGCTGTTTCAGCTAAACGCTCGTTTATTGCAAGCTCTGCCACTATGACAGTTCACCCCGTAAGAATGAATGGTATGGTTATAGGTGCTCCGCAGACGTATGAGTATTTTAGAAATATGCAGGAGAGAATTACAAACTTTGTTGTGGCAAATTCCAACATAAGAAAAGAAAAATTTACCGAGCTTATGATGAAAACAGGAGAAATGGCAAACGACGTCGGAAGCATTGTTTCAGGTGATGATGCGGTGTCTTGTGGACTGATTGACGAAAAGGGAGGTCTTGACACAGCACTGGAATTTTTGTATAATGAAATAGATAAGTTAAAAAATTAACGAGGGGGAAAAACAATGCTTACAGATATAGAAATTGCACAGGGCGCAAAAATAGACCATATTAAAAATGTGGCAGAAAAGCTTGGTATAAAAGAAGACGAACTTGAGTTTTACGGAAAATTTAAAGCTAAGCTTTCGGAAGATGTATGGAACAGAGTAAAGGATAACCCTGACGGAAAGCTCGTTTTGGTTACAGCAATAAACCCAACCCCTGCAGGTGAGGGTAAAACCACAACAACAGTAGGCTTAGGTCAGGCAATGGCAAAAATAGGAAAAAATGCCGTTATTGCTCTTCGCGAACCATCCTTAGGACCCGTTATGGGCGTTAAGGGCGGTGCTGCAGGCGGCGGATATGCTCAGGTTGTGCCTATGGAGGATATAAACCTTCATTTTACAGGAGATTTTCATGCAATCACTGCTGCAAATAACCTTTTGTGCGCTATGATTGATAATCATATTATGCAGGGCAACGAACTTGGAATTGACCCCACAAAAATTGTGTTTAAACGTGTTTTGGATATGAATGACAGAGCACTTCGTCAGGTTGTCGTTGGTCTTGGAGGCAAAGTCAATGGATATGTAAGAGAAGACGGATTTATGATTACTGTTGCATCCGAGGTTATGGCAATTTTATGTATGGCAAGTAACCTTTCAGACTTAAAAGAAAGATTGGGAAAAATTATCGTGGGCTATACATACGACGGACGCGAAGTTAAGGCTCGTGATATTAAAGCTGAGGGCGCAATGTGCGCACTTTTAAAGGATGCAATAAAGCCGAACATTGTTCAGACTTTGGAAAACACTCCTTGCTTAATGCACGGTGGACCTTTTGCAAATATTGCCCATGGCTGTAACAGTATTCAGGCAACAAAAATTGCGCTTAAGCTTTCAGACTATGTTATAACGGAGGCAGGCTTTGGTGCAGATTTGGGTGCTGAAAAATTCTTGGACATTAAGTGCAGAATTGCAGACCTTAAACCCTCTGCAACAGTTTTGGTTGCAACAGTAAGAGCTTTAAAATATAACGGCGGAGTAGCTAAAGCAGATTTAGGTGCTGAAAACTTAGATGCTTTGAAAAAGGGTATAGTAAACTTAGGAAAGCATATTGAAAATTTAAGACAGTACGGTATTCCTGTAATTGTTGCTATAAACAGATTTGGTCAGGACACAGATGCAGAGCTTAAGATGATTGAAGATTACTGCAAAGATAACGGTGCTGACTTTGCCCTTTCAGAAGTTTTTGCAAAAGGTGGAGAGGGTGGAATTGAGCTTGCAGAAAAGCTTGTTGATGTTATTGAAAACACAGAAAGTAACTTTGCTCCGATTTATGATGAAAAACTTCCCATAAAAGAAAAAATAGAAACAATAGTTAAAAAGATTTACGGCGGCGAGGGCGTAACCTTTACCCCTGCGGCACAAAAACAGATTGCCGAGCTTGAAAAGAACGGCTACGGAGAGCTTCCCGTTTGTATGGCAAAAACTCAGTATTCACTTTCTGATGATGCTAAACAGCTTGGAAGACCTACGGGCTTTACTGTAACTGTTCGTGAAGTTCGCGCATTTGCAGGTGCAGGCTTTGTAACAGCCTATGCCGGAAATATTATGACAATGCCCGGCTTACCAAAAGAGCCTGCGGCAAACAGAATTGATATAGATGCTGACGGCACAATCGTGGGATTATTCTAAATAATAAAAAGCCTATGTGATAAAATCACATAGGCTTTCATGTTACTTAGAAAGCTTTTCAATTATTGAAGAATATAACCCAATGGGGTTTTCGTTAAAGCCTTGTCTTAGTTCAATGGCTTTTTCACGGCTCCCTGCAAAGATTGACATTTTTAAAAGCTCGCTGTTTCCCTCTTTAAGCTCAATGTCGAGGTTGTAACGGTCTTTTCCTAACGGGATAATCTCGCATTTTACCTGAGATTTTTCTTCTTCGCGCTTAAAGTATTCGTCAATAGTGTCTTTGATTGAGGAACGGACACTTGCCATTATTTTATCCTCAAACATATCAATAAGTTCTTTTCCCTGCTCGGTTAAATCATACTTTTCAATTTCATCACGCCAGACCTTTTTTGCGTAGTTGTCGGAAAAAATCTCGTCAATAGCAGAGCAAAGGTCCATAAAATTAACGCTTGTAGCAGTAAGCATAAAATGCTTTATTTCAATATCGGAAATGGGAATGTCAGCATATTTTATACAGAATAAAAGCGAAAGCTTAATCTCAGCAACATCGTTTAGCCTGTAATACACATTGTCCCACATATTTTTCTTCATCATAACACATCCTTTAAAGTCATTATAGCAAAATTATTAAAAATAGTCAATACGCAGTATTATTGACAAAAAAAGTATGAAATGCTATACTCTTAAATAGATGTTGTTGAAAGGAAAGCTTGTATGAATATAGAAAAAGAGCTTTTTAAACTTAAAGATTTAAAATATAAAGAATTTCATGCTCGCCTTATGCCAACGATAAACTCCGATTTAATTATCGGCGTAAGGATACCTGCTTTGAGAAAATTTGCAAAAGATTTTTCCAAAACGGAAGAAAGCAATGTATTTTTAAATTCACTTCCACACAAATACTACGAGGAAAATAATCTTCACGCATTTTTAATAGAGGAAATAAAAGATTTTGATGTGGCGCTAAAAGAAACTGAAAAGTTTCTTCCTTACATTGATAACTGGGCAACCTGCGACAGTTTTTTTCCTAAAGTTTTTAAAAATCACAAAGAAGAAATGGCAAAAAAAGCTTATGAATGGATAGACTCAGGTAAAACATATACGGTAAGATATGGCATCGGAATTTTAATGAGGCTCTTTTTAGACGAAGATTTTAACGTTTTGTATTTAAAAAAAGTGGCTGAAATAAAATCAGAAGAATACTACATAAAGATGATGATAGCGTGGTATTTTGCCACAGCTTTGGCAAAACAGTATGATTACGCACACAAATATCTTTTAAATAATAAATTAGATTTGTGGACTCACAATAAAACGATACAGAAAGCGGTTGAAAGCTTTCGCATACCGAAAGAAACAAAGGAATATTTAAAAACACTTAAAAGGTGACAAAATGGAAATAAAAAAAATTGAGTCTTTGCAAAATGAATATGTAAAAAAGCTTGTAAAGCTTAAGCAGAAAAAACACAGAGAAGAAATGTCGTTATTTATAGTTGAGGGCGAGCGCTCCTGTAGTGATGCGCTTAATTCTTCATTTTCTGTTGAAAATGTTGTTATGAGCGAAAGCTTTTATGAAAATAAAAATAGCTTTAGATGTGAAAATATAATTGTTGTAACAGACAAAATTTTTGAATCTTTAAGCGACACGAAAACCCCACAGGGGGTTTTGGCAGTTTTAAAAACGCCAGAAGAAAAGGAAATTAAAGAGGGAAGATATATTTATTGCGATGCGGTTCAAGACCCGGGTAATGCCGGAACGATTATGCGTTCTGCTGATGCTTTTGGCTTTTCGGGAGTTATTTTTGGAAAAGGCTCGGTGGATGTTTTCTCACCTAAAGTTATCCGCTCAACCATGGGTTCGATTTTTCATATTGACGTTTGGCAGAACTTTGAAAAAAGTGATTTAGAGAAATTAAAGCTTAAAGGCTTTAAAATATCAGCAAGTGCTCTGACCGGCGAAAGTGTGACATCAAAGGAAATGAAAACAGAAAAAAATCATATTTTCGTTGTGGGTAACGAAGGTGCAGGGGTTTCAAAAGAAATTTTAGATTTAGCTGATGAAATAGTTTATATAAAAATGCAGGGTGAGGCAGAATCCTTAAACGCAGGCGTTGCGGCATCAATTCTGATGTATGAGGTGTCGCGAGATGAATAAGTTTATGGATTTAGCGATAGATGAAGCAAAAAAAGCAATGCAGGCGGGCGAAGTTCCTGTTGGCGCGGCGGTTTTTAAAGGTAATAAACTAATCGCAAGTGCCCACAATCTGACAGAACAGACAGGGGATACTACGGCTCACGCAGAATTTCTTGCAATGAAAAAAGCAAGAGAAGTGCTCAGCACAAAATACCTAACCGATTGCAGTTTATATGTAACGTTAGAGCCCTGCGCAATGTGTTCAGGAGCGGCGCACCTTTATAAAATAGGCAAAATCTATTTTGGTGCATACGATTATAAAAACGGCGCATTAGGCGGAAAAGTTGACGTTATAAGAGAAGGGCTTTTTGATTTTAAACCTGAGGTTTATGGCGGAATTGAAGAACTTCGTTGCGAAAAAATATTAAAAGAATTTTTTGAGAATATAAGAAAGGGGAAGGATTGTGAGAAGTAGTGTTAAAAGAGCAGAAATGGATTTAATCTTCCCCGTAATAGAAGAAATTATAAAAAACGGACAAACCGCAAAAATAAAGGTTTCAGGTACAAGTATGTATCCACTTGTTCAGCACAGACGTGATAGCGTGGTTTTAAGGGCTGCGGGGGAACTCAAAAAAGGCGATGTTCCTTTATATAGGCGCCCTGAGGGGAAATACGTTCTTCACAGAATTGTCAAAGTAACCGACGAGGGCTACGGAATAATGGGCGACTTTGAAACCGAGGTTGAATATCCTGTAAAAAAAGATGCCGTTGTCGCCGTTGCCGAGGGCTTTTACAGAAAAGGAAACTACATTTCCTGCGACAGCTTGTGGTATAAAATTTATTGGAGAGTGTGGGGCGTTTTAAGACCTGTAAGACCTTTGATGATTAAAATCATCCGTTTTATAGGAAAACTCAGAAAAATGATAAAAGGTGAAAAATAATGGATATTTTATGCGAAAACTGTATGAATTTAGCATACGATGATGAAATGGAAGATTATGTTTGCAATATAAACTTAGATGAAGACGAGCTTGCGGCATTTTTGCAAAGTAAGCATAAGAAATGTCCATACTACCGATTTGGCGATGATTATACGATTGTGAAGAAACAAAACTAAGAGGTGGCAAAAGCCACCTCTTTTTAATACCCGAAAAACATATATGAATTAAGTTTTTTAAACATTCTCCAAAAGCCTAAGCTTTGAACCTCATCTTTTGCAACAATGTCTGATTTTCCGATTGATTTTCCGTCTATAAAAAACTCAACCTCGCCGATTTTATCGTTTTCGCGGATTGGTGCGTTAACAGTTTCGGGCAGAGTAATCTTTTTCTCAACACTGTTTATTTTAGATTTTTCGAGTAATACACTAAAACCATCAGCCATTCCTATTTTAACCTTATTTTCCGTGCCTTTTGTAACAGAAATGTCAGGAAGCTCATCTTCTTTAACCAAAGAATTTGAAATTGTGTAATTTGCAAAGCCGTAGTCTAAAAGCTTTGTGGCATCAGCGAAGCGTTCTTTTGATGATGGAGCGCCCATAATTACGGCAATCAAGTCCATATTGTCACGTTTTGCTGAGGCGCTTATACAAAAGCCTGCGTCACTTGTTGAGCCTGTTTTTAAACCTGTTGCGCCTGAGTAAAAACGAATGAGTTTATTTGTATTAACCAACCCGAATTCGCCGTTTCGTAGTGTATCCATCCAGACAGTTGTGTAGTCAAAAATCTTGGGGTGAGTAATCAGCTCTCGTGACATCTGCGAAATGTCATAAGCTGAGGTTAAGTGATTAGGGTCGTGAAGTCCGTTACAATTTACGAAGTTCGTATCTCTCATACCGAGCTCTTTTGCTCGTTCATTCATTTTTTGAACAAACCCTTCATGAGACCCTGCGGTAAATTCTGCTAAAGCTACTGCAGCATCGTTTCCTGATGCAACAGCAACTGCCTTTAACATATCGTTAACGCTCATTTCCTCATTTTCTTCCAAAAATACCTGTGAGCCGCCCATTGATGCGGCTAAAGGAGAAGTTCTTACCATATCTTCTAACTTGAACCGTCCGCTGTCTAACCCCTCCATCACCAAAAGCATAGTCATAATCTTGGTTACGCTTGCGGGAGGGAGCTTGTCGTGAGGTGCTTTTTCATATAAAATTGAGTTTGTTTTTGGCTCAATTAGAATTGCAGATTTTGCAGAAAGCTCAAGCGCAGCGTTTTCAGCGAATACAGATAACGGGCATACTAAAATTAAAAAACATAAAAATAAAGGTAACAGCTTTTTCATAAATACAAACCTTTCTGTTTGTTTATTTTACTGTTACCTATTTTATGTTTTAAATTGTATTAATAGAACATGGCTTTTAAAACACGCTTAGCACTAACACCTTTACCTAATGCGGTGGCAATAGCCAAAGCAAAGTCCTGAGTTATTCCTGCACCCTTTGCGGTGATAAAGTTTTTATCGCAAACAATATTTTTGTGCTTTGTAACGGCATTAAAGAGTCTTGCCTCAAAACCGGGGTAGCAGGTAGCCTTAACACCTGATAAAAGACCGATAGAGCCTAAAACCTTGGGAGCTGCACAAATTGCGGCAAGAATTTTTCCCTCTTTTGATTTTTTTACTAAAAGCTCGCGAAGGGGTTTAAAGTTTTCTAAATTGTCTGCTCCCGGAAGACCGCCCGGTAAAATCAGCGCATCAATTTCATCTTCTCTTATTTCAGAAAACAAAATGTCAGCAAAAACCTTGATTCCATGAGTTCCCATAACCTCTAAGCTTTCAGTTATCGAAACGGTTTTTACATCGAGTTCGCATCTTCTTAAAATATCAACAGTGCCTAAAGCCTCGATTTCTTCAAAGCCATCTGCCAAAAATAAATATACCATTTTTATTCACCTCATATTGATTATTTTTACAAAACTTGATAAAATAATTATACCGCATTTTTTTATAAAAAACAATAGAGGATTTAAAATGAAACTTTTAGTAGATAACAGATACATAGATATAGCGGAGAAAAAGTGGGGTAGCGAGTTTGATGTTTTGCCGTCTTACACTTTAGAAAATGTCGACGAGCCAGTTTCCTGTCATCCTGATATGAGCATAGTTTGTGTGGGAGAGGTTTTTGTCTGCGAAAAAACATCTTTTGAATACTATAAAAAGCTTTTGCCTGATAGGGTTTTAGTTTCAGGTGAAACAGCACTTTTTCGTAACTACCCAAGGGATATCGCATATAATGTATTGATATCCGAAAATGTAGCAATAGGTAATTTTAAATATACCGATAGCGTTGTAAAGAATGAAATAAACAAGCAAAACATAGTGGTGCAAAACACAAATCAGGGATATGCAAAGTGTGCATCCGTTTGCTTTAAAAGAAATATCATAACGGCCGACAATTCAATTTATAATTCGGCTTTAAATCTTGGCTTAAACGCTTTGAAAATTTCTGAGGGAAACGTTTTACTTTCAGGATATAACTACGGTTTTTTGGGCGGGGCATCAGGCTTTGTGAATAACAAGGTTTTATTTTTTGGTGACATTTCGCGTCATCCTGATTTTGAAAAGATAAAGAAGTTTATAAATGAGCAAAACATTGAAATTGACTATATAGAAAATTATCCCTTAACGGATGTTGGAACAATTATCGGTATATAAGAGAGTTTTTGAGTAAATAATAATTTCGGGTAAAAAGGAGTTGAGAGGTGAACCTTTTTGGAGGATTTTATAGAGCTTAAGCTGAAAAAATTCAAAGCTCTTTCAGAAGAACAAATTATTTCAGATAAAAGATTTCCTGTTAAGGTTTTAGCACGTGAAGGAGAAGAAATCTCTGTTATCTTAACACCTGACGGAAACAGAGCAATATATGAGTGTTACTTAACAGAGCTTTCAGACTTTATTATAAACAGATACGAAAGTAAATTGCTAAAAAGGATTATTCTATCAAAGTACAGTGATATATTGCAGTATCAGGTATGTGACATTTTAAATAAAATATACGAGGTTGAAGATGATGAAGAATTAGGGTATAGAAAAAGGCTTTACACTATAAAAGACGAGCTTATAGAATATTTTAAGAAAGACAAACGGGCGCGTGTTACGGGACTTGTGCTTTTCAGGCTCCCTTTATACATTGAAATTTTAGAAAAATGTGCAGACAGAATGGTTGAGTCTTTCTACACAGAAAGAGAATACGAAGATTTTATAGGTCTTTTGAAATATTTTGTAAATGTTCAGGGCGACCGCCCAAGGCTTATTCACTTATACGTTCACAAGCAGGGAATGTATACTGTTTTAGACGAAAATAATGAGGACATAACCGAGAAGTGCATAGCGGATTTTGGCGGTGTTGAAGAAACGCCCTACGAAAATTTTGACGACTTATTAATAAGCGTGCTGATTACCTTGGCACCTGAGAAAATAGTTATTCATAACGGTGAAAATATAAAAAACAGAGAACTTTTTGATACCATAAAGAGAGTGTTTGGAAAGGTTGAATATTCCATTTAAAAAAGGTGCTTTTAAAAGCACCTTTTTTTAAATGTTTAATAATGTTAATATAAGTCCTGAAATCAAGCCTAGCGAGTAAAGTAAAATCAAAACCGAGAAATTCTCTTTTGCATTTTTGTTAAGCTTAAAAAGAACAATCAGACCAACACCCGCACCTGCGCAAAGTCCGCCGATGAGCGCAGAAAGCGTTAAAACACCTTCTATGTAAAGCTCAGTTAAAAGAACTGATGCGGCGCAGTTGGGAATTAAGGCAATCAAAGGTGTTAAAAACGGCTGAAGCCATTTGTTTACTGAAAGAAATTCCTTTGGCACAAACTCTGTTAAAAATCCCAATGCAACAGAAATCACGAATATGAATACAAATATTTTAACAACGTGAATAATCGTAGATTTTAATATTCCATCGTGACAACTTTCGCAGTTTCCGTGAAAATGATGATGTTTTTCGTGTTCTTCTTCGCAGTGACGGTGTTGTACTTTTTGGTTTCTTACTATAAAATCAATTAAAAAGCCAAAAACTACTGCAAATAAAAATTTTGAGGCAATAAGTATAAGCATTTGAGGCAGAAAGTGTGGCTCTGCCAAAAGCATAGGGATTGCCTCGTCGCTTGTTGCAATGAAAACTGCAATAATTGTACCTAATGAGATTAGGTGCTTTGCATAAAGTTCCGACGCAATAACTGAAAATCCGCACTGAGGAATACACCCGAAAATACCGCCTAAAAGAGGACCTGCTTTTTCCGATTTCATAAAGATGTGATGGGCTTTATTGTTATTTTTGTGCTCTAAATATTCAATTAAAAGATAAATTATGAAAAGTGAGGGCAAAACCTTTAAGGTGTCAAAAAAGGAATGCTCTAAAACGTGAAGTATCTCGTGCATAAAAACCTTCCTTAAGTTTATTTTACATATAAAGGCGAAGTGGTGAAATCCTTTCCGCCTGTTTTTTCGCAAGTTAAAAGTGAGTAAATATCTGTTGCCAAGATGTCTTTTTTCAGCATTTTTACAAGGTGGGGATTTTCGTTATTTATAAAGTCGGCGACCTTTGTAATAACGGGAATAGAAGAATTTTGTTTTATCTCTTTTATGATTTTTGTTCCAACATCGTTAAATGCCAAAACCCGTGCGTACTGGGGTTTCATTTCTGTGTCGGAATCTGTTATGCCCAAAAGAGCATTCACAATAATTCTGTCGATGCGGGTTTTTGTATAGCGTTTAGTTTTAACTGCCTCTGACAAAGCGTTATACCCGAATGTTTCCTTTGCCCACTTTATAAATCTATTTTCCAAGCCTTCAGCTACATCCGCGATTGTTTTTAAATGGTCGGTTGTTTCATTTTTAAAGTGGTAGGAAACGATGGTGTCAAAAGCGTTTTTATCATAAGCCTTTGCGCCCGCATCCATGGGAACAAAAGGCAAAATGTCTTCGTTGTTTAAAATTTTTTCTCTTATTTCTGATGCCGAAATAAAATCAAAATTTCTTGTGATTGTTTTAGGTTCGATTTTGCTTTTTAAAGTTTTTAAGCTGTTTAAATATTCTAAAGCTAAAATGTTATTGGGGAGGGAAAGCAGGCTTTCATCAAAATCGGTGTAGTATTTTTTTAAAACCTTTGATCTTGCAGAAGGGTAGGAAAGTCCGCTCTTCATCTCTAAATTGACTAATTCTTTGAATTTTTCTGAGAAAATAATTTTTTGTGTTTCATAGAGCTTTTCTAAATTTCCACATTCACTACCAAAGGATAGAAAATTAACGCATCCTAAGGCGTTAAGAAGTGAAACTGCACCGTGAGCAAAACGCATTGCGGATTGAGCAGAGTAAACAACGGGTAATTCCAAAACTAAATCAGCACCGCACATAATAGCAGTTTTTGCCCTATGCCACTTGTCATAAATTGCAGGTGCACCGCGCTGAACAAAATTTCCGCTCATTAAACAAACAATTCCATCAGCGCAGAACTCTTTTTTGTGAGTTTTCAGCTGATATTCGTGTCCCTTGTGAAATGGATTATATTCACAAATTACTCCCATTATAGTCAAACGCAGTCACCTCCCTGATAAAATAAAGGGGCTGTATTTAACAGCCCCCTTTAATATTTGTTTTTTGAAATTACTTAACCATGTTTGCGATTTCTTCAGCAAAGTTATCTTCTTTCTTTTCGATACCTTCACCTTTTTCGAATCTTGCAAACTTGTCAATTTTAATTTCAGTTCCGATTTTGTCAGCAATAGCCTTTGTGTAAGCTGTAACTGTTAAATCGCCGTCTTTAATGAACTGCTGGTCAACCAAGCAGATTTCCTTAAAGTATTTGTTGATTCTTCCTGCAACCATTTTTTCGGCGATGTTCTGGGGTTTGCCCTCGTTCATAGCCTGTGCAGTTAAGATTTCTGTTTCTTTTGCAACAACATCAGCAGGAACGCTTGCACGGTCTAAATATGTGGGGTTAGCAGCAGCAACCTGCATAGCAACGTCGTGAGCGAATTCTTTGAATTCAGGGGTGTCAGCTTTAGAGTTATCAGCTAATGTGAAAGCAACCATAACACCGATTTTACCGCCGCCGTGGATGTAGGTTTCAACTGTTCCTTCATATCTTTCAAATCTTCTAACTGTAATGTTTTCACCGATTGTAGCAATTTTGTTAACTAACATAGCGCTGATTGTTTCATCGCCGTTAACAAATGTGCTGTTTAAGAGAGCGTCAACATCAGCGGGTGATGTTTCTTTAATCTGAGTAGCAACGTCAGATACGAACTGCTGGGAATCAGCGTTTTTAGCAACGTAGTCTGTTTCAGAGTTAACTTCTAAAAGAACCCCAATGCCATCTGTTACGTCAGCGTAAACAACACCGTCAGCAGCAATTCTGCCTGATTTTTTCTCAGCGGTTGCTAAGCCTTTTTCTCTTAAAAATTCAATAGCTTTATCTTTATCGCCGTCTGTTTCTGTAAGAGCCTTTTTACAGTCCATCATACCGCAGCCTGTAATTTCTCTTAAAGCTTTAACGTCAGCAGCTGTGAATGCCATTTATATTTCCTCCAATCAATTACTCGTTAATTTCTTCAGCTTCTTCTGCAACTTCTGCAGGAGCAGCGTCTGTTCCCTGGTTACCTTCAATGATTGCGTTAGCAATTGTAGAAGCAATAAGTTTAACGGCGCGGATAGCGTCGTCGTTACCGGGAATTACATAGTCAACATCTTCGGGGTCGCAGTTTGTGTCAACAATAGCAACAACGGGGATGCCGAGTTTTTTAGCTTCTTCGATAGCGATTTTTTCTTTTCTGGGGTCAACAACGAAGAGAGCACCAGGAAGTTTTTTCATATCTTTAATACCGCCGAGATATTTTTCGAGCTTATCTCTTTCAGCTTTTAAGTTTGTAACTTCCTTTTTGGGAAGAAGGTCAAATGTTCCATCTTCTTCCATTTTGTTGAGCTGTTCTAATCTTTCGATTCTCTTTTTGATTGTTTTGAAGTTTGTGAGCATACCACCGAGCCATCTTGCGTTAACCCAGTACATACCTACTCTTTCAGCTTCTTCTTTGATAGAGTCCTGAGCCTGTTTTTTTGTTCCTACGAAAAGAACTTCTTTGCCAGATTCAGCAACTTCCTTTACGAAAGCGTAAGCTTCCTCGATTTTTTTTACGGTTTTCTGCAAATCGATGATGTAGATACCGTTTCTTTCCGTGAAGATGTACTCAGCCATTTTGGGGTTCCATCTTCTTGTCTGATGTCCGAAATGGACGCCTGCTTCAAGCAGTTGTTTCATTGAAATTACTGACATTTAAGTCACCTCCGGTTTTATTTGCAATCCTCCACACAAGTCATATTCTACAGGAACCAAATGCTTGGCACCGCCTGCAAAATCATTGCGTGTGCGTATTTTTGCTCTAATACTATACCACATAAAAAAGAATAATGCAAGCCTTTTTTTTAATTTTTTTTGTCCTTTTGTCAATTTTTTTTTATTTGCAGTTGTCAAAGCCAAAAAGGTATGCTATAATTAGTTAAAATTTTTTGAATTTATTATGACAAGGAGATAAAGGTATGAAACAGTTATCGCTTATTTTAATCGGCGGCGGCGACCGCGGAAGCAGCTATTTAAAGTATTTGCTTGAAAACCCTGAAAAATTCAAGCTCGTAGGTTTAGCTGAACCCGTTAAAGAGAAAAGAGAGTATTTAAGGGATACATATAACGTACCTCATGATATGTGCTTTGATAACTACGAACCGCTTTTGAATATGCCTAAATGTGCGGATATCTGTATGATTTGTACTCAGGACAAAATGCATTTCGACCCTGCTATGCGTGCTATTGATAAAAAGTACGATTTGCTTTTGGAAAAGCCTATAGCACCCACGCCTGAGGAATGCTATAAAGTTGCTGAAAATGCGAACAAAAACGGCGTAAAGGTTTTGGTTTGCCATGTTTTAAGATACACGCCTTTCTATAAAGCAGTTAAAAAGTTTATTGACGAAGGTCATGTAGGCGAAATTATGAACGTTGTTCACACAGAGGGTGTTGGTAACGTTCACTACAGCCATAGCTATGTAAGAGGAAACTGGAGAAAGCTTTCTGAATCAGCGCCCATGCTTCTTGCTAAGTGCTGCCACGATACTGACCTTTTTCAATGGCTTATTGGTGAGCCTTGCACAAGTGTTCAGTCAATTGGTACACGTTCATACTTTACAGAGGCTAATAAGCCTGAAGGTGCACCTAAACGTTGCTTAGACGGATGTCCCCACAAGGATACCTGTTATTATTACGCGCCTGACCTTTATAAAATCGACACAGCCGAGGTTCAGCATTTCAGAGCTATTGCTGCTAAAAAGTTTAACCCCACAGATGAAGAGGTTGATGAAATCTTAAAGACATCACCTTACGGAAGATGTGTATATCAATGCGATAATGATGTTGTTGATCACCAGATTGTAAACATTACATACGGAAAAGATAAGATGGTAACCTTAACAATGTCACCCTTTAACAAAGGCGGAAGAATTTCAACCATTATGGGAACAAAAGGTGAGCTTCGTCTTGATATGGAAGACCAGTCAATGACATTTTATGATTTTGCAACGCGCAAAACAACAAGCGTTTATAAGCCCGACGAAGCATTAGACCAGTCTATCGCAGGCGGTCACGGCGGCGGCGACTCTGGCATTATGGGTGACCTTTACGATATGATAGCTTTGGACAAGCCATCAAACTCTATCTCAACCGTCGACTTTTCGTGCATGAGCCATTTAATCTGTTTTGCGGCTGAAGAAGCAAGAGAAAAAGGCATTACAGTCAAAATGGATGAATATATTAATTTGTTAGGAGATATAAAAAGATGAAACAGTTATCACTTATTTTAATCGGCGGCGGCGACCGTGGAAACAGCTACTTAAAGTCTTTGCTTGAAAACCCTGATAAGTTTAAATTGGTAGCTTTAGCCGAGCCCGTTAAAGAAAAAAGAGAATACATAAGGGATACATATAACGTACCACATGATATGTGCTTTGAAAGCTACGAAAAGCTTTTGGATATGCCAAAGATTGCCGATGTTTGTATGATTTGTACTCAGGACAAAATGCATTTCGACCCTGCTATGCGTGCTATTGATAAAAAGTACGACTTGCTTTTGGAAAAACCTATTGCACCCACGCCTGAAGAGTGCTATAAAATTGCTGAAAACGCAAATAAAAACGGGGTTCACGTTTTAGTGTGCCACGTTTTGAGATACACACCATTTTACAAGACAGTTAAAAAGTTTATTGACGATGGAAACATGGGCGAAATTATGAATGTTGTTCATACAGAGGGTGTTGGTAATATTCATTACAGCCACAGCTTTGTAAGAGGAAACTGGAGAAAGAAATCGGAATCTGCTTCTATGATTTTAGCAAAATGCTGTCACGATACCGACCTTTTTCAATGGCTTATTGGTGAGCCTTGCACAAGCGTTCAGTCTGTTGGTACGCTTTCATATTTTACAGAGGCTAATAAGCCTGAAGGTGCACCTAAACGTTGCTTAGACGGATGCCCCCACAAGGATACCTGTTATTATTACGCACCTGACCTTTATAAAATCGACACAGCCGAGGTTCAGCATTTCAGAGCTATCGCTGCAGGAAAATTTGAGCCTACTGACGAAGAAGTTGACGAAATCTTAAAGACATCACCTTATGGAAGATGCGTATACCAGTGTGACAACGATGTTGTTGACCATCAGATTGTTAATATTACATACGGAAAAGACAAAATGGTAACGCTCACAATGTCACCATTTAACAAAGGTGCACGTGTTTCTACTATTATGGGAACAAAGGGCGAACTGCGTCTTGATATGGAGGACCAGTCGATAGTATTTTACGACTTTGCCACAAGACAAACAAAACAACTTTATACCCCTGATGCAGAATTTGACCAGTCTATTGCAGGCGGTCATGGCGGCGGCGACTCAGGTATTATGGCTGACCTTTACGATTTGATTGTATTAGGTAAACCCTCGAACTCTATTTCAAACGTTGATTTTTCTTGCATGAGCCACTTAATCTGCTTTGCGGCAGAAGAGGCAAGGGAAAAGGGCGTTACAATCAAAATGGACGAATATATTAAGACACTTTAATATTAAGACACAAAAAATGACAGAAACCTTCGTTTCTGTCATTTTTTTGCGTTTGAATGTTTTTCACGATATTCTAAAGGCGTTAAGCCTGTTTCTTCTCTAAACACTTTTCCAAAATAACTGGGGCTTTCAAAGCCACAGAATATTCCGATGTCTGAGGCAGAGTGGTTTGTGGCTTTTAGCATATCCTTGGCTTTTAAAACTCTTATGTACTTTAGCTGATTTGTAATGCTTTCTAAATTTTTCTTCTTTAAATATCTGTATAGAGAATATTTTGACATTCTTACTTCTTTGGCAACATCATCAATCGTTACATTCTTGTTATAGTTGTTGTTGAGATACTTTTCAATTAACGCCGGAATATTTCTTTCCTGGCGGTTTATGTTTTCAAGTATTTCAACTATAAAATAGTAACAGGAAGCTGCGCGTTGTGCTTCAGAACCACCGTTTTCGCAAACTGTGATAACATCATCATAATGCTTTTGTATTGAAGAAGAAAATCTAAAAACTTTATAGCCGGCTATGCCGTATAAATCAAGCAACTCATCACCACCCATAAAAGCTATCCACGAGGTTGAAAAAGGTGCTTCTGGATTGGCATTTTTATAGCTGCACTTAAAATTAGAACGCATAAGTATGCCGCATCCTTCAGACAAAGTGATGTTTTCTCCCTTTACATTGTAAATTCCCGAGCCTTTTGTTATCCAGTGGAATTCGTTCCAAATATGCCCATCACGGGTAATTGCGGGCTGATTTACATAATGACCGATTGACATGGGGAATACAGGATACGGAAAGTGCGAATTATGTGGCCAATACATGTAATTGGAATATGGTGCAATATTCATAATTTTTCCTCCGAAAAATAAATATGTAGCGCTATTATTTTTATATCATATACAAACTAAAAAGTAAAGAAAAATCTAACAAAAAATCAAAAAAAGGTAAAAATATGCAAGATTTTTTATATGATTATTGGTTGACTTTAATATTTTTTTTATGTTAATCTTAAGATGTGGTAAAAAATCTTTATATAAATAGGAGGAAGAAGAATGAAAAAAATCATATCAATTTGCCTTTCGGTGTTCATGATTTTAAGCACATTGCCTTTTGTGGCAGCAGCAGATGCATGGACAGGAACAGGCGGCGAGAATGTAGAATTCTCATTTGGTCTTATAAGTGACGTTCATGATGAATATGAAACCCTTAACTTAGACCAGTCAGTTAATGCAGCCCTTGATTTGGGTGCACAGTTTATCGCCTTTAACGGTGATATTACTAGCATAAAAACCGGCGATGGTACAACCTTAGAAAGCTATGATAAATACTATGAGCTAGTTAAACCGGTATATGATGATTTAAAAGAAAAAGGAATCGAATATTCTGCTAACATGGGTAACCATGAGTTTGCAGGCACCGGCTCTGCATCTGATAACGAGTTTGCAAAGCAGGCTTTTGAAAACTATGTTGGCCCCACACAAAGTCACGTTGTTTCAGAACAGGGCTTCCATTTTATTTCAGTCAGCCCCGAAAGCTATAAAAATGATTTCAGCTCAGCATCAGTTGATTATATGATTGCTGAAACTGAAAAAGCTATCGCTGCAGACAGTACAAATGATGTTGATGGCGTTTTTGCAGAAGGCGTGGTTCCTAACAGTACAAAACCCGTATTCGTTCTTGCACACTGGAAAAACAGCACACTTAACAGATTTTTGGAATATGCAAAAACAAGACCTCAGATTATCTTTACATACGGTCATTTCCACACAGCTGTTGAATATCCTGCAAACATCCAGCAGGACGGATACACCTCTTATATGAGCCCTGTATCATACGGTAATGCAAATATGTATGGTAAAATGTCTATCAGCCCTCATCAGTCAACTCATGTTGAAGTTGAAACAGGTGAAAAAGGCTCAGTTGTTAAATTATATAAACTCTCATTAGACAAAAAAGAATTTATCGGCGAGCCCTGGGTGATTGATATCGGCGCTATCGTTTCTGATTTAACAGATGAAGATACAACAAATGATTTAAACAACTACTTATATTCTGCCGATAAACGTGCTAACCCCTCACTTCCTTACTTTGCGGAAGGGGCAACCTTACAGGCTCAGCCTGTGTTCACATCAGCAAAGCTTATCTTCCCGAAAGCTTTAATAGATGAAACACCGAACCAGCAGGACGATTTCATTTTTGCATATATTGTAGAAGTTTATGACGAAAACGATACAAAGGTTTACACAAAAACAATTTACCCCGAATTTGTAAACAATGTAACACCTGCATCAAGCTATTCTCAGATTGTAACAGGCTTAGAAGAGGGAACAACCTATACAGCGAAGGTAATTCCTGTAAGTGCCTTGAGTAACGTACAAAACGGCTCAACAATGCCTGCAGACCTTCCTAAAGGCGAGCCCTTAACAGTAACATTCTCAACAGTTGAAGATACTTTAGGAACAGAAACCAAAACAGAAGAAACAATAAAAGTTGATGAAAAAACAGTTATTGAATACGAAGCTTGGAAATCAAAGGTTCCGAAGCACACAATGACCGAACTTTACGGTACAAGCGGAAGCAGAATTATATACAACACAGGCGGTAAAATTAATGGCGTTGCAGAACCATTTACATTCAGCATTCCTGTAAACGTTGAAAAAGCAGGTACATATAAGGTTGAATATGTTGCTGCCGTAGGCTCAGATGCTGGATATTATGCAGGTAATGTACAGTTTGCAATGGAGAAAAACGGTGCAATCGGCGATACATATAATTCAACAGGTACAAGCTTAGGAATAACCGCTTGGGAACACCACGTATTAAAGAAATTTACAAAAACTGTTACCTTAAAAGCAGGAACAGATAACTTACAAACAACAATTAACTTAGGTGCAGGCAATCAGCATCTTTTCGAGCTTGACTATATAAGCTTTGAATGTGTTGAAGTTTTTGAAATAAAACTTGATTCTGCCGCAACAATCGAATTTGAAGATTATCCCGACTACGCAATCTTAGAAGATAGCAAAACAACTCCTGCGTCGCTTGCAACATTAGAAGATGCAGATGCGTATTCAAATGGTAAAGCATACAGCGTTACAGACGAAGCTGAAAACTTTGACGTTTCACTTCCCTTAGCAGTTCAGAAAACAGGTAAATTCGATATCGAATATAAAGCATCAAAAGGCGCAGTTCTTTACATTACAGATGCAAACGGCGAAACTGTTAAAACAATCGACACCTCAAGCTATGAGGGTGAAGACGCTATTGCAACAATAACAGAAAATAATGTTATTTTAGAGGCAGGCGACTACACAGTTTCTGCTAAGATTTTAGCAACAGACGGCGTTGCAACAGGTATTTTAGACAGCGTTAAATTCACAAAAACAGCTTACTATAACCCTGTAACCTATGATAAACCTGTTATTTTAGAGGCAGAGGATTTCAGAGAAATCTATAGAACAGATAAATCAGGAACAGTATCAACATATTCATTACCTGACTCAACCATTAAGACAGCAACCTTGGCATACAGCGGTGATGGATATGTACAATATAATGCTTATGGTTATTCTAACGCATACAGCGCGATTGAAATTGATGTTAAAACGGGAGGTAAATATACATTAGAGTACTATGTAAGAAACTGGAACTGGAACTCAAACAATTATGTGTATATAACACTTGACAATGCAACCTATGCAATGAACAGAACAAGTGACACATGGACCGACTTTGGAAGATACAGTATATCAGTAACCTTAACCGAAGGAACTCATACAGTAGGCTACAAGGCTATTGTTAATCAGTCGGGAACAAACTGCTACTTTGCTTATGACTATATTAAAGTAACACCGGCTTATGCTGATATTTCCGCAACAGAAAAAACAGTTATTCAGGGTGAAGATATGCACACCGTCAGCGGAACATCAACAAAGCTTTATACAATTGCATCAGACACAGCTTGTGACGGCGGCAGATACCTTAATTATAATGTGGCTCAGAACGTCGGCACAGCAACAACAACAGCTACAATAAATGTTGAAGAAACTAACTACTACGATGTAACAGCAAGCCTCAGATGGTTGGCTAACTATACAGGTTATACTGTTAAAATCGATAGTACAACATTAGGAACTATTGCTGCAGCATCTTCAGGTGATGCTGCATGGAAAACTGTTACAAAGAAAGTTAAATTAACAGAAGGTACTCACACATTAACAATTACAAGTACGGGCTTGTATGGTCACGCGGATTCATACATTGACTATATTTCATTTGAGCCCTACGACCCCACAGTTACTGTTCCTGCAGAAGGCGTACTTATCGAAGCAGAAAGTAACCCCTATGTTACAAAATATGTTGAAACAACAACCACAATAACAGATGAAGAGGGAACAACTTCCAGCACTGTTGTTGAAACAAAGGATACAATTTCAGTATCTGCTACAACAAAAATTTCTTACAACTATAGTACAGCAAATACTGATACTGTTAAATATACAAAGGTTACATGGGATCAGCCCATCAATGTTCAAAAAGCAGGACAATATGTAATTTCTTACACGATTAACCAATCTGCTTGGTATCATGGTAAGCTTTATCCTATGCTTGACGGAAAGCAGCTTGCTATGACTGCTGATGTTGAAACAGCAACTCCTGCTTTAGTAAAAGTATCTTATGTAATGGATTTAACTAAAGGCGCGCATACTCTTGGTGTTAAGGCTACAAAACATTCAAATAATAACTGTACAATAGTTGTAGACTGTGTAAGCGTTTATCCGCTCGAAAATGCTTTTGAGTCGGCTGATATTAGCGAACCCAAAACAACAATTGAGGTTGAAAACTATACAGGAAATACATTTATAGCGAATACCGGCTATCCGCTTACATCATATACCTCAGCAGGCGATGCCTTAAGCGGAAAAAGTTCTTTGTATATGACAAGACAGAGCCAATCTGCATCTTCAAACCTTTACGTTGTATTCCCGATTAATGTGACAACAGCAGGAACATATGATTTAGAGTTCTCTGCAACAGGTAAAGATACAAGCTATTCAAGCGGTATTACCTTATCTATCGACGGTGCTGCAAAGGTAACCACAAGTCACTCAGATAACACAGTATTTAAAACCTATACTGTTCCAAATGTTACCCTTACTGAAGGTATTCATATGGTGAAATTTGAGATTCAAAGATACGGTGTTAACGCGCGCGGTAAGATTGACTATATTTCATTCTCACCCGCTGAAAGTGCAGTCTACGATGACGAAGCTTTATCAACAACAGTAACTGCAAACATTGAAACTGCAGGTGAAGTAATCATTGCGCTTTACGATGCAGACGGAAAGCTTGCTGGTATTCACACAGAAACAGCAGATGCTCCAAAAACACTTCGCAATATTGAAGTTGCTTGCGGTAAAATCCCTGTAAGCTGCACAGTTTATGTTTGGGAAGATTTGGTAAACGTTAAGCCTTTAACAGAACCAAAGGCAATTACAGTAGAATAGATTCTTCCTTGATAAAAAACTCCGTTCGAATTTTTCGAACGGAGTTTTTCATTGTTTTATAAATTTTTCGCGATACTCTAAAGGTGTTAAACCTGTTTCTTCTTTAAAAACTTTTCCAAAATAGCTGGCATCTTCAAAACCGCAAAGTGAAGCGATTTTTGTTACAGAATAATCGGTAAGCTTTAAAGTTGTTTTAGCGTTGGCAATTCTTATATTTTTAAGCTGAGTCATTACGCTTTCTTTGTTCTCACGCCTTAAGCATCTGCAAATAGAAAATTTAGTTATTCCGATGCTTTCTGCAACATCGTCTAAGGTTATGTTTTTGTTATAGTTTTCCTCAAGGTATTTTCTGATTAAATCAGAGGTGCTGACCTGCTCCCGCGACATAGCCTCAAGCATATCAAGCAAAAAAACGTAGCAGGCAGCAGAACGCTGAGCTTCTGTGCCTCCGTTTTCGCATAATAACATTAACTGTTCATAGGTGCTGTTTAAAAATGGAGGGGCTTTAAAAATCTTGTAATTCCCAATGTTAAAGTGTTCTAAAAGCTCATCGCAACCATAAAATCCTATCCAAGAGGTTGAATAGGAGTCATCAAACTGTTCGTATCTGCAATCAAATTGCGACCTGAAGAAAATACACTCTCCTTCAGAAAGGATAACTTTTTCGCCGTCTAAATAATATATTCCTTTGCCTTTTTTTATCCAATGAAATTCATGGAGTTTTCTATTAACGCGTATTACCGCGCACTGTTTTTCATGATAGCCTAAATTTGCTAAAATAACAGGATATGGGCTTGGCAGGCAGGTGGGCGGAAAATAATATCCGCGGCTCAAGGTGTTTTCAGACATAAAATCACTCTTTTTTATAAAAATTTAAGGTTAAGAATATTATATAATGTAAACTAAGAAAAGTAAAGGAAAATCTTACATAATGCCAGATTATTACAAATATAATTCGTTTTTTGTTGCAAAATGTTACAAGGACAATATTTTCATATACAAGTACTGATTTTTAGATTGATGTTTGTAGTGTTGTAATATATAATTAAAGTATACCCGAAAGAAATGCGTTAAAGGAGAAAGAAAAAATGAAAAAAGTTATATCAGTCATTTTGACAAGTTTTTTAATGCTTACAATTTTAACACCGTTAAACACAGTTTTAGCATGGGAAGCCGGCGACACTGATGTTGACCTTCGTGTGGGTGTTCTTTCTGATGCCCATGTTGGCTATGGTGGCGACGACAACAAAATCACAGGAAGAACGTACGATGCCGACACAAGCTACATCACAAAGGCCTTACAGGCATATAAAACAATAGGCGGCGGAAAACTTGACGGCTTGGCGTTTTTGGGTGATATGGTGCAGTACGGCTACAATGAATATCACTCGGCAGATGGTGTTACCATTAACGGAACAACCTATCCACAAGGCACAGTTCCGGGCGTTCACTACGATGATTTGCTCGCTGCAGTTAACGCCGAGGCTGCTGACTTACCTAAGGTATGGACAATGGGTAACCATGAGTTTGTCCAGAGCAGTACTGTAACCGATGAGGGTAATGCGGCTTTTATCGATATGTTCGAAACAAAAGTTGGTCAGCCTTTAGATTACCACACAACAATCGGAGGCTACGACTTTATCGCCGGTGGTTGTGAGCAGTTCCTTCCCGGCAAAACTTCAGAAGACTGGATTATGCAGGAAGTTAATAATGCAATCGGTAAAGACAGTACAAATGCAACTGTTGATGAAAAGGGAAACTATTCCTTTGCAGATGGTATTGTGCCCGACAGTACAAAGCCTGTATTTTTAACAGTTCACCACTCTTTGGGCGGAACAATAAATGGAAGCAGCAGTTCTTATACAGATTCGTGGATGTCAAACGAACTCTATTCATTTTTACAGAACAGACCGCAGGTAATCTGGCTTTCAGGTCATAACCATGTTGCGCCTTATATGCCTAGAACAATCCATCAGGATGGTTTTACAACATATCAGGCATCAACTATGGATAACGGTGGTACAGGCTTTACCGGGAGCGGTGTTCATTCAGACCTTGCAGGCAACGGACTTCACTATGGAACTGTTTTAGAGGTCGAAGATAATGTTGTTAAGCTTTACAGACTTGACTTAAAAGCAGAGGATTATGTCGGTGAGCCTTGGGTGATAGACGTTCCCGCAATAGTTTCCGACAGAACAGATGCTGATACATCAAACGATTTAAACCACTACTATTATTCTGCAGACAAAAGAACAGCTGACGTTTTGGTTGCACCCACAATGCCTGAAGACATAAACTTCAGCGTTTATAAATACGGAACAACAACAACCTTTAACTTTGACAACTGCGGAACAAGTGAGGGAACACCTTATCAGAACGACGATTATGTTGCGTATTACAAGGTGAAGGTATACGACGGCACAGATGCCGAAGTGAAAACGAGTAAATATTACAACAGATACGCAGATGTAATTGTGAACAAAAGCTGTTCAACGATATTTACAGATTTGACGGCAGGGGAAACCTATACTGTAAAGGTATATCCTTACAGCATTTTTGATGTTGAGGGAGAGCCTTATGTAACTACGATAACAATTCCCGAAACCGATACGGTTATGACTTTAAAAAGAGGAAAAACAGCTCGTATCGAAGCGGAGCATTATGCTGTAGTTAAACGCGATGTTTCTTCTACAACATCATATCATTTGCCAACAGTCGTTTCAGATGAGGCTTGTTCAAACAGCGGATATATTAAATATACAGCGCAGAGAACAGGACAAACAGCATCGTGGAATTTTAAGGTAAATGTGCCTGCCCAGGATTCTTATACCATTAACATGAGAGTGCAGAGAAATGCTTCTTGGTGCGGAGATCTTACATATCTTTTAGACGGAGAATCTATTGGAACAAGGGGAACAACGTCAACGGCATACTGGCTGACAGAAACCTTTACAAAAACACTTGCTGCAGGGGAACACACCATTTCAGTAAGCTCGTATATGGGAAATGTTAACGCAAATATTTTTCTTGATTATATTGAACTTATCCCTACAAAAACGAGTGAGGTTAAACTTGACACTAACGCAACAATCGAGTTTGAAGACTATCCTGATTATGTAATCTTAGAAGAAAGCAAAACTGCACCTTTATCACTCAAAACTTTAGAAGATGCAGAGGTTTACTCAAACGGTAAAGCAATAAGCGTTACAGAAGAAGCTGAAAACGTTGATGTTTCACTTCCTTTGATTGTAAGTGGAACAGGCAAGTTCAGCGTTGAATATAAAGCATCAAAAGGCGCTGTTTTATATATTACAGATGCAGCAGACGAGGTTGTTAAAACAATCGACACTTCATCATACGAAGGTGAAGATGCAATAGCAACAGTAACAGAAAATGTTGTTTTAGAAGCAGGCGACTATACAGTTTCTGCTAAGGTTTTAGCAACAGACGGCGTAGCAACAGGTATTTTAGATAGCATTAAATTCACAAAAGCAGCTTACTATAACCCTGTTACCTACGATAAACCTGTAATTTTAGAAGCAGAGGATTTCAAAACACTTAAAAAGACCGACTCAGCAGGAACGACAACAACTGTTACTCTTTCTAATTCGAATGTTGTTACATCAGCATTAACCGGTGCCACCACAACCCATAGCGGCTCAGGCTGGGTGAAATATAATGCCGGCAAAAACAATACTGTATGGAGCGAAATAGAAATTGATGTTAAAACGGCAGGTAAATATGTAATTGAGTATCATGTAAGAAACTCAGGTACATATTCTTCAACTAACCACATAATGCTTGATGGTACAGCTTATGCTTCAGGCGGTTCAAATGATGCCTGGGAAGGCTTTAGAAAATGCTATCTTTCAACAACCTTTACTGAAGGAACTCACACAGTAGGTTTTAAAGCAGTAGGTAACTCCGTAAACTGCTATTATGCATACGACTATATTAAGATAACACCTGCAAAAGCCAACGTTTCCGCAACAGAAAAGACAGTTATTCAGGGTGAAGATATGCATACCGTCAGCGGAACGACAACAAAGATGGGTGTACTTGCATCAAACGCTGCTTGTGACGACAGCAGATACTTTAACTATAACCAGTCCCAGAATGTTGGTGTTGCAACAACAACAGCAACATTGAATGTTGAAAAAACAGATTACTACGATATAACTGCTCACCTCTTATGGCAGGTTCACTACACAGGCTATACCCTTAAAATCGATAGCACAACAGTTGGAACACTTCCAAGAGCAACCTCAGGAACAGATGGTTGGAAAACCATTTCAAAGAGAGTTAAGCTAACAGAGGGAACTCACACATTAACATTAACAAGTGAAGGTAACTATGGACATCAGGATTCATATATCGACTATATTTCATTTGAGCCCTATGACCCCACAGTTACAATCCCTGCAGAAGGTAAGCTTATCGAGGCAGAAAGTAACCCCTACGTTACAACATACCTGAAAACTGAAACAACCGTAACAAATGAAGACGGTTCAACATCAACAAATGTTACAGAAACCGAAACCTATAAAGCAGTAACACCTACATCAGACAGCGCTGCATCAGGTTCATCAAAAATTTCTATTAATGGTGGTAAGCAGGATACAACTACCGTTAAATACACAATGGTAAATACATGGAATCAGCCTGTTAATGTTGAAAAAGCAGCGAAATATGTAATTACCTACAAAGTAAATCAGTCTGCTAACTATCACGGAACCATTTCTGTTAAATTAGACGGTAAAAAACTTGACGATGCACCAAGCGTTTCAAAAGAAACACCTGTTCTTACGCAAATGTCTTATTTGAAAGATTTAACGAAAGGCGCTCATACCATAAGTGTATCTGCTTCAGAAGACTGGAACCATAACTGTACACTCGTTGTTGACTATGTTAACATTGTTCCGTTAGACAGTGCTTTTGAGGCAGCAGATGTTAACGAGCCTAAAACAACGATTGAACTTGAAAACTATGTAAATAATGCGTTCAGTGCTCACAACGGTATATCTACAGCTGTTGGCGGACACACATGGAAGGGAACAGCAGAAGGTTTGAGTGCCGACAATGCATTATATATCTCAAGACAGAGCACATCAGCATCTGCAAACATAGATATTTATGTACCTGTTGATGTAAAAGTTGCAGGAACGTATAACTTATCGTTCTCTGCAACAGGTAAAGAAACAAACCACTCAGACGGCATTAAGTTATATATCGATGGTGTTGTGAAAACAACAACCAACCATGCAGGTTACACAACATATAAAACATACAATCTTTCAAATGTTGCCTTAACAGAAGGTCAGCATATGTTAAGATTTGAGGTTACAAGAAGCGGTGTTAACGCACATGGTAGAATCGACTATATTTCATTCTCACCCGTTGAAAGTGCGGTATACGACGATGAGGCATTAGCAACAACAGTAACCGCAAACATCGAAACTGCAGGTGAAGTAATCATTGCGCTTTACGATGCAGACGGAAAGCTTGCTGGTATTCACACAGAAACAGCAGATGCTCCAAAAACACTTCGCAATATCGAAGTTGCTTGCGGTAAGGTCCCTGTAAGCTGCACAGTTTATGTATGGGAGGATTTAGTAAATGTTAAGCCTTTAACAGCACCAAAAGCAATTACAGTAAATTAGATTATTTCTTTAGATAAACTATCTCAAATAAACCCCGTTCGGAAAATCCGAACGGGGTTTATTATTTATTGACTTTTTTATTATACTAATGTATAATAATATAGATAAAATATGTTATATAAGGGATATTTTTTATGGATACAGCTAAAAAGACAATTAAAACAGCAGGATTTATGATAATAGCAACCCTACTTGCAAAGGTTATGGGATTGGCTCGTGACAGCCTATTTGCGTCCCTATATGGAACGGGTGACGCTGCAACCGCATACTATACTGCAAGCAGAATTCCTCTTTTGTTTTTTGATATTGCGTTGGGGAGTGCTATTTCTTCTTCTTTTATTCCTGTTTTTAACGAATTTCTGCAAAAGGGAGAAAAGGAAAAGGCAACAGAATTTTCAAACAGCTTTCTAAACATAATATTTTTGATAACCTTTGCACTTTGTACAATAGGTATATTTTTCCGAGGTGTTATAGTGAATTTTTTAGGGCGCGGGCTTTCACCTGATCTTAAGGCTTTAACAGAATCACTTGTTGTGATAATGCTTCCCTCAATGATCTTTACGGCGCTTGCCTATTCATTAACGGGTGTTTTACAGTCCTACGGTGAATTTAATGCCCCTGCCGCCATAAGCTTAGTTTCAAACGGTATTATGGTGGGGTATCTTTTAATCGCGAAAGACTCTCTGGGAATTCACGGTGTATCCGTTGCAATGCTGGTTAGCTGGGCATTTCAGCTTATTGTTTTAATACCGTTTTTAATCAAAAAAAAATACAGCTACAGGCTATATATTAACTTAAAAAATCCAGGTCTCAAAAAGGTACTTTTATTGGCTGTTCCAATACTTATAAGCTCCTGGGTTCAGCCTATTAACACAATGGCTAATATGTTTTTAGCGTCATACATTGACGGAGGACAAGCAGTTCCAATTTTAGAATATGCAAATAGAATTTATATAATACTTGTGGGTGTTTTGACCTATGCGGTATCAAATCTTATCTTTCCGTCAATTTCCCGCTTGGCAACAGACAAGGAAAAGGAAAGCGAGTTTGTCGGCGTTTTAAAAACAGCAGTAGGAAGTGTTTTATTTTTACTCATTCCGATAATGATAGTTTTCTTAACAAGAACAGAAGGAATAATCAGCCTTGTGTATGAACGCGGCGCATTCGGAAAAGAGCAGACTTATCTTACCTCAACCGCACTTTTCTGGTACTCCTTTGGTATGCTTGGCTTTGGACTTCAGGAAATGCTGAACAAAGCATTTTATGCAGAACAAAACGGAAAAACACCAATGACAGTTTCAGTTGTGGGCATAATACTTAACGTGTGCCTAAGCTTTGCCTTGGTAAGAGGCTTTAGCCTGGGAATTGCAGGTTTACCTATGGCGGCATCAGTTGCGGCAAACTTTATTGCGGTTTGTTTAGCTGTTATATTAAATAAAAAACATAAAATTTTCGATAGAGGATTTTTATTGAATCTTTTAAAAATGTTGCTTTGCGGTATAGCTATGGCTTTGGTAAGCTTGGCGGTGTGCAACGCAGTTAGCTTTGAAAGCACATTTATCGGAAAAATACTTGATATTATAGTTCCTGCTTTGGCAGGCGGCGTGGTTTATATCGTACTTTCATTTTTATTAAAGCTTGACGAAATTAAAAGCATTACGGACATTTTTAAAAGGAGGAAATAGCCTGATGGAGAGCAAGGTATTTTTGTTCTTTTCCAAACTGATTGAAAAGATTTGCCAATGGTTCGATGAAAGTCTTTGCGGAAAAGCCTACAACAGATTTTGCAAATGGCTTTCTTTGGAATTTTCCAAAAGCCATATCGGAAAATTTTTTGAAAACAAGGGCGAAAGTGAAATATTTAAAAACAGCATTCTTGGTAAAATTGTATCAATCCCCTCTCGCATATTGCTGTTTTTGCAGGACAAGCTTTCAGACAGATTAAATAAAGCAATGGAAGAAAGCGTTATATGTGGATTTTTCAATAAATGGCAGGATATAAGCATACGCTTTTACGGTGTTGTGCTTTCGGTTTTTTCGCTTTTCCTTATTGCTCTAAGACCTTCAGGCAGAATAGGGTATTTACTTCTTTTTGCTCTTTTGATTTCAGGTATTTTAATGATACTTATAAACAGAAGCTTAAGAAACTTAGTTGGCGGAAGTTTTATTATCTCGCATATCCGCGACTTGTTTTTAGATAGCTCACCCAAAGAAGTTATTATGTATTCCTGCGGAAAAACCGAGATTTTTGTATCTACTGTAATAGGAATTATTTTGGCGATTTCCTGCCTTATGTTTGGTATAGTTAAACCTCTTGTTGTGGTTTTGGCAGTGCTTGGATTTGCGTTTTTTTTGAAGTATTTAAGCCTTGGCGTATTTTTAACGGTGGCGCTATCACCAGTTTTACCAACAATGGTTTTAGTAGGCCTAAGCTTTTTGTGTGCCGCAGTGTTCTGCGTTCACGTTATAAAGGATAAAACATTTAGATTTTCTAAAAACCCCGTCAATGCATTTTGCGTGTTTTTTGCAATTGCACTTTTGTGGGGTGTTGTAAACTCGTTTTCGCTTAAAACGAGCCTTCTTCAGGCAGCGGTTCACATTTCTTTTATACTGTTTTATTTTGTTATTGTGAATGTTTTGCGCACAAAAGAGCAATGGTTAGCTTTAATCAAGGTTTTTGTAGTTTCTGCATTTATAGTTTCGCTTTACGGCATTTTGCAGAATTTTATCGGAATAAATTCAACCGAGTCGTGGGTTGACGAGGAAATGTTTGAAGATATTTCTATTCGTGTATATTCATTCTTTGATAACCCTAATGTTTTGGGTGAATTTTTGGTTATGACGGTTCCCGTGTGTCTTGCGGTTATGTGGGGGAAAATGCGCGAATCCCATAAGACACTTTTCGGTTTTATACTTATTTCAATGGCGGCGTGTATGATATTTACATGGTCAAGAGGCGCGTGGCTCGGTGTGTTTTTAGCGGTAGCACTTTTCCTTGTCATTATGGACAAACGCTGGGTGTTTGCAGGAGCACTTCTTTTAATGGTGCTTCCCGTTTTAATGGTTTTAAGTGGAAACACCGCAATTTTAGAAAGACTTTTAAGTATTGGTAACACAGCCGATACATCAACAGCATACAGAGTTTCTATATGGGAGGCGTCTATAAACCTTATTCGCGATTTCTGGATTTCAGGTATTGGAATAGGCTCTGATGCGTATAAAGTAATTTACCCTGCTTATGCACTTTCGGGTGCAAACTTTGCTCTTCATTCACATAACCTTTACCTTCAGGTATGGGTTGAAATGGGCGTTATTGGAATAATATCGCTTATATCATTGGTGTTTGCATTTGTAAAACAGGTATTTTCAAAAGATGTTATGGAGCTAAGAAAAGAAGATAACAACGCAAAAATCGTTATTGCTCTTGGTGCAGGACTTTTGGGGTATCTATTTCAGGGACTTACGGATTACGTTTGGTACAACTATAAAATCTTAATGATATTCTGGATAATAATTGCGCTTTCTGTAAGCGGAGTTAACCTCCTTAAAGAAAAGGGGGAAGACTTATGATAAACGTGTGTCAGGTTGTTTCCGACACCAACATTGGCGGTGCAGGGCGTTATCTTTTAAATTATGTAAAAAGCTTTGACCGTGAAAATTTCAGCGTAACAGTGCTTATTCCCGAAAACAGTATGCTTAAAGAAAAACTATCAGTATTCAGCGATATAACCGTTAAGGAAATTCCATATATGGCTGATAAATCCTTTGACAGACGGGCAGTATCTGAAATAAAAAAAGTTTTTAAAGAAATAAAACCCCAGATAGTTCACACTCACGCATCACTCTCTGCAAGAATTGCGGCAAAACTTTCAGGCGTCAAAACTGTCATAGCTACGAGGCATTGCATTGAGCCTGCGGAAAAATTCCCCGTATCATTTATAAAAAGCATTTTAAACAACACGCTTTGCGATGTTTATATAGCGGTTTCTGAGGCTGTGGGTGATAATCTTTTGCACTGTGGAATAAAGAAGGAAAAAATAAAACAAATTGACAACGGTGTTGAGAAAATTCAGGAATTAACAGCTGAAGAAAAGCTTAAAATAAAAGAAAAATATGGGCTCAAAAGTGAGTTTGTTTTTGGAATTTTTGCACGGCTTGAAGATGTTAAAGGGCATAAATATTTTATAGATGCGGCAAAAAAATATTTGGGCGACGGACTTTCGGCGCGTTTTCTCATCGTAGGTGATGGAAATCTGAAAGATGCTCTTAAAGAGCAGGCAAAAGACAATCCTGAAATTATATTTACAGGCTATGTAAACGACACAAAAGAGCTTTTGAACATAACAGATGTTAATGTTTTAGCATCGGAGTCTGAGGCGATGAGTCTTGCAATACTTGAGGCTATGAGTCTTGGAAAACCTACAATAGCAACCAACGTCGGCGGAAATCCGCAGATTGTGGAAAATGGAAAAAACGGACTTTTAACAGAGTATTCTGATAGCGAGGGATTAAAAAACGCATTTATAAAGTTCTTTGCAGATAAAGAGTTTTATAATAGATGCTCAGAAAATGCAAAAGAAATATATAATCAAAAATATACCGCCGAGGTTATGGTGAAAAAACTTGAAAAGCTATACAGGGAGGTTTCAGAATGAAAACGACAGAAAACGGCAAAAAAAGAATAAACATTATTGATGTGCTTTTCCTTATTGTGATTGTGGCAGTGGTGATTGTTGCTGCAGCAGGTTTAACCGGAGTTACTAAAAAGGATGCCGAGATACAGAATAAGGTTGAACTGACTTTAGAAATCAAAAACGCAGATCCTGAATTTTTAGATAATATTGAAGAGGGTCAGATTGTATACGATGCAATAACCAAAGAAGAAGTCGGAAACATAGCATCGGTAAGCCATAAGCCGTCAAGGGAGCGTGTTGAAAATTATAATTCAAAAAAACTTGAATACGCAGATATTCCTGACAAGATAGACCTGAATGTTGAAATTGAGGCTGTGGCAACAATGAAGCAGGCAGACATAATGGTCAGCGAAAACGCAGTTAAAATCGGAAAAAGTATGAGCTATTATACAGGCGAGGCGGTTTTGAGTGGAACAATCATTGGCATTGAATATGATGAAACGCTTTTTGAAAAGGGGAGTGAAGTAAAATGATAATGGATAAAAAAGGAAAGCTTTTCGGAAAAGTAAGCATTGTGGACATTATTGTTTTGCTTATCATATTTATCGGTATTGTAGGGCTTTTGTTCACAAAATCACGCATAGAGAGTAAAAAGTATATGGCAGACGGCTCAGGTATGATGGTGGGTCAGACCGCCCAATACGATAAAATGATTATAAAACTCAAGGTTTCAAATGTCCGCGATATTACCCGTGATGCTATCGTTATTGGCGACGAGGTGTATACAGCTACGGGCGATACTCTGCTCGGTAAAATAACAGATGTTTACAGTGAGCCTGCAACCGTGAATGTTGATGCAAAAGACGGAAAGATGTATACTGCTGAAGTTCCTGAAAGATACGATGTTACAATAGTTGTAGAAGGCTCGGGAAGAAAACTTACAGACGGATATTACGTTGACTCAAATACAAGACTTTATTATGGCAAGTCAATAGAAATTAAAACAACAACAATTCAGACAGTACCGCAGGTTACAGAAATAACGATTGTAGAGGAATAAAAAATGGCAGATAAAAAAAGAGTGGTTATCAAGGTGGGAACATCAACTCTTACCTATGATAACGGAAATATAAATATAAGGAGAATAGAAGTTTTATCTCAGGTTATATCAGATATTACCCACAGCGGAATGGAAGTAGTGCTTGTTACAAGTGGTGCTGTTGGCGTTGGTGTAAGCAAAATGGGATTTTCAGAACGTCCCAAAACAACGCAGGGCAAGCAGGCGGCATCAGCTATTGGTCAGAGCGAGCTTATGAGTATGTACGGAAAATTCTTTTCAGAGTTCGGACTTCGTGTTGCACAGATACTAATCACTAAAAATGTTTTAGAAGACTCTGAGAGAAAAACAAACGCAATAAATGCGTTTAATACGTTGCTTTCATGGGGCGTTGTTCCCATAGTTAACGAAAACGACGTTATTTCAACTGCCGAAATTGAATTTGGTGATAATGATACTTTATCAGCAGTTGTTGCAGAGTTAATTGGGGCAGATGAGCTTATCATTCTTTCTGATATCGATGGGCTTTTTGATAAAGACCCTGCAAAATATGAAGATGCAAAGCTTATACCCGTAGTACATAAGGTGACAGATGAGCTAAAAATGGCAGCAGGGGGTGCAGGAACCAACCGCGGAACAGGCGGAATGGTAACAAAACTTATAGCGGCAGAAAAAGCAATTAACGCAGGCATTGAAATGGTTATAATAAATGGAAAAGACCCGAAAACAATATATGATGTTTTAGAGGGTAAGCAGGTAGGAACAAAATTTTCGCAAGATTAAGAGAGGAACGCAAAATGTACGATTTAATATCTCAGGCAAAAAAAGCAAAAGAGGCATCTTTTGCGCTTATGAATATAAGTCAGGAGCTTAAATCATCTGCACTTTTAAAAATGGCAGATGCAATAGAGGCTCACGCAGAGGAAATACTCTGCGAAAACCAAAAGGACTTGGATTTGCTTCTTCAAAATCCTGCAAAGGCGTCCTTTTATGACAGACTTAAACTCACAAAAGAAAGACTTTCTGCAATTGCAGAGGGAGTAAGACAAGTAGAAAGCCTTCCCGATCCCGTAGGCGAAGTTACGGGGATGACAAAACGCTCCAACGGTCTTGTGATAGGGAAAAAACGTGTACCCTTAGGCGTTATTGGCATTATATACGAGGCGCGTCCTAACGTTACGGTAGATGCGGCGGCACTGTGCCTTAAAACATCAAATGCCTGCATTCTTCGTGGCGGAAGCGAGGCAATAAACTCAAATAAAATTTTGGTTAAAATAATGAATGATGCTCTGTATCAAGCAGGTTTTCCTGAGGGTGCTGTGTCATTAGTAGAAGATACATCAAGAGAAACTGCAAAAGAGCTTATGCGCCTTAATGAATATGTGGATGTTTTAATACCGCGAGGCGGTGCAGGGCTGATTAAAACAGTGGTATCAACTGCAACTGTACCTGTAATTGAAACGGGAACGGGAAATTGCCATATATATGTTGAAAAAAGTGCAGATGTCCAAATGGCAGTAAAAATTACAGTAAATGCAAAAACGAGCAGACCGTCTGTGTGTAACGCTGCGGAATCTTTACTTATTGACAGAGAAATTGCAAAAGACGTTCTTCCTAAAATCTACGAAGGACTTAAAGAATATAACGTGGAAATCCGTGGATGTGAAGAAACGCTCAAAATTTTACCTTCCGCAAAACCTGCAGCAGAAGCAGATTTCTACACAGAGTATAACGACTTTATTATGTCGGTAAAAGTTGTCAGCGGAATTGATGAGGCTATTGCCCACATAAATGAACACGGAACAAAACACTCCGAAGCGATAATTACCGAAAACTATAATATGTCACAAAAATTCTTAGACGAAATTGATGCAGCTGCAGTTTATGTAAACGCCTCCACAAGATTTACCGACGGTTTTGAGTTCGGCTTTGGTGCCGAAATCGGAATAAGCACTCAAAAGCTTCACGCAAGAGGTCCTTTAGGACTTCCCGAGCTTACAACATGCAAATACATTATCTACGGAAACGGACAAACAAGGGGATAACAATGATAAGCACAGAAAATCTGTCATTTAAATATACATCTGAATATGCAGAAAGCGATTTTATTTTAGACAGGCTAAGCCTGAAGATAAACAAGGGGGAATTTGTGGCCGTTTTAGGTCATAACGGTTGCGGAAAATCCACCCTTGCAAAGCACTTAAACGGGCTTTTGCTGCCGGTAGGCGGAAGTGTTTATGTTGGCGGCTTAAACACAAAAGACGAAAATCTTCTGTGGGAAATAAGAAAAACGGTAGGTATGGTTTTCCAGAACCCGGATAACCAGATTGTTGCAACGGTAGTAGAAGAAGATGTTGCTTTTGCTCCTGAAAACTTAGGCGTTCCATCGAAAGAAATAAGACAACGGGTCGATGAAGCGTTAAAGGTTGTTGATATGTATCGTTTCAGAAAGCATGCCCCTCACCTTTTGTCAGGGGGTCAGAAACAGCGTGTTGCAATAGCGGGCGCTATTGCTATGAAACCTCAGTGCATCGTTATGGACGAGCCTACCGCAATGCTTGACCCTAAGGGAAGAAGCGAGGTTATGGACACCATTTTAAAACTCAAAAACGAAGAACATATGACCATCGTTTTAATTACTCATTATATGGACGAGGCTGCTCGTGCAGACCGTGTTATTGTTATGGATAAGGGGAAAGTTGTCATGGATGATACCCCTAAAAAAGTCTTTTCCGAAGTTAAAAGAATGAAAGAGCTTGGACTTGATGTTCCTCAGACAACTGAGCTTTTATATGAGCTTTCAAAATGCGGTGTGCCCGTAAACTATGATATTTTAACGGTGGAAGAGTGTGCCGATGAATTGATGAAGGTTTTAGGGGGTGCAAAGGAATGAGCATAGAAATAAAAAATGTTGATTATGTTTATTCTGCGGGAAGTCCCTTTGAAAGAAAGGCGTTAGATAACGTTAATCTCACTATAAATGACGGTGAATTTATCGGACTTATAGGTCACACAGGCTCAGGAAAATCAACTTTGGTTCAGCACTTAAACGGACTTTTAAAACCAAGCTCAGGCACAGTTTCAATTAACGGAACTGAAACGAGTGTAAAGGGTGAAGAACTCAAAAAAATAAGATGCAAGGTTGGACTTGTTTTTCAGTATCCTGAACATCAGTTATTTGAAGAAACTGTGTATAAAGACATCGCTTACGGTCCGAAAAATTTAGGGTTTGCTCCCCGTCAGGTAGACGAAAAAGTTAAAGAAGCAATGAACTATGTGGGACTTTCCCACGATTTAATGGATAAATCTCCTTTTGATCTTTCAGGCGCACAGAAAAGGCGTGTTGCAATAGCAGGCGTTTTGGCAATGCACCCATCTGTTTTGGTCTTGGATGAGCCAACGGCAGGCTTAGACCCTCAGGGAAGAGAAGAAATACTAACTCAGATAAAATCAATTTACTTAAAAAGTAAAATGACTGTTATTTTGGTTTCTCATTCCATGGAGGATGTTGCGCGCTTAGTTAACCGCCTGATTGTTATGAATGGCGGAAAAGTTGCTATGGACGGAACTGTGCCCGAAGTGTTTTCACACGGAGATGAACTTCGCGGAATGGGACTTAATGTTCCGCAAATACACCTTTTGTGCGATGAACTTATAAAAAGAGGAGTTCCTTTGGACAATAATATTTACACAGTAGAAAAAGCAAAAGCTAAGCTTATGCTTTATATGAAGAATAAGGAGAAGGAAAATGCTTAAAGACATAACATTAGGACAGTATTTTCCGATTGACTCAAAGCTTCACAGGCTTGACCCCAGAACGAAAATACTTATACTTTTACTTTACATTGTTTTGATATTTATGGCAAATAGTGTGCTGAGTTATGCACTTATTATCCTTTTTACTGCATTCGTAGTCAAAATATCAAAGGTGCCCGTGAAAATGTATTTTAAAGGTCTAAAACCTATACTTTTTGTTATTATTTTTACGGCAATCCTGAACATTTTTTTAACAGACGGAAAAGAAATTTACTTTTTTGGACACTCAATTGGAATTACTGTTGAAGGCGTGATAATGGCAGTAAAAATGGCAGTAAGACTTGTTATTTTAATTATCTCAAGCTGTGTATTGACTTATACAACCTCGCCTATGTCGCTTACTGACGGTATTGAAAAGCTTTTAAAGCCATTGTCTAAAATTGGTTTTCCTGCTCATGAACTTGCTATGATGATGAGTATAGCAATTCGCTTTATACCTACTCTGATTGAAGAAACTGACAAAATCATAAAAGCTCAGCAGGCAAGAGGCGCAGATTTTGATACAGGCTCAATAATAAAGCGCGCAAAAGCGCTGATTCCGATGCTTGTACCACTTTTTATCAGTGCGTTCAGACGGGCAGATGAGCTTGCGGTTGCTATGGAAAGCCGTTGCTACCGCGGAGGAGATGCAAGAACGAAGCTCCGCGAAATACGATTTTCGAGAACAGATTTTTTGGCAACAGTTGTGTTTTTGTTGTTTTTTGTTGCGACTATTACTTTAGATATTATTTTTTAAGAGGGAGGGCAGAGAGTGCAGAATTATAAAATAAAGCTTATGTATAACGGCTCAGGCTTTGGTGGCTGGCAGATACAGAAGAATGCCAAAACAATTCAGGGCGAGGCAGAAAAAGCATTTTCTACAATTCTGCGACAGCCCATTGCCCTAATAGGTGCAAGCAGAACCGACGCAGGCGTTCACGCACTAAACTACACGGCAAATGCATATTTTGAAACCGATTACGACGAAGCAAGAATTTTATCGGGTGTAAATGCGCTTCTGCCTGACGGAATAAGAGTTAAGTCAATAGAAAAGTGCGATGACGATTTTCACGCACGTTACAGCGCAAAATCAAAAACATATATTTATAAAATTGACACATCACAGTACGGAGATGTTTTCAAAAAGCCATATGTGTGGAGATTTAAGTACCCATTGGATATTGACGCAATGAAGGAATGTACCAAATATTTTGAGGGAAAACACGATTTTTCCGCATTTATGTCAAAGGGAGGTCAGGCAAAGACCTTTGAAAGAGAAATTTTTGAATGCTCATTGGATTTAGAAGACGAAATTATAACAATGAAGATCCGCGGTGACGGCTTTTTGTATAATATGGTACGAATTATTGCAGGAACTTTAGTCAGCGTGGGCAGAGGATATATAAACAAAGAAGATATTCCTTCAATTATTCTTTCAAAAGAACGGAAAAAAGCAGGCATAACCGCACCACCCGAGGGGCTTATGCTATACGATATAGAGTATTGATATTAAAAAGAAAGGCTGGGAAAAAATGAAAAACGAAGTTATCCGTAAAATCGTAACTGCAGTTTTAATAACCATAGGCGTTCTTCTTTTACTGTTTTTAGTAAGAGAAGTGGCAATCAGATTTTTTGGATACACACCCCCTGCAATATCTGAAAGTCAGCAAAAAAAGGTAAAACAGGTCAATTTTACAATGAACCACGACGAAGCATATAAGTATACTGTTTTAGACAAATTCATATACTTTGTAACAACAGATAAAATTACCGCTTTAGACAACAACGGAAAAGTGAAAAGTGAAATAGACATCGTAACTTCAAACCCCGTAATCAAAACAAGCGGAAAATATGTTTTAGTTGCGGATACAGAAGGTAAAAGAGCATACCTTATAAATGGTGAAAAACTGAAAAACACCTTAGAAACAAAGGGGAAAATTGTTGACTTTTCGGTGAATTCCGAAGGGTATGTAATTTTGATTACAGAAGGGGATATGCACAAACGAGATGTTACCGTTTATAACGCCAAGGGTGAGGAACAGTTCGTGTGGAACTCAGGCTCAATGTTTGTTTTAAGTGCTGTGATTGCGGATAACAACAAAAACATAATTATGTCCACCCTTGATACGCAAGACGGAAAAATGAAAACGGCACTTTCATTTTATAATATCTCAAACGCAGACCCCATTGCAACCCACGTTTATGAAGATGAGTTAATCGGAGCTTTGGAAATCTGCGGAAACTATATTTACTGTATTGGTGATTCTAAGGTTAATATTCACCGCATATCAGGCAAAAAAGAGGGCGAAATATTATATGGCGGGAAAAGCCTTGTTACTTATGAAACTGCAAATTCAAATATAGTTCTGGCGTTTTCAGAGTCAGCTTTAAGCGGAAAAAGATATAATATAGAAACATATAACCATTCTGCAAAACAAATCGGAAAATATGAAGTTGAAAGCGAAATAAAATTTATTGACTATGCAGAAGATACAATCGCTGTAAGCCGTGGAAGGCTTATAAACATTGTTGACATTTCGGGAAGAGAGAAAAAACTCTTAGACCCCGGAATTGATATCAAAAGTGTAAGCTTTTTAGGCGGTGCAGCACAGGCTGTGGGATTTACCGCTGAAGGCGCATATATATTCAGTACGAAATAGGAGGAAATATGAGCATTAACTATGTTGACCTTTTGGTTGTTGCAGTTATTGGCATTTCGGTTTTCATAGGCTATAAAAAAGGCTTTTTGCGAACTGTTGCAGGTTTTCTGTCGATTGTTTTTTCACTTATACTTGCAATGGCTTTTCAGGGACCAGTATCTGATGCACTTGAAAACACCGTAATTTACGATACGGTTTATCAGACTGCAGCAACTGTTATAGAAGCGCCATTTAGTACAACAAACAAGATAACCGACTATGGAACAAATGAATTAAATCTTCCTAAAAAGATAACAAAAAACATGCAGAAAAATATTGATGCAGCGGCGGATAATGCCGAAAAAGAAATTGCAAAGACTGTGGCAGAATCCGCAATGAAAATAATTGCACTGTTGCTGATATTTGCAGTTTCAAGAATTTTGATTTTTGTTATAATGACCTTAATAAATTTTGTAACAAAGCTTCCCTTAATCGGCTGGAGCGACGGACTTATGGGTGCGTTGTTCGGAGTTTTCCGCGGAATGCTCATTGTATACATAATTTTTGCAGTTATAACACTTATAGCATCTTTTTCACCTGATAACTTTTGGGCGGTTGCAATAAACCACTCGAAATTTGCTAAACTTATGTATAATGATAACGTTCTTTTAGATTTTATATTTAAAAAATAATTTAGGTTTGACACGCAAATAATTTAGTTGTATAATATTTTACATAAGAATTTTTGGAGGAATAAAAATGGAAATTAAAATCACAAAAACAACAACCCCTAAAGAAAAACCTCAGGGTGCTTTAGGTTTCGGTAAAATCTTTACAGACCATATGTTTGTAATGGATTACAGCACAGAAAAAGGCTGGCATGATGCAAGAATCGTTCCCTATGGTCCTTTTGAAATCGAGCCTTCATGTATGACACTTCATTACGGTCAGGCAATTTTCGAAGGTTTAAAGGCTTATAAAGGCGAAAATGGTCAGATTCTTTTATACAGACCTGAAGAAAACATGAAGCGTTTAAATCGCTCAAATGACAGACTTTGTATCCCTCAGATTGACGTTGATTTTGCAGTTAATGCAATCCGTCAGCTCGTTTTAGTTGACAAAGACTGGATTCCTGAAGGAGAGGGAACATCGCTTTACATAAGACCCTTTATTTTCGGAACAGACAGTGCATTGGGCGTTCACCCTTCACACACATATAAATTTGTGGTTATTTTAAGCCCCGTTGGTTCATACTATGCAGGAGGACTTGCTCCTGTTAAAATTTGGGTTGAAAGCGAATTTGTTCGTGCCGTACGCGGCGGTATGGGCTTTGCTAAAACTGCGGGTAACTACGCTGCAAGCTTAAAAGCTCAGGAGGTTGCTGAAAAGAACGGCTACTCTCAGGTTTTATGGCTTGATGGTGTTGAGCAGAAATACATTGAAGAAGTTGGCGCAATGAATATCTTCTTTAAAATTGACGGCGAGGTTGTAACACCTGAATTAAACGGAAGTATCTTAGCAGGTATTACCCGTGACTCTGTTATTAAAGTTTTAACAGCTTATGGATATAAAGTATCTGAAAAGAAAATTTCTATCGACGAAATTCACGAAGCTTACAAAGCAGGAAAGCTCGAAGAAGTTTTTGGAACAGGAACAGCAGCCGTTATTTCTCCTGTTGGCGAGCTTTGCTATAACGGTGAAAAAATGGTTATCAACAATAACGAAATTGGAAAAACTTCTCAGTTCCTTTATGACACAATTACAGGAATTCAGAAAGGTGCAATCGAAGATAAACTCGGCTTTACTTACAAAATCTAATGATTTCTGGCGGTGCTTTTGCACCGCCTAATCTTTATTTTTCTCTTTCGGCAAATTCTGCCAAATTTTTTCCGCATTACTTAAAATTAACATCCTGAGGAGGCATTTATGGATTTAGAAAACAAAACCTTACAAGAATTACGCGAAATTGCAAAAACTTTGGATATAAAAAGCGTTTCAAAGTATAAAAAAGATGAGCTTATTGAACTTATAGGAAAAAACAAAAAAGAATCTGATGAAAAGCCTAAAGGTGAGCTTAAAGTTTCCGAGGGTGATAATTTAGTAGGCGGAATTTTGGAAGTTCTGCCTGATAACGGATTTGGATTTTTAAGAGGTGAAAACTATCTTTCAACGCCGAAGGACGTGTATGTTTCACCAACACAGATAAGACGCTTTAACTTAAAAACAGGCGACAAAGTAACAGGAATTGCAAGAGCGCCAAAAGAGGAAGAAAAATTTCCTGCCTTGATTTATGTTCAGCACGTTAACGATGATACACCCGACAAAGCAATAAGGCGAAAACCATTTGAATATTTAACCCCGATTTTTCCAACGGAAAGAATTAAGCTTGAATGTAATAAAAGCGATTATGCAATGAGATTAGTTGACTTAATTGCTCCCATAGGAAAAGGGCAGAGAGGTTTGATTGTTGCTCCGCCAAAGGCAGGAAAAACAACGCTTTTGAAAGATATTGCAAACAATATTGAAAAAAATCATCCTGAGGTTACGCTGATTGTGCTTTTAATCGACGAGCGCCCCGAGGAAGTTACCGACATGCAGCGCTCCACAAACGCGGAGGTGCTCTATTCCACCTTTGACGAAGCGCCGGAAAACCACACGCGCATCGCCGAAATGGTGCTGGAACGCGCGCAGCGGCTGGTGGAGCACGGCAAGGACGTGGTTGTGCTGCTCGATTCCATCACGCGTCTGGCGCGCGCCTACAACCTGACGATTCAGCCGACGGGCAGATCACTCTCCGGCGGTCTCGATCCGGGCGCGCTGCACAAGCCCAAAAAGTTCTTCGGCGCGGCGCGGAACATCGAAAACGGCGGCAGCCTCACCATAATCGCCACCGCCCTCATCGAGACCGGCAGCCGCATGGGCGATATCGTCTACGAGGAATTCAAGGGCACCGGCAATATGGAGATACATCTGGACCGCAAGCTGTCCGAAAGGCGCTTATTCCCCGCCATAGACATCTACAAGAGCGGCACCCGCCGGGATGAGCTGCTTCTCACCAAGGAGGAGCAGGAAGCGGTATCCAATATGCGCCGGATCCTTGGCACAGGCAATGCGGACGTTACAGAACAGCTCATCGCAATGCTTGAGAAAACCGACACAAACGAGGAATTTGTGGCAAAGCTTCAGAACTGGTCCAGCGCCTATGAAAAAGACGGCTTCACCATGGGCAAAAGTTTTATAAAATAGCCGAATATATTAAAAAAAAGCCTTGATTACGAACGGAGTATAGGATATAATTACTCCGTTCGAGTCTTTGTACTCAGGGGCATTGTGCCCGTATGCAG
>JAZNOF010000010.1:0-26659 GCA_045580665.1 Congzhengia sp.
GATGTGTATGTGCCACCCACTCAGATAAGACGATTCAATCTTAAAACAGGCGACTATATTCACGGTATAGCCCGTCCTGCAAGTGAAGGAGAGCGTTTTGCTCCGCTTATATATGTAAAGACGCTAAACGGCGACTCCATAGACAAGACCTTAAGGCGCAAACCCTTTGAGTATCTTACACCGGTTTATCCCGATGAAAGACTCAGGCTGGAAAACAGCTCTGAGGACTACGCCGTAAGGATTATAGATTTGCTTGCCCCCATCGGCAAGGGGCAGAGGGGTATGATTGTGGCACCGCCCAAAACAGGCAAAACCACTTTGCTTAAAAGCATTGCCAACAGTATCAGTAAAAATAATCCCGAGGTTAACCTCATAGTACTGCTGGTTGATGAAAGACCCGAGGAAGTTACCGATATGAAACGCTCAATCAAGGGTGACGTTGTATATTCAACCTTCGACCAGGTTCCCGAGCATCACGCAAAGGTGGCGGAAATTGTTTTAGAGCGTGCTCAGCGCTTAGTTGAACAGAATAAAGATGTTGTCGTCCTTTTAGACTCTATAACACGTTTAGCCCGTGCATATAACTTAACAGTTGCGCCATCAGGAAGAACACTGTCAGGCGGTTTAGACCCAAGTGCACTTCACAAACCGAAAAAGTTTTTCGGTGCGGCACGAAATATTGAAAATGGCGGAAGCTTAACGATTTTAGCAACTGCGTTGGTTGATACGGGAAGCCGAATGGACGAAGTTATTTTTGAAGAATTCAAGGGAACAGGCAATATGGAGCTTCACTTAGACAGACGTCTTCAGGAAAAAAGAATCTTCCCTGCCATTGATATAAATAAATCAGGAACGAGAAAAGAAGAGCTTTTGCAGACTCAAAAAGAGCTTGAGGCGGTATGGAAAATCCGCAGAGAAATTTCAAGCCACTCAACTCAGGATGTCACAGAACAGCTTATAAATGACTTGATACGGACAAAAAGCAATAACGAGTTTATTGAAATTTTTTTAAAAAAATGAAAAATGAATAATCCTGAAGTTTTGTAGACATAATAGAACTGAGCGTTTCAAAAGAATGCTTAAATCAAATCTTTTTATGTAAAGCTTTGGGAGGAAATTATGGATAACCAGAACAGAAACCAGAACGAAAACAGAAACCAGAATAACAACCAGAACAAAAATCAAAACAACAATCAGAACAGAAATCAGAACGAAAACAAAAATCAGAACAACAACCAGAACAGAAATAACTACTAAGATTTCTAAAAAAAGAGCCGTTTTATTAAAAACGGCTCTTTTTCTTGACTTAAAAGTATTATTTTGCTAAAATAATACACGGTGATAATTTTGAAAAAAGACAGTTTAAAAAAAGGAATAATTTCAGGAATACCAATTTGTTTAGGCTACCTTTCCGTGTCATTTGCATTTGGAATATTCGCAACAGAAAGCGGACTTTCTGTTTTGGAAACTCTGTTTGTTTCAATGACAAATGTAACCTCGGCAGGTCAGCTTGCCGCAGTTCCCATAATAACCTCAGGCGGAAGTATTTTAGAACTTTTGGTATCTCAGCTGGTGATAAATTTAAGATATGCGCTGATGTCTGTATCACTTTCTCAGAAGCTTTCTGAAAACGTGAGCCTTTTTGACAGATTTATAATATCCTTTGTGAATACCGATGAGGTTTTTGGTGTTGCATCGGGAGAAAAAGGAGAAGTTGGTAAAAGGTTTCTATATGGACTTATTCTGACTCCTTACCTTGGATGGAGCTTAGGAACGTTAATTGGTGCATTAGCGGGAAATATCCTTCCGTCATCCGTTGTTTCAGCTTTAGGAATTGCGATTTATGCAATGTTTATAGCAATTGTAATTCCGCCTGCGAAAAAACACAAACCAACCGCAATGTGCGTTGTTTTTGCTATTTGTTTAAGCTGTATTTTTAAGTATACGACAGTTTTGAATAAAATTCCCGGTGGATTTGTAATAATAATCTGCGCGTGTATTTCAAGTGCGGTATTTGCTATTTTAAGACCTATTGAAATTGCGGAGGGCGAAGAAAATGAATAGTTTTCCTTTATACCTTTTAGCCTGCGCAGGGATAACTTATTTTATAAGAATGTTACCTTTAGTGCTTGTGAAAAAGAAAATAAGAAATAAGTTTTTGCTTTCGTTTTTGTATTACATACCATACGCGGTTTTAAGCGTTATGACAATTCCTGCTATATTTTATGCCGCATCATCGCTTGTATCTGCTATAGTTGGTTTTGTAACTGCTGTTTCTTTAGCATACTTTGAAAAAAGCCTGGTTACCGTTGCGGCATTTTCCTGTGTAGCAGTTTTTTTAGCAGAAAGCATAATGAAGTTTATATAAAAATACAGTAGCAAAAGCTACTGTATTTTTATATGATTCTGTTTTCGTAATCGCTTACATTTATTTTTTCTATTTTGCATTTTTGTCTGTAAGCAAGGGGAGTCATATCTTCGTGCTTCCTGAAAATATCATTAAAGCGCTGTTGGCTTGAAAAACCTACCATTTTTGCAACATCAGCCACTTTAACGTCGGTATTCATAAGATATTCTTTTGCAGCCTCAATTCTCACCTTTAAAATATAGCTTTTCGGGCTTATACCGAATTTGTCTTTAAAGGAGTGTGCAAAATAGCTGTCAGAAAGATAGATGTATTTTGCAACGTGAGTTAATGTCAGGTCTTTATCGTAGTTGTTGTCTATATATTCTTTTGCGATAGTTAAAAGCTCGTGAAGCTTTAAGTTTCGGTTTTTAGCACTTTGTTCCCATTCTTGCTTTAATGTTCTTGACAATAAAACAAAAAGCTCAATAACTAAAAGACAGCTTAAAAAATCGCCCCATATCTGATATTTCATACGCTCTCTTAAAATTCTGTTCATAACGTGGGCAATATCGTTCTTTTTTGAAAGTGTAAGGTGAAGGTAATCGCCTGTTGTGTCATCTTCAATGTGCTCGATAAAGTCATTTAAGGAAACGTGACTGTCAAGCTCATTCTTTTGGGTTTTGAACGTAAAACTTAAAACGATAAACTCGCAAAATTCAGATTTAACAACAAACTTGTGAGCGCGTCCGGGTTTTATGATAATGATAGAGTGGGGTGTCATATTAACATCGATACCCTCTATCTGAAAAACCGCAGTCCCTTTTTTTATGTAAACCATTTCAAAGTGGTCATGCCGGTTAACTGTCATAGACCAGCTTGTGTCGTGAATTTTTTCGATTGTTTTAACAACCGCAGGCAAATATGTAAGCTTGTCCACAAGCTCAAGCCACGCACGTGGGAGCTGTTGTTCTTTGTTATCCATAAAAACACCTCGAAAGTTAATGAAATTTGTTTTATTATACAATAAAACTAAAAAAATGTAAATAGTAAATTAAGTAAGTTGACACTTTTTTTTTATTGTGGTATACTGTACTTATAATAAAATACGATAGGTGTAGAATGTCGATATGGATATAAACAAATTTATGACGGAAAGGCTATATGCCGTTGCATCGTTCGTGAAAACGGGTAGCAGTGTTGCAGACGTGGGAACAGATCACGCATATATTCCCATTTACCTTTTGACAAACGATGTTTCAGAGTGCGCGATAGCTATGGATATAAACCACGGACCGCTTCTTCGGGCAAAGGAAAACATAGAAAAATTCGGACTTGAGAACAAAATTCTAACAAGACTTTCTGACGGTCTTTCAGAGCTTATGGCAGGCGAGTGCGATACAGTTATTATCGCAGGTATGGGTGGAATTTTAATTAACCGTATTTTAGATAATTCAAAACACTTATATCCTCACATTAAACACTATATTTTGCAGCCGATGACAGCGGTGGAGGAAACAAGAAAGTTTTTAGAACAGAACGGCTTTTGTATAGAAAATGAGCGTCTTGCAAAAGAGGAAAACAAGATTTACACCATCATTTCAGCAAAACGCGGAGCTATGAAAATTGAAAATGAAATCGACTACTACATAGGCAGAAAATTAAAAGACAATAAAGATGAGCTTTTGAAAGATTTGTTAAACGGTAAAATATATGAACTCGAAAAAGCTATAGACTCAATGAAAAACACCGAAAATGCTGAGATATGCAATAAAAGAAGTCACTTTATCTTTTTAAAAGAAGAAATGGAAAAAATAAGGGAGGAGTGCAGAAAATGGTAGCATTATCCGAAATTATGTCTTTTTTAGAAAGTCTTGCACCAAAAGAGCTTTCAGAAAGCTATGATAATGTGGGTTTGCTTGTAGGCACAACTGAAAAAAACATAAATAGAGTTTTAATAACGCTTGATGCTGATGAAAAGGTTTCCGAAGAAGCAAAAGCTGTTAATGCAGATTTGGTTATTTCTCACCACCCCTTGATTTTCAATCCCCTCAAGAAGGTAACAGATGATGACTCGATTTCGAGAACAGTTATATCGTTTATAAAAAACGATATTCCTCTTTATGCTATGCACACGAATTTTGACAGCGTAAAGTGTGGACTTGGTGACTTGTTTTTAGACAAAATTGCAAAAACCAAAAACAGAACATCAATAGAGGGCGATGGTGAAAACGGTATCGGAAGAATTGCACACCTTTGCCGAGAAACAACGCTTTTCGATATTTTAAAAAACATAAAAAAAGAATTTAAACTTGCGTCTGTTCGATATATTGGCGACGAAAACAAGAAAATCGAAAAAATCGCAGTTTGCAACGGAGGTGGAGCAGGTCTTTTATATAACGCAAAAGCTATGGGCGCAGACCTTTATGTTTCAGGGGATATAAAATACAGTCAGGCTCGCTTTGCTTATGAAAACGATATTGCTTTTGTTGAGATTCCACACTACAATGCAGAGATAATTTTCTGTGATTTCGTGAAAGAAATTTTGAAAGAAAAATTTGGCGGGAAAATCGAAGTTTTTACATCTGATAAAAACATTGATATATGGAAACACTTTGAATAGAAAACTTGTGTTTTTAAAGGTTTTATGGTATAATTTATAAGATAAACTCTCTGGAGGTTACAATGAATCAGGTTATTATGAAGCAGACAAGCGCTTTGCCGATGATAGTTATTCGTGGCTTAGTCGTTTTCCCAAATACGCTTCTTCATTTTGATATGGTACGAAAAAAATCTATACTTGCATTGGAAAACGCTATGGTTAATAACCAGACAGCGTTTATTACCATGCAGAAAGATGTTACGATAGAAAATCCTGTAAGGGAAGATATCGAAACAATGGGAACAATCTGTAAAATTACTCAGGTTGTAAAAATGCCAAATAATATGGTGCGCGTTTTAGTTGAGGGAATTAAGCGTGCATCTATTTCTGATATTTTAAAAACAAAGCCTTATTTTGTATCTTTGGTCGATGAAATTGAGCCCGAAGAATATGATGAAACCGATTTGGAAAACGAGGCTTTAAAAAGAAAGCTTATTGACGTTTTTATGGAATACCGTGACTATAACCATAAGGTTAACGGTGAATTTGTGTTTAACCGTGAAAACACGGAAAACACATCAAGACTTACTGACAGCTTGGCATCAAATCTTCCATTGAAGCTTACGGATAAGCAGGATATTTTAAACACAGTAAGTACAAAGGAAAGAGTAATTAAGCTTATAAACCTTTTGGTTCGTGAAACAGAGATTGCAAAAATTGACTCAGAAATCGAAAGAAAAGTTAAAGAAAGCATTGACCAGAACCAAAAAGAATATTTCCTTCGCGAACAGATGAAGGTTATTCAGGAGGAGCTTGGCGACAAAGAGGGAACAGAGCTTGAGGCAGACGAATACCGCGAAAAGCTTTCAAAGCTTGACCTTCCCGAAGAAGTGCGTGAAAAATGCGAAAAAGAGCTTGAGCGTTTTCTTAAAATGTCGTATCAAAATCCCGAATCAAACGTTATAAGAACATACCTTTCGTGGATTTGCGACCTTCCATGGAATAAGTTTTCAGAAGAAATTTTAGATATTAACAAAGCAAAAGATATTTTAGCCCGTGACCACTTCGGTTTAGAAAAGGTTAAAGAAAGAATTTTAGAATTTTTAGCAGTAAAGAAAATTACTAATTCGATGGCAGGTCCTATTCTTTGCTTAGTCGGACCTCCCGGTGTTGGTAAAACATCTATTGCAAAATCAATCGCTGAAAGCATGGGAAGAACTTATACAAGAATTTCTCTTGGCGGTATCCGCGATGAAGCAGACATCCGCGGTCACAGAAGAACTTATATCGGTTCAATGCCCGGAAGAATTATAACCGCCTTAAAGCAGGCAGGAACAAATAACCCATTGATGCTCTTTGATGAAATTGATAAAATGGCTCAGGACTATAAGGGCGACCCCTCGGCAGCACTACTTGAGGTTTTGGACTCCGAGCAGAACACAAAATTCCGCGACCATTTTATGGAGGTTGATTTTGACCTATCAAACGTGTTGTTTATAGCAACGGCAAATACTTTGGATACCGTTCCAAGACCGCTTTTAGACCGTATGGAAGTTATCGAGCTTTCAGGCTACACCTCCGAGGAAAAATTTCAGATTGCAAAGAAACATCTCTTGCCAAAACAACTTAAAAAGCACGGTCTTTCCAAAAAGAACCTGTCGGTTAACGACGGTGCAATCAAAAACGTTATTGAGCACTATACTAAAGAAGCAGGCGTTCGTAATTTAGAAAGAAAGCTTGCAGATTTGTGCAGAAAAGCGGCACTTAAGATTGCAGAGGATGAAAATACAAAGGTTTCGGTTACTTCTAAAAACACAGAAGATTTTTTAGGAAAACATATATTTGACAGAGAAAGCGTTTCAAAGAAAAACGAAACGGGTATTGTCACAGGTCTTGCATGGACTCAGGTTGGCGGAGATACCTTATCCGTTGAGGTTAACGTTATGAAAGGCTCAGGAAATGTTGAGCTTACGGGGCAGTTAGGCGACGTTATGAAAGAGTCTGCTAAAGCTGCCATAAGCTATATCCGCGCCAATGCCGAAAAATTAGGAATAGACGAAGCTTTCCATGAAACGAAAGACATTCATATCCACGTTCCCGAGGGAGCAACTCCGAAAGACGGCCCATCAGCAGGCATCACCATTGCCACGGCTTTAGCCTCTGCATTGTCAGGAAGAAAGGTTAATGCTGCCGTTGCAATGACGGGCGAGATTACTATCCGCGGAAAAGTTTTAGCAATTGGCGGACTTCGTGAAAAAACTTTGGCAGCATACCGTGCAGGCATAAAAACAATTGTAATTCCTAAAGACAACAAAAAGGATATAGACGAATTAGAGCAGGTGGTGCGTGATAATATTGAAATCAAGCCTGTATCTGATATGAGCGAGGTTTTAGAGATTGCTCTCGTTTAAATTTCCTGAAAGGAAAAGCTTATGAAAATCAATATTCACAACGCAGAATTCTTACTTTCCGGCGTTAAAAAAGAGCATTATCCCGTAACGACAATGCCTGAAATAGCATTTGCAGGCAGGTCTAATGTGGGAAAATCCTCGCTTATAAATAAAATATTAAACAGAAAAAACTTTGCCCGTGTCAGCGCAACACCGGGAAAAACCGCAACGATTAACTTTTACAGTATCGACAAAAAGCTGATGGTTGTTGACCTTCCAGGCTACGGATATGCCGCCGCCAGTCACGGTGAGCGTGACAAGCTCACCAAAATAATAGGCGAGTATTTGACCGAAAGAAAACAGCTTATGCAGGTTATTCTTCTGGTTGACTCAAGACATAAACCCTCGCAGGACGATATAAACATGTTAAAGTCTATTAAAAGCGCGGGGGGGATGGCAGTGGTAATTGCCACAAAGGCCGATAAGCTTTCAAAAAAACAGCTTTCTGAAAGTTTAGAGCGTATCGTTGAAACCCTGGATTTACAGGATGGGGATATTCTTCTTCCGTTCTCGGTTAAAGACAACGAAAGCGCGGAAAATTTCTGGGATTATATTTATGACTATATATTAGATGATGAGGAAGGGGAAGAACAATGATAAATGATAAAGAAAAAATCTTAAAGCTTATAGAAAGAGACGTTCGCATTAAAGCAGAAGAAGTTGCCGTAATGATTGGCAAAACTCCTGAATATGTTGAAGGAATCATAAAAGAATGCAGAGAAAACCAGACAATTTTAGGCGAAAAAACAATTATCGACTGGGAAAAAACGGAAAGAGAATTGGTTTCTGCGATTATTGAACTTAAAGTAACGCCTCAACGTGGCTCAGGCTTTGACAGAATTTCTGAAAGAATTTATCAGTACGATGAGATTTCATCGGTTTACTTAGTTTCAGGAAGCTTCGATTTAGCAGTTATTGTTGAAGGAAAAACATTGAAGGAAGTTGCACTTTTCGTAGCTGAAAAGCTTGCCCCGATGGAAGAAGTTATTAGCACATCAACTAACTTTATCCTCAAAAAATATAAAGCAGAGGGCGTAATTTTAAATAACAAAACCGAAGATGATCGCGAGATGATAACATTATGATAAATTATGAAAGCATTATTTCAGATGCAGCAAAAACGATTGAGCCTTCAGGCATAAGAAAGTTTTTCGATTTGGCGGCCGAAATGAAAGATGCAATTTCATTAGGCGTTGGTGAGCCTGACTTTGTAACTCCGTGGCACATAAGAAACGAAGGCGTTTACACTTTAGAAAAGGGAAGAACTCATTATACCGCAAACGCAGGTTTAATTGAGCTAAGAAAAGAAATTTCAAATTACATAAACCGCAAAAATGGTGTTTTATATAACCCCAAAAGCGAAATTTTGGTTACTGTTGGCGGAAGTGAGGCAATCGATCTTGCAATCCGTGCGATAGTTAACCCCGGCGACGAGGTTTTAATTCCTGTGCCAAGCTTTGTTTGCTATAAACCCTGCACAATTTTAGCAGGAGGAACACCTGTTCCCATAGAAACAAAGGTGGAAGACAAGTTTAAATTGACCGCAGAACAGCTTAAAAAAGCGATTACACCGAAAACTAAAATTTTGGTTCTGCCATATCCCAACAATCCTACGGGCGCAATAATGACGAAAGAGGATTTAGAGGAAATCGCAGAAGTAATCCGTGGTACAAATATAATCGTTTTAACAGATGAAATATATTCTGAGCTTACATACGGAAGATGCCACACATCTATTGTTTCTCTTCCTGGAATGAAAGAAAGAACAGTTTATATAAACGGTTTTTCTAAAAGCTACGCTATGACGGGTTGGCGTTTAGGATATGCTGCTGCTCCTGAACCGATTATGAAGCAGATGCTTAAAATTCATCAGTTTGCAATTATGTCATCACCCACAACAAGTCAGTTTGCAGCAATTGAGGCTTTAAAAAAAGGCGATGACGATATCGCAAAAATGCGTGAAGAATATGACTACAGAAGAAGAACAATTGTTGACGGGTTTAACAGTATGGGGCTTACCTGCTTTGAGCCGGAGGGCGCATTTTATGTGTTCCCCAATATTTCAAGCACAGGTATGACATCATCAGACTTTTGTGAAACTCTGTTAAAAACCGAAAAGGTTGCAGTTATTCCGGGAGATGCTTTCGGCAAAAGCGGTGAGGGCTTTGTTCGTTGCTCGTATGCATACTCAATACAGAATATAAACGAAGCCTTAGTCAGAATTGAGCGTTTCGTAAAATCACTTAAATAACACAAGGGGAAATATTTATGGCATTAAATATAGTGCTTGTTGAACCCGAGATTCCTCAGAATACGGGAAATATCGCAAGAACCTGTAAAGCCACTGGAAGTGTATTACATATTGTAAAGCCTATGGGGTTTGCGATAGACGATAAAAAGCTTAAAAGAGCAGGGCTTGACTATTGGCACGAGCTTGATATAAGATACTACGAAAATTTGGCTGACTTTTTTGAAAAGTGCCCGGGAAACTATTATTTTTGTTCAACAAAATCAAAACACCGCCACAGCGATGTGAAGTTTTGTGACGGCGACTACCTTTTCTTCGGAAAAGAGTCCTACGGTCTTCCTGAGCCTTTGTTAAAAGAAAACTATGACAGATGCATAAGAATTCCCATGGCTGAGGGAGCAAGGTCTTTGAATTTATCGAACTCTGTGGCAATTGTGATTTATGAGGCACTTCGCCAGCTTGACTATTTAGACTTAAAAGAAGATGGAGAGCTTACAGGAAGAGCCGATTAGGAGAAAAATATGAAAAAACAAGTCGTTCTTTCGGGTATAGCGGAAGAATTTAATCCTCAGCATATATTTGAGTGCGGTCAGTGCTTCAGGTTTAAAAAAGAACCTGACGAAAGCTATACAATAGTTGCAAAAAACCGCGTTATAAATGTGTTGCAAAAAGGCAACGATATATATTTTAACAACACAACAGACGAAGAATTTTCTGATATATGGGAAGATTTCTTTGACCTTAAAACCGATTATAAAAGCATAAAGAAAACTCTTTCAAAAAGTGATGAGTATATGGAAGAAGCTGTGCGTTACGGAAACGGCATAAGAATTTTAAGGCAGGATTTGTGGGAAACTATTGTATCATTTATAATTTCGGCAAACAATAATATTCCAAGAATTCAGGGGATTGTTGAAAGGCTTTGCGAAAGGTTTGGAAAGCCTTTAGAATATAACGGAAATACATATTTTTCATTTCCTGAAGCTGAAAAAATTTCGGGGGATTTATCCTTTCTCCGCGCAGGTTACCGCGTGCCTTACATACAAGATGCCTGCGAAAAAGTTTTGTCAGGAACACTTAATCTTGAAAATTCAAAAAAACTATCCACAGAAGATGCAAGAAAAAACTTGCTGACTGTTATGGGAATAGGTCCTAAGGTTTGTGATTGTATCTTGCTTTTCGGACTTTCAAAATGCGAGGTTTTTCCTGTGGATGTGTGGGTTAAAAGAAGTGTTTCAGCGCTTTATAAAACAGAAGAAGACCCGCGGGAATTTGCGAAAAATAAATTTGGGAATTTCGCAGGCTATGCTCAGCAATATCTATTTTACTATATGCGTGAGAACAATTTGAGTAATGGGAGGAATTAAAAATGCCCAAAGAAAGAACATTTGAAGATGCAGTTTCAGAACTTGAAAAAACTGTTGATTTACTTGAAAACGGAGATGTTTCCTTAGATGAAGCAGTAAAGCTTTTTGAAGAGGGAATGAAAATATCAAAAGAATGTCACGAACGCTTGGAAAAAGCAGAGCAAAAGGTCAAGCTTTTAACTGAGGATAAAGACGGCGTTTGTGAAAAGAATTTCGATATTGGAGGTGAAGGCTGATTTGGAATTTTTACAAGAGCTTGAATCAAAAATAATTGATGTCAATAAAAATCTTCAGAAATATCTTGAGGAAAAAGACTGCCCTCAGGGAACAATATATAAAGCTATGAATTATAGCCTGCACGCAGGCGGAAAAAGAATTCGTCCCGTTATTATGCTTTCATGCGCAGAGCTTTTTGACGGTGACACTGAAAAAATTATGCCATTTGCCTGCGCTCTCGAGATGATTCATACTTATTCTTTAATTCACGATGATCTGCCGTGTATGGATAACGATGATTTGCGCCGCGGAAAACCCACAAATCACAAGGTTTTCGGTGAAGCAATGGCAGTTTTAGCAGGCGACGGACTTTTAAATACAGCCTTTGAGCTGATACTTAAAAATTCAGAGCTTACCCCAAATCAGACCTTGGCAGCACTTTCTGTGATTTCGGAAAATGCAGGAATAAACGGAATGATAGGCGGTCAGGTAATAGATATAGAGTCAGAGGGAAAACCCACAGATACAATTACTTTAATGTCTATGCATATGCTAAAGACTGCGGCTTTAATTATGACTGCGGCAAAGGTTGGGGCGCTTCTTTCGGGCGGCACAAGAGAAGACCTTCTTGCAATGGAGGAATTTGCCCGTTATTTAGGTATAGCTTTTCAAATTAAAGACGATATTTTAGATGTTTCGGGAAATGAAGAAAGTTTAGGTAAATCAATAGGAAAAGACGAAAAAGAAGAAAAATCTACATTTGTTACGGTTTACGGAATTGAAACTGCAGAAAAAATGCTTGCAGACTATACAGCAAAAGCGATAGAAGTGCTTTTGAAGTATGGACAAAAAGCAGAATTTTTAATAAACCTTTCAAAGTTTCTACTTGACCGTGACAGATAAAATTCCTTTTTAAATTTTTTGTTAAAAAATAAATTCGCTCTTTACTAATTTTAAAAATTATGTTATATTAGCATTGTAAAAAATTTAGGTGGTGCAGTATCCTAGTCAGAGCTGCTTGCTCCCAGGACGGGCCTAAAAATCCGTTGAAGGGCACATCGATGAAGTTCCTGGTGCTTGCTTTCGACGCCCAGTCGGGGGTTGGTGCTGGGAGTTAAGGTTTAGGGGCGTCTCGCAATGGCATGCGAACCGCGACCCCTTTTCCGTGGAGACCTGTTGTTGTGCTTCATTTGCTTGCTCATGACCGTATTGTCATGACGCGACCTACTGAGGTACGAGGCAGGGTTAAACCTGTCACTCGGTGCAAATACCGTGCAGTTTAGCGGCTGCGTGGCATAAGTGCTGTGGGCAGCGTAGCCTGCATTGAGTGGGTATGGCGGATAGCGGACAGACCTTTTTCGTTTCGGCCAAAATGAAAAGGTAATCGCTGCTTGAAACCTTATCTGCAAAAGATGCTAAGAGCAAGTCTGACTGTTTGGGAAAACCTCTAGGCTGTTCATTTTGAGATACATCGGGGATTGTAGTGCGGACTTAAGTGGCGATTCGGTTCTGTTTCTGGGAAACCGTTCAGGTCGGGCTTTAAAGGGAAACCGCTGATTTGGCGACATTTCAGCAGCCCGTCGGGAAATCCTACCGAACCTAAACCGCAAAATTTACCCGAAGGTATTGCCACCTTTAATTTAAATAACCGGCGCCGTAAAATTGATTTTTACGGCGTTAATTTTGAAACTTACAAAGGACAGGTGTTTTAATTGGCTGACGATAGTCTGAAACGACAGGAAAAACAGAAAACAAATAAAAAGAACGAAAAAAAGAGCGGTCATAAATGGGTTGTAACTGTTATTTTGCTGACCTTTATAATATCTTCTATTCTTCAGATGATTTTATCAGGGCTAATGAATGCAGTTAATCTCGTTATGGCTTTTATTATTTTAATATTCTTTGTGCTTATAGGTATTCTGTTTGATATTATAGGCGTTGCTGTAACCTCTGCAAACGAAACTCCGTTCCACGCTATTTCATCAAGAAAGGTTCGCGGAGCAAAAGAGGCGGTAAGACTTATCCGCAATGCAGATAAGGTTGGCTCTTTCTGTAATGACGTTATAGGTGATATCGTAGGCATTATTTCAGGTAGCGCAACTTCTGCCATTGTTGTAATGGTGTATGCCCTTGGCGGATTTTCAAGTAAATTCTTTTTAACAGTAATACTCACAGCGATTGTTGCCGCAATAACCATCGGTGGAAAAGCGGCAGGCAAGAGAGTTGCTATTGACAAGTCATACGAAATAGTGTTTATGTCGGGAAAGGTTATAAGCTTTATAGCTCCCGTAAAAGAAAAAAACAAAGCGTAGAAAAGAGTAAAACTTATGATAGAAACAACAAACAAAACCAAACTGTTCGGCATAATCGGAACTCCTATTTTGCATACATTATCGCCCAGAATGCATAGCTTTATGGCAAATAAATGTGGGCAGGATTTAGCATACCTTGCCTTTGATGTAACGCCTTTAAACTTTGATGATGTGATTCTTGGCGTTAAAAAAATGGGAGCGGCAGGCTTTAATATAACAGCGCCCCATAAAATCGATGTTATGAAACACTTAGATGTTGTTTCTGATGATGCACGTATTATGGATTCTGTAAATACAATCGTAAACGAAAACGGTACGTGGCATGGCTACAACACCGACGGTGACGGCTTTTGCGAATCTCTTCTGGTTGAAAACTGCGAAATCCGTGGCAAAAATATTCTTATGATGGGCGCAGGCGGTTCTGCCCGTTCTCTTTGCTATAAACTAGGGAAATTCGGTGCAAAGTCCATAACAATAACATCAAGAAGTATGGATAAAATACATATCATTGGTGATATGGTGGAAAAATACACAGACACTTGCTTTTTTGATGATTTTTCAAAAAATAAAAAATACGATATTTTAATAAACACAACCCCTGTTGGAATGCATCCTGATGAAAATAAAAACCCTTGCGGGTTTATGGATATTGTAAATGAAAATATGACATGCGTCGACATTATTTATAACCCTAAAAAAACTCTGTTTTTGCAGGAAGCAGAAAAGAAAAATGCAAAAATCATAAATGGTCTTGGAATGCTTGTTTTGCAGGGTGTTTTGGCGTTCGAAAAATTCACGGGCGTATCGCTTCCTATAAAAGAAACCTACAATGAACTTATGAACTTATTTTCTGAATTTAAAATTTAAGGTGAAATTATGTTTAATCCGAAAGAAATTAAAATAGAAGACAGAGAGCTTTTTTTGAAGTATTTGCCAAAAACTCAAAACTCAATGTTTAACTTTACCACAATCTTTATGTGGTCTGTTGACGGAAGAATACTTTACGAAATAGAAGATGACTGCCTGATACTTTTTTTCAAAAGTAAAAACGGAATTTGCTGTACTTATCCTATGGGTAACGGAAACAGACTGTCGGTTGCAGAAAAAGCACTTTCTTATATGAAAGAAAACAGCAAAAAACCACGTTTTATCCTTATGACAGAGGATATGGCAAAAGAATGCTGTGAGTTTTTTGGAAAAAGATTTAAAATTGCTTCTATTCGTGATAATGCTGACTATGTTTATCTTTCTGAGAACTTAATAAATCTTTCGGGTAAAAAGTTTCACCAGAAGAAAAATCACTTAAATGCATTTTTAAACACATATAAATTTGAATATAGAAAAATTGAAGATACAAAAGAATGTTTAGAGCTTTTTGAAAAATGGCTGTCCACTCAGCCGAAAGAAGCGGTTGAGTTTTCTAAAAATCCCACACTTCGACTTTTACAAAATGCAAAAATGCTTGGTGTAACCATTGGCGGAATTTATGTTGACGAAAGGCTTATTGCCTTTTCGGCGGGAGAGGCTCAAACTGATGATACAGCGTTAATTCATATAGAATATGCAGATACGGCGTATCGAGGTGCATTTAACATTATAAATCAGCAGTTTGTAGAAAATGAATGGAAAAATTTCACCTATATAAACCGCGAAGAAGATATGGGGCTTGAAGGACTTCGCCGTGCAAAGCTTGCATACCGCCCTGTAAAGCTAATAGAAAAATATAATGCAGAATACAAAGGAAACTGATATGAAAGCAACTGTTATAGGTGGGGGCTTAGCCGGCTGTGAGGCGGCATGGCAACTCGCTAAAAGAAAAATAGAAGTAACTTTATATGAAATGAAACCAAAGGTGAAAACTCCTGCTCACCATCTGGACTTGTTAGGCGAGCTTGTTTGCTCAAACTCACTCCGTGCAGACACTTTGGAAAACGGCGCAGGTTTACTAAAGGCTGAAATGCGCCTTTTGGGCTCTTTAGTCACAGAATGTGCAGATAAAACAAAGGTACCTGCAGGCGGAGCGCTCGCTGTTGACAGAGTTGGCTTTGCGCAAATGATGACAGAAAAAATAAAGAAAAATCCGTATATAACTGTGGTTGAAGAAGAAATCACAGAAATTCCTGACGATGAGTGCGTAATAATTGCAACAGGGCCTTTGACTTCCGACAAACTGTCACAAAAAATAGGTGAATTTTTCGGAAACGACTATATGTATTTTTACGATGCGGCAGCACCTATTGTAACCTTAGAGTCTATTGATATGACAAAGGTTTACAGAAAAGCCCGCTACGATAAAGGTACGGCAGATTACCTAAACTGCCCAATGACGAAAGAGCAGTACGAAGCATTTTATAATGAACTTATAAACGCAGAATGTGCAAAGCTTAAAGAATTTGAAAATGACAAGGTTTTTGAAGGCTGTATGCCAGTTGAGGTTATGGCAAAAAGAGGACCTCATACCTTAACTTTTGGGCCACTAAAACCCGTAGGCCTTAACCACCCCGAAACGAACGAAAGCTACTATGCTGTTGTTCAGCTAAGACAAGATAACAAAGAGGGAACGCTTTTTAATATTGTGGGATTTCAGACCCACCTGACATTCCCTGAGCAAAAAAGAGTTTTTTCCATGATACCGGGTTTAGAAAATGCAGAATTTATGCGCTACGGCGTTATGCACAGAAACACCTACATTCATTCGCCGAAAGCCCTTAAACCTACATACGAAACGGTTAAACGCAAAGGTCTTTTCTTCGCAGGTCAGATGACAGGGGTAGAGGGGTATGTTGAATCTGCATCCTCAGGAATAGTTGCAGGAATTAACGCTGCAAGGCTATTGGAAGGAAAAGAACCCGTGGTATTTCCAACAACAACGGCAACAGGTGCACTCGGTAACTATATTTCGACCTTTGCTGGCGATGACTTTCAGCCAATGAATATAAACTTTGGAATTATCGACGGATTAAATGAAAGAATAAAGAACAAACGTGAACGCTATGGTAAAATTTCAGAACGTGCACTTTCCGTAATGAAAGATATAATCGAGAGGGAGCTATGAACTTAGATAGATTTAACGATAAACAAAAAGAGGCAATAACAACGGCAGACGGACCAATCCTTATTTTAGCAGGTGCAGGCTCGGGAAAAACTACTGTTGTTGTAAATAAAATTGCCTATATACTGGAGCAAAATTTTGCAAGACCTTATGAAATTTTAGCAATAACCTTTACCAACAAAGCTGCAAACGAGCTTAAAGAAAGGGTAGAGGGGATTTTGGGCGAAATTGCAGGCGGAATGTGGCTTGGAACATTTCACTCAATCTGTATGAAAATTTTAAGAAGAAATATTGATAAGCTTGGCTATTCTTCTGATTTTTTGATATATGATACAGCTGACCAGAAAACGCTTATTAAAAGATGCTTAAAAGAGCTTTCTATGGACGAAAAAGCCTTTCCCGTAAAGAATATGATTTCTGAAATTTCAACAGCAAAGGACAACTTAATGGAGCCTGACGTTTACCTTGCAGCTTTTTCGGGGGATTTACGAAGAACAAAAATAGGAGAGCTTTATAAGCTTTATCAAAAACGCTTGTTTGAGGCAAATGCGTTGGATTTTGACGATATAATCATTTTGACCGTAAAACTTTTTTCACTTGATAACGAAGTGCTTTCATACTATCAGGAAAGATTTAAATATGTTTTTGTTGACGAGTATCAGGATACGAATAACGCTCAGTATTTACTTACAAGTATGCTTGCGGGAAAATATAAAAACATCTGTGTTGTAGGTGATGACGACCAGAGTATATACAAATTCCGCGGAGCAAACATAAATAACATATTAGATTTTGAAAAAGAATTTGAAAACGCAAAAGTTATAAAGCTTGAACAGAACTACCGCTCAACGCAGAATATATTAAATGCCGCAAACTGCGTTATTGCAAATAATGTTGGCAGAAAAGGAAAAGAGCTGTGGACAAGTAATGGCGACGGCGAAAAAATTGTGTTATTTGAGGCAGGAAACGAATACGAAGAGGCTGATTACATAGGAAAAGCAATAGAAAAAGCAGTTAAATCAGACGGCTTTTCATATTCAGACTGTGCCATTTTGTACCGCACAAATGCTCAGTCCCGTGTTTTAGAAACAACTCTTTCTGGCTTTGGAATACCTTACCGCGTTTTAGCAGGACTGAGGTTTTACGACCGAAAAGAAATTAAAGATATGCTTGCATATTTAAGACTTGTTTTTAACCCCAGCGATAATATTTCACTGATGCGTGTTGTAAATGAGCCTGCAAGAAAAATCGGTGTTACAACCGTGGAAAAAGTGGCAGTTTGTGCAAACGAACGTGATATGAGTATGTTTTCCGTTATGGAAATAGCGGATTCTGTTCCTGAACTTTTAAAGGTTTCAGATAAACTACAGGCTTTTACAAAAATTATAAACGATGTTCGGGCAGACTTTGATTTTTCAATGCCGTCTAAGATTATTGAGGCGCTTTATCGTCGCTCAGGATATATGGAAATGTTATTATCCGAAAACAGCGTTGAAAATCAGACGAGAATTGAAAATATAGAAGAATTTATTCTGTCTGCCGAAGAATATGAAAAGTCGGCAGAAGAACCATCGCTTTTTGAATTTTTGGAAAACACGGCTTTGATTGCTGATGTTGATAACTATGACAGCGAGGCGGAAACTGTCGTTTTAATGACTCTTCACTCAGCAAAAGGTCTTGAGTTTCCACATGTATTCATGTGCGGTATGGAGGAGGGTTTATTCCCCAGCCAGCGCTCAATGTACTCAGAGGAAGAAATAGAGGAAGAAAGAAGACTATGCTATGTTGGAATTACAAGAGCAAAAAAACGCCTAACGATGTCTTATGCTATGAGAAGGTCAATGTACGGTGGCTCAGTTTACAGCAAGGCTTCAAGATTTTTAGACGAAATACCTGTAAAATATGTTGAGGTCATTGAAACCGACAGAGGCCCGAAAACTGCAGTGGGAGTAAAAACATCAAAAAGCCAGAGTGACCTGTTCCGTGAGGTATTTGAAAGAAAAGCAACTAACCAGCGTGAAATTACTGTTGAATATGATTTGAAAGCAGGAGATATGGTTACACATAAAAAGTTTGGCAAGGGCATGATACTTTCTGTAACCCCTGCAGGAAACGATGTTAAGCTGGAAATTGTGTTCGATGAGGCGGGAACAAAATCTCTGATGGGTTCTTTTGCAAAATTAAAGAAAATTTAATTTACAAAAAAGCATAAAATATCCATTTTTTTAGAAAAATACTATTGAAAAAATGATAGAAAAGTGATAAAATATTAAACTGTATTTGTTAGTTTAAATTTAAAAAGATTGAAGGGATCAAAATGAAAAACAACGAAAGAAGAGTTGGAACAGTTTCGAGAGGTATTCGTTGCCCCATTATCCGCGAAGGTGATGATTTGGCTAAAATCGTAACCGACAGCGTTTTAGAAGCCGCAGAATATGAAGGCTTTGAGCTTCGTGACAGAGATGTTATTTCAATAACAGAGTCCATTGTTGCAAGAGCGCAAGGTAACTACGCATCAGTTGATGCAATCGCTGCTGACGTTAAGAAAAAGCTTGGAGGAGAAACAGTAGGCGTTATTTTCCCCATACTTTCAAGAAACCGTTTTGCTATATGTTTAAAGGGTATCGCAAAAGGAGCGAAGAAAATTGTTTTGATGCTCAGTTATCCTTCTGATGAGGTTGGTAACGGCCTTATCAGCCTTGATAAAATTGACGAAGCGGGCATAAACCCCTATTCAGATATTTTATCACTTTCTCGTTACCGTGAACTTTTCGGCGAAAATAAGCACGAGTTCACAGGTGTTGACTACGTTGAGTATTACGGCGATTTAATTCGTGAGTGCGGTGCTGAAGTTGAAATAGTTTTTGCAAATCAAGCAACAGCAATTTTAGACTACGCAGACTGCATCATTAACTGTGATATTCACACACGCGCACGCACAAAGCGTATTTTGAAAGAAAAAGGCGCAAAAGTTGTTTGCGGTTTGGATGACTTAATGAACGCACCCGTTAATGGAAGCGGATATAACGAAAAATACGGTCTTTTAGGCTCAAATAAATCAACTGAAGATACAATCAAGCTTTTTCCTCAGGAATGTAAAGATTTAGTTCTCGAAATTCAGAAAAATGTTTTTGACAGAACGGGAAAACACGTTGAAGTTATGGTATATGGTGACGGCGCATTCAAGGACCCTCAGGGCAAAATCTGGGAGCTTGCTGATCCCGTTGTATCACCTGCATTTACCGATGGTTTAATCGGAACACCTAACGAGCTTAAGCTTAAATATCTTGCAGATAACGATTTTAAGGATTTGTCAGGCGAAGCCTTAAAAGAGGCTATCTCAAAGAGCATAAAAGAAAAACAGGATAACCTGGTAGGCAATATGGCATCTCAGGGAACAACCCCACGTCAGCTTACTGACCTTATCGGTTCACTTTGCGACTTAACATCAGGCTCAGGTGACAAAGGAACACCCGTTGTATTAGTTCAGGGTTACTTTGATAATTACACAAACTAATTTACAAATGATAAGCTCCTGCAAAAGCGGGAGCTTTTTTGTTAATATTTTACATTTATTGACAAAATGCGACACTTGTGTTATCATATAAAAGGATGTGAAAATAAGAGATTTTGGAGGAAAGTTATGTTTGGAAGACGACCTGACGGGAAAACAGTTAAAAATGTTGACCCGTTAATCAGAATAACACCGCATATAATGCCAAAAAGATATGATGCGCAAGTTTTTGTAAGAAGAGCGCTGGATTATGATATTATAAAGTCTTACCTTAAAAAGAAAAGGGAAGAGGGTATAAAGCTTACCCATATGGATGTAATTATTGCGGCGTACATAAAGGTAGCAAGTAAATATCCTGAGTTTAACAGATTTATCGTTAACAGAAAGCTATATCAGCGAAATGAGCTTACCGTTTCATTGGCAATATTAAAGGATATAATTGACGGAAAAGTATATGAAACAACCATAAAAGTTAAATTCGAGCCTACCGATACAATTTTTGATGTAAGTAGAAAAATGAATGAAGAAATCGAGAAAAACCGTAGGGCTGATACTAAAAACTTTACAGATAAGCTTATAAGATTTTTCCTTGCAATTCCACTCATTCCTGGGGTTGCGATAGGATTTGTGAAATCTTTGGATAAGATTGGTCTTTTACCGAAATTTATTTTGGACGCACTGCCATTTCACACAAGCTTTTTTATAACAAATATGGCATCAATCAGAATGGGATATGTGTACCACCATATTTACGATTTTGGTACAACGAGCATTTTTGCATCTATTGGTACGAAAGAAACCAAACTTGATTTAGACAGAGAGAATAATCTGGTTAAGAAAAACCTTCTTCCTATGGGTATAGTTATTGATGAACGTGTCTGCACAGGGGCAGAATATGCTTTGGGATTTAACTATTTTGATAAATTGCTTAAAAACCCTGAAAGTTTGGAAGTATAAAACCAAAGGCTACAGTTAATTGCTGTAGCCTTTTTAGTTCCTGATGTTTTTTCAGTTATGAAACATAAATCTCAATATCTTCGAATGTGATATTTTTGTGGAGTGCAAAGTTTATTCCGTTTGCAACGACCTCTGCAGTTTTACCGATTAAAATGTCAATATCCTTCGGCGTTGTTAAAAAGTCGGGTATCGCAGAAGACACAGAGGCTTTTATAAGACCGTATCGTTCATCTTCATTTAACGCTTTTAATGATTTGAAAAATTCTGAGTTTTCGTTCTCTTGCGATGCTAAACTGTCGATTATTAAATTCAGAGTATCGTGGGTTATAGTTCCTGCGTCAACCACTGTGGGAACGCCGATTGCAATAACGGAAACGCCGAGAGTTTTTTCTGATATTTCCTTTCTGTTGTTGCCAACGCCTGCACCAGGAGAGATTCCCGTGTCGCAAATCTGAATGGTTTTTGTGATTCTGTCGATACTCCTTGAAGCCAAAGCATCAACACAGATAACTGCCGAGGGTTTAACCTTTAAACAAATACTCTCTATAATTTCACCTGTTTCAATTCCGGTAATTCCAAGCACGCCCGGGGCGATTGCACATACTGAACTTAAATTACCGCTCATACTTTCGGGGGCGTAAGAAAACAAATGCCTTGTTATCATAAGCCTGTCAACCACGGAGGGTCCTAAAGAGTCTGAGGTGATAGACCGGTTTCCAAGACCTATAATCAAAACAGGTTTGCTTTTGCTTATATTTTTTATAAGAGGCTTTATTTCCTCTGCAACAGCTTTACAAATCTTTTCATAGTCACTTTTGTCAATAAATCGCAAATCAGGCGTTTCAACCGTAATATAATTTCCCATAGGCTTTCCTATTTTTTGTGCGGCAATAGGATTTTCAACTGTAACGTGAGAAATTTTTAAATCCCCCCGACTTTTGTCTTTTAAAACAACGCCTGAAAGCTCCTCTGCCTGCTCACACAAATATTCGTGCATTTCTAAAGCTAAATCAGTTCTTATACTCATATTTACCATACACCACCTTGTTTTTGACTAATATTATGTACTTTTTTTGAAAAAATTAAACTTTTTTTCCAAAAACTCTTTTAAATGTCAGAAAAAAGTGTTATTATATAATTAAGTAATTATGCATTGGAGGAAAAATGATGGGAAAAGAGAAGTTTTATATAACTACTGCCATCGCATATACATCAAAAAAACCACACATCGGAAACACCTTTGAAGTTGTGTTCACCGATGCTATTGCAAGATTTAAAAAGGAAATGGGATATGATGTTTTCTTTTTAACGGGAACGGATGAGCATGGTCAGAAAATTCAGATAGAAGCTGAAAAAATGGGTATCACTCCTAAACAGTACGTTGATAATGTTGCAGGCGAGATTAAGGAAATCTGGAACTTAATGGGCGCAAGCTACGATAAATTCATAAGAACAACTGACGATTATCACGAAAAGTCGGTTCAGAATATATTTAAAAAACTCTACGAAAAAGGTGATATTTATAAGAGTGAATACGAGGGTATGTACTGCGTGCCCTGTGAATCATTCTTCACAGAAAGCCAGCTTGTTGACGGGTGCTGTCCCGACTGCGGAAGAGAAGTAAAGAAAACAAAAGAAGAAGCATACTTCTTTAAAATGAGCAAATATCAGGACGCTTTAATGAAACACATTGAAGAAAATCCTGACTTTATAAAGCCTGAAAGCCGTAAAAAAGAAATGGTGAATAATTTCCTAAAACCTGGGCTTCAGGACCTTTGCGTTTCAAGAACATCTTTTTCATGGGGTATCCCCGTTGAGTTTGATAAAAAACACGTTGTATACGTTTGGATGGACGCTTTAACAAACTACATTACAGCACTTGGCTACGACCCTGAAAAAGAACAGACAGAGCTTTTTAAAAAGAACTGGCCCTGCGATGTTCACATTATTGGAAAAGACATTTTGAGATTCCACACAATCTACTGGCCTATATTCTTAATGGCACTCGATTTACCGCTTCCAAAACAGGTGTTCGGTCACCCATGGTTACTTTTTGGAAACGACAAAATGAGTAAATCAAAGGGCAACGTAATGTATGCAGACGATTTGGCAAAACTTTTCGGAGTTGACGCAATCCGTTACTACTTGTTAAAAGAAATGCCTTATGCGCAGGATGGCTCAATCACATACGAAAACATAATCGCTCGATTTAACGGTGATTTAGCAAACACCTTGGGGAACTTAGTTAACAGAACTGTTGCAATGGTTAATAAATACTTCGGCGGAACAATTCCTGAAAGTTTCCATGGCGAGTTTGACGATGAACTTAAGGAAACCGCTCTTAATACCGCAAAAACTGTAACAGAAAAAATGAATGAATACAAAACGGCAGACGCCCTGGAAGAAATTATGATTCTTGCCCGCCGTTCAAATAAGTATATTGACGAAACAATGCCCTGGGCTTTGGCTAAAGATGAGACACAGAAAGAACGTTTAGGCGGAGTTTTGTATAACTTAATCGAGTCAATCAGATTTATTGGTGTGCTCTTAAAACCCTTTATGCCAGAAACAGCAAAAAGCATATTCGAGCAGATTAACGCAGAAAATACCGAGTGGAACACACTTGAAAGCTTTGGCTTAACTGAATCAGGCAAAAATGTAGGCGAGGGAAAACCCTTGTTTAACCGAATTGACGAAGCTAAGAAAATGAAAGAAATCGAAGAAAGCTTAGAGGAAGTAAAGGAAGAACCGAAAGAAGAACCCAAGGAGGAAAACTTCATTTCAATAGACGACTTTGCAAAAGTTGAAATCAAGGTGGGAACTGTGCTTGAATCAAAAAGGGTAGAAGGCGCAGATAAACTCTTAGTTTCAAAAATTAAAATAGGCGATGAAGTAAGACAAATCGTTTCGGGAATAGCAAACTACTATTCACCTGAAGAATTCGTGGGCAAAAAGGTTTGCGTAGTAACAAACTTAAAGCCCGTTAAACTTCGCGGCGTAATGAGCGAGGGTATGATTTTAGCCGCAGGTGATAAAAAGAACTTGGCGCTAATCGCCCCCGACAAAGACATTCCTGACGGAACAATAATAGGTTAAAAATTTTATTTATATAAAGGGAGGATTTTTCCAATGAGTAAGTTCTTAGACAGAATTAAAGAACGTGCAAAATTAGACAAAAAAACAATCGTATTAGCAGAGGGTGAAGACATCCGTACCGTTGAAGCGGCTGCTAAAATTTTAGAAGAGGGCATAGCAGACATTATTCTTTTGGGTAACAAAACCAAAATTGCAGAACTCGCAGTTGGCTTAGACATCTCAAAAGCAACCATATTAGACCCCGAAACAGACGAAAAACGTCAGGAGTTTGCAGATAACTTCTATGAAATGAGAAAAGCAAAGGGAATGACACCTGAAAAGGCTTTTGAAACAATGGGTAATCCTTTGTACTTTGGCGTTATGATGGTAAAACTGGGCCTCGCTGACGGTCAGGTTGCAGGTGCAGTTAACTCAACATCAAACGTGTTAAGACCTTGCCTTCAGATTTTAAAAACCGCACCCGGAACAAAACTTGTCAGCGCATTTTTCGTAATGGTTGTTCCTGATTGCGAATACGGTCATAACGGAACATTTATCTACGCCGACAGCGGACTTAACGAAAACCCCGACGCAGATGCAGTTTCAGAAATCGCGATTTCATCGGCAGAGTCATTTAAAACTTTAATCGAGGCTGACCCCTGTGTTGCAATGCTTTCATACTCATCATACGGAAGCGCAAAAAGTGAATTGGTTGATAAAATGCAGCTTGCAACAAAGCTTGCAAAAGAAAAACGCCCCGATATTTTGTTAGACGGCGAACTTCAGGCAGACGCGGCAATCGTTCCTTCGATTGGCAAATCAAAAGCACCCGGCTCACCTGTTGCAGGTAAAGCAAACGTGCTTGTGTTCCCTGACTTAAACGTTGGTAACATCGCATATAAATTAACTCAGAGATTGGCAAAAGCAGAAGCATACGGACCTATCACACAGGGTATCGCAAAACCCTGTAACGATTTATCACGCGGATGCTCAGCAGACGATATCGTAGGCGTATGCGCAATCACCTGCGTTCAGGCACAGATGACAAAATAATCTTACATATAATATAGGAAGGATTTGAGAATAAATGAAAGTATTGGTAATCAATGCAGGAAGCTCATCATTGAAATATCAGCTTATCGACATGGATAACGAAAGCGTACTTGCAAAAGGCTTGTGCGAAAGAATTGGTATTGATGGCTCAAAATTAAACCACACACCCGCAGGCGGTGAAAAAGTAGTTATCGAAAATAATATGCCCGACCATGGCGTTGCGATCAAAATGGTATTAGACGCATTAACCGATAAAGACCACGGCGTTATAGCTGATATGAGCGAAATTTCAGCAGTTGGCCACAGAGTAGTTCACGGCGGAGAGTTCTTTGCAAAGAGCGTTTTAATTACAGACGAGGTTAAAAAGGTAGTAACAGAATGTAACCCCTTAGCGCCCCTTCATAACCCTGCAAACCTTACAGGTATTGCAGCTTGCGAAGAAGCAATGCCCGGTGTTCCTAATGTTGGCGTATTTGACACAGCTTTCCACCAGACAATGCCCCCTGAAAGCTATATGTACGCAATTCCTTATGAATACTACGAAAAATATAAAATCAGAAAATACGGCTTCCACGGAACATCTCATAACTATGTTGCACACAGAGTTGCAGAGGTTATGGGAAAACCCATTGAAGATTTAAAAATCATCACCTGCCATTTAGGAAACGGCTCATCAATCGCAGCAGTTAAAAACGGCAAAGTTGTTGATACATCAATGGGCTTTACGCCATTAGACGGACTTGTTATGGGAACGCGTAGTGGCTCAATCGACCCTGCAGTTATTCCTTTCTTAGCTAAGAATGAAGGCTTAACCGTTGACGAGGTAGATTCTATCTTAAATAAGAAATCAGGCGTTCAGGGTATCTCGGGCGTTTCGAGCGACTTTAGAGATTTAGATAAAGCAGCAGCCGAAGGCAACGAAAGAGCAAAACTTGCTCTTAAAATGTTCCGCCACAGCGTAATAAGCTTTATCGGTAAATACGCAGCCGTTATGGGCGGAGTTGACGTTATCACATTTGCAGGCGGCGTTGGCGAAAACGGCCCCGACGTTCGTGAGGACGTTTTGGCAGGATTAGAATTTATGGGCGTTAAAATTGATAAAGAGAAAAATAACGTTCGCGGAAAAGAAGTTGAATTTTCAGCCGAAGATTCACGCGTTCGTTGCTTTGTAATTCCTACAGACGAGGAAATGACAATAGCAAGGGATACAAAGAGAATAGTAGAGAATATGTAATGTAAAAGAGGTTGCAAATTTTGCAACCTCTATTAATATGTAATAAACAAATTGAACATATAAATATTTTGTGTCTCCGACGGGCAACTTTTGCACATAGCCAATTTACGATAAAATTTTTTCGCTCTCGCAGGGAAAATTTAAAAATATTTTCCAAAGCGGCGAAAAGACTGAGTCCTACAGTATATTAGCGGGGGTACTTAGGGGACGCAAGTGCCCCTAAGCAGTTTAGGGG